>DATFGI010000040.1:0-31849 GCA_035249605.1 Acidimicrobiia bacterium
CACTCCACCCACGATTGAAACAACTCGCCCGAACATAGGGGCAGCCGCCCCCGCCGTCGCCATCTTCGGAACCGAGAAACCCGCAACCATTAACCGATCCGATTATCGTCTAGAACATATGTTCGTTCTGGGCATCGACCCCGGCCTCTCCGTGACCGGATATGGCCTCGTCCAGGGATCACATCCGCCTACGGCATTGCGCGCCGGGGTGATCCGCACCGCTGTCGCAGCCAGCGCCCCGCAACGTCTCGTCGAGCTCCACATCGGGCTCAGCCAGGTCATCGCCGAAACGAAGCCCGACGCCGTCTCCCTCGAGACGGTGTTCACCAACCGCAATCTGCAGACCGCCATGTCGGTGGGCCGGGCTTCAGGTGTGGCCATTCTCGCCGCCGCCCAAGCGGGCGTCCCCGTATACGAGTACGTGCCCACCGCGGTGAAAGCAGCCGTCACCGGAGACGGTTCGGCTAACAAGGGGCAGGTGCAACAAATGGTCGCCCGATTGCTTCGTCTCGCCGACCCTCCCAAACCTGCCGATGCCGCCGATGCGCTCGCCCTCGCCCTCTGCCATCTCCGAGCCGCACCCTTGGAGGCAGCACGATGATCGGCCGGCTGCGCGGGGTCCTGGTCTCCAGCCGCGAGAGCGGGATCGTCATCGACGTGGGTGGGGTCGGCTACGAGGTGGCGATGACCACGAGAGACCTGGCCACATTGCCCGGCATCGGTGAGGAGATCGTCATCCACACCCACACCCACGTCCGCGAGGAGGAGCTGAGTCTCTACGGGTTCGCCAACGAGCCCGACCGTGAGCTCTTCAGAATCCTTCTCGGCGCAAGCGGAGTCGGACCCAGGGTGGCCCTGGCGTTGCTCGCCTCGATGACCAGCGACGAGATAATCCGTGCGATCACCGGTGAGGACCCCGAGGCTCTCACCATCGCCCCCGGGGTGGGCAAGCGGGGAGCGCAGAAGATCGTCCTCGAGCTGGGGCCGAAGTTGGCCGGCAGAGAGACCGAGGTGGTGGGGGCTCATTCTCTGGGCGGGGTCCGCCAGGCACTGGAAGGTCTCGGATACTCGACCGGCGAGATCAATGCCGTGATCGGAGACCTCGACCCTGATGAGCCGATCGAGTCCCAGGTGAAGATGGCCCTGCAGAGGCTGGGGAAGAGATGAGCCGTGAGGAGAGCCTGCTCAGCCCAACCGTCGAGGACGCCGAGGAGACCACACTTCGTCCCCGCACTCTCAAGGAGTTCGTCGGTCAGGAGCAGGTGAAGGAGCGTCTCCAGATCTCCCTCGACGCCTCGATCCAGGAGAGTCGGCCACTCGACCACGTACTCTTCTCCGGGCCGCCCGGCCTCGGGAAGACCACGCTGGCGGGGATCATTGCCGCCGAGAAGGGCGTCAGTTTCCGGGTCACATCAGGCCCCGCCCTGGAGCGGCCCGGCGACCTGGCTGCCATCCTCTCCAATCTCAACGACCACGACGTCTTTTTCATCGACGAGATCCACCGCCTTCCCCGAGCAGTCGAGGAAGTGCTCTACCCGGCGATGGAGGACTACGCACTCGACGTGGTGCTGGGCAAGGGCCCCACTGCCCAGTCGATCCGGATCGATCTACCCCGGTTCACCCTCGTCGGCGCCACGACGCGCAAGGGGAAAGTGACTGCCCCGCTCCGTGATCGTTTCGGGATCGAGGAGCGTCTCGACTACTACGCGCCCGAGGACCTGGCCCGCATCATCCGACGCTCCGCGGGCATCATCGACGTCGACATCGCCGGCGACGCGGCAGAGCTCATCTCCCAACGCAGCCGTCAAACCCCTCGCATCGCCAACCGGCTCCTCGCCAGGGTGAGGGACTACGCGGTGGCCCGGGCCGAAGGAGTAATAACCATCGAGGTGGCGTCCGAGGCGCTGAACATCTACGAGGTGGACGATCTCGGCCTGGACAAGGTCGACCGGGCCATCCTCGAGGCGATCGTCACCAAGTTCGCGGGCGGACCGGTCGGTCTCTCCACTTTGGCGATCGCCGTGGGCGAGGAGCCGGAGACGGTGGAGGACGCTTACGAGCCGTTCCTGCTGCAATCCGGCTTGATCAAGAGGACCCCGAGGGGGAGGGTGGCGACAACCAACGCCTATCTCCACATGGGGATGGAGCCGCCCACCGACCCTCAGGGAACACTGCTCTGAGGGTCTCCGACTTCCAGTACGCCCTGCCGGAAGGCGCTATCGCCCAGAGCCCCATCGAGCCCCGTCACGACGCTCGGTTACTCGACACCCGGGATATGAGCGACCACCGGTTCCTCGACCTGGCCGACCTCCTCTCAGCCGACGACCTGGTGGTCGTGAACGACACCCGGGTCAGGGCCGCCCGGCTACGCGGCAGGCGACGGGAGACGGGTGGCGAGGTCGAGCTCCTACTGCTCGAGCGTCATACAGATGGGACCTGGGAGGCCCTGGCCAAGCCGTCGCGGCGGCTGCGCAGGGGCGTCGAGATCGACCTCGGGGGTTTCTCGGCAACAGTCCTCAGCGATCCCGACCGGGGCATGGTGCAGGTCGAGCTGACGGTCGAGGACGCCGAGGACGCGATCGCTGCCCATGGCGAGGTCCCGCTGCCGCCCTACTTCAGAGGACGTCTCGACGATCCCGAGCGGTACCAGACCATTTTCGCTCGCGACCCGGGATCGGCCGCGGCGCCGACCGCGGGGCTCCACTTCAGCGACGAGGTGGTTGCCCGCCTCCGCGCCCGAGGCGTTCGGCTGGCCAGTGTCGACCTCCACGTCTCCCTCGATACCTTCCGACCGATGAGCACCGACGATGTCGAGGATCACCAGATGCACTCGGAGTGGTGCGCGGTATCGGGCGAGACCGCCGCGGCAGTCGACGAGACCCGTCTGAAGGGCGGAAGGTTGGTGGCCATCGGAACCACCGTGGTCCGCACTCTCGAGTCGAGAGCAGACGGCAAAGGAGGGGTGACGGCGGGGGAGGGCTCCACCGATCTCTTCCTGCGTCCGGGCAGTGTGATCAGCGTGGTCGACATCCTGGTCACCAACTTCCACCTGCCCGGATCCACCCTGCTGGTCCTGCTGGCGGCGTTCATGGGGGAACGCTGGCGCGAAGCCTACGAGACCGCGCTCCACCGCGGCTACCGATTTCTATCGTTCGGCGACGCGATGCTCGCGGTGCGGGACCGGACCTAGCCTCCCTGGGATGCCGGCTGTCACCTGGAAACCACTCGGCACGGATGGCGCCGCCCGGGCCGGTGTGCTCAGCACCCCGCACGGTGAGGTGCGGACCCCGGCGTTCATGCCGGTGGGGACACGTGCCGCGGTCAAGGCGGTGGACACCGACGACCTCCTCTCCGTGGGGGCAGAGATCATCCTGGCCAACACCTATCACCTGATGTTGCGCCCGGGCGCCGACCTCATCGCCGGAATGGGAGGCCTTCATGACTTCATGGGCTGGGGCGGGCCGTTGCTGACCGACTCGGGAGGCTTTCAGATCTTCTCGCTCGACCCCGAGATCAGCGACGAGGGCGCCGTCTTCAGATCGGTTTACGACGGTGCCCGTGTCGAGCTGAGCCCTGAGGGCGCGACGGCGATCCAGGAGCGTCTGGGCCCCGACATCGCAATGGCCCTCGACGTCTGCGTCGGGCTTCCCGCCCCGCGCGACCTGGTGCAGACCGAGATGCGACGAACGCTGCGTTGGGCCGAGCGCTGCCTGGCGGCCCACTCCCGGCCCGACCAGTCCCTGTTCGGCATCGTCCAGGGTGGGGTCGACCTCGATCTGCGCGCCGAAAGCGCACGGGAGACCTCCGCCCTCGGCTTCGACGGCATTGCCATCGGTGGGCTGTCGGTAGGCGAGCCGGTCGAAGAGCGGAACGCGGCGATGGAAGCCGCGATCGGCGAGCTCCCCGAAGACAAACCCAGGTATGTGATGGGTCTCGGCGACACCGACGGGCTCCTCGACGCAATCGCCAGAGGAGCGGACATGTTCGACTGTGTCATCCCGACCCGCCTCGCCCGCCATGGCCGCGCTTTGAGCAGCCGGGGCGACTTCAACGTCAACCGGGTCGAGTTTGCCTCCGATGAGACCCCGATCGACGCCGGCTGCAGATGTCTCACCTGCTCCCGCTACAGCAAGGCATACCTGCGGCATCTGGTCCGAATGAGCGAGCTCAGCGCCCATCGGTTGCTCACCATCCACAACCTCACCTATGTCCTCGACCTGGTCCAGGGTGCTTCCGACGCCATCGAGCGAGGGGCCCTCGACGACTACGTCGCGGCCGCCAGATCTACCCGGGCCCACGGTTCGCACTCGACCTCTCCGACCGCCTAGTCTCGCACGGATCGACCCCGTCCTCGGAGGAACTGTGATTTCTGTGGTGCTGGCCCAAGAGACGCCAGGAACCGGCGGCTGGTTCAACATCGTGTTCCTCGCCCTGCTGGTCGGTGTCTTCTATTTCCTGATCATCCGTCCCCAGCGAAAGCGCAGCCAACAGCAGCGACAGATGGCTGAATCGCTCGACGTCGGAGATGAGGTGAGGACCATCGGCGGGATCCACGGTGTCGTGGTCTCCCTGGACGAGGACAGCGTGGTCCTCAAGGTCGAGGACGGCCAGATCCGTGTCTCGAAGAGAGCCGTCGGTACCAGGGTGGGCGACCAGACCTGATCGCCCACGCTCGGGCGGCGCACGCCGGGGATCGTCGCTCCCGGCCGTAGACTTCTCCAGGTGAGCAACCTCGAATCATTGATCCGGGACATCCCTGACTTTCCCGAGGAAGGGGTGGTGTTCAAAGACATCACGCCGGTCCTCGCCGACGCCGGCGCCTTCAGTGAGCTGATCGGCGCTCTGTCGGGCCCATTCAAGGACCAGGGGATCACCAAGGTCGCCGGGATCGAGGCTCGGGGGTTCACCCTGGCCACGCCGGTCGCCGACCGGATCGGGGCCGGGTTCATCCCATTGCGCAAACCGGGCAAGCTTCCCTACGAGACCATCCGGGCCGAATATGAGCTCGAGTACGGCCTCGACGCCCTCGAGGTCCACACCGATGCGGTGTTCGAGGGGGAGAGGGTGCTCCTCGTCGATGACGTGATCGCCACCGGAGGCACCGCCGCCGCAGCCATCGAGTTGCTGCGCCGGGTCGGGGCCGAGGTGGTTGCGTTCTCGGTGTTCATCGAGCTCGCTTTCCTGAGCGGCGCAGACAAGATCGACAGTGTCCCTTTACATGCCCTCCTCAGGTACGACTGAACAGGTGACGTCGGCGACGCTCGACGACGTCATCCTCGCCTTCGAGGCCCACTATCCCGAAGGCGACTTCGACATGCTGAGACGCGCCCACGAGGTGGCGGCCAGGGCGCATGAGGGCCAGGTTCGCAAGACCGGGGATCCGTATATCACCCACCCCACCACGGTGGCCTACATGCTTGCCCAATACGGGTTGGACGCGGACACCGTCGCCGCGGCCTTGCTCCATGACACCGTTGAGGACACTCCGTTGACACTCACCGAGGTCGAGCGACAGTTCGGGCACCAGATCGCCGAGCTCATCGACGGGGTGACCAAGCTCGACCGGGTCCGATACTCCAACCGGGAGCAGGCACAGGCGGCGAGCATCCGGAAGATGGTGGTCGCCATGGCCAGAGACGTCCGTGTCCTCATCATCAAGCTGTTCGACCGTCTCCACAACATGCGCACCGTCTACGCCCTGCGCGAGGAGAAGCAGATCCGGGTGGCGCGGGAGACATTGGACGTGTACGCCCCGCTCGCCCATCGGCTCGGGGTCCAGGAGATCAAGCACGAGTTCGAGGATCGGTGCTTCGCAATCCTCTATCCGGGGCCCAACGCCGAGATCATCGCCAAGCTGGCTGAGGCCGCTCCGGAGCGTGAGGCTTTCATCGAGAAGATGGTGGCCGAGATCGGGGGAATGCTCTCCGACGCCGGTATCGAGGCCGAGGTGACAGGTCGCCCCAAGCACCAGTTCTCCATCTATCGCAAGATGCTGGAGCAGAACCGGCCCTTCGAGGACATCCACGACCTGATCGGCATCCGCATCATCACCGCCAGCACCAGGGACTGCTATGCCGCCCTTGGCCTGGTCCACAGTCATTGGGTACCGGTCACCGGCCGGTTCAAGGACTACGTGGCGATGCCCAAGATCAACCTCTACCAGTCCCTGCACACCACGGTGATCGGGCCGGACGGCAAGCCCCTCGAGGTGCAGATCCGCACCGAGGAGATGCACCGCCGCGCCGAGTCTGGGATCGCGGCACATTGGCGGTACAAGGAAGGCGACCTCTCGGCAGCGGCGCTGATGGACTTCGAGTCTCTGCTCGACGACCCCGAGGAGTTCCTCGACAACCTCAAGCTCGACCTCTACCAGGACGAGGTCTTCGTGCTCACCCCGGGCGGGGATGTCAAGGAGTTGCCGAAGGGGGCCACTCCGGTCGACTTCGCCTATGCGGTGCACACCGAGGTCGGGCATCGCTGTGTGGGCGCCAAGGTCAACGGACGGCTCGTCCCTCTTTCCACCAAGCTCGACTCAGGGGACATCGTCGAGGTGATCACGTCGAACGCCGGGGATGCCGGGCCGTCACGGGATTGGCAGAAGTACGTCCGTACCGGCAAGGCCCGCACCAAGATCAAGCAGTGGTTCCAGCGGGAGCGCCGCGACACGGCATTGGTCGAGGGCAAGGAGCAGATCCAGGCCCTGTTCAAGCGGGAGGCCCCCGACCTGAGCAGCGCGGAACAGGCCAAGCATCTCGCCGCCATAGCAGAGGAGTTGGGTCAGAAGGACGCCCAGTCGTTGCAGGTCGCCCTGGCCGAGGGGAATGTCTCGCTCGACTCCCTGGCGGTGCGTCTCCACCGGAGGGTGGCCCCGGAAGGCGAGGACGACCTCTTCCAGCCCACTCGTCGCCGCCGCCCCTCGAGCTCGGCCCATGTCGTCGTGGAGGGTCACGACGACATGCTGGTGAGCCTGGCCCAATGTTGTTCCCCGGTTCCAGGTGACCCGATCGTCGGCTATGTGACGGTGGGCCGCGGGGTCTCGGTGCATCGTTCCGATTGCACCAACGTCTCCTCCCTGGCCGATCGGCGCGAGCGTTCCGTCGAGGTGAGCTGGCCCAGCGACGTCGCCGGTGCCTTCATCGTCTGGATCCAGGTGGAGGCTCTCGACAGGGCCCGTCTCTTGCGCGACGTGACCTCGGTGATCTCCGACACCGGGGCGAACATCACCGCCTCGTCGACCAACACCGGCGAGGATCGCGTGGCGGTGCTGAAGTACGAGGCAGAGCTCTCCGACCCTTCGCAGCTACCCCGCCTCCTCACCGACATCAGGGGTGTCGACGGGGTGTACACCGCATTCCGGCTGGCCAACGACCCCTCGCCCTGATGCCGCGAATCGAGCGGATCCCGGCCTGGCTCGCCGAGACCAACGCCTACCTGGTGTCCTCCGACTCCGGGGAGGCGATCCTCGTCGACGCCCCACCGGACCCCGACCGCATCGGCGCTCACATCGCAGACCGCGGACTGGCCGTGGTCGGCATCCTCCTCACTCATGGGCACATCGACCACACCGGAGGGGCGGGTGCCCTCGCTGCCAAGTCGAACGCGGTCACCTATGTGCACCCCGACGACGACTTCCTCACGCTCGCTCCGATGGAGCAGCTTCGCTCGATGTGGGGCATGGTCCCGCCCGGCTCGTACGAGCTACCAGAGATGTTCGAGCATCTCGAAGACGGCCAGGTGCTCGTGGTCGCCGGGATCGAACTCGAGGTGCGGCACACCCCGGGCCACACCCCGGGTCATTGCTGCTTCTTTTGGGAGGAGGAGGGCGTCCTGTTCAGCGGTGACCAACTCTTCGCCGGCTCGATCGGACGCACCGACCTGCCCGGTGGTTCCCATGAGCAATTGGTTGAATCGATGCGGGACCGGGTCATGACCCTGGAAGATGAGATAGCCGTGCTTCCCGGCCACGGTCCCGAGACCACCATCGGCCGGGAACGAAAGACCAACCCTTTTCGGGGTGAATGGAACTGACGCGTGTGCAAATGACGCTGCTATATCCCGGCATCTGCACACGCTTGCACCCGAGGCAGGTGATCATCTGCTCCGCCGGTAACCTGCCTGCCAACCCATGAGCTTTCGGCCACCCAAAGGCACCGACGACGTGATCGCGCCTGTCTCACAGACGTGGCGTGAGGTGCTGCGCGCCTGGGAGGACTGGTCGGAACGGTACGGGTACCCCCTGGTGAGCACACCGATCTTCGAGTCGACCGACCTCTTCGAAAGAGGGGTGGGAGACACCTCCGAGGTGGTCACCAAGCAGATGTACACCTTCAGCGACCGGGGTGGGCGCTCGGTGACACTGCGCCCCGAGGGCACCGCCGGCGTTGTGCGCGCCTACCTCGACTCGGGCCGCCAGGGCGTGTGGAAGGGCGCCTACTCCGGCCCCTTCTTCCGCTACGAGCGACCTCAGGCGGGCCGGCGGCGACAGTTCTGGCAGGTGGGGGTGGAGTACATCGGGACGTCGGAGCCCATCGCCGATGTCGAAGTCATCGAGCTCGGATATCGATTCATCACCTCGGTCGGTCTGGAACGCCTGGAGTTGTTGATCAACTCCATCGGCGACCCGGTGTGCCGACCTGCCTACGTCGAGAAACTGCGTGCATATCTCCGCGGCAAAGAGGGCAGGCTCAGCTCCGACTCGGTGTCGCTGATCGACCGCAACCCGCTCCGGGTCCTCGACTCCAAGGTCGACCAGGACGAGCTGAAGGACGCCCCGAGGACGCTCGATCATCTCTGCGAGGCCTGCGCCGCTCATTACAAGACGGTCAAGTCAGGGCTCGACTCGCTTGGGATCCCCTACACCGAGGACCCGACACTGGTTCGGGGTCTCGACTACTACACCCGCACTGCGTTCGAGTACATCGCCACCGGCCTCGACGCTGCGCAGAACGCTGTCGGGGGCGGAGGGCGGTACGACGGTCTCGCCGAGGCCCTGGGAGGCCGGGACGTCCCGGGTGTCGGATTCGCCCTCGGGATCGACCGAATCGTCCTCGCCCTAGGCGACACGGTGCGGGGCTATCTCGACGCGTATCTCGTCTCCGAGACGGGGCCCGAGGATGCGTTGGCCGCGGCCTCCCGACTCAGGGCCGCCGGCCTCCGTATCGACTTCGACGTCGAGGGGAGGTCTGTGAAAGCCCAATTCCGCGCTGCCTCCCGGCTCGGAGCTCCCGTGGTCCTGGTGTGGAGGGGGGAGGACAGACCGGTCGACGTGCAGACCGACGAGGAACGAGTCGAGCTGGCGCTGGATGAGGTGCCCGGGTGGTTCGAGAAATGATGCGGAGCCACGGGGCGGGCAGCCTGGGTGCGGAGCACATCGACTCCGAAGTGACCGTGGCCGGTTGGGTGCAACGTCGCCGCGACCACGGTGGAATCGCCTTCTTCGACGTGCGCGACGCCACCGGTTTGGTCCAGGTGGTCGCCGACCCTTCGGAGCATCCGGAGGTCGCCGAGCTGAAGATGGAGTACTGCGTCCAGGTGGCCGGCGTGGTGAGACGACGCCCGGAGGGGACAGAGAATACCGACCTGGCCACCGGGGAGATAGAGATCGGTGCCGGCGAAGTCACGGTCCTCGCCCCGGCGAAGACCCTGCCCTTCATGATCGACGACCGGGTCGAGATCGACGAGCGGGTGCGTCTGGAGCATCGCTACCTCGACCTGCGCCGGCCCCGCATGGCCGCCAACCTGCGGGCCCGGTCCAGGGCGACGGCGGCGATCCGGAGGACTTTGGATGGAATGGAGTTCCTCGAGGTGGAGACCCCGACATTGATCAACTCCACACCGGAAGGTGCCCGGGACATGTTGGTGCCTTCCCGCCTCCGCCAGGGCGAGTTCTACGCACTTCCCCAGTCCCCCCAGCTGTTCAAACAGCTGCTGATGATCTCCGGGGTGGAGCGTTACTTCCAGATAGCACGCTGCTATCGGGACGAGGACTTCCGGGCCGATCGCCAGCTCGAGTTCACCCAACTCGACCTGGAGGGCGCCTTTTGGGGGAAAGACGACGTGCTCGAAACCATCGAGAAGGTTCTCGCCGCCGTGGTGGGCGAGCTACGGGGGGAAGAGGTCGCCCTCCCGTTCCCCAGGCTGACCTGGGTCGAGGTGATGAACCGGTTCGGGGTGGACAAGCCCGATCTCCGCTTCGGGATGGAGATCGTCGACCTCACCGACCACCTGGCAGACACCGGTTTCGCCGTGTTCAAAACCGCCATCGAAGCGGCAGGGACGGTGCGGGGGATCAATGCCGGACCCACCGAGTGGTCGCGCTCGCGGGCGGACCAGCTCACCGAGCGGGCCAAGGACTTGGGCGCAAAGGGCCTGGTGTGGATGGTCATCGAGGACGACGGCTCGATCCGGTCTCCGATCGCCAAGTTCTTGGAGGACGACGAGCAGGCGGCGATCAAGAAAGCAATGGATGCCGGCCCCGGAGACGTGCTACTCGTCGCCGCGGGGCGATGGAAGACGACGGTTGAGGTGTTGGGGGCCCTGCGCAACGACCTGGGACGACCCCATGGCCATGATGAGCTCGCCTTCCTCTGGGTGGTCGACTTCCCGCTGTTCGAGGAGGCGGAGGACGGCTCGATCACCTTCTCACACCATCCCTTCACCTCGCCGGTCTCGATCGAGGAGATGCGCGAACATCCTCAAAGCGCCTTGTCCAACGCCTACGACGTGGTGCTCAACGGCATCGAGCTCGGCTCGGGCTCGATCAGGATCCACGATCCAGAGGTTCAGCGACAGGTCTTCGACATCCTCGGCATCGATCGTGGGACGGCCCAGCGTCGCTTCGGCTGGTTTCTCGAAGCCCTGGAGTACGGGACGCCGCCCCACGGGGGCTTTGCCTTCGGCATCGACCGTCTGGTGATGGTGTTGCAGAACGAGTCCTCGATTCGGGAGGTGATCCCCTTCCCCAAGACCCAGAGCGGCACCGATCCCATGACCGGTGCGCCGACTTGGGTGGAGGAGGCCCAGCTCGCCGAGATCGGCATAGACCTCACCGCCGAAGCCAAGGCGCGTCGTCAAGAAGAGACCGAGGTGTCGGAGTGAAAAGCGATGAGATCCGCCAGGCGTTCATCGACTTCTTCACCGAACGAGACCACGTCTTCCGACCCTCGGCATCCCTGATCCCCGTCGATCCCACCCTGCTCATCACCAACGCCGGGATGGTGCCGTTCAAGCCCTACTTCCTCGGTGAGGAGGAGCCGCCATGGCCGCGGGCGGTCTCGGTGCAGAAGTGCGTCCGCACCATCGACATCGACATCATCGGCACCACCCAGCGTCATCTCTCCTTCTTCGAGATGCTGGGCAATTTCAGCTTCGGGGACTATTTCAAGGAGAAGGCGATCCCCTGGGGTTACGAGTTCGTCACCGAGATGCTCGGTCTCGAGCCGGATCGGCTCTGGTTCACCGTCTACGAGACCGACGACGAGGCGGCCGAGATCTGGATCGACTCCGTCGGGGTCCCCGCCGAGCGGGTGCAACGGGGGGGAAGGGACAACTTCTGGCAGATGGGGGTGCCCGGGCCCTGTGGGCCCAGCTCGGAGATCTTCTACGACAAGGGGGAGGAGTACGGCGAGCCCGGCGGCCCCATCGGCGGCGGGGAGGATCGTTTCGTCGAGATATGGAACCTGGTGTTCATGCAGAACATCCAGGACGAGCCGTATCACGTGGTGGGCGACCTCCCGGCGAAGAACATCGACACCGGTATGGGCCTCGATCGCATCGCCGCCGTGCTCCAGGGGGTCGACTCTGTCTTCGACATCGACACCACTCGTGAGGTGCTCCGCACCGCCGAGCGATACACGCGTCTCGAGTACGGGGCTTCGGAGCGTTCCGATGTCTCGCTGCGCATACTCGCCGACCATGGCCGCACGGTCACATTCCTCATCGGCGATGGAGTCATACCCTCCAACGACGGCCGGGGATACGTGTTGCGCCGGGTCCTCCGCCGTGCCGTCCGTCACGGCTGGCTCTACGGCGGGGAAGGGCCCCTCATGCCCAAGCTCGCCGAGACCACGATCGACATCATGGGCCATGCCTACCCCGACCTCGTGGAGAAACGTGACTTCATACTCGATGTGGTCACCAGGGAAGAGGAGAAGTTCCGCCGCACCCTGGAATCGGGGCACCAGTTGCTCGACACCGAGCTCGCGGAGCGAGAGTTCCTGACCGGCAGGGCTGCTTTCAAACTCCACGACACCTACGGGTTTCCCATCGACTTGACCAAGGAGATCGCCGCCGAGAAAGGTGTCGCGATCGACCTGGCCGGGTTCGACACGGAGATGGAGGAGCAACGTCGGCGCGCCCGTGCCGCCTGGAAGGGGTCGGAGGCCGTCGAGGCAGCCGAGGTCTATCGCAACGTCCTCGATGAGCACGGCCTGTCGGATTTCGTCGGCTACGACTACGAGACGTCCGACGGCGTCATCCTCTCCATGATCCGGGAGGGTGAGGCCGTCGCCACGGCCGAGGTCGGGCAGAGCATCGAGATATTTCTGGACAAGACGCCGTTCTATGCCGAGTCCGGTGGCCAGGTGGGTGACACCGGCGTCATCGAGACCGTCAGCGGCGAGGCGGTCGTCTTCGACACCCAACATGCCATCCAGGGTCTCCACGGCCACCGGGCCAAGGTGTCCAAGGGTGTCCTCCGCACCGGACAGCCCGTGCGCTCGGCAATCGACAGCCCGCGTCGGGAAGGGATTCGAAAGAGCCACACCGGAACACACGTCCTGCACTGGGCGATACGTGACGTTCTCGGTGACCACGCGTCCCAGGCGGGATCTCTCGTCGCCGACGGCCGGGTTCGCTTCGACTTCTCCCATTTCACCGCTCTCGCCCCCGAGGAGGTCTCCGACATCGAGGCTGAGATAAACGAGAGACTGGTGTCCAACGTCCCGGTCAGCACGACCGTCACCAGCAAGGAGGAGGCGAAAGCCATGGGCGCCCTCGCCTTCTTCGGCGACAAGTACGGCGAGGTGGTGCGTGTGGTCCGGGTGGGTGAGTTCTCCACCGAGTTCTGCGGCGGCACGCATACCTCTACCGCCGGCCAGGTCGGCCCGCTCAGCATCCTCTCCGAGTCATCCATCGGCTCCAACCTGCGACGGATAGAGGCACTGACCGGGATCGCCGCCTACAACCATCTCGTCGATGTGCGGCGCGCCCTGAGCCGGACCGGTGACCTGCTCCGCGTCCCACCCTCGGATGTGCCGCAGAGGGTGGAGCAGCTTCTGGAGCGAGTCGGCGGCCTCGAGGAGCAACTCCAGGCGATCACCGGCCAGCGGATGGGTGTGCTCGCCGAGGAGCTGGCCGAAGCCGTCACCCAGGTCGGCCAGGCATCCCTGGTCGTGGCCGATGCCGGAGCTCTTGGTGGCAACGAGCTTCGTCAGGTCGCTCTTGGGGTGAGAGATCGACTCGGAGCGGGCTCACTCACGATTCTCGGGGCCATCGACGGGGGGAAAGGGGCACTGGTGTCGGTTGCGAGCAAGGACCTGGTGGAGCGGGGCCTTTCGGCCGGCGAGCTCCTGACAGAGCCGGCCCGGGAGCTGGGCGGAGGTGGGTCGCGGGATCCCGAGCTGGCTCAGGCGGGTGGGCCCCACGGCGCCAATCTCGCCAAGGCCCTCGAGGAGGCGCGAGCGCAGGCGGAACGGGCCTTGTCCAGTCTGTGAAGCGCTATCTCGGCGTCGACTATGGCACGAAGCGGATCGGGCTGGCCATCTCCGACGGAATCGGACTGACAGCTAGACCCCTCGATGTCGTGTCCCGAAACCGGCTTATCGATGAAGTGAGGCGACTTGATGCGGAGTACGGATTGGAAGCTGTGATCGTGGGTTTGCCCACAGCCCTCGGAGGGAATGAGGGGGTCTCTGCCACTGCCGCCCGCGCATTGGGCGAGGAAGTGAGGTCTGCGCTCGGCATCGACGTCGTGTACGTCGACGAGAGATTCACCTCTCATATGGCAGAGGGAGCCCTCCTCGAATCAGGTATGAAAAGACGCGACCGGAAAGAGACCGTGGACAAGGTGGCGGCAGCCATCATCCTGCAGACATATCTCGACAATCGCCGCCGCACGGGGAACTCATCGGAAGCACCCGGCGTCGAACCACCCGAAAGCCAATGACCTTCGAGCCAGTTCCAGACCAGCCGACTTGGACCAGAGTCCTCAAGGTGGTGGCGGTGGGCGCCGCCATCGTGCTCGCCGCCGTCATCATCGTGGGAGGCGCCTCCTTCCTGGGCCGCACTGTCGGCGATGCCCTGGGCCCCCCTGACGCAGGAGAGGCGCCGGTCGACGTCGAGCCGGGTGTGGCGGTGACCGTGGAGATACCACCCGGCTCCAGCGGCCAGGACATCGGGGCGATCCTCGCCGCCCAGGGCGTGGTGCGCTCGGCCCTGGAGTTCGAGGTGGCAGTGCGCAACGTCAACGCGGCGCAGCGGCTCCAGGCCGGCACCTACGAGCTCACCACTCTCATGGACCCCGCTGACGTGGTCGCCGAGTTGGTCTCCGGGCCGGCGCCGGCGGTGTACCGGGTCACCGTCATCGAGGGCCTTCGGGTCAACGAGATCCTCACCGGCCTGGCCGAGAAAACCCCTCACGACTATGAGGCTTTCGAGACGGCCCTGCTCGACGGAAGCGTCTCGACGTCCCTGGTCGAGATGCCCGACGAGCCCACCCTCACCGATTGGGAGGGACTCCTCTTCCCCGACACCTACGAGTTCGCCAGCGACTCCAGCCCCGAAGCCATCCTGCAGCGCTTGGCCTCCACGATGGAACAGAGGGTCAACTCGATCGATTGGGCCGCATGGGAGTCACTTGGCTACACGGTGTACCAGGGGATCATCCTGGCCTCCCTGATCGAGACAGAGGTGCTTCTCGACGACGAGCGCCCCATCGTCTCCAGTGTCATCCACAACCGACTCGCCCAGGACATGGCCCTCGATATAGACGCCACCGTTCTCTACGCATTGGGCACCCGCGACATCGCCCTCTTCGACCGTGAAGTCGATTCGCCGTACAACACCTATCGGGTGGCCGGGCTGCCCCCGACCCCGATCGCCGCCCCGGGTCGAGCCTCGCTGGAAGCGGCTGCGGCTCCAGCCACCACCCCATTCCTCTTCTACGTGCTCTCCGACAACCAGGGCCATCACGTCTTCGCCGAGACTCTGGAAGAGCACAACGCCAACGTGGCCAAGGCGAGAGAAGACGGCGTCCTGCCCTGAGGCTGGCAGACTCCGCCGGTCATGGCCTACCGTTTGGCGCTTCTCGGGGACCCCGTGGATCACTCCAGATCGCCGGCAATCCACAGGATCCTGCTCGAGCTGAGTGATCTCGACGGTGAGTACACCACTGTCCGTGCCGATCGTGCCCGGTTGGTCGAGGCGATCGCCGGGCTTCGCAGCGGGTACTGGGACGGGCTCAACGTGACCATGCCCTTGAAGGCAGACGCCGCCGAGCTCGCCGACCGGCTCGCCTCCGAAGCCGCCCGGGCCGCCTCGGTGAACACCCTGGTACGGGTGGCCGACGCCGTCGTCGGCCATTCCACCGACGCGGTTGCCTTCTCCGCTCTCCTCGGGGATCCCCGATTCGAGGGAGCCGCCCCGATCCATTTGCTCGGAGCGGGCGGGAGTGCCGCCGCGGCCCTCGCCGCGATAGCGGATTCGGTCGATGTCTACTTATCGGCTCGTCGCCCCGAAGCGGCGTGGTCGCTGGTCCACCGGATGGGGACCGACGCGCGCCCAAGGAACATGGAGGTGTTGGCCTGGGGGACGGCCGTCGCCGGGGCTCTCCTGGTCAACACCACACCGCTGGGCATGGAGGGTGAGAGCTTGCCACGACCCCTCCTGGAGGGGGCACGTGGCCTGATCGACCTGCCCTACGGCCCGGCCGAAACCCCGGCGGCAGCTCTCGCCCGCCAACGGGGGCTCCCCCTCGCCGACGGCAACGAGTTCCTGGTGCGGCAAGCAATGGCCTCATTCACCATCTGGACAGGGGCCGATCCCTCCTATCCCAGCGTGGTGAACAGACTCAGAAAGGCCTAAAGGGAAGGCGGAACCGGGCCGATTCCACGGCCTAGCTTGAAAAGGAGCTGAGGTGTCTCTTTCTGGGAATCTGGGATTTGTCCCGATAGACGAAGTGCTCAGGCTGCTCACCCGATCGAACCAGCAGGGCGCGGTCGAAGTGACCGGCAACGGGTTGCGGGGTCGAGTCTTCGTTGGTCGGGGAGGGGTCGACCTGGTCACGACGTCGACCGACTCCGAGCTCCATCGCCATCTGGTCAACTCGGGCATGGCTGAGGAGAGCGTGCTGCGCCGGATCATCTCCGGCGAGACCACGCTGGCCGCTCTCGCCGAAGCCAACCAGGACATCATCGACCTTCTCCGCGAGATGAGCGTGGAGAGCCTCTTTCAGGTCTCCCGCCGGGGAGAGGAGTTCGAGGTTCATGAGAACTTGACCTCCCCATATTCCTCACCGAAGACGTTTGATCTCGAGGCCTTGCTCGCCGACGCTCGCGACAGAGAACGAGAGTGGGACAAGGTCACCGAGATCATCCCCGACTTGACGGGCCCGATCAGCTTCCGCCGTGACCTGGGTCAGCGTGAGGAAGTCACCGTCCGAGCCGACGACTGGAAGGTCCTCAGCGAGCTCGGAACCGGCGCATCTGTCGCCGACATCGCGGATCGTCTCGGAACCACCAAGTTCTGGACGGCCCGTATCGCCGCCCGTCTCGCCAAGAGCGAGCTCGTCGAACTCGCATCGCACCTGCCGGCCGATGACGCCGCCGACGCCTTCGCCGACGAGGACGACTACGTGGAGGGCCCATCGCCCGTCACCGAGCCAAACCTGGAACGGGATGAGCGGTTCGCCGAGACCTACGAGACCTCGACCCCGGCCCAGGCCGACACTTGGGAAGACCCCGGTGATCAGGTCGATGAAGCCGATCACGACGAGTCGTGGTGGGAGGAGCCGGCCGAGGCAGTCGAGAAAGCCGCCTCGGAGACTCCGACCGAGGGCTCACAGATCCCCACCGTGGACCACGACGATCGCCCTGTGGAGGTCGAGGAGGACACCGAAGCCTTCCTCGAGAAGGTGTTCTCGGAGCTCGAATCCTCAGAGTCCGAGACCGAAGAGGGTCACGGGCTGCTCCGGCGTCGCCGGATGGGCTCGTTGCGGGACTTCTCCTCCGACTCGTAACCGAGCCAGCCACAGACCATCAACTGTGGCCCGCCGCAGAGCCCTATTTCCGCGACAGACCACTAGCTTGCTCCGGCGGTGACCTACGTCCTCGTCGGAGCAGTTGGTTTTCTCCTCGGGCTCGTGGCCCACGACGTGGGGGTCCAGTCCCTCGACGAAGACTCTCGACTACGTCCCCTCGCCGGTGTCTGCCCTCGATGTCGATCCATCCGCGGCTGGCTTCGGGTTCGCTGCCCGCAGTGCGGACGGCTCGCCAATCGTGAGCCTCTGGTGGCCGCCACTACGGCCGTGGTGGCGATCGGCATGGTCGAAACCGTGGGGGTGTCCTGGGAACTCGTGCCCTATCTCGGCTTCTTGGGTTTGACCACCGCCCTCGTGATCACCGATCTCGAGGAGTTCAGGATCGTCGATCGCCTCAACGTCCCGGGCACGCTAGCGCTTGCCGTGGTCCTCTCCGTGGTGGCGCTGAGCACCGGTGCCTCCGAGGCCCTGCTGCGGGGTCTCGCCGGCGCGGCCGCTTACTTCGCCGGGTCGTCCCTGCTCTTCATCATCGCCGGAGGACGCGGATTCGGCGCGGGTGACGTCAAGCTCTCGGTCCAACTGGGACTGTTCACCGCGTACCTGGGCTGGGGCGTCCTGGGATGGGCCGTCTTCACGACGGGTTTGATCGGGGGAGCTCTCGCCCTGGTCATGGTGGTGGCCGGAGGCGCCGGTCGTGAGACCGAATTGCCTTACGGCCCCCCGATGATCCTCGGGGCATGGACCGCCATAGTGCTGGTCGGAGTGGGAGCCATCCCAGTTCCCTCGTAGTCTCTACGCGCCCATGTTGCGCTTTCTCACCGCCGGAGAGTCCCACGGTCCGGGTCTGGTGACCATCGTCGAGGGGCTCCCTCGCGGCATCGAGGTGAGCGCCGAGGGGCTGGCCCACCAACTCGCACGTCGCCGCCACGGGTACGGGAGGGGCCAGCGAATGGCCGTCGAACAGGACGAGGTCGAGATCCTGGGCGGGATCCGGCACGGAGCGACGCTCGGGTCGCCGGTGGCTATCTCGATCCGCAACACCGAATGGCCGAAGTGGGAGCGCATCATGAGCCCGGACCCCGGCGATGCCGGCAGCCAGGTGAGCAGGCCCCGCCCCGGGCACGCCGACCTGGCGGGAATGCTCAAGTACGACACCGAGGACGCCCGTGACATCCTGGAGCGGGCCTCGGCCCGGGAGACCGCCGCCCGAACCATCGCCGGCTATCTGGCCGGGCGTCTCCTCGACCCCTGCGGGGTGGAGGTGCTCAGCCATGTCGTCGCTATCGGGTCGGTGACCGCGAAGACGCAGACACCCCTGCCCGGTGACCTGGAGCGGATCGACGCAGACCCGGTTCGTTGTCTCGACCCCGAGGCCTCGGCGGCCATGGTTGCCGCCATCGATGCGGCTCGGGAGGCCAAGGACACCCTGGGCGGAGTCTTCGAGGTGGTGGCACACGGGGTACCGGTGGGCATCGGATCCCATGTGCACTACGACCGTCGTCTCGATCACCTCCTCGGCGGTGCAGTGATGTCGATCCAGGCGATAAAAGGGGTCGAGGTCGGGGATGGATTCGACAGCGCGGTGACTCCGGGCTCGTCCGCTCACGACGAGATAGTCCTCGTCGAAGGGGCAGTCTCCCGGGAGACCAACCGAAGCGGAGGGATCGAGGGCGGGATGAGCAACGGTCAGCCGATCCGGGTGCGGGCAGCCATGAAGCCTATCTCGACGCTCATGCAGCCTCTTCGCACCGTCGACATGAGCACCGGTGAGCCGGATCAAGCCGTGCGAGAGCGATCGGACGTCTGCGCCGTGCCCGCCGCGGCGGTTGTCGGTGAGCAGATGGTGGCCTTCGTCCTCGCCGCCGAGTTCGCCCGCAAGTTCGGCGGGGACACCATGGACGAGATGCTCGCCGCTTTGGATCGATATCGGGCACGGCTCGCCGACAGGCTCGGCGGGTGAGCCTATGTGGCTCATCGGCATGATGGGCTCGGGCAAGTCGACGGTGGGTGAGCTCGCCGCCGGCCGGCTCGGAGTCGCCTTCCACGACACCGACCGCATGGTGGAGAAAGCCGCGGGGATGAGCATCGCCGAGCTCTGGCGGACACAGGGTGAGGAGGCATTCCGCGTCTTGGAGACACTGGTGATCGAGGCCGTCCCCGAAGCCGGCATCGCCGCTGCCGGCGGAGGAGCCGTGCTCAGGGCGGCGAATAGAGCGGTCATCGCCCGTTCCGATGTTGTGGTCTGGCTGCGCTGTGAGATCGAAGAGCTGGCCCGGCGGATCCGAAGCGGCGCCGACCGTCCCCTTCTCGCCACAGACGGGGACGAGGAGTCGACTCTGCGGCGGATCCTCGCCGAGAGGGCCCCGATCTACCAGTCGCTCTCCACACACCGGGTGGACACGACCAACCGCAGTCTCGACCAGGTGGTACTCGAGGTGATCGAGTCATGGCCACGTTGACCGTGGCCGGGCGGACCGAGGTCGTGATCGGCAAAGGCCTGCCGCGCCGGTTGCTTCCTGCCCGTGAGGGCAGGATGCGTGCCGCAGTACTCACCCAACCGGCACCGACCGGCCGGGCGCTGGAGGTGGCCCGTCGATTGCGCGAGAACGGTCTGGCGGTCGAGGTGGTGGGGTTGCCAGATCGGGAGGCGGCCAAGACACTGGAGGTGGCGGCGAGCGTGTACGAGGCGCTGGCCCGCTTTGGTCTGGCCCGCGCCGACACCGTCGTCGGTGTCGGCGGTGGCACAGTCACCGACCTCGCCGGCTATGTCGCGGGGACCTGGCTCCGCGGTGTCGAGGTTGTCCACGTCCCGACCACCCTTCTCGGGGCGATCGACGCATCGATCGGGGGAAAGACCGGGGTCAACGTGGCCGGGAAGAATCTGGTCGGGGTGTTCTGGCACCCCACTCGGGTCGCCATCGACATCGAACAACTGTCCCGGCTCCCCACCTTCCTTATCCGCGAGGGGATGGCAGAGGCGTACAAAGCCGGTCTGGTCGGAGATCCCGATCTCGCCGCGCTGATTTCGGAGAAGGGGATGGACGCTCCACTGGAGGAGGTCGTGGATCGTTCGCTCCGGGTCAAGGCGACGCTGGTCGATGCCGACGAGAGCGAGTCGGGGGTGCGTGCTCATCTCAACTTCGGCCACACCATCGGGCACGCCGTCGAGTTCGCCTCCTCGATCCCGCACGGAGACAGCGTCGGGCTGGGGATGGTGGCCGCAGTAGCCATCTCCGAGAAGATCCTCGGCTTCGACCGGGCAGACGAGGTACTCGACACGGTGCGCCTTCTCGGGCTCCCCGAGCGCGTGCGCGGCCTCGACCGGGCGCGGGTCATCGACCTGTTGGGCCGGGACAAGAAACGAGATGCCGGGGGACTGCGCATGGTCCTGCTCTCCGACGTCGGAGCCCCAGTCCTCGCCCATGTCGACACCTCGGATGTCGAGGTTGGGCTGAAGGCCATAGGATTCTGAGACCGGTTACCGTCCCGTCGCCACCAACACGAGGACCTGGATGATCAGCACCAACGACGTCAGACCCGGGATGGCGCTCGAGCTAGACGACGGGCTCTTCTCCATCGTGGAGTACCAGCACGTCAAGCCGGGCAAGGGTCGGGCTTTCGTCAAGATGAAGCTGAAGAAGCTGGAGACGGGCCAGGTGCTCGATCGAACATTCCGGGCCGATGAGAACGTCCAGCAGGCGATCATCGATCGCAGCGAGCACCAGTACCTCTATTCGGACGACCTCGGGTTCCACTTCATGAACCTGTCCGACTATGGCCAGATCGTGCTGAGCCGGGAAGACATCGGTCCTGCCGCCGGATACCTGGTCGACGGGATGACCGTGATCCTTCCCATGCACGCAGGGACCGCCATCGGAGTGGAGTTGCCCGCGGCCGTCGAGCTGGCGGTCACCTATGCCGAGCCGGCGGTGAGAGGCGACACACGCACCGGCGCCACCAAAGGGGTGATGGTCGAGACCGGGATCGAGGTGCAGGTCCCCCTCTTCGTCGAGCAGGGTGATCGGATCAGGGTGGACACGCGAACAGGTGATTACCTGACCAGGATATGAGTGCCGGCCAGGAGATCCTGATCATCCCGGCCCGACTCACCGTGATGGGTCTTGCCACTCTCATCTCGCGGGATCCGACCGAGGTCGAGGCGGTGCTGCGCGCCCGTGAGGAGCCGGCCTCCGCCGAAGACGTCATCGGCGCCGACGTGGCCATTTCGGTGGCTCGAGCCCTCGGTGTCGAGGTGACTGTCGAGCCCCGGGACCTGGCCCTGGAACAGCTCTACGAGTTGGAGACGAGAGGGGAGCTGGGCTCGGACGTCGGCGGTAGGGCCGGATCGATCGTCGAGGGCGTGGTCAGCGATCTCGACGAGTTGGACTCGCTCATCGAGTCGGTCTCCGAGCACTGGAGTGTCGCCCGTATGCCGGTGATCGACCGCAACATCATCCGAATCGGGCTCCACGAGCTCAGGAACGACGCTCTGACACCCACCGGTGTCGTCGTGTCCGAGGCGGTTCGTCTTGCCAACACCTATTCGACGGAGAAGTCTGCAGGCTTCGTCAACGGAGTGCTTGCCACCCTGGCCAAGACGATCAGGGATGGTTAGGTGACAGCGCCGCTCCCCGGCTATCCTCGGGGAGCACCTTTAAGGACGGTCCCGTGAGGCCGGAAAGGAAATCGCATGCCGCAGGTGATGACGGGCGACGACATCGATCGGGTCATCCGTCGTATCTCCCACGAGATCCTGGAGACACACCGCGGCGCTGACGACCTGGTCCTCATCGGGATCCACACCCGGGGCGTGATCCTCGCCCGCCGCCTGGGAGACATCATCGGGGAGCTGGAAGGCCATGCGGTCCCGGTGGGTGAGCTCGACATCGGTCTCTACCGCGACGACAGGGGCACCCGTGACGACATCCCGTCGCTCCGGACTTCGATACCCGCAGACATCACAGGGCGTCGCGTGGTCATCGTCGATGACGTCCTCTACACCGGGCGAACGGTTCGTGCCGGTCTAGACGCCCTCGCCGACATCGGCCGTGCCTCCACCACCGGGCTGGCCGTCCTCATCGATCGGGGCCACCGCGAGCTGCCGATAAGAGCCGACTACGTCGGAAGGAACCTCCCCACCTCGCACGAGGAGACGGTCAGGGTCCGTCTCACCGAGATCGACGACACCGAAGGGGTCTTCATCGAGAGGGTGGCGGCGGCATGAAGAGCCTGCTCGGTGTCAAGGGTCTGGGTCGGTCCGACCTAGAGACGTATCTCTACCGCGCCTCTGCGTGGCGCGATGCGATCGAGGCGAAGACACCCACGGCACCGGTCCTCGACGGCGTGACGGTGGCCAACGTGTTCTTCGAGCCGTCGACACGGACCAGGCTCTCGTTCGATTTGGCCGCCTCGCGACTGGGGGCGAACGTCATCACCTATCAGCCCGAAACCTCATCGGCGCTCAAGGGCGAATCGCTGCGGGATACGGTCCTCACCATCTCCTCGCTCGGCACCGACATCCTCGTGGTCCGGCATCATGAGGACGGGATCCCCCAGTCGGTGGCCGAGTGGACCGGATCTGCGGTGGTCAACGCCGGGGATGGCACGAACGAGCATCCCACCCAGGCGCTCATCGATGCCCTCACCCTGAGCCGGCACTTCGGCGACCTGGAGGGACTGCGAGTCGGGATCGTCGGTGACATCAGCCACAGCAGGGTGGCCGGAAGCCTGGTTCATGCCTTCCCGGCACTCGGCATCGATGTGACACTGCTCGCACCGGGCGAATGGCTACCCGAGCATCCTGAGCTCCCGGTGAGCGACGACCTCGATTCCATGCTCGGCGACTTCGACGTCGTCTACCTGCTCCGGGTGCAGACCGAGCGGGGCGGTGTGATCGATGCGGACTACGTGTCGCGTTTCCGGCTCGACGCCCGCAGGGCAGCCCGTCTCGGAGCAGACACGGTGGTGATGCATCCCGGCCCGATGAACCGGGGGGTCGAGTTGAGCGAAGAAGTAGCGGAGTCGCCCCGCTCGCTGGTCCTGGAGCAGGTCCGCAACGGTGTGCCCGTGCGGATGGCAGTCCTCGAGACGCTGGCCGGTTCGCTGCGATGATCATCATCCGATCGGGTGAGGTGCTCACCGCGGACGGGTGGCGAACCGCTGATGTGACCGTCGACGGCGATGTCGTGACCGGGGTGGGATCTGGCTCTGGCGCCGACGTCGAGATCGACGCCAGGGGTTGTCTCGTGGGACCGGCCTTTGTCGACCTGCACGCACACCTGCGTGACCCCGGCCAGACCTGGAAAGAAGACCTCTCCACGGGTTCCCGGGCTGCTGCGGCCGGCGGGTTCGCCGCGGTGGTGGTCATGCCCAACACGGATCCACCGATCGACACACCGAAGCTGATCGAAGAGGTCAAGGGCCGCGGCGCCGAGGTGGGCCTGGTCGAGGTGGTGCCGGCCGGTGCCCTCACCGTCGGCAGGTCGGGGGCCACTCCGGCCGACGTGACCGCCATGTACCGGAGCGGGGCTCGTCTCTTCACCGACGACGGCGACTCGGTCGCCGACGAGGAGGTGCTCAGGAGGTTGATGAAGGAGATAGCCGGTCTCCCCGGGGCGGTCGTCGCCCAGCACGCCGAGGACGCCGCCAGGACGGCTGACGGCCATCTCCACGAGGGCAGGGTATCGCGTCGATTGGGAGTGGCCGGGATGCCGGCCGAGGCCGAAGCCGACGTCGTGGCCCGCGACCTGGAGATCGTCGCAGAGACGGGGGCCCGCTATCACTGCCAGCACGTCTCCTCCCGGATGACGGTGGAATTGATCGCCACCGCCAAGAAGAGACGTCTCCCGGTGACTGCCGAGGTGACCCCGCATCACCTCACCTTCGACGAGCGGGATCTGGCCGGTCTCGACACCGACTACAAGATGTATCCGCCGCTGCGTGGCGACGACGACCGATCCGCGCTGGTGAATGCCCTGATACATGGGATCATCGACGCAGTGGCCACAGATCACGCACCTCACACCGCCGAGGAGAAAGACGTCCCCTTCGCGACCGCCCCTCGTGGGGTGATCGGTTTGGAGACCGCTGCCTCGGCCACCTGGCAGGCCCTCGGGGACCGGGACATCTTCTTCCGGGTCCTATCCATGGCGCCGGCACGAATCGCCGGGCTGACAGCTCAGGGCCGTCCCGTGGAACCGGGAGCGCCGGCCAACCTCGTAGTCTTCCACCCTGCTGGCGACTGGGTGCCCACCGACTTCCATTCCAGGTCGGCCAACAGCCCCTGGAAGGGACGCCGGATGCGCGGAGTGGTCAAGGCGACCCTCCACGACGGCATCATCACCCATGGCGGCGAGGGCCCAGGATGAACGGGAAGACATCTGCGCAGCTCGTCACCGCCGACGGTGAGATCTTCGATGGGGTCTCGGTGGGTGTCGAAGGTGTCACCACCGGTGAAGCCGTGTTCAACACCTCGATGACGGGCTATCAGGAGATCCTCACCGACCCCTCATACGCCGGGCAGGTGGTGGTGATGACCTCGCCCCACATCGGGAATTACGGCGTCGCCTCGAAAGACGATCAGTCGGCGCGACCCGCCGTCTCCGGCTTCGTCGTCCGATCGATGGCGCGACGTCACTCCAACTGGAGGTCGCAGGGCAGTCTCGCCGAATACCTCCGTGAGAACGGTGTGGTCGCCCTCGCCGAGGTGGACACCAGGAGACTCACCCGTCACATCCGGGAGCGGGGGGCCATGCCGGTGGCGATGGGCGCCGGGGTCACCGAGAGTGAGCTACGTGGCCTCGCCGCCGGCGCACCGACGATGGAGGGTCGGGACCTGGCCAGCGGGGTGTCCACTCCCGAGCCTTATCACCTCGATGCGCAAGGCGAGAGCCGGGGGCTCGTGGTGGCGCTCGATCTGGGGATGAAGCGGGACATCCTGGCCAACCTGACCGGACGCGGTTACGAGGTCGACGTCGTGCCCGCCGCCACCGGCCCAGACTCGATCCTGGAGCGTCGCCCGGTGGGGGTCTTCGTCTCCAACGGCCCGGGCGATCCGGAGCCGCTGACCACCCCGACCGAGACCCTTCGCGGCCTCATCGGTCAGGTCCCGGTGTTCGGTATCTGCCTCGGCCACCAGGTGCTGGGGCTCGCCGTGGGGGCAGCCACCTTCAAGCTGCCCTTCGGTCACCACGGTGGCAACCACCCGGTTCGCCGCCTCGCCGACGGCCGTGTCGAGGTCACCGCCCAAAACCATGGTTTCGCCGTGGACCTGTGGGCGCTGAGAGGGGAGGCTCCGCCGGAGAGGTCCGGGCTCGCCGACCGCCACCTGCTCCCTGACCAGGTCTCGTCGGAGTTCGGTGTGATCGAGCCGACTCATCAGAACTTGAACGATGGGACCTTGGAAGGGATGCGACTGGTCGAGCACCCGGTGTTCTCGGTGCAGTATCACCCCGAGGCCGCCCCCGGCCCACATGACGCCAATGGTCTCTTCGACGACTTCGCCGACATGATCGAGGAGAGACGCTGATGCCTGGCCGCAGCGACATCCGCTCCATACTCCTCATCGGCTCCGGGCCCATCGTCATCGGTCAGGGCTGCGAGTTCGACTACTCGGGAACTCAGGCAGCCAAGGTGCTGCGAGCCGAGGGTTATCGGGTGATCCTGGTCAACTCCAACCCGGCGACGATCATGACCGATCCCGAGTTCGCCGAGGCCACCTACATCGAGCCGATCACCCCCGAAGTCGTCGCCGAGATCATCGCCCGGGAGCGGCCCGACGCACTTCTTCCCACTCTGGGGGGCCAGACCGCCCTCAACGTGGCAACCCAGCTCGCCCGACGCGGTGTGCTCGATCAGTATGACGTGGAGATGATCGGGGCCGGTGTCGACGCCATCGACAGGGCAGAGGATCGTGGCCGGTTCAAGGAGACCATGGAATCGATCGGTCTCGAGGTTCCCAGAGCGGGATACGCCCGATCGATGAGCGACGCAGTAAGGATCGCTTCCGAGATCGGTTACCCGGTCATGGTTCGGCCCTCGTTCATCCTGGGCGGGGGCGGGACCGGCATCGCCGACGACGAAGACCAGTTCCTCACCGTGGCCAGGCACGGTCTCGACACCTCGCCGGTGAACGAGATCCTGGTCGAAGAGTCGGTCTTGGGCTGGAAGGAGTTCGAGCTCGAGGTGATGCGGGACGGCGCCGGCAATGCCGTCATCGTCTGCTCGATCGAGAACTTCGACCCGATGGGAGTGCACACCGGCGACTCGATAACGGTCGCCCCGATACAGACGTTGAGTGACCGGGAGTACCAGGAGATGCGTGACGACGCCATCCGTGTGCTCGAGGCGATCGGAGTCGAGACCGGAGGCTCCAACGTTCAGTTCGCCGTCGACCCGGCAACAGGGCGACGTCTCGTCATCGAGATGAATCCGAGGGTGAGCCGATCATCGGCGCTGGCCTCCAAGGCCACCGGCTTCCCCATCGCCAAGATCGCAGCCTTGCTCGCGGTGGGTTTCACCCTCGACGAGATCGCCAACGACATCACCAAAGCGACTCCCGCCTCGTTCGAGCCCGCACTCGACTACACGGTGGTCAAGGTGCCCAGATTCGACTTCGCCAAGTTCCCTTCGGCGCCGAACCGGCTCGGGACCTCGATGCACAGCGTCGGCGAGGCGATGGCCATCGGGCGCACCTTTCCCGAGGCTCTGCAGAAGGCACTGCGCAGCCTGGAGAACGGGCGGGCCGGGCTCAACGCCGATCCCGGGGAGGCGATGTTCGTCGCCGTCGACGACGAACCACTGGAGATCATGGTGTCCACCCCGACCCCGGAGCGGGTGTTCGCAATGGGCGAGGCGCTGCGCCGCGGGTTCGGGATCGATCGGGTCGCCTCCTTGTCCTCCGTGGACCCGTGGTTCGTCGACCAGATGTCCGAGATCGTCGAGGTGCGCGAGGACCTGGAGACCGACCGCAGCGACGCGATCCTCCGCGAGGCCAAGCGCTACGGCTTCTCCGACCGTCAGCTGGCCCATCTCTGGGGAATGACCGAAACCGAGGTGAGGGAGCGACGGGCAGCAATTGGGCTGAACCGGACCTACAAGACCGTGGACACCTGTGCCGCCGAGTTCGAAGCGCACACCCCCTATATGTATGGGACCTTCGAGGACGAGTCGGAGGTCCGCCCCGCGGAGAGACCCCGGGTCGTGGTCCTGGGCTCCGGGCCCAACCGCATCGGTCAGGGGATCGAATTCGACTACTGCTGCGTCCATGCCAGCTTTGCCCTGCGCGACGCCGGCTATGAGACGGTGATGGTCAACTGCAACCCGGAGACCGTCTCCACCGACTACGACACCTCCGATCGGCTCTACTTCGAGCCCCTCACCATCGAGGACGTCCTCGGTGTGATCGAGGCCGAGCAGCCCGAGGCCGTGGTGGTCCAGCTCGGGGGTCAGACACCGTTGAACCTCGCCGAGGGTCTGGAGAGGGCGGGGGTGCGCATCGCAGGCACCTCGCCGGCGGCGATCGCTCTCGCCGAGGACCGCGAGCAGTTCGCCGAGATCTGCCGAAACCTCGGCCTGGCCCAACCGGCGGCCGGGACAGCCAAGTCGGCCGCCGAAGCCCAGGAGGTCGTCGACCAGATCGGGCTTCCGGTCGTGGTGCGTCCCTCTTTCGTGCTGGGAGGCCGCAAGATGAAGGTGGTCTACAGCCTGGAGGAGCTCGGCGAGTACGTGCGGGAGATCTACGGCGAGAACGATCCCGAGGTCACCTCGAACCCGATCCTGATCGATCGCTTCCTCGAGTCTGCGGTCGAGGTCGACGTCGACGCAGTGTTCGACGGTTCCGAGATCCTCATCGGCGGGGTGATGGAGCACGTCGAGGAGGCCGGGGTCCATTCCGGCGACTCGGGATGCGTGACCCCACCGCCCACCATCTCCGACGAGGCGATGAAGGAGATCCTCCGGGGCACCAACGAACTGGCCCGCGCCCTCGAGGTGTGCGGTCTAATCAACATCCAGTTCGCGGTGAAAGGCGACGAGGTCTACGTCCTCGAGGCCAACCCCCGCGGCAGCCGGACCGTGCCGTTCATCTCGAAGGCGAAGGCGCTGCCCCTGGCCAACATCGCTGCCCGGGTGATGATGGGGGCCACCATCGCCGAGCTGCGCGACTCGGGGCTGGTGCCCACCGGTCCCGGGGCAGATAACTTCGTGGCGGTCAAGGATGCCGTGCTGCCTTGGGACCGGTTCCCCGAGGAGGACGCCATCCTCGGGCCGGAGATGAAGGCGACCGGGGAAGTCATGGGGATCGGGCCCGATGTTGGTGTGGCCTACGGGAAGGCCCTCCTCGCCGCGGGCAACGTCCTCGCCGACCGGGGCCGGGTGTTCCTCTCCTTCGCCGACCGGGACAAGCCACTCGGCCTCGCCGTCGCCCAGGCCTTCACCATGCTCGGCTTCGAGCTGCTCGCCACCAGCGGCACCGCCCGCTACCTGAAGCATCACGCCCTCGCCGCAGAGGTGGTCGACAAGATCGGCGAGGGTCCGCGCGACATTGGTGAACGGCTGGCCAATGGCGAAGTTCAGCTCGTGGTCAACACCCCGCGCGGTGGGAGGGCGCGAACCGACGGTCTGACCATCCGCCAGGCGGCGAGACGTCTCTCCATACCTTGTGTCACAACCGTGCAGGGAGGTCTTGCCGTGGCCAGAAGCCTGCACGCCGGCCCGGGCGCCATCCACAAACCGAGGAGCCTCCAGGAATGGCACCGGAGCTGACGGCCCGGCTCGGGGAGCTCCAGCTCTCCTCGCCCCTGATTGCCGCTTCGGGCACCGTCGGCTCGGTGTGGGAGTGGGCGGAGGTGGCCGATGTCGGTGTCTTCGGGGCCGCGGTGGCCAAGTCGGTTTCGCCGGAGCCCTGGTCGGGCCGACCCGCGCCGAGACTCGCCCCCACCTCCACCGGGATGCTCAATGGGATCGGTATCCAGAATCCGGGCATCGAGCGGTGGACCTCAGAGGTCCCGCCCCGAATCTCCGGGCTCGGTGTGCCGGTGTGGGGATCTGCGGTAGCAGAGGACATCGCGGGGTACGGACTGGTCGCCAAGGGACTGGAGTCCGCCGGTGTCACCTGTGTCGAGGTCAACCTCTCCTGTCCCAACCTGGACACCGGAGAGATGTTCTCCTTCGCACCCCAAGCTGCCCGAGCTGTCGTGGAAACAGTGGTTGCCTCGGTGAGTCTGCCCGTCGGGGCCAAGCTCTCGCCCAACACGCCCGACATCACTGCGGTGGCCAGGGCCTGTGTCGAGGCCGGCGCCGACTTCCTGGTTCTGACCAACACCGCCCTCGGCTTTGGTGTCTCCACCCGGGAGCGCACCCCACTGCTCAGCGGTGGGGTGGGCGGTTATTCCGGCCCCGGGCTCAAACCCCTGGCCTTGCGTTGCGTCTTCGAGGTGGCCCGTGCCCTTCCCGGTTTTCCCATCGTCGGCTGTGGTGGGGTCAGCAGCGGCCGGGACATCGTCGAGTACGCCATGGCCGGAGCAGTTGCCGTGGAGATCGGAACCGTGCTCCTCGCCGAACCGAAGGCGGGGAACCGGATACTCGGCGAGCTGTCCAAACATCTGGAGGATCTGGGCGCGGGCAGTCTCGAGGAATTGATCGGGGCGGCGATCCGATGAGCGGAATCATCGTCGCCCTCGACTTTTCCACCGTCGAGATCGCCAAGGGCGTCGCCGAGCGGCTCAGCGACACCGTCGCCGGATTCAAAGTCGGGCTAGAGCTGTTGACCGGTGTCGGGCCGCGGGCGGTGGAGGACATCGCCGACCTCGGCAAGCCGGTTTTCGCCGACGCCAAGCTTCACGACATCCCCAACACGGTCGAGCGTGCCGCGGCCAACCTCGCCGCCGCCGGGGCGCGCTGGCTCACCGTCCACATCGCGGGTGGTGCCGCGATGATCCGCGCCGCGGCGGCCGGTATGGGAGGCAACGGTGTGCTCGGGGTCACCGTGCTCACGTCCCTGAGCGAGACAGACCTGGCCTCCGTGGGGGTCTCATCCGGGTCCCAGGAACATGCCATGACCCTGACCCGGCTCGCCGCTGATTGTGGCGCCGAAGGTGTGGTTTGCTCCCCGGCGGAGGTGGCAAGCGTCTCCACGCTCGGCCTCGTCACCTTCACACCGGGTGTGCGCCCGGCCGGCGCGGAGTCGGACGACCAGAGGCGGGTGGCCACACCGGAGGAAGCAGTGAGGGCGGGTGCGGACTACCTGGTGATCGGGCGGCCGATCACGCGCGCCGCGGATCCGGTTAGCGCCGCCCGCGAAATCGCCGCCTCCATCGCACGGTTGTCGGTGCAGTGATGGCTATGGTCGCTGCTGTGACTGCATCCGACTACCTAGGAGGAGGCAATGGCGCAGCCACCCAAGCTGACCGATGAGCAGCGGAAGGCGGCCCTGGTTCGGGCGGCAGAGGCCCGCAGGGTCCGCGCAGAGGTCAAGGAGCTGCTGAAGACCGGGTCGTTGCGGATCTCCGAGTTGTTCCAGCGGGCCGATTCGGATGATCTTCTCGCCGGACTGAAAGTCGAGTCTTTGATCGCTTCGATGCCGGGGACCGGCAAGATCAAGGCGAAGCGAATGATGGAATCCCTGGGTATCGCCGAGAACCGCCGCATCCGAGGTCTCGGTGACAACCAGAAGCAAGCGCTGATCGCCGAGTTCTCCTAAGCGACGGGCCACTGGTTGATCATCACGATCTCGGGCCGGCCGGGGTCCGGCAAGAGCGTCGTGGCGTCGCGAGTGGCGGAGGCACTTGGCATCCAGCACGTCTCTGCAGGGGATTTCATGCGGGAGATGGCAGCCGAACGCGGCATCTCGATTCTGCAGCTGTCACGGCTGGCCGAGGCCGACGCAGAGATCGACGCAGAGATTGACGGCAGGACGTCTCGTCTCGCCGCCGCCGGCGAGAGTTTCGTGATCGACGCCCGACTGGGATGGCATTTCGTCCCCGAGTCGCTCAAGGTGTTTCTCGACGTCAGACCGGACGTGGCGGCCGCCCGCATCTACGAGGCGGGACGGGGCACCGAACGGGAGAACGTCGACTTGGAGACCACGCGAAGGGCGGTGGAGGAGCGGTCTGGCTCCGAGACGGAGCGTTACATGGAGTACTACGGGCTGGATTACACCGATCCCGGCCAGTACGACCTGGTGATCGACACCTCGGATCTCACCATCGACGAGGTCATCGACCTCATCCTGGCCCGGCATCGGGCCGGTGGGGGTGGCTCCCGGGCCGAGATGAGGTAGAATCAGGGCTCACCCACCCCCTTTCGAGGAGCCAATGAAGCTCGAAGACGTCATCGACCAGATCGGCAACCGTTTCGCCACGGTCGTGGTCTCCGCCCGCCGTGCCCGCCAGATCAACAGCTACTTCCACCAGTTGGGGGTCGGTTACGGTGAATTCGTGCCGCCCCAGGTGCATTCCCTTTCCCGCAAGCCGCTCACGATCGCCATGGAGGAGATCGCCGAGGGCAAGGTCGCGGTAGAGACCGTCGAGGAATAATGCTGCAGGGTCGGCGAGTCGTCCTCGCCGTCACCGGGGGAGTAGCGGCATACAAATCGGC
>DATFGI010000041.1:0-71794 GCA_035249605.1 Acidimicrobiia bacterium
AGTGACCCCATGGTGGCACGTGGGTGCGCCATGGTTCAACGGCTAAAAGGTACTCCGGGGATAACAGGCTTATACCCCCCAAGAGTCCATATCGACGGGGGTGTTTGGCACCTCGATGTCGGCTCGTCGCATCCTGGGGCCGGAGCAGGTCCCAAGGGTCGGGCTGTTCGCCCGTTAAAGCGGCACGCGAGCTGGGTTCAGAACGTCGTGAGACAGTTGACGTACTAGCTGTCTTTAAATCTGGCTATATGCTGGAAAATCCGAGAATCCGACGGTACTCGTTCCTGTCACACCCTCTTCATAGGGTCGTGGCATGGACAGTGACAATCCGTTCGGTGCGGACAATCAGCAGGGAAGGCTGGAGTCCTACCTCAGTGGATTCGCCGATGGAGAAGGTTCCTTCTCGGTCGGGCTGACAAAACGGCCCGATCTCGAGAACGGTTTCCAACTCGTTCCTGAATTCCGAGTGAGTCAGAATGGAGAGCGCTCCAATGTTTTGGAGGTTTTCCAGGAGACCCTCGGATGCGGTTCGATCCGGATCAACGACCGGTCGCGATCGTCAGATCGCACCCTGGTCTACGTGGTTCGGCGTCGCACCGACCTTCAGAAGCGGGTGATCCCCTTCTTCATCAGAAATCCACTTCTCTCCTCGAAGCGAGAAACCTTCGATCACTTCGCCACCATCGTTGAATCGATGGAATCAGGTGAGCACCTAACCCCGTTCGGATTCGAACGGTTGGTGCGCATCGCATTCCAGATGAACGACGGAGGGCGCTACCGAAGGTGGACCATCGAGGAGGTGATAGGAGTCCAGAACCCTCAGAGACTATACGCCGGACAGGAGCCCGAGAGGCTTCTGAAGATATAGTCCGAGCTGCGTGGCGACACGCAGAGTCAGGCAGAAATGTCCTGGCCACCAACCGATCTTCACCACTTGGATCGTGTTGGGAGTAACAAAACTGTCGGTCCCTATCCGCCGCAGGCGCAGGAAGTTTGAAAGGAGCTGCCCCTAGTACGAGAGGACCGGGGTGGACGTACCTCTGGTGTGCGAGTTGTCCTGCCAAGGGCACGGCTCGTTGGCTATGTACGGACGGGATAAGCGCTGAAGGCATCTAAGTGCGAAGCCCACCTTGAGATGAGACTTCCCACCCGTAAGGGTTAAGGCCCCTGGTAGAAGACCAGGTTGATAGGCCGGACGTGTAAGCACAGTCAATGTGTTCAGCGGACCGGTACTAATAGGCCGAGGGCTTGGATATAGAACCCCTCGACAAGAACTTGTGCTCGCTATGGAGTGCTCGGGTTGCCCGAGACACCGAGATTTGCCCGGTGGCCAAAGCGGCGGGGAACCACCCGTTCCCATTCCGAACACGGAAGTGAAACCTGCCAGCGCCGATGGTACTTGGGGAGCAATCCCCTGGGAGAGTAGGTCACCGCCGGGCAATCAAACATCGAAGGGCCGCCGACTAGCGTTGGCGGCCCTTCTCTGATTTCAGGAGCCGGAAATGGCACGGGGCAGCGACAAGGACCACCAGTCGAATCGATCCGGTCAGCGACGCGGTGCCCACCGCGGCCAGAAGCCGGAGCGACCGAGTATCACCTCGGTCAAGGGCGGCCAACTGCCCAAGTGGGTTCGTGACGAGATCATCCGCTCCACCCCCAAGGACCGTCGGGAGCCGGCCCTGGGCCATCTCGGCAAGGCGATGGAGGCGTTCGCCGACGAGCGCTATCCGGCGGCAGCCGAGGACTTGCGCAAGGCGAAGACACTCTCGCCGCGTTCGTCCACGGTGCGGGAGCTCCTCGGGCTCTCCGCATACCGGTCGGGGAAGTGGGAGGAGGCCCTGCGAGAGCTGCGCACCTTCCGCCGGATCACCGGCGACCTCATCCACTATCCGGTGGAGATGGACTGTCTGCGCGCCCTTGGTCGGGTCGAGGACGTCATCAAATCCTGGGACCGTCTGCAGGGATACGACATCTCCCCGACGATCAACCACGAAGCCCGCGTCGTCTACGCGTCGTTCCTCCTCGATCAGGGCCGGGCCCGCGACGCCTGGCCGATCATCAAACCCGGGCGTCTGGTCGCTTCACCGACCCAGGGAGAGCTGAGACGGTGGTACGTCGCCGCCCGGGTGGCCATGGAGGCCGGAGATCCCGACGCCGCCCGTCGCCTCGTCGCCGCCCTCGACGAACAAGAGCCCGACTTCGAAGGCGTGGACGAGCTGCGGCGCGCCCTCGCCTAGCCCGCGGCCACGATCCCGGGGCGCCCCAACCGACGATTGAAAACTGTCCCAGCCACCTGTCATTTTGAGATCACTTCGCATTTCCCCGAACAATCGAGGGGAGAAATGCGATGGATCTCAATCTGATCGTCCTGTGTGGACGACTGGCCGTGGACGGCGAGCTCAGGGTCTTCGACTCCGGAGCGAAGCTCATCCGTTACTTGGTGACCGTGAGGGTCGACTTTCCCCGGCGACGCGTCGACGTGGTGCCGGTGACGTTGTGGGACCCACCAGAGGACCTGGTCGATCAGCCGGGTCTCAAAGGTGAGCGGATCTGGGTGTGCGGGTCGCTGCAGCGTCGCTATTGGGAGAGCCCGGACGGGAGACGGTCCCGGATCGAGGTGGTGGCCGAGCAGGTCAACTTCAAAGACGTAGCCGACTTGGAACCCGTTTCCTCCGAATAGCCCGTATTCATTGGCAAAATCAGGTCTTGACGGCGGGGGTATCGTGGGCATCGAGCCCGACCCACCGTCGCCCTGGAGGTGCCCCATGCCCTGGTACTGGACCGATGAAGTAGCCCCCGCTCTCGTCGCTGCCGGCACCATCAGTGCCGACGTGGCCGCCGGGATGATCGCCGTGCCCGTCGCTCATCGCAGCGAGCACAGCGACCTCGAGGAGGCGGCGCGGGAGCTGATGGAGGACGGAGAGATTCCGTTAGCCGCCTGAATGCTGGCAGCCCTCCGCCGGCCGAAATGGCTGATCGCAGGTCTGGTGATCCTGGCTCTCGCCGCACTATTCATCCGGCTCGGCATCTGGCAGCTCGATCGACTCGAAGAGCGTCGTCTCGAGAATGCGACGGGCGCATCGCGCTTCGAAGCTGAACCGGTCGATCTGAAGAGTCTGCTCGCCGAGAGTCAGGATCTGGAGACGATCAGGTACCGGCGGGTGGTGCTCAGGGGGACCTGGGACCTGTCAGAGGAGGTATTGATCAGGTCACAGGTACATCTGGGAATGGCTGGCTTCCACGTGGTCACTCCTCTGGTCATCGACGATGATCTCGCCGTCCTGGTCAACCGGGGTTGGGTACCGCTCAACATGGACCAACCTCCGGTGTCAGCCGAGCCGGATAGGGGAGAGGTCGAGGTGGAGGGTTGGGTCCAACTCACCCAGACCAGACCCGCGTTGGGGCCGGAAGACCCGCCTGGCGAGCGGACTGTGCTCAGCCGGATCGACATCGGGCGCATTGTCGAGCAGACCCAACATGGTCTCGCTCCGGTCTACGTGGTGGAACTGGGGGAGCGGGGTGGCGACCTGCCGGTGCCGGTGCAGCCGCCCGACTTCACCGATCAGGGCCCACACCTCGGCTACGCCTTCCAATGGTTTGGCTTCGCCGTGATCGTGGTGGTCGGCTTCTACTTCCTGCTCCGTCGCAACGGAGTCAGCCGAGATCGTCCGCGCGATTGACCGGGCCGTCGAGGGCCAGGTCATCCACGATCTCATAGCCATCCAGGCCAGCCAATTGCGAGGGATCCACCTTGATCTTGGCGCTTCGCGACCCGGCACCAACGATGACCCAGTCACGCTCCATGACCCGGCTGTCCAGCCATACCGGGAGGTCCTCGGGGAGACCGAAGATGGTGACACCGCCGATCTCCTGACCGGTCAACTCCATGGTCAGCTCGGCCGGGGCGAAACTCACCTTGCGCACACCGAGCTTCCTCCTCACCGTGCCGTTGACATCGAGACGGGTGTGTGCGAGCACCACACATACCGCGTTGTGTCCCTCGGGCTTCCGGGAGGAGACGAGGATGGCGTTGGCCGAGTTTTCCAGCGGAATGTCGTAGGCCTCACAGAACTGTGTGGTGTCGGCCAGGTCGGGGTCACAGTCCATGATCTCGTATGCGAGGCCCTTCGCATCGAGATCGGCGATTACTTCGGGTGCTGCGGTCATCGGCCCGGCGCTTCGATCCGCCGAACCCGGCTAGGCGGTCTGCTCGGCCTGCTCCGACTCCTCGGACTCTGCGTTCTGAGCCGCGACCTGGGACCGCACCGCTTCCATGTCCAGCTTCTCGACTTGACCGATCAGGTCGTCGAGGAGATTGCCGGGTAGGGCGCCGGGCTGGGCGTAGAGGATGATCTGGTCACGGAAGACCATGAGAGTGGGGATGGACCGGATCCCGAACATCTGAGCCAACTCGGGTTGATCCTCGGTGTCAACCTTGGCGAAGACGATGTCCTCATGCTGTGTGGAAGCGGCTTCGAAGGTGGGGGCGAATGCGCGGCACGGCCCACACCATTCCGCCCAGAAATCGACGAACACCGTGTCGTTGTCACGGATTGTCTCGTCGAAGGTCTCCTTGGTGAGCGCAACTGTGGCCATGTCTTCAAACCTCTCGGGTCTTGTACTGATCACCATGTTCAACGCGTCAACCGGGTGCCCATATTCCGACGCCCATTAGAGTCGATACCTGCGATGAGCCCTGTCCCACAAAAGACAGAGCAGATAGAGCCACCCTGGAAACAGTGTCTCGAATGCGGGAATCGGTACCGGGCGAGCAAGCACGGCTACAGGGTCAATTGGTGCTCGCCGGCGTGCGAGCACGCTTCGATGCGTCGCCAGCGTGATGCCATAGAGAACTCCTGGCTGCGAGCGGCCTGGTTCCTACGCTAAATGGTCTCGAGCGGCCAGCGGGTCACGGAGACTCCCGTAGACCAAGTGCCCATAATCCACGTTATGTCAAGTTACAGGATGACCGACACCGGTCTTCACTTTGCATCGTCCCCCCTACCGGCGTCCGTACTCATACGCCAGTACCAGAAGATCTCCAAGCCACTCGCTACGGGCGTCGTCCAGGGTCCGGATGACGACCTGATGGTTCCACCGGCTCGTGCTCACCTGGTTCACCTCACGCACCCCGGGCTCGTCGACGTGGTGGTCTATCGCCAGCATCACGTGCACGATGCCGTTCGGGTTCTTCTTGGTCACGTTGTAGAGCCAGAACCAGGCGAACTTACGTTCGACGGAGTAGCTGATCTGTGACTTGACCTCGACATGGGTCGGACCCAACGCCTCGATTCGGTCGGCCACCACCCGAAAGATCTCGTAGGTCGCCGGCTTGCCTGCGAAGAAGGTCGAGATTCCGGCTTCAGCCCCGTTCAACGCCATCGAACCCTCGAGGCGTTGATTACCGGGCCTTGCCGGCCTACAGTGCCCGTCGTGAACACCAATCTGCGCTCGCTCCTCCTCCTCATGTAGGGCGAACGCGCACATATCCGTGTTCGCCCGCCCCCGACCGGGGGCTTTTTCTTTGCCCGGTCACAGCCTTTGCCCATCATCCACCAAGGAAACCCGCATGCCACCATCACCAGCAACCCCGAAGAAGATGCCATTCGAGAAGTACCGGTCACAGGTGCCGCTGATCCTCGAGGACCGCACTTGGCCCAACGTCACCATCGACAAGGCCCCGATCTGGTGCTCAGTGGACCTCAGGGACGGCAACCAGGCACTCATCGATCCCATGGACCCGCCCAGAAAGCTGCGCATGTTCCAAACACTGGTCGCCATGGGATTCAAGGAGATAGAAGTCGGATTCCCTGCCGCAAGCCAGCCCGACTTCGACTTCGTCCGTCAGCTGGTCGATGACGACCTGATCCCCGACGACGTCACCATCCAGGTTCTGGTGCAGTGTCGCGACGAGCTCATCGAGCGCACCTACGACGCCATCGCCGGGTCGCCACAGGCCATCGTCCATTTCTACAACTCCACCAACCCGCTGCAGCGCGACGTGGTGTTCGGGCTGGACCAGGAAGGGATCAAGGGCATCCCCGTGAATGCGGCCAAGCTGTGTCGCAAGCTCGAGGAATCGATGGGCGACACCGCCATCCGCTACGAGTACTCACCGGAGAGCTTCACCCTCACCGAGCCCGAGTTCGCGGTCGAGGTGTGCGAGGCGGTCTTGGACGTCATGGAGCCGAGCCCGGACGACCCCATCGTCATCAACCTCCCAGCCACGGTGGAGTGCTATTCCCCCAACGTGTACGGCGACGTCATCGAGTGGTTCGGCAGGTCGATCTCGGATCGTGACTCCATCGTGTTGAGTCTTCATCCTCACAACGACCGCGGCTGTGCGGTGGCCGCCGCCGAGTTCGGGGTGATGGCCGGCGCCGACCGGGTCGAGGGGACGCTTTTCGGCAACGGGGAGCGCACCGGCAATGTCGACATCATCACCCTGGCGATGAACCTGTTCGCCAACGGCGTCGACCCCGGGCTCGACATCACCGACATCGACTCGCTGCGTCGCACTGCTGAGTACTGCAATCGACTTCCCGTCCACCCCCGCCACCCTTACGTCGGCGACCTGGTCTACACCTCGTTCTCCGGGTCCCATCAGGACGCCATCAAGAAGGGGTTCGAGGCTCTCGCTGACGACTACGACCATTGGGCGGTCCCCTACCTGCCCATCGACCCCAAGCACGTGGGCCGTTCCTACGAGGCAGTCATCCGGGTCAACTCACAGTCCGGCAAAGGCGGTGTCGCCTACGTGATGAAGGAGGAGCACGGATTCGACCTACCCCGGCGTCTCCAGATCGAGTTCTCAAAGACCATCCAGCACATCACCGAGGACACCGGCACGGAGATAGACCCCAACTCGATGTGGGAATCGTTCCGTGGCGTCTACTTCCCGGAGAGGGCCACCTACCGGCTCCGTACCCAAGAGCTCCACACCACCTCCGCCGACGGTCGAGGACACACCACCATCACCGCCCACCTCGAGGTGAAGGGTGAGGATGTCACCGTCACCGGTGATGGCGACGGCCCCGTCGAGGCGTTCGTCTCGGCCCTCTGCCAGAAATGGGATGTTGCATTCGACGTGGTCGACTACTCCGAGCATGCAATCGGCAGCGGAGCAGACGCCCGGGCGGTCGCCTACGTGGAGAGCTCGGGCCCGGACGGCATGCTCAAGTGGGGAATCGGGGTCGATTCCAACATCACCACCGCGTCGCTCCTGGCCGTGCTCGCAGCCTTCGAGCGTCAGCAAGGCTGAAAAGGGCATAGCGCTCGCCATGGGCGGCGTCCCGATCAGCGAACCCAGGGTTGCCAGCGTCGCTGAGCGACGCTACGAACCCTGGGTTGCATGATCGGAGAGTACGGGGATGCGGCGTTACATTCCCCCGATGCCGAGCTTCGTCATAGACCGGGACGACCCCGGCCGTGAGGACGTCCGAGCCCTTCTTCACTCCCATCTCTCCTTCGCCCGGGAGCACAGCCCGCCCGAAGACGTCCACGCTCTCGACACCGACGGTCTCGTCGCAGATGGGATCTCCTTCTTCAGCCTCCGTCGGGACGGGGTCCTCCTCGGCGTCGGCGCCCTCAGAGAGGTCGAGGCCGGCCACGGGGAGATCAAGTCCATGCATACCGCAGCCGCGGCTCGTGGCCAGGGAGTAGGCCGGGCCATGCTCGAACATCTCCTGGCCACAGCAAGAGATCGTGGTTATGAGCGGGTCAGCCTGGAGACCGGGACCATGGAAGCGTTCGCCGCGGCTCGGGCGCTGTATGCCTCGGCGGGCTTTGTTGAATGCCCCCCTTTCTCCGGCTACTGGGAGAGCCCGTACAGCGTCTGCATGACCTTGGAACTGGCTTGACTTCAACCGCACTTCAGCCTCTAACGTCGAGGTTCCGGGTTCTCGTTGCCGGGTTCGAGTAGGACCGGCCAGCGCCATACCCTCGAGGTCTCATGCCAGCCGACCAGATGACCAGAGATGACGTCGCCCTCATCGGCAACGGACGTCATCTGATCGGGCGCCAGCTCCGACGAGCCAAGAAGGAGTTCACGGTCGGGGGTCTGGGCACCACCCTTTATGCCGGGATGACGATCCTCTCTTCCTTTGTCATCGGCTGGATCATCGACCGCGTGCTGATACCCGCGGTACAGGCCGGCGAGGTGGCTGTGTCCGCGCTGGCGGGGTCGGCGGCGGCCGTGATCGGGGTGGCGGCGCTGCGCGGGACCGGAATCACCCTGCGACGCACCGGCGCCTACTTCGCCCAATACCGGCTGCAATACCGGGATCGGATCGAGGTCACCGATCGCTACCTCGACCTGCCTGTCGAGTGGCACCGCCGGCATCCGACGGGACAGCTTCTCGCCAATGCCAACGAGGATGTGGAGGCGGCCTCGTTCATAGCCGCACCCCTTCCCATGGCCTTCGGCGTGCTCTTGATGCTGGTGGGCACGGCGGTGATCATGATCCTCACCGACCCTTTCCTCGCCCTGATCGGCTTCCTGGTGGGCCCGGTCCTGCTCGTCGTCAACTTCACCTTCCAGAGAAAGATGAGAGCGGTCGCGGCACACGCTCAAACCTTGCGGGGCGAGGTTGCCGACATCGCCCATGAGTCGTTCGACGCCGCCCTGGTGGTGAAGACCCTGGGGAGAGAGAACGACGAAGTCGGGAGGTTCGGAGACCGCTCCGACGAGCTCAGGGACAGAATGGTCGAGGTCGGCCGTCTCCGGGCCGCCTTCGACCCGGTCATCGAGGCCCTTCCCAACATCGGGATCCTGGCCGTGCTCCTGGTGGGGGCATGGCGTATCGACCAGGGCCTCGTCTCCCCCGGGACGCTGGTCACCTTCGCATATCTCTTCCGTCTGGTTGCCCTTCCGATGCGGGTCTTCGGGTGGCTCCTCGGTGAGTTGCCACGCTCGGTGGTGGGTCTGCATCGTGTGGAGTCGGTGCTCGGGGCGACCGACCGGGTCGACTATGGAGAGAACAGGTCACAGGCCAGGGGTGGGGCGGGGGCCACCGCCACCGCGATCGCCTACACCTATCCCGAGTCCGAATACGAAGACCTGGGGGCATCTTCGGCCGGGGGGAAGGCCGCGGTAGACGACGAGGGGCGCGGGATCGAATCGGTCACGCTCGACGTCGCGCCCGGCCGGACCGTGGCTCTCGTCGGGCCGACCGGCTCGGGCAAGTCGACGGTCGCTCATCTCCTGGTGCGACTCTTCGACCCCGACACCGGCCAGATCCGCTTGGACGGCCAGACCCTGGTCGATCTGGAACGGGACACACTGGCGCGGTCGGTGTCGATCGTCTTCCAGGAGACCTTTCTCTTCAACGACACCATCTACAACAACATCACCCTCGACGAGCCGTTTCCCGATGAGGAAGTGGTGGCTGCCGCCCGTCTTGCCCGGGCGGATCGATTCATCGAAGCGTTGGAGAACGGATACAGCACGGTGGTGGGCGAGCGGGGAGCTTCACTCTCCGGGGGCCAGCGGCAACGGATCGCCATCGCCCGGGCCCTGATCCGCAAACCACGCCTGCTGGTGCTCGACGACGCCACCTCGGCGGTCGATCCCGCCGTGGAGAGTGAGATCCTCGAGGGCCTGCGCCGTTTGGACACCACGGTGGTGATCGTGGCCTACCGGCGCTCGTCCATCGTCCTCGCCGACGAAGTGATATTCGTCGAGGACGGCCGGGTCATCGACAGGGGCAGCCACACCGACCTCTATCGATCTCTTCCCGCCTACAGGTCGCTGATCGACGCCTACGAGAAAGAGTCGGCATGACCACCGTGACCGCACCGCAACGGGACACGTGGCGACCACGCGGAGCTTGGAGCACGATCAAGCGCGGCCTCAGCCTCTCCCCTGAGCTGAGGAAGGGTCTCGGGGGGACACTGGTCATCGCCCTCGTGGCCACGGCAGGTCGCATCGTCGTTCCCATCGCCATCCAACAGATCCTCGACCGGGGCTTCACCGACACCGGCGTCGACATGGGGTTCGTGGTGCAGACCATCGGTCTCGCCCTGGTCGCAGTGGTCATCACCGGTTTGGCTACCGGCTGGATGCATCTGCGACTGGCCCGGGTCTCGGAGACCGCTCTGTCCGGTCTCCGTATCCGCGCCTTTCGCCACATCCACGATCTCTCCATGCTCCATCAAGCGTCGGAGCAACGGGGAGTGCTGGTGAGCCGGGTGACCTCCGACGTCGACCAGATCTCACGATTCATGCAGTGGGCCGGTCTCCAGCTCCTGGTGAACGCCTTTCAGGCTTCCCTGGCGCTGATCGTGATGCTCACCATGTCGCTCCCTCTCGGGCTCGTCGTCGTCGCCCTGGTCCCGCTGATCGTCTTCATGGTCCGCTATTTCCAGGTCCGTCTCGAGGTGGCCTACTTGACGGTTCGGGAGCGTGTGGGCCAGATGCTGGCGCTGATTGCCGAGACCGTGGTGGGCGCCCCGGTGATCAGGGCGTACGGGATCGAGAGACGCACCCGGGAGCGTCTGGAGGACGCCATCGAGGCTCACCGCGCCGCCGGCACCAGGGCCGGGCGGCTGTCCTCTGTCTTCTCCGGGTTCGGCGAGCTCTCCTCTGCGCTGGTCATCGCAGCCGTCATAGTCGTCGGCACTCTCCTCGCAGTGAACGGGCCGACGACCGATGGGACCGTCGTCGCCTTCCTCTTCCTGGTGCAGCTCTTCGTGGAGCCGGTTCAGGTGATGGGCGAGGCGGTCAACGAGGCACAGACAGCGGTGGCGGGGTGGAGCCGGGTGCTCGACATACTCGACATCGCCCCCGACGTCGCCGACCCCGGGCCAGAGGGTGTCGAACTCCCTCACGAGCCGCTCGGGGCTCGCTTCACCGGCGTGGAGTTCCGCTATCCACGGCCTGGCGAGACCGCCCTGGAAGCGGATGCCACTCCGGCGCTGTCCGGGGTCGACGTCGTCATCCCGCCCCGGCAGCGGGTTGCGATCGTCGGCGAGACCGGGTCGGGCAAGACCACCTTCGCCAAGCTGCTCACCCGGCTCATGGATCCTTCCGCCGGCACCGTGGAGGTGGGTGGCGTCGACATCCGGAAGGTGCGCTTCGAGAGTCTCCGCGACCGGGTGGTGATGGTGCCCCAGGAGGGGATTCTGTTTCGGGGGACCATCGCCGACAACGTCCGCATGGGCTCACCCGGGGCAAGACCAGAGCAGCTGCTTGCCGTCTTCGAGAGCCTCGGTCTGGCCGATTGGCTCGGCGAGTTGACCATGGGCCTCGACACCCCGGTCGGTGAGCGCGGCGGCTCGTTGTCCGTGGGTGAGCGGCAACTGGTGACGCTGGTCAGAGCTGCCATCGCCGACCCCGACCTCCTGGTCCTCGATGAGGCGACTTCCGCGGTGGACCCGGCGACCGAGGTCCGCATCAGCCGGGCGTTGAATCAGCTGACCAGGGATCGGACGGTGGTAACCATCGCCCACCGTCTCTCCACCGCCGAAGCCGCCGACCGCGTCCTGGTCTTCGACGATGGCCGGTTGATCCAGGACGGAACCCACACCTCCCTCATCGAGGAAGGCGGTGTGTACGGCCGTCTCTATGGCTCCTGGCAGCGAGGCACCACCCGAGCCTGATCAGAGCCGGTCAACCCTCTACCGTCGCCCCCAGCTCGGGCTCGATGCACTGGTCCTGGCCGACACCGCTCTGGGGGTCGAAGTTCCTACCTTCGACCAGCGGGGCGCCGCTGTTGTCGGTACGCAGGAACTCCTCGATGGCATCGGCAATTGCCTCCGCCGCGGCAGGGGCGTATTCGTCGGTGGCGTAGAGCTCGGCCTCGGCCCGATTGGCGATGTAGCCCAGCTCGACGAGGGCACTCGCCGCCTTTGGTCGCCGCACCATCCCATAGGCGTCACGGCCGTCCGAGTTGAGCACCGTCATCACCCCGGCGTCGGGCGCCCGGTCCCAGTCGACGTCGAAAGCACCTAGAGCCGCCATGGTGGCGTCGTACAGCAACCCGCCGAGACGCTGAGACTCGCTGGAGCCCTGCTGGACGAATATCTCGATACCAGGGATCTCCGAGGCGGGAGCAGCGGGAGCGTTGTGGTGTATGGAGACCAGGGCGCGCGCTCCGACGAGGTCGGCATAGCCGGTGCGGGTCCGGATGGGCACCGGGTAGTCGGCATTCCTGGTGAGCATCGAGGCGATGCCCCGCTCCTCCAACTCGGAGTGCACCGCCAGCCCTACCTCCAGGTTCACCCGCTTCTCCTGCAATCCGGTCGAAGCCACCGCCCCGGTGTCGATTGGGCCGCCATGCCCGGGATCGATCACGACCTCGACCTCGTAGATCGGCGTCCCTTCATCGACAAGAGCCGCGTAGCCGCAGGGGGTGAGGACCTCGATCATGTCGCCTTCGACCCCGGTGACGGCTACAGGGACACCCGAAGTGGTCAGCCAGGCCACGGGCGGGCCCGGCGTCGTGGTCGACGTGGTGGCGATCGCCGTGGTGGTGGTCGTCGCGGGCAAGGTGGTCGAGGTCGACGCCGACGTCACGGGCTCGGTGGCGGTGGGCTCGGGGGACGTGCAGCCCGCGAAGAGGGCGAGAGTGAGCAAGAGGATGGGCCGTCTTGGCATCGGCTCAACTGTGGCAGTAGTAGCCGGCTACCCCACATAATGTGGGCACCATGTTCGGTCCGCTCAACGGTGTGCGCACCGCCCTCGTCATCGGGGCTGCCCTGGCCGCCATCGTGTCACTGATAGCCGGGTATCCCTCGGCGGCGGCAGTGCTCGGTGCCGGCATCCTGATCCATGGTCTGGGTTGGGGCTATCTCTATCTCACCCGGGACCGGACCGGACCGAAGTAAGACGACGTCACAGCTGAACCCACTCGGCCAATGACGAACCCAGTGAGCTCGCCCGATCCAACAGGCGGGAATGATGGGCGTCGGGATCTGCGGAGACCGGCTCCACCAGGTCGACGTACACCTTGAGCTTGGGCTCGGTGCCGCTGGGCCGCACCAAGACTCGACCCGACTCCCCCAGCGTCAGCTCGACCAGGGCCTGTTCCCCGAGCCATAACGGTCTCTGATCGGCACCCTCTCGATAGTCGGTCACTTCGGTGACCGGCATACCCTGGACCTCGGGTGGCGGATCGGTGGCAAGTCGCTCGACGGCCGCGACCATCGCCGCTTCCCCTTCGGGCCCCTCCCGGACTATCGAGGTCTGAGTGCTGACCCAGAGCCCGTATCGCTCCCACAAGTCGTGCAAGCGATCCATCACGGTCCGGCCGACATCGGCCAGATCGGCGACCAGGTCGGTGAAGATCAACGCCGCCGAGATCCCGTCCTTGTCCCTCACCGTCGAGCCGATGGTGTATCCCAGCGCCTCTTCATAGCCGTAGACGAAGCGGCCCCTCCCCTCCCCCTCGAGACTGAGGCCCGCCTTCACGATCCATTTGAAGCCGGTCAGAGTGCGGAGATGGGTGGCACCGTGCGCGTCGGCGAGTCTCCCCAACATCGGGCTGGAAACGATCGAACTGGCCACGACAGCGGTGCTCGGGTCCGGATCGTTGCCGAGGACGTATTCGCCGAGCAGCACTCCAACCTCATTTCCCGACAGTGGCCGCCATTCCCCGTCCCAGGGCAGGACCGCGGCGAGCCGGTCGGCGTCGGGGTCGTTGGCCAGAACCAGGTCGGCGTCGACGTCCGCCGCCAGGTCGAGGGCGAGGTCCATGGCCCCCGGCTCCTCCGGATTGGGGAACTCGACTGTGGGAAAGGTGCCGTCCGGCTCGGCCTGTTCGGGCACGGCGATGACACCGGTGTGGCCGGCTCGCCCCATCACCTCGAACAGGGTGTCTCGCCCGCATCCGTGGATTGGTGTGTACACCACCACGAGATCCGAGCCGGTCGCCCGTGAGCGGTTTTCCGAGACCTCGGTCCAATACGAGTCCACGATGTCCTCGGGGATCGGCGACACCCGTGGCGACCCGGCCGTGAACACGTCGGCGACGCGCGGCACCTCGTTTGCCGGTGGCGCCTCCTCGATGGCGGCCTGGATCATGGTGTCCGCCGGGGGGACGATCTGGGATGCCTCGGCTCCATACACCTTGTAGCCGTTGTCCGCGGGTGGGTTGTGCGAGGCGGTGACCACGACTGCCGCTCCGGCGGCGAGATGCTTGGCGGCATACGCCACCAGCGGGGTCGGAGTGAGCTCCGGGAAGTAGATGACATCGATGTCCGCAGCCGCCAAGACCCCCACCGTGTCCTCGGCGAACTGCCGGCTGGTAGGTCGTGCGTCGAAGCCCACGACCACGGGGAGATGATGCCGCGACTCGTTGCGGAGATATGTGGCCAACCCATGGGTGGTCCTGATGACGACGGCCCGGTTCATCCGCCCGGGCCCGGCACCCACCTCGCCTCGTATCCCGGCGGTGCCGAAGGTGAGACTCGATCCCATCCTTTCCGCCAGAGCCTGGCGGTCACCCGATTCGATCAGTGTTGCCACCTCATCCACGGTGCCCGGATCGGGGTCGCCTGCGATCCACTCGCGTGCTCTGTCCTCGAGGTCGCTCACCGGTTTGCAGGCTAGGTCGCGGCTAACGGCTGTTCTGCTGCCAATGCCACGAGTCGCGGCACATGTCGGCGAGGTCCATCGTCGTCCTCCAACCCAACTCTCTGGCCGCCTTTTCGGCGTCAGCCCAGCTGGCGGCGACATCTCCGGGTCGCCGCGCGACGATCTCGTAGGGGACGGGCCGTCCCGACTCTCGCTCGTAGGTCTCGATCACCTCGAGCACGCTGTGACCGTTCCCGGTGCCCAGGTTGTAGATATGAACCCCGGCCTTGTCCGCGCAATAGTCGAGAGCGGCGACATGACCCCGGGCCAGGTCGACGACATGGATGTAATCGCGGACACCGGTCCCGTCGGGGGTCGGGTAGTCGCCACCGAACACCTTCAACTTGGGCAATTGACCGGAAGCCACCTTCGCGACGTAAGGCATCAGGTTGTTGGGCACACCGCGCGGGTCCTCCCCGATCAGCCCGGTCGGATGAGCCCCGACCGGGTTGAAATAGCGCAGCAGCGACACGCTCCAGGACGGGTTGGCCGACGCCACGTCCCTGAGCACCTGCTCCATCATGATCTTCGACCAGCCGTATGGATTGGTCGCCTCCCCTATCGGCATGCCCTCCTCCAAAGGCAACGTCACCGGGTCGCCATACACGGTGGCCGACGAGGAGAAGACGAAGTTCTCCACCCCGGCGTCGACGAGGACCTCGAGCAGCGCAACCGTGCCGGCGACGTTGTTGTCGTAGTAAAGAAGGGGCTGTTCCACCGACTCGCCGACACCCTTGAGCGCGGCGAAGTGGATGCAGGCGTCGAAACCGCTGGAAGCCAGGTCGGCGAGGAGGTCCTGGTTCCTGATGTCGGTCTCGTGGAACTCCGGTGCCGAACCGGTGAGCTCTCCGATGCGACGGATGACCGAGGGCTGGGCGTTGCTCAGATTGTCCACTACTACGGCTTCGTGGCCTGCCATCATGAGCTCGACCACGGTGTGACTGCCGATGAAACCGGCTCCCCCGGTGACCAGTACGCGCATTGGATGCGAGGCTAGTTGCCCGCCGGCAACGTCACGATGAACGACGAGTAGCGGCCGTCGTGGTCGTATTCGAGACGCCCGCCCATGATCACCGCCAGCTTGCGGGCGACGGAGAGACCGAGACCGACGGACCGGGAGTCCAACAAGCCACTCCCCCTCTCGTACGACTCGAAGATTCGCTGAGCCTCGTCCGGGTCGAGCGGATCACCGCTGTCGCTCACCAACACGTCGATGACCTCGCCCCGCCTTCTCGACGACACCCGGACCTCGTCGCCCCCATAGCGCATGGCGTTGCTGATCAGATTGCGCAGGATCTGACGCGTGCGCCGGGGATCGGCATACACGATGTGCGAGCCCTCTTCGACATCAACCGCGACATCACAGTCCAGCCCTTCGAGCACCCGCCCCACCTCTTCCCTTACGTCGAACTCCTCGGCCAGGCATGCGATCTGGCTCATGTCCTCTCGATAGGCCACCAGGAGGTCTTCGATGATCCATGAGGCGTCGTCGGCTTGCTGCGCCATCACCGCGGCGATCTCACGCCGCTCCTGCTCGGTGAAGCTCTCGTACTCGGCGGCCATCTCGTGGGCGAGCCCTAGGAGGACAGAGACCGGGTTGCGCAACTCATGAGAGATCGTGGCCACGAACTCGTCGCGAGCTCGCTTCGCCTGCACCTTCTCGGTGACGTCGATGAGGGCGCCCTCGGAGTAGAGCATCTGGCCGTCCTCGTCGAACACCGCCCGAGCCGTGTCCTGGATCCACACTGTGGATCCGTCGCGCCGACGCAACTCGACGTCGAATTCTCTGACCACGCCCTTCTCGGAGATCTCGGCGAGCCATTGCAGCCGTTGCGTCGGGTCGACGTGAACCGACTCCACCGTGTTCACCGCTGCCATCAACTCCGGGATCGTCTCATAGCCGAGCAGGCGCGCCAAAGCCTCGTTGGCCGCGAGCAGCTCACCGTCTGGAGCAGACCGATACAGGGCAACAGGGAGCTGCATGAACAGCTCCTCGATACCCCCGATCAACAATCTCACCGATGAGTTATCGGCACTTTTCCCCAAAATCTCCATAGGCCTCAGATCCATTTGGAGGGGCGTCCCAACCGGGCAAGATAACCGATCAGGCGCAACCCCGGGTTGCTGGCGCCGTATCCGGCGCCAGGAACCCCGGGTTCGACCAAGTATCAGACTTCGAACGGCAGCTCGAGCTGGGGCACGGGGCGCACGAACCGGGTGAGCCCGTTCCAAGCCAGGTGATCCATGAACACCCATGACCGGCGATGGATGGCGGATGGGCCCATAGCCTGGAGATGAGCCTTGTGGGTAGGGCAGGGGTAGCCCTTGTTGGCCTCGAAGTTGTAGCCGGGATACTGATGGGCGATCTCTCGCATCATCCGGTCCCTCGTCACCTTGGCCAGCATCGAGGCGGCTGCAATCGAGAGCGAGGTGCGATCGCCGCCGACGATGCGCTGGGCGCCGCCCACGAAGTCCCAGTTGCCATCGACCAGGATGTGGTCCGGCTCGACACCGAGACTGTCGAGGGCGCGTCTGGCGGCGAGACGTTGCGCATCGGACATCCCCAGCTCGTCGCACTCGATGTGACTGGCATGACCGACCGCCCAGCTCTGACACCAGGAGGCGACCCGATCGAACATGGCCTCCCGCTCGGGCTCGGTGAGCATCTTGGAGTCGCGGATCTTGTAGACGCGGCGATCGCGGGGCACCACAGCCACACCCACCGAGATCGGACCGGCCCAGGCGCCCCGGCCAACCTCGTCGACACCCACCACGATGTCGACGCCGGCGCCCCACAGCTCCCGCTCGACGGAGAGACCCGGAGACCGCCGCTTCAGGCTGGGTCGAAGTCGGGGGACGGTGCCAATCACCATGAGCCGACAGGGTAGGCACGCCCTGTCGGCTCACGGTGTCTCAGCTGCTGGCGGGAAGATTCCAGACGTTGTCCTCGGGGATGGGCACGGTGATGGCCTCCACCACCGAGCCGTCCTGGGCCGAGTGGACGAACAGCCGGATCGAGGACTCTCCCGGTGTGACGTGCTCGACGTCGATCGTGGTGGAGAACTCTCCCCAACAACCAGTGCCACAGGTGGCGGTGACGAACTCCTCGTGGACCACCTCGCCATTCCCGTCGAGGACGACGATGCTCACCGTAGCCTCGAACACGTTGGCGATGCCCTCGACGAGGTAACCCTCGCCGCTGTCAGTGGCGGGCTCGGTGAGGTTGATCATGTGGAGCTGGTCGAGGAAGGTGTCCCTGCCCACCGGTTCCGTCAGGTCCAGACCCTCGCTGCCGAAGGCCTCGACCGGCTCGCCATCGACCGTGAACAGCACCGAGGATTCCGTGCCGGCTAGGTAGGTGATGCTGTAGATCAACTGGTTCAGCATGGTGAAGTCGGCGAGCAGCCCCCCGGCTCCTTCCGGGAACGCCTCGCTCATCTCCGCGGTGGTGACGTCACCGTCGGTGACGATCTGCTCCACGAGCACATCGGATGGGATCGCATTGGAGAAGCCGGCGGGAAGTCCTCCGTCAGCCAACTTGGCGAGCGCATGGGAGAAGTTCACGTCGGGCTGGAACGGGCCCTGGACGATCGCCGAAACCGGCACCAGCGCCGGGTTGCCCACGAAGCTGTCCTCTGGCTCCTGGAACAGGAACACGACACCGCCCCACTCCTCCACCATCGGCACCGTGGTCGTAGTGGTGGTAGCAGGCGTCGTCGTCGTGGTCGTCGTCTCCCCGGGAAGTGTCGACGGCGGGATGGTGCTGGGCACAGTAGTGGTAGTGGAGGTCGCCACCACGTCGGGCTCCCCTCCACCACCCAGGAACAGGAACAGCGGCACTGCCAATGCCGCCACCGCCGCCACCGCGGCGGCGAACACCAGCAGCGGGTTGACCCGCTTGTCATCGGCCTCGTGACGGGCCATGGTCATCTCCTCTGGAAATGGGGGCGGCTCGGGCGACATCGCCATCAGCCGCCGCATCAGGTCTCGGATCTTCTCTTCTCTGCTCATGCCAGAAGCTCCCCAAGTCGCTTGCGGGCGCGGGCCAGGTGCCGTTTCACCGTCCCTGACGACACACCCATCCTCGACGCCGCCTCGTCCGGGCCGAGATCCTCCCAATAGGTGAGGAAGACAGCCGCACGCTGCTGCACCGAGAGCCGGTCGACTGCATCGAGCACCTCGAAGTCGAGGTCTGCCACCGGATCGGGCAAGGTGTCCCGCCCGGCCGCTCTCATCTCTCGCAGTCGTCTCGAGAGCGTCCGGCGATGGTGATCCTGAGCCACTGACAGAACTGTCCGGTACAGATAGGCGCGACGGTCGACGACGTCGGGCCAGGTACGGGACTCGAAGGCCTTGAGACAAGCATCCGTCACGACGTCGGGAGCGTCGAAAGGCCCCACCAAACCGGTGGCGTACCTGGTCAGCTCCTGGCTGTAGCTCCGGTAGACCTGCTCGTTGTCCATCACGCCTGTGGCCGTGATCATGCCGCTATGACGGAGCTGTACCCGGTATTGGGTGACAGTCCCGTGATCGGTGGCGATCAGTTCAGACTGGGATCGTCAGGGAATGTGGAGACCACAGACAAGAGCCCGGGCTGACGGCGAAGCACGCGTCGCCACTGTTCCTCGTCGGAGTCGAACGGGTCATCGGGCGACGCCTGGACGACGTACCACGAGCCGATGGCGATCTCCGACTCGAGTTGGTCCGCTCCCCAGCCCGAGTATCCGGAGTAGACCCGCACCGGATGCTCGTGACCATCCGGCGGCGAGCCGAGGTCGATCATGCTCAAACCGGGAACACCGGTGGCCATGCCGGTCGAGCTCAGCGACAGGCCGATGGCCACGGCGGGATCGACCGGCCCGCCGTAGTAGACCGTCGCCGGCGGCGGCACCACCTCCGCCCACTCCGGCAGATGGTCGCTCACGAGGTGCTCGGTGGGGCGGTTGAGGACGATGCCGACACAACCCTCCTCGTCGTGCTGGACCAACAGGACGACCGTGCGGAAGAAGTGCGGGTCTATGAGCAGTGGTGTGGCCACCAGCAGCGATCCGGCCAGGGTCTCCATCGCCTCAATCGTGCCAGATCTCGCCTGGCGGGTGACCGCTACGGTGTCGCCATGCGCGGGCTTCGGCGAACATGAGGGCGCTGGTCAAACATCCCGACGAGGTCGGGCTGCGCCTCGAAGAGCTCGCCACGCCCGAACCGGGCCCCGACGACGTGCTCATCGGGGTGCACACGACCGGCATCTGCGGCACCGACGTCCACATCTATCTCTGGGACGACTGGGCGGCCGACACCATCCCGGCGCCGATGACCATCGGGCACGAGTTCTCGGGTCACATCGCCGCCCTCGGTTCCAACGTCTCCGGGTTCGAAGTCGGCGAACTGGTCGGTGCCGAAGGCCACGTCGTCTGTGGTCATTGCCGCAATTGCCTGGCCGGACGCCGTCATCTGTGCCAAAACCCAAGAGGGCTCGGGGTGAGCATCCCGGGCGCATTCGCCGACTACGTGTTGGTCCCCAAGACCAACGTGTGGCGTCACCTCGTCGACATCGACCCGGAGATCGCGGCACTCTTCGACCCGTTTGGGAACGCGGTGCACACCGCACTCGAGTTCGACGTCTTCGGCGAGGACGTGCTCATCACAGGGGCAGGGCCCATCGGTCTGATGGCGGCCGCTGTCGTCGGGCACGCCGGAGCACGCAACACCGTCGTCACCGACATCAACCCGTATCGCCTCGACCTCGCACGCATCATGGGGGCGACCAAGGCGGTCGACATTCGCACCGAGGACCTTGCCAAGGTGCAGCGCGACCTGGGGATGATGGAGGGTTTCGACGTGGCCCTGGAGATGTCGGGTAGCCCCGAAGCCATGGGTGACATCCTGGAGAACACCATTCACGGAGCGAAGATCGCTCTGCTCGGGCTACCCGGCGAGCCGTTCCCCATCGACTGGTCGCTGGTCATCTTCAACATGCTCACCATCAAGGGCATCTACGGCAGGGAGATGTACGACACCTGGTACAAGATGAACGTCTTGATCGAATCGGGGCTCGACATCTCGCCGGTGATCACCCACCGCTTCGACGCCGCCGAATTCGACGATGCCTTCGCTGCCATCCAGAGCAATGACTCGGGCAAGGTCCTGTTGCGTTGGCGGGAGGACGGTTAGATCCGGCTGCCGATCCAACGGGCCACGTCGGCGATGACGTCGGGGCCCTCGGGCTCGTTGAACGACTCGTGGCGAAGCCCGGGATACACCCATCGTTCCACGTTGGACATCTCCTCGAAGCACTCGGTGCATGGTGTGGGGACCAGGCGATCCTCGCCACCATGGATCACCAGGGTCGGCAATTCCAACTCGTCCACCCGGTCGTTGAGCTCGTCGATCTCGGCGAAGGCCAGCGTGCCGAAGCGCACCGTGGCCTTGGTGGTCACCAGCGGGTCGGCGAAATACGCTTCTGCCACTTCAGGGTCCCGGGAGAGATGCTTTCCGTCGACCGCATTGGGGAGAGCCAACGTGGGGAAGAGACGAGCCAAGGCCGGGACAAGGGCACGCTGCCATCCGGCCCCGCCGGCCAGGGCGGGGGCTGAGAGGACCAACAGGTCGGGCTTCTCCCGGTCGCTGAGGGCATACCCGAGGGCGATGGCACCACCAAGCGAATGCCCGAGCAGGACGACGGGCTTTCCCTGGCTCCTCGCCCAGGCGACGTGCTCTCCCACCTGGTCGTGGAAACGACCCCAGTCGTCGATGTCCCAACGCCTCCCTCCACTCCCCCCGGCTCCGATCAGGTCGAACCCACGCACATGGAAACCGGCCTTGGCGAGAAGCCGCCCGGCGCGCTCGTAGCGGCCGGAGTGCTCGGCTATGCCGTGGACCAGGACGATGATCGCCCGGGCTTCACCATCGGGAGACCACTCCCGCACCAGCTGCGTGCCGATCTCGGGATGATCCTGGGCGTACGCGGTGCTGGGCATCTCCGGCTACTTGTGAAACGGCGGGGTGACCACGTGACCGTGCACCCAGCGTTCCCTGATCATCACCTCGACACCATCGTCGGTCTGGGGCGGAGGTGATACATAGGCGAGCCCGACACCTGTCTGCAGCACCGGGCTGATGTTACCCGAGGTCACCGTGCCCTCTCCCCCGTCGAATGTGCGCAGGGCGTGGCCGTGTCGGGGAATGCCCCGCTCCTCGAGCACGAAACCGGTCAGTCGCCGCCCGGGACCTTCCGCGACCTGACGCTGCACGACCGGCTTGCCCACGAAGTCGTGTTCCAGCGATACCGCGAAGTCGAGACCCGCCTCGATCGGCGTGGTCGTCTCGTCGATGTCCTCGCCCCACAACGCCAGACCCGCTTCGAGACGGAGGGTGTCCCGCGCACCCAGCCCGCACGGTGTGGCCCCGTTCTCCTCCAGCGTCCGAAACAGCCTCGCCCCCACCTCGGGGGTGACACAGATCTCCGCCCCAGGCTCCCCGGTGTAGCCGGTGCCTGCCATCCGTACCGGTGATCCCTCCCAGTCGAGAGCCATGGTGCGGAACCGGTGCGGCGCCTCGCCGAGCAGGCTCCGGATCAGGTCCGGGGCCGCGGGGCCTTGAACTGCGAGGAAGACTGTCTCCTCCCTCAGGTCACCGACCTCACAACCCGGCTCCCGGGCGAATTCGGCCATGACCCGTTCGTGATTGGCGGCGTTTGGCATCACCCAGTACTCGTCGCCCGGCCACCACCACACGATCAGGTCGTCAACGATCCCGCCGTCGGGGTTGAGCATCATCGTGTACTGACACCGCCCCGCCTCGATCCGATCGATGTCGTTGCAGAGTCGGCGTCTCAGGGCGTCGCGGGCGCCCTCGCCTTCGAGCCGGAATCGGCCGAGATGGCTCACGTCGAAAACCCCGACCCCCTCCCGAACGGACCGGTGCTCGGCGAGCACAGAGGTGTATTGCACCGGCATCTCCCAGCCCCCGAAGTCGACGAACCGGGCTCCGAGACTCTGATTGAGGTCGTGAAGCGGCGATCGCCTCATCCGGTGAGACGTTCGCCCCGGTCCTCGAGACGGACGATCTCAGGCTGACCCGGCATCCGGGTGGGGGCCACCACCTCGTCGAGATGGTCGGGCTCCTCCAACCCGTACTTGACCACAAGGTGCATGTAGTCACGCTGGTAGAACACCTTGCACTTGATCCCGGGGTGGTGCTCCCGCAACTTGCGCACCTTCTTGTTCTTCTTGGTGACCAGCTTTTGGTTCATCGTCGTGATCTCGATGAACAAGTCATCCTCGGGCAGGTAGAAATCGGGGGTGAAGAACCTGACGGCTTCCCCATCCTGGAAGCCGATCGGGAAGCTGCGTGGCTCGTACTCCCATGGGACACCGTAGAAGTCGAGGAGGAGAGCAAACTGCCGCTCACTGTTGTGGGCGAACGCGACCTCGTGAGCAGTCTTTGTCGCGGTGCTCAGGGGGCCGTCACCTCGACCACATCGGCTAGCTCGGCTGTGTCAGGAAACAGCTGAAGGATCGCCCCCTCGACCTGGTCCTGCACCGGGCCGATGGCGATGCTGAACACCCCTTGACCCTTGCGGAGAACGTCGACTACCTCTTGGTCGGAGTGGGCGGCGTAGATGGTCTGGCCGTCGCTGAGCAGGGTGACATCGGCCAGTGGCTGCTCGGAGTCCATCTCGGCGCGCAGGATCTCGACCGCCGAGCGGATCTTCTTCAGGCTCATCCCGGCGTCCAGCAGATTCTTGATGACTTTGAGCTGCACCACGTCGGTGAAGGAGTACAGACGTTGGGAGCCGGAACCTTGGGCCTGTTGCAGCGAGGGCACGATCAGCCCGGTGCGCGCCCAATAGTCGAGTTGCCGGTAGGTGATTCCCACCAGCTTGCAAACCTGTGGGGCGCGGTATCCGCCCGCCTCCCGCTCTAGGGTCATAGCTCCTCCGAGGTTACATCAGTGTAACTCAGCCGAGAGGAAAGCTAATTCACCTCACTCCGTGGTGTCAACGACTTTCCTGTGGAAAAACTCGCAACGTGTTTTCCGACAAAGAGCGAACCGCGATCACTGACCCTGCTCGCCCCCGAGAAAGTCCTCGACGGTGACCTCTTCGAGGAACTCGCGGAAACGTGCCACCTCTTCCTCCTCGTCCTCGTCCTCGAAGTGGACGCCGGCCTCGTCGAGCACCGCCGCCGCCACCAGGACCGGTGTCCCGGTGCGGACCGCGAGGGCGATGGCATCGGAGGGACGGGAGGAGACCTTGACCTCGTTTCCGGAAACGTCGAGTGACAGATCGGCGAAGAAGACGGAGTCGCGCATCTCGGTGATGACCACACGCACCGCCAGCGCTCCCACCGCGTCGAGCACCGATCTCATCAAGTCGTGGGTCAGCGGCCGCGGCGGTTGCACTCCCTCCATCGCGGTGGCGATGGCCGTAGCCTCGTTCGCCCCGATCCAGATGGGGAGATAGCGGGTCCCGTCCTCTTCCCTGAGCAGCACGATCGGCTGGTTGGAGGGGAGCTCAACTCTCACTCCCACGATCTCGACGGGTATCGGATCCCGGTCACCGGCCATGGGTCGAGGTTATCACCGGTGTGGAGACAGTCTCAGAGCCGGCGAAACTCCGCGATCAGTGCACGGGGGTCGGCGACGAGAGCCTCCATGTCGAGCACAGCCCAGAGCGACCGCAGGTTTCGATAGAGACCATGCCAGTCGAGCCCGTATCCCACCAAGAACTCGTCGCCGACCTCGAACCCCCGATACTCGATCGGGACCTCCGTCACCCGGCGCCGAGCCTTGTCGAGAAGGGCCGCGGTCGACACCGAGGCCGCCCCTCGGTCCATGATCATCCGCCGCAGCACGGTCAGAGTGAGACCGGTGTCGATGACATCCTCGACCAGGACCACATTGCGGTCGAAGAGCGGGGTCGACGTGTCGAGGGTGATACCGATGCGGCCGCTCTCGCCGAATCGGTTCAGCCCGAAGAAGTCGACCTCGGATCCGATGGGGATGGCCCTGACCAGGTCGGCGCCAAATGGAACGGAACCTCTGAGCACGACTATGAACAGCGGATCCCGACCTTCGTAGTCCTCCGCGATCGCCTTGCCCAACTCTGCGACGCGAGACTTGATCTCCTCCTCGGTGAGCACCTGAGACGCCAGAGCCGGCTCAGCCATCGAAGGCGCTCGTGACCAGGCCCAGCCAGTAGGTGAGCGTGTTGAGGAACGAACGCGGCGCAGGTGCGGGACGTCTGGTGATGTCGATCACCGTAGGGGGCTCGGGGATCGGCTCCGCGCCCGGAGGCGAGGGCGGGTCGGAGGCGATGCCCTGGGAGGCGACGTGCAAGTAGCTCTCGATCTGGGCCTCGACCTCGAGCGGCGACTCCGAGACGCGGTCGGCGGCCACGTATGGAACGCCCGCCGAGAGGGTTCCATTGATCCGAAGGTCGTCGAAGGCCCATTCGAACAGGGTGATGGCGTCGGCGAAGTGGGCCCTTCGTCCCACCGAGCGGAAGACGATGGCATAGAGCCGGCGACCGTCCCGTTCCGCAGCACCAACGTAGGTGAGCCCGGCATTGGGGGTCTCTCCGGTCTTCACCCCGATAGAGCCGACGTAAGAGTTGAGGATGCGGTTGGTGTTCGTGGCGGTTCGCTGGCTTCCGCTCGGGGTGTCGGGAAAGACCATCACCCTGGACCGTGCGATCTCCTCGAACTCGGGGATCGCCATCGCCACCCGGGCAACCGTGAGCATGTCGCGCGGCGTCGAGTAGTGCCCCGGCGCGTCGAGGCCGTGTGGGTTGGCAAATCTGGTGTTGGTCATACCCAACTCGGCGGCGCGCTGGTTCATGAGGGAGATGAAGCCGTCGATCGACCCGCCGATGTGCTCGGCGATGGCAGCGGCGGCGTCGTTGCCCGAGCGGATCAAAGCGGCGCGCACCAGGGCTTTCAGTTTGACCGTCTCCCCGGCAACCAGGCCGATCTCCTGGCCACCGGTCCCCGCAGCTTCCTCCGAGATGACCACGTCGTCCTCAGGGCTGCCGTTCTCGAGCGCGAGCAGCACCGTCATGATCTTGGTTATCGAAGCCATCGGGCGAGGGGTGTCTGCGTCCCACTCGGCGAGGATGGTGGCGCTCGACTCGTCGTAGAGGATCCAACTGGCGGCCGTGACCGGAGGCGGATCGTCGTGGATCGGGAACCCGTCCTCGCCGCGCACCGGGAACACGAGAGGCGACGCCGCCGCCTGCAGGGCGGTCGCGACTACGAGTGTGGCCGCGAGCGCGGCCGATCTCGCCAGTCTCATGAATTCAGGTGCTGTCTCAGTTCAGACGCGAGGAGTGCCCGGTGCATCGCCTGCACCGAGTCGCTCGTCGATTCGAGCACGTCTCTGGCCCGCGTCCTCGCCTCCGCATTGGAGGCTTTGATCAGCGGCGCCACCAGTTGCATCAAGAGATCGGCCTCCCGCTCCGAGGAGAGCTTGACGGTTCGGAGATGACGCGCCTCGAGACCCTGGTCCATCAGACGCTTCGCCTCCATTGCCACGATCCCGGCCTCCGGCGGGAACACCACCGAGTCGTCGATCGGGCGGATCAAGCCTACGTCGATCAGCTCCTCTAGCTGATCCTCGCCGAGCTTGGACCGCTTGAGCAGCTCGGAGCGATCGAGGGGCTCACCGGTGTCTTCGAGACTGTGCGTCTCCACCTGGTCACCGCCATAGGCGTCCTCACCCCGCTCCCAGAGCGTCAGCTTCGACTTGATCACCTTGAGCGGAAGGAAGTGATCTCTCTGCTGTTGAAGGATGAAACGAAGACGGGCGAGATCGGTGCCATCGAACTGGCGATAGCCGCTGTTCGACCGATCGGGGTCGATCAGCCCCTGGCTCTCCAGGAACCGAATCTTGGAGACCGAGACATCGGGGAAGTCGTCACGGAGCAGGTTGATGACCTCTCCGATGGAGAGCTGGCCGTCAACCATCGCCATGTGCCACGACGAAGTGGAATCTCCCCACCATGACCTCGTCCCCGGCGCCCAGCTCGGCACTGTCCACGCGCTCGTCGTTGACGTACGTCCCGTTGGTCGAGCCGCTGTCCTCCACACTCAGGGATCTTCCCTTGGCGAGGAAGCGGCAATGATGACGGGAGACGGTCACGTCGTTGAGGAAGATGTCGCTCTCCGGGTGCCGACCGACGGTGGTGTTCCCGTCCCTCAACATGAACGTCATGCCGGTGCGAGGGCCCTTTTCCACCACGATCGCATAACCGGAAAGGCCCTCGACGTTGGCCGCCTCGTCCGGGCTCAGTGGGTGTTCGGCCCGATCGGCGATCGGCACGTACACCACGGTCGGGTCGGTTTCGACCTCAACTTCAGGGTTGGGCTCTTCGGGGGTTCCCGCCTCGGGATCGCTCATCCCGGGTGATGATAGGGAGGTCGTGACCCTCCAGGGATCACCTACTCGGTGAGATCCGTGTACGACGCCGCGTCGAACAGCCCGTCCTGGCTGAATTCACCGCTCAAGTCGATCTCGACCAACCAACCCTCTTCGTAGGGGCTGGTGTTGATCAGCTCTGGTGAGTCGGCGACGGCTGTGTTCGCCGCGGCGATCGTGCCCGGGAACGGGGCGTAGACCTCACCCACCGACTTTGTGCTCTCTATCTCTGCGACGAGGTCGTCCTTGGCCACCTCCCGGCCCGTCTCCGGCAACTCGACGTAGACGACGTCCCCGAGCTGATCCTGGGCGTAGTCGGTGATCCCGATGCGCACCCTGTTGTCACCCACCTTCCTGATCCACTCGTGTTCCTGGGTGTACAACAGGTCTTCCGGTGTATTCATGCACTTTCCTCGGAGATGGGCGACGACTCTAACCTTGACAGAATCCGTCGGGCGTCACCGGTGTACTGGAACGCGACCAGCCAATACAGGGCGAGGCCGACCACGCCAGCCACCCACGCGAGAGGCCGGACCAATCCCTCGAGGAAGGGAACCGCCGCCATGTAGAACCAGCCGACCGACGAGTAGACGACGAGAGTCGCCAGCTTGCCCAGGCGTCGCACCGCGAGTGTCCCCTCCCCCCGGCCCGCCAGTGTCAAGGTGATGGCGGCCATGTAGACCTCGCGTGCGATGAGCGCCCAAGCGATCACTGCGGGCACGATCCCGGCAATGAGCCCTATGACCAACGCCGAGGCGATCATCAGACGGTCCGCCACCGGATCCAACGCCTTCCCGAGACGGGTCACCTGCCCGAGGCGCCGGGCGAGGAAGCCGTCGAGCCAGTCGGTGCAGGCCACGATCACGTACACGATCGTCCCCGCCGCGATGTCCTGATCGCTGAGCACCAGCCACCAGAAGTAGGGGATGGCGGCCAGCCTGACGAAGGAGATCAGATTGGGGACGGTCACGATGCGACCGGAGACCGCCTCTTCGCTCACCGGGCGAGCGTAGTGCTCAGCCCTGGGGCCGCACGCTCTGGATGGCGCCGAGACTGGCCTGGATGCCTCCCAGACCACCAGGAGTGGTGAACCGGACCCGGTCGGAGCGGTACACCTCGCCGATCTCGCTCGTGTAGAGCGGGAGGTAGGGCAGGTCGACAGCCAGTGTCTCCTCCATCTCCGCCAGAGCGGACGCGGCCTCATCCTTGGTGAAGGCTTCCTCGTAATCGGCCAGCGCCTCTGCGAAAGCCTCACTCGCGTAGCCGGTGTTGTTCATCGCACCGTCTCCCGCGAAGAAGGGTCGGTAATAGGAGGGCAGCGCCGGATTGCCCAGTGTCCAGCCGAGGAGGTACATGTCGTAGTGGAGGGCGCCGTCCTCGTCCGGGGTGAAGGCGAGATCCACCACCGTGTCGAAATCGGTTTCAACCGGACGAGCGTCGAATCCGATGACTCTCAGCACGTGGGCGATCTCCTCCACGTAGGCCGGGCGGGCCGGGTCGTATGCGTCCCCCGGGGTGAGGATCGTCACCGGCTGGGGCTTCACGCCGTCGATGGTGAGGCCCCGCCCACCGACCAGCTCTCCCTCGGCATTCACCGAGGGCTCGCTCTCCCAGGCGTATCCGACGGTCCTCAGACCTTCCAGCGCCTCGGCCAGCCGGCCGGCGAGCGCACCGTCGTACCGTGTCGCGGCGGCCTTGGCGGCCTCGGCGGCGAACCACTGCTCGTTGGCGCCGGGCACCATGGTCCAGGCTGCGGCGCCGGCTTGTGGGATCGCCTCCGCCAATTGGTCCCGATCGACCAGAAGAGCCAGCGCCGTCCGAAATGCCTGATCCGACATCGGGGCTCGCTTCAGGTTGAAGCCCAGGTATCTGATCCCGTTGGCGGGACTGGACACCACCTCGACGGACGGGTTGGGCTCGATTGCGGACAGCTGCTCCGAGGTGATCCCCTTCGGAGTCAGGACCGTGTCGATCTCCCCGGAGGCCAGGGCCTGGAGGAGAAGGGTCTCGTCGGCATAGACGTGATATTCGACAGAATCCGGGGTGCTCGACCCGGGGTATCCCGGATTGGCGTTGCTGATCACGAGTCCATCCGAAGCCGCGGCGACCACGAGCGCACCGCCACTGACATCGTCGGCGCCGGACTCGGCATAGAGTGCCTTGGCGTCGGCAACCTCGACCCGCTCGGCCCAGACGTGCTCGGCCATCACCGGGGCCAGCCCGACACCGTAGGGCCAGACACTGAGGTTGGGCCGCTCGGTGAACTCGATGCGAAGCTCGTGCCTCGACTCGGCGTGCATCGACTCGATCTCGGCCGGATATGCGTCGGCCCAGCTTCCCTTCAGACCGAGGTTGCGAACGGTTTGGAAGGTGAACACGAAGTCGTCTGCGGTGATCGGGGTTCCATCGCTCCAGCGAAACCTCTGACTCAGATCGAGCCGAACCCGCCATCCGGCGGAGTCCCAGGTGGGCGTCACCTCCCCGGTGGCCAGTTCGGGTGTGATCGAGCCGGTCCCCGGCTCCAGAGCGAACAAGGCGGGCTTGGTGGGACCGAGGATGTAGGAGTTCCACACCGAGGGCTCGACTCCGTAATAGGCCCAATAGTTCTCGGTGGACAAGCCTGATAGCACGCCGATGCGATAGACGAACTGCTCGGCCGCCTGAGTGGTGGAGAGGCGTTGGTCGGTGGTTGTGACCGGCTCGGCCAGGGCTATCTGCGCCGGTGCCGGCTGGTCGGTTTCGATCTGGATGATCCCGGCCACTGACAAGCCGAATAGGATGACGGTTGCTCCGATTGTGCGAAGTGTGCGGTGGTTCAAGCCAACCTCCCACCGAGAAGATCGGCGTTCTCAGTGGTCGGCTTGACGGTTGATCTAGAAGAAGGTTTGGATCCGGTCCAGCGCGGAGCGCAATGTCTGCTCTCCCTTGCAGAAGGCAAAGCGGACCAGGCCCGACCCGCCACCCGGCGTGTTGTAGAAGCCGCTGGGCGGAATGGCGGCTACACCCGCCTCGGTGACCATGCGGCGACAAAAGGCGCGGTCGTCGTCTGCCTGGGGGTGCCCGGCGATGAGGAAGTAGGTCCCCTGGGGAACGTGGACGGTGAACCCCGCGGCGGCCAGCCCTTCGGCAAGGAGGTCGCGCTTGCGTCGGTAGTCGTCACGCATCCGGTCGTAGAACGCCGGCTCGGCGCCGAGGGCGGCCACGGCGCCATGCTGAACCGGTGTCGGCGTGGTGAAGGTGAGGAACTGGTGGGCGGCGCGTAGACCCGCCGTCAGTGGGGCGGGGCCGATCGCCCATCCCAGCTTCCATCCCGTGAGTGAGAAGGTCTTGCCCAGTGACGAGAGGGTGAGGGTGTGTTCCCACATCCCATCGAGGGTGGCCAGACGCAGATGTGTGGCCCCGTAGGTCATCTCCTCGTACACCTCGTCGCAGATGGCGATGACGTCGTGCTCCACACAAAGCCGGGCGATCGCGGACAGCTCGGCCTCGGTGAACACCCTGCCGGTCGGGTTGTGAGGATTGTTGACGAGGATTGCCCTGGTCTTCTCGTTGAACGCCGAGGCCAGCATGTCAGGGTCGAGTGCGAAGTCGGGCGGCTCCAGGGTCACAAAGCGGGGCACCGCACCGGCGAGGGCGACATCGGCGGGGTACGCGTCGTAGTACGGCTCGATGAGGATCACCTCATCACCCGGGTTGACCAGTCCGAGCAGACCGGCCGCCAGGGCTTCGGTGCATCCGCTGGTGATGGTTATCTCCGTCGCCGGGTCGAGTTCGCGACCGAGCAGGGGCCCATAGCGATCGGCGAGCGCCCGGCGGAGCGCGGGGATCCCCTGACTCGGGGGGTATTGGTCGTGGCCGCCCTCCCTCATCGCCGCTGCCGCCGCATCCTTGACGAAGTCGGCCCCATCCCAGTCGGGGAAGCCCTGGCCGAGGTTGATGGCATCGTGCTCCACCGCGAGCTGAGTCATCTCGGTGAAGATGGTGACCCCGAATGGGCTGAGACGATCCGAGACGGACATCGGCATGAGGATAAGACTCGAGGGCGCCGACCGGCCACTCCTCTCCCTGCGTGAAAGGTCACCACCCTGAGTAGTATGAGCTTTACCTGGGGCGCACCCGGGTTTAGCTTGTGATGACGAGTCGGGCTAACTCCCCCGTTTTCCCAGTCCGGCTCGACGAGCGGGCTACCAACGGGACGCACGCCACTGGATTCGCCCCCTAGCGCGGCGTCCCCGGCCCGCTCAGCTTCTCTCGTCAGAGCACAAGAAAGCCCCCACAATCCGCGCCGTCCGTGTGGTCACGCATGGCGCGGATCTGAGGGCTGTGTGGCTAGAGGATGTATATCAGCAGGGCGATGATCAACAACACGCCCACGATCGTCCAGATGAGTCCACTACGTGGCATTTGTGCTCCTTTGTCCGGATGTGAACTACCCGATACGGAGTGAGACGAAACCCATGGAGCCGGGAGTTCGGTGTTGGACGGATTCCGGATAACATCGAACAGGTTCGGGCCGTGGCGCAGCTTGGTAGCGCGCGTGACTGGGGGTCACGAGGTCGTGGGTTCAAATCCCGCCGGCCCGACCATTCACACCCATTTCATCTGGGGTCAGTCACGTGACCCATGAACAGGATCGCACCGGAGCCGCGATCACGGATGAAATAGAAGAACGGCCGATCGATGGTGATACTGGGCCCATGCGAACCGGCAATGGCAACACCGGTCGCTGCAGCCGCCGTGGTGCCCGTCTCGTCCACGTCGATGCGTGCCACGTGTGACACCGAGTCGATGAAGTAGCCGCTGTCCCCGCCCTCGATCATCCCGCTGAAGTCGTAGCTAGTGGGCAAGCCGATCTTTTGAAGAGCCTCGCGGGCATCTATGTCGGTCTTGGTCGACCAGACCGGCATCGCCACGTGGATGCCGTTTTCGGTCAATCCGTTGCTGATGTCCTCGAGCAGCTCTGCCGAGAGACCCGCCTCGAATTCGGCGAGGTCTTTCGGCTGGATGACCACGAGACCCAGGTTTCCCCCCACGTAGGGCAGCTCGACCGCCACGAGGTCGTCGCTTTGGTACAGCGGGAGGAACTCGTCGTGACCCATCATCTCGACCTCGACGACCTCGCCGGCCTGGGTCGTGAATGGCACCGGCTCCTCCAGCCGGTGGAATCGCACCGCCCAAGACGCCTTCAGGTACATGGCGTTGGCCAATACCACCACCGTCTCCGGCGAGTACTCCTCGGTAGCGAGCTCTGGGATGAGCCCGTCGGTCTCCTCAGCCACCCATTGGTTGACGGCATCGACAGCGCCGGCAGGGTCACGGGCGAAGTCGACAGCGGCAACCGGGGCGCCATACGATCCGACCGCGGTGTCCAGAAACGAATCGCGCAGCTCGACCCGGTCGTCGACGAACAGCTTGTTGGCGGTCGAGATCTCGAGCCCTTCGCTCACGCGACTCTCCAGGATCAGGTCGATCGCATTCACCGCTCGATGAAGGTCATCGGTATCGACATCAGCCACGCCGAGCAGATCGGCGAATTGGACCTCGGTCTCCCCGGCGGCACCCGCCATGGTGAGGAACAGGGCGGTGGAGAGGCTGTAGTTGCCCACCACCACGTTCTCGGTCGGTGTGGGGGCCGCTTCTTTGAAGAAGCGAACCGCGAAATCGTTGGCACCCTCCACGACCGCGTTGACCACTTCACCGTCGGCTTCGGGTGATGTGTTTCGCTCCATCACCGAGGCAAACAGATCGGTCGCAGCAATTCCCGGAGGCTCGGTGGTCGAAGTCACCGCCGGTTCGTCGGCGATGTCTTGGTCCCCTCCTTGGCGGTCCCCTCCACATGCCGCGGCGACGAGAACGACTGAAATCAGAGCGGACCACCGACGCCTCATGGACCGTTGGACGCCTGCGAGCAAGAAATGGTTCCCTTGATTCGTGCGTGCAATTGGATACCCATAGGTCGTTCGTTGCACAGACGTCCGGGACTCAGTTGTCGTCGTGCAGCGGTGCACCGCTCGGGTTCACGCCTGCACACCTCTGCCCACATACCCACCCGCCGTGATCAAGTGACCTGCTGCCAGACCCAGACCACGCCTTGGACCAGACGCCAGCCCAGATAGAGCACCACGAGCACCACCATCAGCTTGAAGCTGAAGGGAGTCTTCAGATCCTCCTGCTCTTGGTGATGTGGGTCGGTCATCGCTGTTCCGACCGGTTCCTGGTGACGAAATGAAGCGGGTTCCCGGTGAAGTCATAGGCGCCTCGCAGTCGATTCTCCAAGAACCTCAGATAGTCGTCCCCCAGCTCACCACCGGACACGAACACGACGAATGTCGGTGGCGCCGTTCCCGCCTGCACCGCATATTGCAGCTTGGGACGCCTCCCCTTGCGGACCGGCGGCGGGTGGGCGGCAGACCACTCCCGGATGTCGCGATTGAGCCGACCGGTGGGCACCCGTCTCCTCCTGGTCTCCACAACGGTCTCCAACGCGGCGCCCAACCGTCCCACCCGCGCTCCGGTGAGCGCCGACATCCGCAGCACCGGGGCCCAGCCGATGAAGGAGAACCGGTCGGGCAGGGAGCGTTCGGTCAGCTCACGCTGCTCCTCGTCGAGGGCATCCCACTTGTTGAGGACGACGATGATGCCGGCGCCGGCCTCGACGATCTCGCTGGCTATGCGCTGATCCTGATGCGTGACGCCTTCCGTGGCGTCGACCATGAGAACCGCGATGTCTGCTCGCTTCAGCGCCTCCCGGGCCCTCAACACCGCATAGAAGTCGGCATCCTCCGAGATCTGGGCCTTGCGTCGGATACCGGCGGTGTCCACGAGCCGGTAGACGGTGCCGTCGATCTCGACGTCGACATCGATGGGATCACGCGTGGTGCCCGGACGTTCGGAGACGATCACCCGCTCCTCGCCCGCCAACCGGTTGAGAAGGGTCGACTTCCCTGAGTTGGGGCGGCCGACGATGGCGACCCGGGTCAGCTCTGCGGCCGCGTCGACATCTTCGGTCTCCGGCATGACTGCCACGACCTCGTCGAGAAGATCGCCCACCCCCCTGCCGTGAAAGGCACTCACCGGCTGCGGCTCACCGAGGCCCAGGCGCCAGAAACGGCCTACCTCGGACTCCAGCGCCTGGTTGTCGATCTTGTTGACCGCCAGGACCACTGGAATGCCGGCGTTGCGGAGTATGGAGATGACACCTGTGTCGTCGTCGGTCAGCTCGGTGGTCCCATCGACGACGAACACCACGACGTCGGCCCCGGAGACCGCGCCCTCTGCCTGCTGGCGGATCGAGGTGCTGAGATCGCCCCCAGGCTTGACCTCCCAGCCTCCGGTGTCGACCAGGATGAAGTCGCGGCCGGCCCAGTCGGCGTCGAAATGGCGACGGTCGCGAGTGACACCCGACATCTCTTCCACAACGGCCGAGCGGGATCCGATGATCCGGTTGATCAGGGTCGACTTGCCCACGTTGGGCCGGCCCACCACCGCCACCACCGGGTGCTGGCTCACCGACCCCTCAGGCGCTGATCAGATCGAGGGCCTCGGTCGCGGTCCACTCACGATCCCGTTCCAGCAATGACTCGCCACCCGGCTTCGAGGCGGTGACCCCGGCCTCGATCAGGGTCTGCAACGTGGTGACGAAGGCGCGGAGCTGTGGTGGAAGCGGGAAGTACTCCTCCTCCTCGTTTGCCGACCACAGCTCGAAACCCTGGGTCGGGGCGAGGCGATCGATTACCTCTTGGACGAGGTGGTCGGGTGCTGAAGCTCCGGCGGTGACCCCGACGGTGGTGACACCCTCGAGCCACTCCGGCCGGATGTCGTCCGCGGAGTCGATCCGGTGGGCGGCGACCTCGTTCTCCCGGGACACCCTGACCAGCGCCTGAGTGTTGGAGGAGTTGTGGGAGCCGACGACCAGGATCAGATCGCACTCGGCGGAAAGCTGGTTGACCGCCTCTTGGCGGTTGGTGGTGGCGTAACAGAGGTCTGACTTGCGCGCCGTCTTCAAGGTCGGGAACCGGGACGATGCGTCCTCCATGATCTGTTGCCACTCGAAGAGACCGAGGGTGGTCTGTGCCACCAGGGCCACTTTCTCGTCGTCCGACGGTTGGAAGTCTTCCAGGCCGCGCTCCGGTTCGACCAGGTGTATCGACTTCGGGGCTTCGGCGACGGTGCCCACCGCCTCATCGTGGCCCTCATGGCCGATGTAGATGATGTCGTAGCCCTTGCGCGACATCATCTTCACCTCGTGATGGACCTTGGTGACCAACGGGCACACTGCATCGATGACCACGGCGGCACGGTCGGCCGCCCCCTGGACCACCTCCGGAGCCGAGCCATGGGCCGAGAGCATGACCGGTGCTCCTTCGGGTACCTCTGAGATGTCATCGACGAACACGACACCGACGCGTTCGAACGCCCGCACCACCCACTCGTTGTGCACGATCTCGTGGTAGCAGTACACCGGCCCGTCGAAGATACGGGTCATCCAGGTGAGCGCCTTGATCGCCATCTCCACCCCGGCGCAGAAGCCTCGGGGCTGGGCGAGCAGGACGCGTTCAACCGTCATCTCCCCACCATGGTAGGGGCGCACCGCTGATTCAGGATTTCGCGTCGATGAGCTCGAGGACCCTACCGACGACCTGGTCCAGAGTCAGTTCCGAAGTGTCGAGGATCACTGCGCCCTCGGGCACGACCAGTGGCGAGGCTGACCTCGTCGAGTCGAATTGGTCGCGTCGGTTGAGGTCGGCTAGCACCACCCTCTCTTCCTCCCCGATCTCCAGGGCGCGTCGTCTCGCCCTGACCTCGGGAGTGGCGTCGAGAAAGACCTTGACCTCCGCGTCGGGGGCCACCACCGAGCCGATGTCGCGGCCCTCCACCACCGCACGGCGGCCATGTCGCTCGATCCACTCCCGCTGCAAACCGACGAGATGGTGACGGACCAGAGGATGAGCGGACACCGCCGAGACGGCAGCCGTCACCGGGTCGCTGCGGATCTCGACCGAAACGTCGCGGCCGTCGAGATACATGCGACCCCCTTCCTGGCTGAGGGACAGCCGCTCGGCAATGCGGGTGACATGCTCGGGATCGGATGGCTCCACACCGGCCGCGACAACTGCCAGCGTGACGGCTCGGTAGTAGGCACCGGTGTCGAGATGAGGCAAGCCGGCCCTCTTCGCAACCAGGCGGCTCACGGTGCTCTTGCCGGTGCCGCCGGGGCCGTCGAGGGTGACGATCATGGACGAGGACAAGGCGGCGGGAGGTTAGGGGTCATCGGCAATAGGGCGGGCCCTCGGTCTCCGGAGGGTTGTCCGACTTGGGGGGAATTCGGACAATGGGGGCGAAGTCGGAAACCGGGGCCCACCGCTGCGCACAACCTAGCCATGGTGTGCAATGGTTTGCGCATTATCCGGCCAGATCATCGAGGAACGACCAATATCCCGGCCAGGTCTTTTCGACCACCTCAGGGTGGTCGATGGCGATGTCCGGAACCCGGGTGCCGAGCGTGGCCATCGCCATGGCGATGCGATGGTCCCCGTGCGGACTCACCAACCCGCCACGCAGCTCGGCTGGGCCGCTGACAACGATGAAATCGTCACCGGTCGCCACCACACCGCCTAGCCGTCGCATCTCACCGCTCAGCGCCTCGAGCCGATCGGATTCCTTGTGACGAAGCGAGCCCAGCCCCCGCAGGGTGCTCTCCCCCTCAGCCAGGAGACACACGACCGCAATCGCGAGGGCCCCGTCCGGAGACGCGGAGAGATCGACGTCGACCGGTCCCAGGCGACGGCCACGGGCGTCGATCTCAACCGAGTCGTCCTCCCATCTGATCTTGCATCCCATCTCCCCCAAGACCATGGCCACACCCATGTCGGGCTGGCCGGAGCGCCGACCCAGGCCCTCGATGGTGACCCTCCCCCCGGTAATGGCTGCAATGGCCATCGGGTATACGGCTGCCGAGGCGTCGGGCTCGATGACCAAGTCCGCGGGCTGATAGCCGGTGGGCTCTATCTCGTAGCCGGTGATGGTCTCGCTCACTTTCGCTCCGAATCTGCGCATCGTGGCAGCCGTGATGTCGAGGTATCCGGCCGAGCCGGCCAGCCTCGTCACCTCCAGAGTCACCGTTCGATCCATGATCGGGGCCACCAGCATCAGGGCGGTGGCATGCTGGCTGGTCTCCGAGCAGTCGACCTGCATCGGCCCGCCCCACAGCCGCCCCCTGCCGATCACCTCGACTGGCAGCCCATCGCCTGCGATCTCGACACCCTGGGTGCGGAGCGCGTCGATCAGTCCTGTCATCGGCCGCTGCGGCAACCGCCCCCGACCGGTGATCCGGGTCGATCCTTCGGCTGAGGCGGCCATGGCGATGACGATGCGAGCGGTGAGACCCGACTCGTCGGCGTCGATCGGCGCCGATGGGGCATGGAGGCGCCCCCCGACACCATCGATGGCCCACGGTTCACCATCCATGCCCACTCCGACGCCCAGAGCCACGAGGGCACCGGCAATCGCCCGAGGATCCCTGGCGTCGAGACCGCCATAGAGGTGACTGCGACCTTCGGCCATCCCGGCGACAGCCAGGGCCCGGATGGTCTCCGACTTTGACCCCGGCGGGCGAAGCCGAGCGTCGACCGGTGCATCGAGGGTCCGCACGAGCCGGGTCACCGCGCCGACCTCAGGAGCGTCTGGATCTCCTCGGGGCCGAGGCGGCGGGATTGGCCAGGCTTCAAATTGGGGTCGGTGAGCGGCCCGATCGCGGTCCGCACCAACCGGGTCACGTCGTGACCGATGATCTCCATCATCCGGCGCACCTCACGGTTGCGACCCTCCAGCATCACCAGCTCGACCAGGGATCGCTCCGTAGAGGAGTCGACCAGCCGGGCCGACTCGGCTCGCGCCGGGCCATCATCGAGCTCGACGCCGGCGCTGAGCCGGTGCAGCGATCCCGACGAGGGTCGGCCCTTCACCTCCACCAGATACTTCTTGGTGATGCCGTAACGGGGATGGGTGACCCGATTGGTCAGCTCCCCGTCGTTGGAGACGAGGATCAGCCCCTCGGAATCTGCGTCGAGCCTGCCCACCGGGTAGAGCCGCTGCTCCGAGACCACCAGGTCGACCACGGTCCTGCGACCCTGGGGATCCTGGGCGGTGCTGATCACCCCGACGGGCTTGTAGAGGAGATGTGTCTCCAGACCGGCGGCCAGCGGGACCGGAGCGCCATCGAGGGTGAGGACGTCGGTTTGGGGGTCGACCCTGTCACCAAGCGTCACCGGGCGCCCGTTGACCTCGACCCTCCCCGCCACCATCGCCTCCTCGGCGGCGCGCCTCGACATCAGACCGGAATTGGCGATGGCCTTCTGGATGCGGATCCTCTCCGCCACCACTCACTCCGCCCCGGGGCGAAGCGATTCTTCGAGGGTGTCCACGAATTGGGCGGGTGGGACGTGGTCGGCAAGGGGAGGCAGGTCGGCGAGCCCGGCCAGCCCCATCTTCTCCAAGAAGAGCTCGGTGGTGCGATACACCGCCGGGTTCCCCGGCAGATTGAGCCGCTCCTTCTCCTCGATCAGGCCCAGCCTCTCCAGAGTCCCCACCGCCGAGTCGGAGTCGACCCCGCGGATCTCGGCGACCTGTGACCGGGAAACGGGCTGGCGGTAGGCGACGACGGCGAGAGTCTCCATCGCCGCCGGTGAGAGTTTGCGGGCGGTTGCGGAGCGGGAGAAGCGCTCCAGGTACGGGTATGCGTCGGGATGGCTGTAGAGCCTCCAGCCCCCGGCTACGGATTTCAGCACCAGACCGGACTCGCGGGATCTGAGCTGGTCGGACAACTCGCCGATCAGCTCCTCGACACGAGTCGACGGGATCTCGAGCACCTCGGCCAGCTCCCGGGTGGGGACCGGCTGTTCGGTGACGAACAGAACTGCCTCCAAAGCGGCAAGGTCGTTCACGACGCCCACTCCGACGTCATGTCGATGGTTCCGTCGCCGACATGGCGGACCTCGATCGCAGAGGCCCAATCTGCCTGGGATACCTCGATCAGACCCCAGCGAGCCATCTCGAGGAGGGCGAGAAAGTAGGCCGCCACCTCGACGGGGCGCCGGCAATGCTCGGTGAGGTCGTCGAACGAGGCCATGGTCGCCACCCGAAGCCGGTCGCGGAGGTCCTCGATGGCCCCCTCGACACTGGGCAGGTCGAGGTCGAGATGGTCCAGGTCCGGCTCCAGCTCGGCGCGGGCCAGGACCCTGGCCGCGATCCGTGCCAGGTCTACTGCTCCGACCGGAACCAAGACCTCGGGCGGAGGGCGGTCGATCCTCTGATCCAGTCCCGAAACTCGCGGCACCAGCCGATTCTGTTCCTGGAGGCGACGTCGCAAGACAGCTGCCACATCTTTGAATGTCACCGACGCGAGGAGACGGGAGAGAAGACGGTCCCTCTCCGCGGCGAGGGCCAACTCTTCGTCCAGGTCGAAGTCGGCGCGGGTGGGCAGCAATGACTGGGCCTTGAGTTGGATCAGGGTGGCGGCGATCAGGAGGAACTCGGAGGTGACGTCGAGATCGAGCTCTCTCATCTCGTCGAGGAGTGTCAGATACTCCCCCACCACCTCGGTTAGCCCGACCGCGGTGATCTCAACCTGATGCTTGGTGATGAGCTGCAGCAGGAGGTCGAGCGGTCCCTCGAACACGGTCGTGCGCACGTGGAAGGTCATCGGATACGCGACATTATCCGGGTGCGCACCATCTCAGACGGCTTTGGCGGCTCGTCGGCGGACTTGAGGATGCTCCACGTCTCCGGGGTGATGCTCTCCGGTCTGGCGCCATGGTGGTGCAAGGCGAAGTCGATTGCCAGGGATGGTGCGGCCAGATATGCCAGCTCCCTCGCACCCAGTGCTCCGTGATCCCGATACATACGGGCTCTCACCGGGATGGGCAGATGCAGCTTGATCATCAACGAAGCCAGGGACCGCCCGATCACCCCGAGACGGGAGTGCCGCTTGCCGATGTCATGGACCAAGGCGGCGACGATGACGTCGTGGTCACCGGTGCCGGCATCGCGGACGACCAGAGCGGCCGCATACCCGTGTCGCTGGTCGGCCACCGGCTGCTCGAAGAACAGATCGGCGAGAGGTGGGCTGAGCCATTTGGCCACGGCCTCGATCTCGACAGGGTCCAGTGCGGGTGCGGTGGCTACGTCGATGAAACGGGCGAAGAGATGTGCCGGCGGACCCGGCAAGTCAGGAGGCGGCCTTCGTCTTGCATGTGAAGCAGAGGACCGACGCCGGCCTGAACTCGAGACGGTCGGTCCCGATGTCCTGGCCACAGTTTTCACATATTCCGTAGGTGCCCGCCTCGATGTGGGCGAGTGCGGCGTCGATCTCGTCGAGCTGGCTCTTCAACGACTCGACCACGCCGAGCACCTCGGTGCGCTCGGCGGTCACAGAGGCGGCGTCGGCAAAACTCCCCCCGAAGTCGATGTCGGAGCGGAGATGTCCCGACTCGGCGGCACCTAGCTCGTCGAGTTGGTGGATCAGTTGTCTGCGCTCCTCACGAAGCGCCTTCTCTGCAGTAGCGATGTCGAGCGCCATTACCTACTCCTCGGGTGTGCCTCGACGTAGATCTCCATCACATGGGCTGGACTGACCCGTGTGTAGACCTGGGTCGTGCTGATCGTAGCGTGACCCAGGATTTCTTGGACTGTCCTCAGATCGGCCCCGGCTTCGACCATATGGGTTGCCGCCGAGTGACGGAGCACGTGTGGTGACACTCTACCGGGCTCGATGCCGGCCACAACGGCGTGTTTTCTCACGATGTCGAACGCCCCCTGTCGGCTCAGCCGTCGACCCCGAAGATTCAGAAAGAGTGGATCCCCGGCGACGTCACGTCTCACCAGACCCATCCGGTCGGGCAGCCATCTCCCGATCGCCTCGATCGCCATGCTCCCCAGGGGGACCACCCGTTGCTTCGACCCCTTACCGGTGACCCTCACCACCCGCTCTTCGAGGTCGAGGTGGCCGAGGTCCACCCCAACCACCTCGGAGACACGGGCCCCAGTCCCGTAGAGAAACTCCAACAGGGCGCCATCCCTTCTCGAGGCCGGGTCGGCAACGCCCGGTGCCTCGACGAGGGCTATCGCCTCTTCAACGGTCAGCGCCTTGGGGAACGGATCGGGTCGGCGCGGCGAGTCGAGGAGGGCGGTGGGGTCATCTGACCACAGGTCCTCGGAGACGAGGAAGCGGTGCAGCCCTCGCACCGAGGCGATCTTTCGGGCCACCGTCGAGTCGGCTAGATCGCGGCTCCGCAGCATGGCGACGAACGCCTCGACGGCGTCGGCGTCGGGTCGGCGGCCCTGGAGAAACTCCAGGTACTGGATGAGATCACGCTGATAGGCGTCGACTGTGTTCCTCGCCAGACCCCGCTCCACCCGCAGGGCAACCAGGTATTCGTCGATCCCGGACCGGACCGACGTTGTCCCAACGCTCACCAGGCCGCCAGTGCCTCCAGCGCAGGAACGTGCTCCACGCCCAGGCTCTCCGCCACCGCCGGGTGACACACCTTGTCGCCGACCATGTTGACCCCGGCGGCCAACTCGGGATGGCCTCGGACCGCCTCGGCCAACCCCTCCTCGGCCATCATCACCGCATAGCGAAGCGTGGCGTTGGTGAGGGCATAGGTGGAAGTGTGGGGCACCGCCCCCGGGATGTTGCCCACCGCGTAATGCAAGACGTCATGCATCAGGTAGACCGGCTCGGAATGGGTGGTCTCCCGGGAGGTGGCGAAGCAGCCCCCCTGGTCGATGGCAACGTCGACCAGGACCGACCCCCTCCTCATCGACTTGACCATCTCCTCGGTCACCAGCTTCGGGGCCGATGCGCCCGGAACGAGCACGGTGCCGATCACCAGGTCGGCCCCGATCACTTGCTCCTCCAAGGTCAGTTTGTTGGAGTGGAGGGTCACTATTCGCCCGTGGTAGAGCGAGTCGAGCCAGCGCAGCTTGCTCATGTCGTTGTCGAGCACCACCACGTCGCCCTGCATCCCCATGGCGATCACCGCGGCGTTGCTCCCGGCCATCCCCCCACCGATCACCACCACCTTGGCCGGGCTCACCCCGGCGGCCCCGCCGAGCAGTATCCCCCGACCACCCTGTGACTTCTCGAGGAAATACGCCCCGGCCTGTGCTGCCATCCGCCCGGCGATCTCCGACATCGGGGCGAGCAGGGGCAACGAGCGGTCGGGCAACTGCACGGTCTCGTAGGCGATCGCTGCGATGCCTCTCTTGGCGAGCCCGGCCGCGAGCTCGGGGTAGGCGGCGAGATGGAGATAGGTGAACAAGATCTGTCCCTCGCGGAACATCTCGACCTCGCTGCGCTGGGGCTCTTTCACCTTGAGGACCATCTGTGCCTCGGAGAAGATCTCGGCGGGGTCTGGCACGATTGTGGCCCCCTGCGCCTCGTACTCCTCGTCGAGGATGGTGGAGCCTTCGCCGGCGCCCTTCTCCACCAGGACCCGATGTCCGCGGTCGGTCAGCTCACGCACACCGATGGGGGTGATGGCGACCCTGTGCTCCTCGGTTTTGATCTCCCGGGGGACTCCGACGATCAACGACCCACACGGCTTTCGCTGGTCTCCAGGGCGCCGCGCCGCTCCCGATGCTTCGCAGCCGCCTCGACGAGCCCCCGGAACAAGGGGTGGGGATCATCGGGACGGGAGCGGAACTCGGGGTGGGCCTGGGTGCCGAGGAAGTAGGGATGGTCGAGCAACTCGATGTACTCGACGAGGTTGTCATCCGGAGACAGACCCGACAGCCGCATCCCCGCCGACTCCAGGTCCTTGCGGTAGCGGTTGTTGACCTCCCAGCGATGACGATGCCGCTCGTACACCAGCTCCTTGTCGTACAGGGCTCTCACCTTGGAGCCTTCGGCGAGCTTGGCGGCGTATAGCCCGAGTCTCATGGTGCCCCCCATGTCCTCGACGTCCTCCTGGCTGGCCATGAGGTCGATGACCGGGTCGGGTGTCGACGGATCGAACTCGGTGCTGTTCGCCTCGCTGAGCCCGAGAACGGATCGGGCGAACTCGATCACGGCGCATTGCAGGCCGAGACAGAGCCCGAGCAGGGGAACGTCGTGTTCCCTGGCGTAACGGATCGCCTGGATCTTGCCCTCCACCCCGCGGTATCCGAATCCCCCCGGGATGACGACACCGTCGAGATCCTCGAGATAGGAGTCGGAGAGGAGTCCGGTGAGCTCGTCGGAGGGGACCCAACGGAGGTCGAGGCGGAGCCCCAAGGCGGCTGCTCCGTGCCGGAGCGACTCGACGACGGACAGGTAGGCGTCGGGGAGATCGACATATTTGCCCACAATCCCGATCGAGACGCTCTCGGTGGCCGAGGCGGCCCGATCCACCATCGCTCGCCACGACTCCAGGTTGGGCGGTCCGGTCACCAGGCCGAGACGGTCACACACCACGTCGTCGAGACCGCCGGAGTGGAGCACCAGCGGGACCTCGTAGATGTCGGGCGAGTCGGGGGCGGCGATCACGGCCCGGGGCTCGACATCGCAGAACAGGCTGATCTTCTTGCGAACCGCCTCGTCGATGTCGCGGTCGGAGCGCACGATGATCACGTCGGGGTGGATGCCCTTGGAGCGGAGCTCGGCCACCGAATGCTGCGTGGGCTTGGTCTTGAGCTCCTCGGACGTGGCGATGTAGGGCACCAGGGTGACGTGGACGAACATCACGTTGGACCTGCCGATGTCGTTGCCGAATTGGCGGATCGCCTCGAGGAAGGGGAGGCTCTCGATGTCGCCCACCGTCCCACCGACCTCGGTGATGACCACGTCTACATCGTGTCCCCCGACACGACGAATGCGTTCCTTGATCTCGTTGGTCACGTGCGGGATCACCTGGACCGTGTCTCCCAGGTAGTCGCCGCGGCGCTCCTTCTGGATGACCGAGAGATAGACCGAGCCGGTGGTGACGTTGGAGCTGCGACGCAGATTCTCCCCGGTGAACCTCTCGTAGTGGCCCAGGTCGAGGTCGGTCTCGCCTCCGTCGTCGGTGACGAAGACCTCGCCATGCTGGAACGGGTTCATCGTCCCCGGATCGACGTTGATGTAGGGGTCGAGCTTCTGGTTGACCACCTTCAAACCCCGCGCCTTGAGCAGCCGGCCGAGGGATGCTGCGGTTATTCCCTTGCCGAGACTGGAGACCACGCCACCCGTGACGAAGACGTATCTGGTGTGGTTGGTCGAGGGAGCCGCCTCCTCCGGAGCTGTTTCTTGTCGGAAAAGCGGCCCGTCCATGACGGAATGCCAGAGTAGCACCCCTCGTGCCCCAGACCGCTATTTGGACGCGTCGGCCAGCAGCTCCTCGGCGGCGGACTTGCCGGCCTCGCTGTCGGGCAGACCGGCCAGCATCCTGGTGATCTCGGTGACCCGGTCGGGACCGGCCACCCGGCGCACCGTCGCCGTGCCGTCGCTGCCCCTCTCCACCAAGTAGTGGGTGTCGGCCTGCGACGCCACCTGGGGAAGGTGGGTGACACAGAGCACCTGGGCGGACTCGGCCAAACGGGCGATCTTGCGACCCATGGCCAGGGCGGTGCGCCCCCCGATCCCGGTGTCCACCTCGTCGAAGACGATCGTGGCCGCGGCGTCGCCGCGGGTGGCGAGGCGGAGGGCGAGCACCAGTCGGGAAAGCTCGCCGCCGGAGGCGACGGTGGCGACCGGGCCCGGCTCGAGGCGGGAGTCGGAGGCAAACCTGAGCTCGATGCGATCCCCACCCGACGGTCCGGGCTCGACACCGATCACAGCGAGATCCACCACGGCGTCGCCAAGACCCAGGTCGTCGAGGTGCCCAATCATCTCCGCGGCGGCGTCCTGGCATGCCTGGCGCCGGGCCTGGCTGAGACGACCCGCCTGCTCGCTCAGCAGCCGGCGGGCGTCGGCGACCATCATGTCGATCCGCTCGGCATCTGCGATGAGACCCTCCAGCTCGGCGGCCCGCGCCTTCACCTTCTCGCCGAAGAGGATCACGTCGTCGAGGGTCCGCCCATACTTGCGTCTCAGCTCACCCAGGGCGGTCAAGCGCTGCTCCAACTCCTCGAGGGCGGCCGGATCGCTCTCCATCTGCTCCAGGGACTCGCGAGCTTGCCGGCCCACCCCGGCGATCACCTCGGTCATCGCCTCGGCCTCGGCCGCCAGGGAAGCGAGGGCTGGGTCGAGACCCGCAGCCTTTCTCAGACGAGCCACGATCTCCCCGCCGGCCTCGTTCAGTTCCTCGGCCAGCAACCCGGTCTCGGTGAGATGCTCGGAGATCTCCTCGACGTTGCGGAGACGCGAGACGGCGCCTTCCATCTCCTCGTCGAGACCGGGCGTCAGCCTGGCAGCCGCGATCTCCTCGGCCTGGTAGCGGGCCAGGTCGAGCTCCCGGGCCAACTCGAGCTGATCCCCGCCTATTGCCTCCTGGCGGCCCACAAGTTTCTGGAGCTCGCCCCAGGCGACGTCGTATGCGGCGCGCAACAGGGCTGCCTCCCCGCCCATGGCGGCATCGATCAGATCGAGGAGATGGCTCGAGCGAGTCAGGGAGAGCTGGTCGTGCTGGCCGACGATCTCCACCAGGGAGCCAAGCCGCTCGGCGAGGGTGGCGGCCGACACGATCGATCCTTCGAGATGAGCCCGGCTCCTCCCCTCCCGGGGAATGACGCGGGTGGCGCCGAGCTCCTCGGTGCCGACAAAGAAGAGACCGTCGATGGTGGCGGCAGCGGCATAGGGCCCGACACCAACCTCGTCTGTCTTACCGCCCAGCAACAGACGGAGCCCTCCGAGGAGCAAGGTCTTGCCGGCACCGGTCTCTCCGGTGATGACGGTGAACCCCGGTGAGGGATCGATCGACGCATCCTCGATGACCCCCAGATTCGCAACCCGGAGATGCCCGAGCATCACTCCAAGCCGAACTTCTCCCGAACCAGGCCGGGAAAAGTCGGTCCTCCGAATGTGACGAATCGGGCGGGTTTGGGCCCCTTTCGAATGGTCACCGTGTCCCCTTCGCCGAGCGGGCCGAGGGCGGACTTGTCCACGTTCACCCGCACCGGTCGATCACGGGTGACCGTGGCGGTGATGGTGGAGTCCGCAGGGATCGCCATCGGGCGATCGAAGAGAGAGTGGCTGGCCACCGGGGTGAGTACCAAAGCATCCACCCGGGGATCGATGATCGGGCCTCCCGCCGAGAACGAATAGGCAGTGGAGCCTGTCGGTGTCGCCACGATGAGGCCGTCGGCTCGGTACGTCGTGAACAGGGTGCCGTCGATCACCACCTCGAGGCTGATCAGCCGGGTGCTGTCGACTTTCTCCACCACCACGTCGTTGATGCCTATCAACGGGTCGTTGCCGGTGGAGGCGGACACGGTGAGTCGCTCCTCGATTTCGAAGTCACCCTCGACGAGCCGGCCCACCACTTGCTCCACCTCGTCGGGATCGGCCTCGGTGAGGAAGCCGAGGGTCCCCAGGTTGAAACCCAGGACCGGGACATCCCAGCGCAGGGCGCTGTGCACCGCGGCAAGCATTGTGCCGTCCCCGCCAACCGCGAGGACCATGTCCGGTCGCTCGCTGTCGAAGACGACAGCACCGCCGGCGGCGACGATGTGGTCTCCGAGCCGATCGGCGAACTCCTCGATGTGTGATCGGCCGGTGCGAATGTGAAGCTCGAAGTTCAAACCTGCTCTTCTGTCTCGTCGAGCAGCCGGCCCAGGATCTCCACCAGTTCGCTCGCCGGTTGCGGCAGGTCGGCGGGATCGAGCCGTTGCAACTCCTCGATCTTGGCCTCGATCTCCCTCATCTGCTCGGGCGTCAGCTCCATTCCGCCGATTATGACGGCTCGCCGTGGGCGAGGACCAGATCTACCGCCGCGGCAAAATCGGGGGCGATGTGGTCGGCTCCGCTCCGGGCCGCCTCCTCGGGCCCGGTGACGCCGGTCAACACCAGGATGGAGCCCCATCCCGGCCGTCCCGTGGCGAGGGCTATGTCGGTGTCGACACGGTCTCCGATCACCCACACCGGGCCGGTCACCCGGGACTCGATCAGGCGGACCATCGGAGGATGCGGTTTTCCCGCCACTTCAGGCTGTCGCCCCGAGGCCGCGGCGATCGCCGCCACGATGGCGCCCGAGCCCGGGGCGAGGCCGTTCTCGGTGGGAAAGGTGGCGTCCACGTTGGTGGCGACGAAGCGCGCACCCCCCCGCACCGCGGTCATCGCGTCGTGGATCAGTCGGTAGTCGAGCTCACGGGTGAGCCCCACCACCACCGAGCCGGCCCGCTTGGGGTCGGTGCCGGCCTCCAGCCCGGCGTACTCAACCGCTTCACGGACACCCTCCTCCCCCACGAGGAGGACTGGAGCGTCCCCGGGACGCAGCATGGCGGCGGCCGCCCGCGCCGATGTGAGCACCTGGTCTTCGGTGACGGGCACCCCGGTCAGAGACGAGATCTTCTCCGCACCTCCCCGAGGAGAGCGTGTCGAGTTGTTGGTGATGTAGACCACGCCGATGGACTCTGACCGCAGCCGATGCAAGGCCTCGGGCACACCGGGGAGCACCTGTCGGCCCCTGTAGATGACGCCGTCGAGATCGCAGAGGACGTTCACCTGTCGAAGAATCGGCCCAGCACCTCTTCGTAGAGCCGGGTCGTACGTCGCACCGACTCCGCCGAGACCCGCTCGTCATGACCGTGGAAGAGCGACAGCATCTCCGAGAACCCCATCCGGTCGTCAAAGAGGCCGACGCCGTAGGCGATGGTCCCCTTCTGTCGCCAGAAGCGGGCATCGGTCCCCACGGTCATCAGGGTGGGGAGCAGGCGGCGATGTCCCTCCAACTGCTCGATGCTGTCCGCGATCGCTTCCCACAGCGGGTTCCCGATCGGGCTCACCGTGGCCTCGATGTCCATGAACGGCTCGATCTCGACCTCGTCACGGGCGCCACCCATCGCCTTGAACAGGTAGGAGTCGACGAAGCCGCGGTCCATCCCGGGAAGCGCCCTGATGTCGACGTTCGCCTTGGCGTGAGGGGCGATCACGTTGGACTTGACTCCAGCCTGCAGCAGGTTGGGCGAGACCGTGAGGTGGGTCACCGCATGGGCATACCGGGCGAAGAGGGGGTCGGTGACGGCCAGTGAGTCGAGTGCGTCGTCGACCCGGTCCGGATCGACCAGATCGCTGCGCAGGTCGTCTGCCAGGTCCAGACTGGCGACGAACTCACGCCATTCATGGGTGATCGCCACCGGCATCGGCTCCGAGAAGATTCCGTGGACCGCCTCGGCCATCTTCCGCAAGGCATTGTCCGACCGATACGGCGCCGATCCGTGGCCGGGCGTGCCCACCGTCCTCAAAACGGTCCAGAAGGCTCCCTTCTCACCTGTGGCCACCGGTATCGCCTCCTCCCGCGAGTAGGAGATCGGCGGGTATGCGACCTCGGTGAGGAGGTAGTCCGCCTCGACCAGGTCCCATCGCTGCTCGACGAGGGCGTGAGCGCCCAGGGCGCCGCCCGCCTCCTCGTCGGCGACTCCGATGAACACCAGGTCGCCGCGGGGTCTGAGCTCTCCGGTGAGGTAGGGCTTCACCGCTACCGCCATCGCCGCGGTGACATTGAGCATGTCCACCGCACCGCGGCCGTAGACGAAGTCGTCGACGAGGTCCGCCCCGAACGGGTCGCGGCTCCACCCCGAGGGATCCGCCGGCACCACATCGAGATGGGGCACGAGAGCCAGTGAAGGCGCCGACGACTCGGAACCGGCCACCCGGTAGATCAACGACTGACGGCCCGGGGCCGGCTCGAATATCTCTCCGTCGACTCCGAAGAAGCCGGCCAGGGTGGCCACCGAGCGATGCTCGTGACCGCTCTCAGGGCTCCCGTCGTTGACACACTCGTTGCGGATGAGCTCTTGGAGGAGGGCTATCACCTGATCGCTCATGACCGCAGCGTATCCAGTAGCTGATACATGGTCGGGGTCAGAGCCAGGTCTTTGGCCTGGTCGAGATCGACCCATCGCACTTCGTCGGCGTCGTCCCCGTGACGCAGCTCTCCGCCGATCACCTCACCTGCGTAGTCGATGAGGACGATGTGGTACCCGGGCTCGATCACCTCGCCGACCCAGATCACGTCGCCGATCTCGACGTCGAGACCTGTCTCCTCGGCCGTCTCGCGACGTGCCGCCACCTTCATCTCCTCGCCGGGCTCGATCTTCCCCCCGGGGACGGCCCACAGACCCCGACCCGGTTCCCTCCCCCGTCTCACCAGGAGCAACCGCCCGTCCTCGACGATGACGACGCCCACCCCGACCAGAGGGGGCTCACCGCCGGCGGTCATCGTGGTGCATGATGATGGAACGGGCGGCAAATCCACCCGCCTCGAAGAAGTTCTTGGCCAAACGGTGCCCGGGCAGGACGTGGGCGTCGAACTTGGTGATCCCTCGCTCCCTGAGCAGCTCCATAACCAAGTCCCGCATTTCCTCGCCGAGTGCCACCTCGCGCGCCTCTTTGTTGACGTAGATGAGGCGGATGGCGCCGACCAGCTCGCCATCGGCCTGGGCGAGGAGACTCTCGACACGGGCGAGCAGGAAGCCGAACGGGTAGCCATCGATCTCCCCGATCAGCACCAATGTGCCCGGATCGGCGATGGCCTGACTGAAGGACTCGGTCACCGGCTCGTCGAGGCCATCTGCCACCGGCCACATCGAGTGCAGCGTCTCCATCTCCTCCTCGAGGGACCGATAGAGCCTCTCCAGGGTCTCCACGTCCTCGGGGGTGGCCGGGCGAGCGGAGGTCCTCATCGCGCCGGCGACCGGCGTGTCAACCTGCCCAGACCCCATATGGTGACGAGCATCATTGCCTCGGCGACGATCCGGGCCCCCATCTTCGACTGACCCCGGGTGCGGTCGCGGAAGACGATCGGCACCTCGGCGATGTCCAAACCGGCCTGGTGGGCCCGCCATGCCATCTCCACCTGGAACCCGTACCCGGAGGCCCGCGCCCGACGATAGGGCAGAGTTCGCAGGGCATCGGCGCGGAAGGCGCGAAAGCCGGCGGTAGCGTCGCGTACCGGGATACCCAGCATCGAACGGGCGTAGAGATTGCCGGCCCGGGAGATGAATCGCCGCAGCAGGGGCCAGTCTGGAGTCGATCCGCCCGGAACGTAGCGCGAACCGATGGCCACGTCCGCTCCTTCCCGGATGGCCGCGACGAGCCGGGGAAGGTCTGCGGGATCGTGTGAGAAGTCGGCGTCCATCTCGATGATGACTTCTGCACCGTCGGCGAGGGCGTGATCGAAGGCCTCGGCGTAGGCGGGGCCGAGGCCTTGTTTCCTGCTGCGATGGAGCACCGAGACAGACGGGCTCTCCGCGGCGAGACGGTCGGCGAGGAGGCCGGTCCCGTCGGGAGAGGCGTCGTCGACGATCAGTAGTTGGTAGCCGTGAGCGATGATCGCCGGGGCGATGTCGGGGAGGTTCTCGAGCTCGTTGTAAGTCGGGAGGGCGACCGTGACCCGCTCAGTCGACACAGTCGAAGCAGATCATCTTGCGTTTGTTCGCCAGTTGACTGGTCCGTTTGACCATGAAGCAGGACTGACACACGAACTCGTCGGCCTTTTGGCTCTGGGCGTCGACGTTGAGGGTCAGTTCCTCGCGCCGCATGGCGCGGAGCTCTGCTACCTCGTCGACGAGCAGCGCCTCGTTGGCCTCCTCGTCGAGTAGCTGTAGCTCTTGGTTCTCCAGCTCCTCGAGCGCCTCTGCAGTCTCCTCGTCGTGATCGTCGTCGTCCTCTTCCTCGTCCTCGTCGTACTCCTCGTCGTCGGACTCCGACTCCTCCTCGAACTCCTCTTCGACGAGGTCGGCGGGAATGGCCTCGTCCAGGTCTTCTTCGAGATCCTCGTCGAGCTCGGTCTCGTCGACGTCCTCGATCTCTTCTATGTCTCCGAGATCGTCGGTATCGTCGTCTTCAATCAGCTTGTCCATGTTCTTCTCGGCCATGATCGGGCTCTCAGACCTCGCAGGGCGGCGGGAGTATGCCACATTCCTCAGATTTTGAGACGTAGCGCGGCCGGCACAACACGGCCGCTCACCGGGGTATTCCCGATGTAGTCGCCGTCTGCCTCCACAGGCCAGGCGACATCGGTCTGCAGCTTGAAAGTGGCTGCCGAGAACCGGCGCACCGAACGATCCCGGAGGTGGGTGCCCCGGATCACCTTGGGCACCAGGGCCGGGGCCTGACGTTTCCGGGCGTCGATGATCTGAATGTCGAGGACACCGTCCACCATGGTTGCCTTGGGGGCGACGTTCCACCCCCCGGCGAAGAACTGGGCGTTGGCCAGGATGACTGCCAGCGCACCGGATTCATAGCTCCTCCGTTCGGTCTCCACCGTGACCCTGGCCATCGGGAATCGGGGGAGACGGGCCGCGAACGCCATCGGGTAGCGGGCCGTGCCCCAACCACGGCCGAGACGCGGCGCGGTCTGGGCGGCGGCCGCCCCCACCCCAGCCTGGGCGACGTTGACGAAGTAGCGGATGCCCCAAGAGCCCTCCAGTGTTGCCACGTCGATCGGATAGACCTGGTCGCCCGCCAGGTGCCTCGCCGCCTCCCCCAGTTTCTGCGGTATCCCGAAGGTGCGGAGCAGGTCACATCCGGTCCCCGAGGGAAGCACCCCGATGACCGGCGCCTCGACTCCCTCCGCCATCAATACGTTCACCGCCAGGTTCACGCTGCCGTCACCACCAACCACCGCGAAGTGCTCGAACCCATCCCGGGCACCGGCGGAGATCACGTCTCGCGCCGCATCACGTCCCCCGGGAATCTCGATGCGGGCGTCGACCCCGGCGGCGTCGAGCGCGGTGCGCACCGCCCCGGGATCGACCGCGGTTCGCCCGGCTTCGCTGTTGACCACCACCAGCCAGCGCGGCATCAGCCAACTCCCTGAGCGGCTACCACTCCCCTGTCGACGGCGCGCAGGGCGTCCGAAGCCTCGTCCGCCAGCTCGGACGCGGCATCCCTGAGCTGGCGAAGCATGTCGGCGAGCTGCCTGCTGACTCGCACGAAATCACCCGGTGCCATCCCACGTGAAGTGAGCTCGTCGAAGGAGGCCCCGTCGGCCCATTCATAGGCGACCCGCCCGAAGCCGGGGTCAGGCCTGCGCATCGGTGTGAGCCGATACTCTCCCTCGAGCGCGTTCAGCTCTTTCCAGAGCTCCTCGACCCCGACCCACCGTTCCTCGAGCACTCCGGTCGGCCAATCCGGCGACGAGACCTGGTCGGTGCGTGGCTCGTAGACGAAGACCGAGACGAGGGCGACCAGCTCGGGCACGTCCAGCCCATAGAACGAGCCCCGTTCCAGCGCCTCGGCGACCAATAGATCGGATTCGTTGTAGATCCGACGCAGACGTGTGCCCCGCGGGGTCAGGCTCCATCCCTCCATGTAGTCGAGGTCGGTGAGCATCTCCTGAATCGACTTGAACTCCTCCACCAGCCCGAATCCAGTGGACCTGCTCAGGCTTCGTTGTTGTTCCAGACGCACCCTGATCCTCCGCGCCCGGCGCAGAGCAGACACGTGATGGGCGGCGTCCGGGCATGCCGCCACCGGATGGTCGACAACGAGGTGGGACCGCGGGCCTCGGTCGTTGCGTCCCGGAGGGACCTTCCTCAGCAGACGCAGGGTGTCCTGGACGAAGCGGCGATCGCGGGGATGGAACGGTGTGGGCAGCTCGATGGCGCCGACGACCTCGCTCGCCTCGGGGATCTGACGATATCCGACGGTGGAGACCCTCCCCGACGTCGCCAGCATCAGATAACGGGAACCACCGTCCTTGGAGGAGAGCCGTTTCAGCACGACATACCTTCCGTCCCGGGACCCCCCGACGACGTCGACGACCTGTCCGGGCCCGAGCAGGGCGGCGAGGCCATCACGTCGATGTGCCGCGGGGGCGGCTTCGACCATCGCCAGATACTGCTCGACGTCGCCTCGCTCACACCTGGCCTGGGCCAGCTCCTTTTCCAGCTGATGCTCGAGGGCCTCGATCCGGGCGCCCGACTGCGCCCGCCGCTCTTCTCTCTGGAATGCGGCGAACGAAGCTCGCAACAGCTCCTCTGCCCTCTCCTCTGTGTAGTTCGCCACGAGATTGGCGGTCATGTTGTAGGTGGGCCGGAAACTCGACTCGAGCTCGTGTGCCCCCAGTGAGGCGATATCGGTCACCTGGCGGAACTTGACGAAGGGCGAGTGGAGCACCACGCCGAAGCCCTCGACGTCGATCCCGCGCCGACCTGCGCGACCGGTGAGCTGGGTGTAGTCCCCGGGTTGGAGCAGCTCGTGGGACTCGCCGTTGAACTTGCTCAGATTTTCGATCACCACCGATCTGGCCGGCATGTTGATCCCCAGCGCCAGGGTCTCGGTGGCGAAGACCACCTTGATCAATCCCCTCTTGAAGAGCTCCTCGACCGTCTCCTTGAAAGCAGGGACCAGACCCGCGTGGTGCGCCGCGATCCCCGATTCGAGTGCCGCCGCCCAGCGGTCATAGCCGAGGACATCGAGGTCGTCACCGCCGAGGTGATCGGTCCGGTCCTCGGCGATCTGGCGGATCGCCGATCGCTCTTCGGAGCTGGTGAGTCTCGCTCCCGAGTCGGCGAGTCTCATCGCTGCGGAGTCACACCCTGCCCGGGAGAAGATGAAGTAGATGGCGGGGAGCATGCGGTGTGCGGCGAGCTCCTCCACCACCTCCGACCGGCTCGGTGTCTTGAAGCGGCGACGGCGGCCCCGCTCCAGGCTCAGCATGTGCTCGAGACGGGGATTGGGCCGCCGTCGCCCGTCGCGCTCCACGAACATGGGGAGGAAGTGCGTCTCCCGGCTGCCCGAGCGCTCCTTGACCATGTACATCGACTCCAGCGGCACCGGGCGCTCCGAGCTGGCTACGAGCCGGGTTGGCCCGCGTCGTTCCTCGATCCATTGGGCGAACTCGACGTTGTTCGAGATCGTCGCCGAGAGACAGACGAACCGGACATGCGAGGGGCAATGGATGATGACCTCCTCCCATGCGGCGCCCCGGGAGGGGTCCTGGAGGTAGTGGGCCTCGTCGAGGATCACCGTGGCCACGTCATCGAGTCGGTCGGGATCTGCGTAGATCATGTTGCGAAGGACTTCCAGCGTGGCCACGATCACCGGGGCATCCGGGTTGACCACGTTGTCCCCGGTGAGCAGGCCCACTTCGCCCTGGGGATAGACCGCGGACAGATCGGCGAACTTCTGATTGGACAGGGCCTTGATCGGTGTGGTGTAGAAGACACGCTGCCCGGCCAATCGGGCGAGGAATGTCGCCGCCTCGGCGACCAGGGTCTTGCCCGCCCCGGTGGGCGCGGTGACCACCACCGAGACGCCTTGCTCGATTGCGTTGGCAGCCTCCCGTTGGAACTCGTCCGGGGCGAAGTCGTAACCCTCCCAGAAGTGCTGGAGGGTCATTTCTTCAAGACCAGCCTGACCAGCCAGTAGGTGATCTCGTACATGAGGTAGAGGGGCACCGAAAGGGCGAACAGAGTCAGGGCGTCCCCACTCGGGGTGATCAACGCGGCACCCACGACCACGAGGATGACCGCCCAGCGCCGTCCCCGGGCGAGATTCTGTGAAGACACCAGGCCTGTCGCCGCCGCCGCGAAGAGAAAGACCGGGTAGAGAAAGGCGAGACCAAAGGCGAGTAGGAAGCGTAGGACAAAGGCGTAATAGTCCCCTACGAGCAAGTTGTTCTCCACCTCGGGGAAGACGCCGAGTAGGAAACCTAAACCTCGAGGCAGCACCCAGTATCCGAAGAAGACACCGCCTACGAAGAGGATGGCCATGGCCCCGACAGTGGGTATCGCCCACTTTCTCTCCTTCCCGGTGAGTGCGGGAGTGACGAAGGCCCATATCTGGTAGAGGACCACCGGGCTGGCGATGATCACCCCTCCGAACAGGGCGATTCGCATCAGCACACCCCACTCCTCCCCAGCCCGAAGCGCCTGGAACTCATTGTCCGGGGCGGCATCGAAAAAGGGCGCCTCGAGAATCGTCCGAAGCGGGTCTGCAAAGAAGAAGGCCACCAGGCAACCGGCGACCACGGCGAGAGTGATTTTGAGCAGCCGCCAGCGCAGTTCCTCGAGATGGGAGAGGATCGTCTGAGGGTTATCTCTCACTCGTCCGGCCCTGGTGGCGTGGGGCCTTGCTCCTGGTCTGCCTCGATCCGCTCCAGATCACGCATTGCGTCCTCCGGGGTCGGACCCGAGACGGGCTTGGGCCCCTTCCACTCGTGACCGCCCTTACCTATCTCGCTCACCTCGTCTCTGATCTCGGTGAAGGGCTTCTTCACTTCGTCGAGTGGTATCCGCAAGTCCTTCTTGACGTCCTTGAGATCCTTGACCTCCGCCTCGAGACCGGCCGTTATCTCTCGGGCGGCCGCGCGTAACTCACGGGTCCAGCCGCCCACCTTGCGAGCGATCTCGGGCAGCCGATTCGGTCCGAGCACGATGAGGGCGATGATGGCAATGATGATGACCTCGCCGGGCTGAAGCATGCGCGGGATGGTAAAGGGTTCCGCCCTGGATAGAGAGAATGGCCAACCCCCGAAACGCTGAACCAGGCCACCCAGGAGCCGAAACGGTCAAAGTCGGCTCGCCATGAAAGCAGAAGGTGGCGACCGCCCGATCGCCACCTTCTCAGCGGAGCACCGTCCCCCCGGCGCTCAACCCTCGGTCTTCAGCCGGCCAATAGACGGAGCGGATCCGGCTCCGTCTCCAGGGCGGCCATGAATGCCTCGATCTCCGTTTCGGTGATCGGGTCGGGGTTGATGACCTCGAAATGAACACCGGTAGCGAGCAACACGCTTACGACACGGGAGTTGGCCGGGCGCCTTTGCTCGGACGTGCAACTCGGGCATTTGAAGCAATAATCGCCTTCCCTACCGCCAGGCCGCAGCTCGAGGGCCACGTCGCCGGGCGTCAGGTGAATATCGCCACAACGAGTACACGTTGTCTTGATGGTGGTCATCTCTTGGTCTCCGGTCTCCGCATTTCGGTAGACACGGAATCGGCAGTTGGCGGCCCAAACTGAAGGCCCCCCCGTAGGTCTTTCGACCCCTATTCGTATGCGGAGAGCAGCGCGGAACCGATTTTCCCAATGCGTGCGGCAACTTTCTCGCCTTCGACGAGACGGCCCTGAGTGCCGAGACGGAGGAGGAGGCGGGCGGGAACCTCGGTGTCCGGTGAGTGGAACCTGATCCTCGTCCGGCCCTTCATCTCGCTGATCACCTCCACCGGGTAGTAGTCGAGGACCCAGCGGGCGGACGGCTCTAGATCGATGACACAGACGACGTCGTCTTCCGATGGGGTGTATCCCACACCCGGCTCGGGAACCTCGGCCGGGCGCTCGAAGGTCTCGGGGATGACCTCGAGGTCCTTGATGCGGTCGACCCGGAACGTGCGTTGCCCGTCGACGAGCCGGCAATGGCCGAGGACGTACCACCGTCCCAGGGTGGTGAACACCGACCAGGGCTCGATCTCCCGCTCGGTGATCTCCTCCCTCCCAACCGAGCGATAGGTGATGCGGACCACATGCTGATCGGCAGCCGCGTCACGGAGGACACCCACGTTCTTCGACTCGTCGAGGACGTCGACGACCAGAGAGCTGTCCGCTTCAGGCATCACGGCCTTGGTGAGCTTGCGCACCGCCGACTGCAGGGCAGAGCTGGCCTCACCCGAGCCGATGACGGTGAGCCCGGCGGCGAGCAGACCGAGAGCCTCGGTGGGAGTGAGTCTTGGCGCCTTCGAGAAGAAGTCCGCCGCATCGATGACGACCTCGTCCTCGTCGAGGTATGCCTCCATCAGATCGCCCGGGCCGTAGCCCGGGAGCCCGCACACGAAGATTGTGTTCAGGTCCCGGGTGAGCTGCTCCTTGGTGTAGCCGAACCGCTCGGTGATCTCCTCGACGTCGACTGCGGTGCGGTCGAGCACGTAGGGGATCAAGGCCAGGATGCGTGAGATTCGGTTGACGGTGCGCGAGCTCATGGCAACCGGGCGAGGGCTTCGCCCACCCGGGAGGCAACTGCCGTGCGCACGTCGTCCGGGGAGACCACCTCCGCCGACGCACCGAAGCTGAGGAGCCAACCGATGAACGCATCACGATTGGTCACGTTCACTGTCGTCGTGAGCTCACCCTTGGGCTCGGGGATCCCCAGCGAACGCGCCGCCCACCAGGCCACGTCGGGATCGAAACGAACGGTGGTTGGAGTCTCCGGATCAGGTCCCGCTTCCCATGGCTGTGCGTCGACCGCCTTGCGGATGTCGAACCCCTTGGGTTTTCTGAAGGCGCCCGGCTCTGCCCCCACCGCGAGATCGGAGATGCGGTCGACCCGGTACATGCGCTCCCCCTCCGGGCTCTTGCCGACCAGGTACCAGTGCCCGCGTCGATGTGCGATGCCGTATGGCTCGACCGGGCGCTCGTGGTCCCGGTAGGTGAAGGTCACCCTGCGTCTCTCCGTCACCGCGCCGAACAGCTCGCCGAGGATCTCCGCCCCCTCACCCAGATCGGCGCCCAGGGGCTCGAGACCGGCGCCCCGCTCGACACCCCCCAGCTTGATAAGAGCGTCAATCCCCGCCTCGGCGCCACCGAGCCGGACCATGCGGGCCGCGACCGACAACGCCACACGTTCCTCCTGGTTGAGACCCGGGTCGGGGATGGCGTACTCATCGGGGTCGACGGTGTATCCCTCGTCGATCTCCCAGGCGTCTATTGCCTCCAGCTTGAGGGGCACGCCGAGCCTTCTCAGAACTTGCTTGTCACGTTCGAACATGCGATGGAACGCCTCGTCGGTCTGGTCGGCATAACCGTGGACGGTGTTGCGGATGTCGTTGGACGTGACCGGCACCGACGACTCGAGCAGATATATGAGAAGGTTGAGGATTCTCTCGACGACGTTCTGCATGACCACACGATATGCCACCGCATGGCGAACCCCGGGTTCCTCACGCCGTATACGGCGCCAGGAAGCTCAAGTTCGAGTGGTCTGCCCGGTGACCGACGTCGGCGGCAAGGTGGTATGGAACGTAGTTGAGCGGATACGCGCCGGATATGGCTCGAGGAACCCGGGGTTGCGAGAAATACGCTGCCTCAGAGGCTGGCGATCAGCTTCTCTACCCGCTCGTCTTCTGACTTGAAGGGGTCCTTGCACATCACGGTGCGTTGTGCTTGGTCGTTCAGCTTGAGGTGGACCCAGTCCACGGTGAAGTCCCGCTTGCGTGCCTTGGCGGCCTTGATGAATGCGCCCCGAAGCTTGGCGCGGGTGGTCTGGGGGGGGCGGACCACTGCCTCCGCAACCTTCTCGTCGGTGACCACCCGGTCGGTCAACCCGGCGTTCTCCATCATGTAGTACAGACCCCGCCTGCGATCGACGTCGTGATAAGACAGGTCCATCATCGACATCCGGGGATCGGACATGGGGACGCCCCGTCGGGACGAGTAGCGCTCCAACAGCTTGTACTTCATGACCCAGTCGACCTCCCGATCGAGGGTCATCGGATCTTTCTCCAGCCCGGTGAGCAGGTGCTCCCAGCGGTCGACCGCCGCTTGCACCTGGGGCGGGAAACCGGGGCTGCGGGCGAAGCGCATCGCTCGGTCGAGGTACTCCCATTGGATGTCGAGGGCGCTCAGCTCGCGCCCATTGGCGAGACGCAGCTTCCTGGTGCAACTGGTGTCGTGGGAGACCTCCCTGATGGCCCGGATGGGGTTCTCCAGGGTGAGGTCGCGGAATACGACGTCACGTTCGATCATCTGGAGAAGCGCCACCATCGTCCCCACCTTCACGAAGGTGGCGTATTCGCTCATGTTGGAGTCGCCGGCGATGACATGGAGACGGCGGTAGCGCTCGGCGTCGGCGTGGGGCTCGTCCCGGGTATTGATGATCGGCCGGGACCGGGTCGTCGCCGAGGAGACCCCCTCCCAGATGTGATCGGCCCGCTGGGCAACGGTGTACCCGGTGCCACGTGGGGTCTGGGTGAGCTTGCCGGCGCCGACGTAGATCTGACGGGTCACCAGGAATGGGATCAACACGTCGACGGTGCGGTGGAAGTCCTTGTGTCGGCTGACCAGATAGTTCTCGTGGCACCCGTAGGAGTTCCCGGCACTGTCGGTGTTGTTCTTGAACACGTAGATCTCGCCCCTGATCCCCTCTTCCTCGAGACGCTCCTCGGCACCGGTGACCAGCCCCTCGAGAATCCGCTCCCCGGCCTTGTCGTGGGCGACGACGTCCTCGATGCTGTCGCACTCCGGTGTGGCGTACTCGGGATGTGACCCGACATCGAGATAGAGACGGGCCCCGTTCTCCAAGAAGACATTGGAGGAGCGGCCCCAGGAGACCACCCGGCGAAACAGGTAGCGGGCGACCTCGTCAGGGCTCAGCCGGCGCTGGCCACGCAACGTGCAGGTGACGCCGTACTCATTCTCCAACCCGAAGATCCTGCGGTCCACGAAGTCAGGCTATCCGGTCCCGCCTGCTCTATCCGGCAGTTATCTCATTGGGGGTGAGTCTGCGGAAGGCGCGGCGTCCGTTGCCGCCGTCGAGGACGGCCACCTCCCAGCCCTCCGACTCCCGACCCTCGGCGCGTGAGAAGGCCTCCGTCCCGGCGGCGAAGGCATCCTCGAGGCTCAGGCCCTCGCTCCAAAGCTCCGAGAGCGCCTCGACCAGTTGCTCGGCCTTGCCACCGATGGCGACGTAGTTGCGCTCGTCGTAGAGAGTTCCGTCGTAGGTGATCCGATAGAGCCGGTGCTCGGAGCCGTCCTCCGAAATCTCGGCGAGCAAGATCTCCACCTCGTAGGGCTTGGGATCCCGGGTGAAGATCATGCCCAGGGTCTGGGAGAAGGCGGTGGCGAGACCCATTGCGGTCACGTCCTCGCGGGAGTAGAGATATCCCATCAGATCGGCCTGGCGGATCCCCGCCTTGCGCAGTGTCTCGAATTCGTTGTATCTGCCCACGCCGGCGAAGGCCATGCGGTCGTACACCTCGGAGATCTTGTGCAGGGCGTTGGAGGGGTTCTCGGCGAGTAACAGGACCCCATCGGCGTAATCCACTGCGACGATCGACCGTCCCCGGGCGATGCCCTTGCGGGCAAACTCCGCCTTGTCCCTGACCAGTTGCTCAGGGGCGACATAGAACGGGATGGTCAACGCACGCTCTCCATAGCTTCCTCGGCGAGTGGGAAGACGACCTCGTCCCCCAATTCCACCAGGCCGGCGGGGTCGATGCGGACGACATTGGGGAGTATCCCCCGTATCAGGTCGGGCCCCCCGGTGGCGGTGTCCTCGCGGGAGGCTGAGACCAGGGCGTTGACCGCCATCGCCGTCGCCTCGTCAACGGTCAGGTCGTCGCGGTACGCGGTGCGCAGGTACGCCTTGGCGAGACGTGATCCCGATCCGGTGCTGCCGAACTCGGTCTCCTCATACCGCCCTCCGACCACGTCGAAGGAGTAGACCCTCCCTCGCCCCTCGCGATCGTCGTAGCCGGCGAAAAGAGGGACCACGACCAGGCCCTGGAATGCCATGGCAAGCTGGCTTCTCACCAGCCGGGCGAGAAACGAAGCTTTTCCCTCGAGGGAGAGGCGGATCCCCTCGATCTTCTCGTAGTGCTCCAACTCGACCTGGAACAGCTTGACCATGTCCATCGCCAGCCCGGCTGCGCCGGCCACGGCGACAGCCGAGAAGCTGTCGGCCGGGAAGACCTTTCGGATGCTGCGGTGGGCGACGAGATGCCCTTCCGTGGCACGACGGTCACCGGCGATCACCACCCCGTCGCCGTAGCGAAGGGCGAGCACGGTGGTTCCCTCAGGCACGGAGGGCACGGTTGCACCCGGGGGGATCGAGATGACCGGGCCGACTCCGAGCGATTCGAGCAGGTCGGTGAAGCTGGAGCCGGGGATCGGGGCGTTGAGGGGCAGCGGGCCGATCGGTTTCTCGATCACTGCCCGCCTTTCTGGACGTAGTTCTTGACGAACTCCTCGGCGTTCTCCTCGAGCACCTCGTCGATCTCGTCCAGCAGGTCGTCGAGTGCATCGAGATCTGTTTCCGATTCAACCGCCTTGGTCGACTCTTCCGCTACATCTTCCTGTCGCCGGCCTTCCGACTGACTGCGTTCTCTGTCTGACATCTGACTCTCATCCTTCCAGACGACGCAGCAGGTCCGCGGCGTCTTCGGCGCTGTCCAGCAGGTCGCCAACCAACGTGGCGTCTCCCCGCAGGGGTTCCATCATAGGAACCCGTTTCAGGTGAGCCTCACCGACGTCGAACACCAGTGAGTCCCAGTTGGCCGCCACCAGCGACCCGGAGAACTCACTGACACAACGCCCCCGGAAATAGGCACGAGTCCGGGAGGGCGGGGTGGAGATGGCGGCCATGATCTCCTCGTCGGCGAACAGCCGCCGCATCGATCCCCTGGCGGCCAGCCTGTTATACAGGCCTTTGTCCGGGTCGACATCGTGGTATTGGAGGTCGAGCGCGCGCAGCTTGTTGCTGGCCCAGGTCAGCTCGTCGCGATCGACGAATCCCTCGAGCATCCTCTTCTTGGCGACCCAGTCGAGGGTGTCGGAGAGCTTGTCGGGATCGGTGGCCAACAGGTCCAGCGTCCGCTCCCACTCCGCGATCAGCTGGTCCCACACCGGATCGTCCAGCTCCTTCTCGGCGTACTTGGCCAGCCACTCCAGGTAACGGCCCTGGATCTCGACGGCGGTGGCGGTGCCTCCCCCGTCGAGCTGGATGGGCCGGCCCAGGCCCAGGTCGTGGCTCACCTGCCAGCAGGACTCGACCGGGTCGAGGAGGTCGAGCGGGTCGGGTATGGCCCCATCCTCCAGCGCGGCCAACATCAGGGCGGTAGAGCCCAATTTGAGGAAGTTCTGGTACTCGGAGAGATTGGCGTCACCGATGATGACGTGTAGCCGCCGGTACAGGGAGGGGTCGCCGTGCGGCTCGTCCCTGGTGTTGATGATCGGGCGCTTGAGCGTGGTCTCCAGCCCGACCTCCTCCTCGAAGAAATCGGCTCGCTGGGTTATCTGGTAGTCGACTTCGGCCCTGTCGTTCTCCTTGCCCACCTTGCCCGCCCCGGTGAACACCTGACGGGTGACCATGAAGGTCATGGCGTAGCGGATGACGTCCCCGAACGGGGTCTCCCTGCTGAGCAAATAGTTCTCGTGGGCGCCGTAGGAGTTGCCCTTGCCGTCGGAGTTGTTCTTGTAGAGCGAGACCTGGCGGCCGGCCGCCTCGCTGGCGGCTATCGAGGCCCGGTGCATGACGACTTCCCCCGCCTTGTCGTAGAGGGCAGCCTCCAGCGGGTCGTAGGTCTCCGGTCCGCTGTACTCCGGATGGGCGTGATCGACGTAGAGACGGGCCCCGTTGGCCAGCACGGAGTTGACCACGGCGCCCTCGGGGTCGATCAGGCCATAGGTGTCGTGACCGAATCCGCGGGCGTCGCGGCCGGGCGACTCCTCCTCGTAGGACCATTGCACCTTGACCCTCTCCCCCGGGTAGCTGTTGACCACGAGGGAGGAAGCGACTGCGGGATTGAAACCCGGGTCACCGCGGACGACGATGCCGTACTCGGTCTCGGTCCCGAGCACCTTGTGCAACGCCATTACAGGTACTGACCGCCGGCGACCTTCTCGATGAGTCGGCTCTCCTCGTCCCCGCCCACCAGGGTGCGGACGTAGACGATCCGCTCCCCCTTCTTGCCGGAGATCTTCGCCCAGTCGTCGGGGTTGGTCGTGTTGGGGAGATCCTCGTGCTCCCTGAACTCCTGCTTGATCGCAGTGATCAGATCCGCCTTGCGCACTCCCCCGGCGCCACCGGCGATCTGACGCTTGATGGCGTCCTTCTTTGCTCTGCGAACGATGTTCTCGATCATGGCGCCGCTGGCGAAGTCCTTGAAATAGAGCACCTCACGGTCTCCATTGGCATATGTCACCTCGAGGAACTCGTTCTCCTTGTCCTCGGAGTACATGCCCTCGACCGTAGCCTCGATGATCTCGGTGATCGTCGCGGCGACGTCCCGCTCGCGGAGCTCGTCGGAATCGAGCGGTGTCTCGTTTGTCAGGTAGATCCGGAAGATCTCCCTCGCAGCCACCGGATCGGGACGGTTGATCTTGATCTTGACGTCGAGGCGCCCGGGGCGGAGGATCGCCGGGTCGATCAGGTCCTCACGGTTGGAGGCACCGATCACCACCACGTTCTTCAGGGCCTCGACACCGTCTAGCTCGGAGAGCAGCTGGGGCACGATGGTGGATTCCACGTCCGAGCTGATCCCGGTGCCCCTGGTGCGGAAGAGGGAGTCCATCTCGTCGAAGAAGACGATGACCGGCACGCCCTCGTCCGACTTCTCCTTGGCCCTCTGGAAGATCATGCGAATCTGCCGCTCGGTTTCCCCCACCCACTTGTTGAGCAGCTCGGGGCCCTTGATGTTGAGGAAGTAGGAGCGGACGTCAGGGTTGCCGGTCCGGTCGGAGACCTTCTTCGCCAGGCTGTTCGCCACCGCCTTGGCGATCAGGGTCTTGCCACAGCCAGGTGGCCCATAGAGGAGGATGCCCTTGGGCGGATCGAGCTGGTATTCCCGAAACAGGTCGCGGTGCAGGTAGGGAAGCTCGACGGTGTCGCGGATCATCTCGATCTGGTCGGCGAGACCGCCGACGTCGGCGTAGGTGATGTCGGGGACTTCCTCGAGAACGAGCTCCTCGACCTCGGGCCGCTCCAGCTTCTCCAGGATCAGCGACGTCTTGGAATCGATCCGCACGTAGTCACCAGCGCGCAGCTTGACGTCCATCATGTTGTCCGACCGGCTGAGCACCCGCTCCTCGTCGGCGTGGGCGATCACCACCACCCGGCCGTCGTCCATCACCTCCCGAACTCTGAGCACCTCGCCCGAAGGCTCGAAATATCGGACGTCGATGATGTTGAACGCCTCGTTGAGGAGGACCTCCTGGCCGATCTGCAGCTTTTTCACCTCTACCGAGGGTTGGGCTGCGACCCGAAGCTTGCGGTTGCCGGTGAGCACATCGACGGTGCCGTCGTCACTCACGGTGAGCACGGTTCCGAAGTTGTTGGGAGGCTGGGTGAGCTTCTCGACCTCCTCGCGGAGCACGCCCAGCTGCTCCCTGGCCTCTTCGAGCAGCGCGGACAGCTTGTCGTTCTGATTGACGACCCGGTCGAGACGGTCCTGGGCACGGGCGAGCTCGGCCTCGAGCTCCTCGCTCCTCCCCGGTGCATCCCGGAGACGCCGGCGCAGGAAGGACACTTCCTCTTCGAGGGCGGACACGACCTTCCGCAGTTGTGCCGCGTCTTCGCGATTGCGTCCTTCGTCCACTCCGGCTACCTCCTGGCTCTCGGTCGCCTCCGGCCAGTATACGAATGCCTTCGGTTACTTCTCGGGGTTAGCTGCACCGTGTCCATCGGCCACTTTCCTCATGAATATGAGAAACCCGGTGTGCCCGACCATCGCATGTTCGGGCCGCACCGAGCGTCCACTGACGTTCCATTCCCGCATCAGGAACTCCCGAACCTCGATCTCGGCGAACCGACCCGACGCCCGTGCGCTCTCCACCGTCGTCTGCACCTGGGGCACGGTGGGCAGGTAAGCACAAATCACACCGCCATCGGGTTGATGACGCGCTGCCGCCTCCACGGTATGCCAGGGCTCGGGAAGGTCGAGGACGATCCGGTCCGGTCTGATGTCGGCGACTTGGTCGGTGACGTCCCCGATCCGGATCTCCACGTTCTCCGGCATCGACCCGAACCAGCGCTCCAGGGTCTTGCGGGCATGGGCCGCATGATCCTCCCGTCGCTCGACGCTGATCACCCGTCCGCCGGTGCCCACCGCCCGGGACAAGCCGAGGGTGAGAGCGCCGGAGCCGGTGCCCGCTTCGAGGACTGTCATGCCTGGGGCGATGTCGGCATAGACCAGGATCGGGCCCATGTCCTTGGGATAGACCACCTGGGCGCCCCGCTTCATCTTGAGGATGAAATCGGCCAACCGGGGGCGAAGCAGGAGGAGGCTGGCCCCGCCCGACGAGGTCACCCACGTGCCGTCCCCGGCGCCGATCAATGCGTCATGGGGCACCGAGCCGTTGTGGAATTGGAAGGTGCGGCCGTGCTCCAGCTTGAGCAGGAAATGGCGGCCCTTGGAGTCGATGAGCAGAGCCGGGTCCCCCTCGCGCAGGTTCATGCGAACAACGAGATGGTGGCGATGGCGAGGCTGAGGACCATCGCGATCACGACAACCCACACCACGACTTTCACGAACCTCTGTTTCGGCATAGTGTCTCTGGGGATCGGTTTCGCCAGCAACGGTAGACACATGGGTTTCATCAAACAGCGACTCGAGCGGGCGGTGTTCGGCGACTCCGACATCCGTGTCGCCGGGCAGATGCGCACCTTGCGCGGTCTGCGTGAGGGCGACAACCGGGAGTTGTTGATCGGCCTCGGCCTCGCCGCCCTCGCCTATATGCGCAAGAGCCAACCGAAACGTGACCTCATCTACCGCAAGGCAGTCACACCGGGTAGCGCCCTCGTGATCCACCACAAGAGGCGGGGAACCCCCCGTCTCGAGATCATCAAGCCACCCAAGCGGGGCTGAAATCGTTCTGTGAGGGTTTGTGTACACGGGAGGTACACAAACCTTCACAGAACGGCTTCGAAGGGGTTGAAGTCGGTTCTCGAACGACGCATCTTCAAAGGATGTGGGAGGAGAAGTCCGTCCGGGAGTTGGCCGGACGCCAACACGGGTTGGTTCGTCGGTCGCAGTTGATTGAGATGGGAGCGACCGATCGAGAAATCGGCTGGCGGGCAGAAGGTCGGATCGAGGTCGTCCATCCGGGCGTTTACTACGTCGACTCGACCCCGCATACGTGGAGAACCCAAGTTCTGGCGGCAGTGTTCGCTGCGGGCCCCGATGCTCTCGCCTCGCATCGCTGTGCCGCACTCCTATGGGAGTTGGATGCGATCTACGGTCGGACCATCGAGGTCACGGTGCCGTATGTCGAGTCTCCCTCGCCGGCCGGTTGCATTCTTCATCGAACACGACGCCCCAATCCAGCGTCTCTCTTCGAGGCCATACCTATCACCTCTCCAGAACGGGCTCTATTCGACATCGCCCCAAAAGTGCCGGACCGCGTCCTCGAGAAGGCAACTCGATCAGCTGTCCGCAGCGGGTTAACGACACCGGACAAGCTGGACCTCATCGTCAGCACCTATGGCGGACGCGGAGTGGCGGGGACCCGACGCATGCGGAGGGTCGTCGGCCTGGTGGCCAACGACGAATCGGGAAGCGTCAGTGAGATCGATCTGAAGTACATCATCCTCGATGCTCCAATCCCCCGTCCCGTGCAGCAACTGAGGGTGCGACTCCCGGATGGCGGCAATGCCTTCCCCGACTTCGCCTGGTCGGACCGAATGCGCATCGTCGAAGCAGATGGATTCTTGGCTCATGGAACGCCTGAGCAGCTCCAACAAGATCTTCGTCGGCAAAACCAACTGATGGACCTCGGTTGGGAAATCCGGCGGTTCACTGCAACCGAGATCCGGGAAAATGCGACAGAAGTGCGCGCCAAGGTGATCGATTTCGTGAACAAGCCGTTTCTGTGAGTGTTAGTGCACACGGTGTGTGCACTAACACTCACAGAACCGTTCTTCAGACCCGGTAGACCTCGACGACCGTCTTGTTGCGCGAGCCGCGGCGGCGCCCGATGACGAAAGCGGCGACCACCACGCCGGCGGCGGCGATGCCGCCGAGCAGCGCGGTGTTCTTCACCGACTCCTTGGTCTCGTCGACGGCGCCGACCAGTTCCCTGGCTTTGGCCTCGATGTCATCTCTACTGATTGCCAACCGACATCCTCCATCCGATGATCCCCGCTGCGGCTGCGGCGGCCAGCGCGGTCAGGCCCCGGGAAAGCACCACCCACCAGGCTCCCTCCGGGAAAAGCAGCTGTAAGCCGTAGTACATCGCCCAGGCGAGACACACCGCGCCTATGGCGAGGGCGAGTGCGCCGCCAAAGCCCATCGCGGCCTGCTTGCCCAGACGCTTAGCCGGCTCCAGAGTCTCCTGTCGCAGGTACTCACGCGACATCTCCACCAGTTCGCTTGCGATTTGAGGGATCTCGTGGGGCTCTGGCATCGATTCATGAATCTAACAAGTGCTGGACACTCCGGCACCCGGGGGTAACGTGCGAGCCCGGTGCACCTCATAGCCTCGATGCGCTCGCTCGGGCCTCGCTACCTGGCACTTTGGGTCGGCCAGACGATCAGCCAGTTCGGCACGTACATCGCCTACCTCACGGTTCCCCTGCTCGTCCTTCACATCCAGGAGGCGACCGGGGACGAGAGCACCCTCGATTTCGCCATCGCCTACTCGCTGGAGACCGCTCCCACCCTGCTTGTCGGCCTACTGGGAGGAGTCTTCCTCGATCGGATCCACCTCCGCCCGGTCATGATCGCCACCGACCTGCTCCGGGCGTGCGCCTTCTTCTACCTGGCGGCCGGCGTCGGCAGCTTCGGCGTGGGGACCGTCTTCGCCATGGCGTTCATCGTCGGATCGATGACCACCTTCTTCGACGGGGCTCTCTATGCCATGATCCCCGCTCTGGTCCCCAAGGACCGGCTCTCCGACGCCAACTCCTTCGTCACCGCCTCGATACAGGCCAACTTCGCGTTGGGGCCATTGGCGGCCGGGTTACTCGCGGTCGCGTTCGCCAGTCCGGCGGCCGGACTGTTCGTCAACGGGGCGACGTTCGTGGTCTCTGCATGGACGCTGAAATACGTGGGCCGGGTCGCGCATCATCGGGAGGCGACCGACCGGGAGCCCTTCCTCACCGAGTTCGTCGCCGGAATGCGTCGGATCTGGGAGGAGCCCCGGCTTCGAATCTCCACGATCTCGGCGGCGATTCCCAACTTCGTGATGGGCTTCATGGAGTCGACGTTCGTGGTGCTGGCCACCGTGGTGATCGGCACCCAGACCGAGACCGAGATCGGGATCCTCCTCTTCTTCATGGGCCTCGGCGGGTTGATCGGGGCGCTGTTCGCCCCCCGGGTGACCAGGCTCTTTGGCTTGGGACGATCGATGGTCTCGGGTCTCGCCCTGTCCGGCGTGGCCCTGTTCGCCTTCATGTTCACCACCTACGGAACGCTCCCCATGGTGTTGCTGGCGGTTTTCATGTTCGGGGTGTCGGTGATCAACATCCCACTGGCCACGATTCGCCAGATCCATGCCGGGGAGGCCACGTTGGGCAGGGTGATCACCGCGGCACGGGCCATCGGCTGGGCCACGCTCCCGATCGGAGCACTGGTTGGGGGATGGCTGGGCAACACCGAGACCACGTATCCGTGGATCGCTCGGCTGTTCCCGCTGATCCTCATGGCCTGCGCCCTTTGGCTCTTCACCACGGTGATCTGGTCCGACACCTTCGGGCCGGAGTACCAGAAGGGCGCCCACGAGCGTCCGGTCACCCCGCGGGAGGCCGCGACCGAGTAGCTCAGCCCTCGGCGAACGCAGTGGCGTGGCTGAGCGGACTGAGGCTGCCCAGCGAGTCGGCAACCACCACCAGGTCGTCACCCTTCTCGAAGACGAAGTCGGTGCCAAGGTGGGCAACGGTGTGGCCGTTGCGGGTCACCGCGAGCAGCGTCGCACAATGGTCGCGACGCAACCTCGCAGATGCCTCGTCGATGGCGATACCCAGATATGTCTCCGGCAGATCCACCCGGTAGAGCTCGGACCCCTCGCCCCCGGATACCAGATCGGTGACCAGCTCGGAGAGACCCGGGTACAGCGCGGAGCGGGCCAGCAGGTGCGAGGCCAGCTTGGACGTCACCAGGATCTCGTCGACCTTCGTCCGGCGAAAATGGACGACATGATCGGGGTTGTTCACCTCGACCACGGTGCGGACGTGGGGCGCCACCGCCTCGATAGCCAGAATGGTCAGGATCGAAGTCATGTCGGCTTCGTTGCTCCCGTCGACGGGACAGACGATGGCAGTGCGCGCCTTGTCGATGCCGGCGCGCAGGAGGTCTGCCTCGTTCGAGGGAGACCCCCTCAGGAAGTAAACGTCATCGCCGGCGGGATTGCGCTCGGCTTCGTGGAGTAAGACCAGACTGGCGTCGTAATCGTCGCTGCTGAGCTCGGTGACTAGATCCCGGGCGGTGGCGTTCCACCCGCAAACGACGACATGGTCCTTGTATCCCGACGCTCCCATTCCCTGTCCCTCCTTGAGTAGGAAATCGATGACGAAACCGACCAGAGCGCCGGTGATGGTGGCGACGATGGCGACGCCGAAGAGGCCGAGGATCCACCCCATGGCCCAACCCACCGGTCCGGACACATAGGAGGCGTCACCCTGACCGAACACGGTGGTCACCGACCAGTGGAAGGCGGCACCAAAATCGGCCCACGACCGGGGGGTCTCCACGAGCCAGACCACCGCCGCCGCGATGAGCAGGACGACGGCGAGACCCGCGAGCAATGAGGTGAAGAACCTCCGGTCCATGTTCGAGCTGACACGCTTGACGTGCCACGCCACCCGTCGTAGGAACGGGGAGTCGATCAGGGAACGGAGGTTGATCATTGGCCGGGAGAAGTTAGTCCCGACTCGACCCTCTTGTGCGGTCGTTCGGCCGATGGGGCGGCCCTGTATGGCCGCCTCGGCGCGTCGGATGGCACGCTCGCATGCCGCGTCGATTCAGGTCTTGGTGACCCGTCTCTCTCCCTCGCCGGGCTTCCAGATGGTGATCACGAGCCGATTGTCCACCAGCTCCACCGACGAGGCTCCGACGATGTCGGAGATCAAGAATGGATCGAACACCTCTCCGCGCAGGTCGAACCCGGTTCTCTCGAAGAGATCCTCGGCGAATCTCTTGTGAAAATCGGGGTCCTGCAGGTTGACTGCGTCGGCCCACACCTTGGCGTCGCCATCACTCACGTGGGTGTCCACCGTGGCGGTGTGCAGACAAAAGCGCGGGTCTCTTCCGAGGTCGATGAACTTTGTCGTGCCGGGCATCCCCACCACCACCAGCTCCCCATCGAAGAACGACGGCTCCACCGGGCTGATCCGGGGATACCCGTCGGAGCGGATAGTGCCCAGCATGCAGAGGTTTCCCGTGGCGGCGTGCCGTCGTTGGAAGATCTCGGCGATGTGCGGTGCGTCGTCGGCGAACTCGGCCCACGTCACCATCGATGTCCACCTCCTTCGCTCTGGTCGAGAGTCTCCGCAACCCATGTCGCCCAACGACGGGTCAACAGGTCCACAGATTCCCTATCCACGCCCTTGGGAATCATCGCAGGTCCCACGGTGACGCGGATGCGACCTCGGTGAAGACGGTTGTCCACACCGAGGACCTCGTCGGTGCCCGCCACCGCCACCGGGACCAAGGGCACCCCGGCCCGGCTCGCCAGCCAGGCCGCCCCGGATCGGGCGCGCTCCGGATCGAACCGGTAGTGGCGGATTCCCTCGGGGAACAAGCCGACGACTCCCCCGTCGGCGAGGTGCCCCAGCGCTTCCCGCACCGGCCCCAGCGGAACCTTGCCACGACGCAGGGGGATGACGTCGACAGCGAGCAGCGCAACATCGAGGAGGCGGTAGTTGCCGAACAGGTCGACCAGAGCGAGGAAACGGATCTTGTGCCGGTATGCAGAGGCGATGACCAGGGAGTCGAGAAAGGAGAAGTGATTTGCGGCCACCACGAAAGGCGGATCCGGGAATCCGGGGCCGAGGTCGATGCGAAGGCGCCAGGCGATTCGAGCCAGCCAGCGCACCAGCACGGGCACCGCGGTCCAGGCCACTTTTCCCAACCACCAGTCCTTGCGGCGAGAGGGAGGGGTCATTGGCTGATTCTGGTCTCAGAGATCTCGGCCCTGAGTAGGGACGCGCTCTTGGCCGGACCTCATGCGGCCTCAAGCCCTATGCAGGCGACTTTTGGCCGGATATTCTGACGAAACTACGGCCAAGATAGCCATGGGCATCGGAGTGCTCCGGACCGCCATCTCGTTGGCAGCCTGCTCTGACGCCGAAGTGGTCGATGGCTCGGATGATCCCCCAACTCGCCTTCCAGTGTCGTGGTCACGGAGGAATCGCTGGTTCTCATGTATCGCAGTGTGATAACAGCCGTCTGCGAAGCCACGTCACCTCCCACCCTGGATTGTGAGGGTCCCATGCGCGTATCCGAGCAGTTCTCAGGCGATGCAACGACAACGACGGAGACCCTTCCGCCGGTCGTGGTCGAAGCGGTACATGCGCAACTCCCTGATGTCACGTTCGTCGATCCGGAAGAATCTTTCGAAACGCCCTTCATCGTTCTCGGCCCGGTAGACCGGCCATTGCCCGACGTTGTCGCCATCGAAGCTGGCCAGATATGCGGGGACTTGTGTGGCCAGGGCACCATTTACTACTTCCAGTACGACGGCGAGGGTTGGGACGCCGCAACCGCCGACGATCTGGGACTCCCGACCGAGGTCTGGATGTCATAGCTCACTTCTACCGGCTAGCTTGCCCACCTGTGCTTTGGGTCAGCAACCTTCCGAGGTGACCGTCCGATATGCGGTTTGAGGAATCGATCGATATCGACGCTCCGCAAGAACGCGTATGGGAGGTGCTCAGCGACCTGGAAGCGTGGCCGCGGCGTATCGAAACGGTCGACTTCGTCGAGTTGCTCACGCCCGCTCCAATATCCAAAGGCAGTCGGGTAAGCCTCAAGCAACCGAAGCTGCCCGAGGGAACATGGGACATCACCGTTTGGGATCCGCCCTCCTTCTTCGAGTGGCGCCAGAAG
>DATFGI010000042.1:0-36674 GCA_035249605.1 Acidimicrobiia bacterium
CCACTGGGCCGACGGCGGCGAAACCACCATCGACAAAGCCAAGCTCTACTGCCGGCCCTGCCACACCCAACAACACCCCAACGACCGCAACCAGCGACGCCGGCGACGAGCCCAGGGGTGAGACGTCCCCTCACCCCGGAAGCGCCCATCCATCAGATCTAGCTGGCTACCAACCTCGGTCCACGCCATCGCGCCGCGGCCTGGATGAGGACAGCAAAACGCCCCAGTGACCTCCGGAGCTTCCTCCGCACTTCCCCGAACGGACGCTTCTCCGGCTGGCCTCTAGGGCGTTTGCCTGGGTGGGAATGTACGCAGCATCCCCGCTGATATCAACGACTCCGTCCGCAGAATTCTCGTGCGTCAAATACCGTCGACTCACGTAGATCAACGCTTGTCCGGGGGTTACCAACAGAAATCGGGGTTATCCACAGGCTTTGTCCACATGGCTTTGTTCACAAGTTTCTAGCCCGATTTTTCGCGATCGGGAAACCCGGCGCGCACCATCGGTCGGAAGGCAACCTCGATCGTCTCGAACACCTCTCCAAGCACCCGGTCCAGCTCATCCAGGGTGACCCGGTCGGCAGAGAGCCGCCCCCGGAGCACCACGGCCCCTTCGGAGTCGATGGCGAAGAAGCAGCGCCAGGCGCGGGCATTGCGGGCCAGTGCCTGCCGATGGACCTCGGCCGGCACGACCGGGGCCGGCATCACATAAGCCTCGAAGCGAAGACTTCGTTCCCCCGGCTCGAACCAGACCGTGGTGGCGTCGCGCACGTCCTGGCGCATCCGGACCGCCCATCGTCCCTCCACCTCCTCGGCGTACTCGACGCTGGAGTCGGGATCCTCCACCCAGAGCCGGATCCGCTGCACCAGTGTCTCCCTCATCCCGGTTCCATCTCGAGGTGGTTCTCGATCCGTCCCTGAACGCGACCACCGCCGAGCACCATCGGGCTGAGGACGGGGGCCAGCCGCTCCCTAGCAGTGGTGGAGAGACCCCCGACCTCTTCGACGATCGCCGCCGCGGCCAGACCGGCCACCAGACCGCTGCCATCCCAACTCTTCACCGCAATGCCCAACCGCCCAGAGAGGGCGACACCGATGCAGCCGGCGGCTCCGCCCTTCGCCGCGGCATTTGCGGCGATGGCGATCTCGCTGTCCGTCGAGCCGTTGACACCGACCAGGGCCGGATAGCGGTGCATCGAGGTGAGGACCTGAGAGAGGCGGGGGTCGGTTGCGAGCCGGGCGAACATCGTCGCCATCGCCCGCACCGTGGTCCTCAGCACCGGCGCCCCGCAGCCGTCGACACCCACCGGCTTCACGTCGTAGTCGCCGAGATCGCTCACGGTCTCGATGACCCGACGTTGCAGAGGGTGGTCGGGGTCGAGGTATGTGTCGGTCGGCCAGCCCTGGGCGACACACGCCCGCAGGAACCCGGCGTGCTTGCCCGAGCAGTTGTGCCAGATCCGTCTTGGTGCCGAGGCATCCCGGCGTGCCACCAGACGCATGGCGGTCGGCGAGAGCGGCCAATCGAATGGGCACTGCAGCGACCGCTCGTCGAGTCCTCCGTTCTCCAGCATGGCGGCCACCAGGGCGACGTGGACGGGGAGGCCACGGTGGGAGGCGCAGGCCATCCCCAACTCCAGGGGCGTCAGCGCGGCGCCCGCCTCCATGGAGACGAGGGCCTGGAAGGGCTTGGCGGAGGAGCGTATGAAGAAGGAGCGGTCGATGTCACCACTCGAGGAGACCACCCCGGAGCCGGGGTCGACCACGGCCGCCGCACCCTCGTGGTAGGTCTCCGCTAGGCCCGATCTGACCTGGACCGCGAGCAAGTCAGCCGCTTACGGCCTCGTCCTGCTGACTCCGGTACCTGGCGACCATCTCGTCCTGGAGCTTGTCGATGACCTGGTGGAGCTGGCGACGCTGGCCCGAGAGCTCGGTCTCCACCTCCCGAAGCCGCTCCAACGCCTCCACCAACTCTTCGTCGGTGAGCTCGGGGAGCGAGGCGAGAATGCCGTCGTCCATGATCTTGTCGATCAGCCGCCTGCCGGTCACCGAGGGAAGCGGGGGCATGGTCTCGATGTGCTTCAAGGTCGGCTCGGAGCCGAGGACCATCCCGTGGGCCAGGATCTCAGGGAGCGCCTCGAGCAGGTTGCGCTCCTCCTGCCCCGATCGTCGCCGCATCTCGAAGTCGATGAGGTCCATCCGCCCGTGGAGAAGACGGCGGTAGTAGGAGATCTGCGCCTCCACGTCCTCTGCGGTGTCCCGTCTGCGGCGGACTTCGTCGAGGTCGAGTTCGTCGAACCCTTCTAGATAGCCCGGCTCGAGGACGACATCGATGCGGCGGCGGTTGTCGGTCACGTGATCAGGTTAGTGTCCGCCGCTCCACGTCTGGCGAGACCCACAGGCCATGTTCGGACGACAGGCCACTAATAACAGGCGGCGCGGACGGTGGGATAAGGGTTGACCGCACCTCCCCCGCTGGGCCGGATCTCGAAATGGAGATGAGGGCTGGTCGTGACGGCGTTGCCCGTGTTGCCGACGTACCCGATCACATCACCCTGACCCACCCGTCTGCTTCCCGAGAAGGCATGGCTATCGAGGTGGGCGTAGTAGTAGCGGAACCCGGTGTCGGCACTGAGGTGGACGCTGAGACCGCCGAGCCGGTTGGTCGCCGCCCTGGCCGTCCCTGCCTGCACTGCGTAGAGGGGCTCGCCGCGGGCGGCGAACATGTCGACGCCCTTGTGCCGGCGTCCGCCGGAGCGGGGAAAGCCCCAGGAGTCAATGAACGACGTGCGCCCCGGTGTGATCGGGCATATGAACGAGCCAACCTGGATGGAGCCACGCGCCCGCTGCGCCGCCCGAGCCGCCGCGGCGGCCTGCTCCGCCTTGTACTGGGCGGTGAGGTCCTTGCACTTGCCGCTCAATTGGGCATACGCGGCTTGTTCCGCTTCCATCGCCGCTTCCTGGCGGTTGAGCACGTTTTGGGCGTCGGCCTCGGCCACTTTCAGCTCTTCGTGGACCACGTCCAGGTCGCCCTGGTAGCGGGTGAGCTCACCTTTGGCAGCGATGATGTCGTTGATCGACTCCTGGCCACCGAGTGTGGCCGAGCTGAGGAATTCCGATTGCGTCATCACCTGATCGACCGAAGAGGCGGAGAAGATCAGGCCGGGATTGTTGAATCCGCCCAGCATGTACATCTGCACCGCCTGCTCCTCGAGACGGGCCTGGACCATCTCGAGGTCGGCGGCCTGGGAGTCGACCGACCCCTGGATGCGCTCCTGTTTGCGCTCTAGGAACTCGACGTCGTTGAGCGCTTCCTCATATGCATAGGCGGCATCCTCGAAGTCGGTCTGGGCGGCCCGGTAATCGGCGAGTTGTTCCTTGGAGTCGGCACATGCAGAGTCGACCTGGGACCTGGTGACCGCGTCAGAAGGCAGGGGAAATAGCGAACCCGCCAAAGCGACGAGGGAGACGAATAGCAACACACGCCAGTGCGTTCTCTGGGCTGCCATGAGCAGGGGATGCTAACCGCGGCGGCGTTTTGGGCGCAGACTTCCCGGATGGGTGAGGTTCGGCTCGGTCAGAGGACCAGTCGGATGAGGGGGAAGTAGATGGCGGCGGCGAGGGCGACCCCGTCGATCGACGAGAGGAATCCGGGCGGGCGCTCGGTGAGGAGCACGGTCCCGGTGCGCAGCATCGACGAGAGACCCTGCCCGGCCACCAACGCGACCGCCAGCCCGAGACCGACTAGCAGATAACCCACCACATCGAGGTTCCAAACCGCCGCCGCGGCCATTGACGCCAGGACGGTGCCGATGGCAGTGGTGGTGAAGCGATCTAGAAAGGGCAGGGCCGGCAACCGACCGACGAGGGAGCCGAGAAGCACGCCGACGATGGTGGCGGCAAGGAAGACATCGATCGCCTCGGGGTCAGGAGAGAAGCTGGAGCGGGTCAGGATGAGCGACGCCGATCCCAGGCCGGCGATGAGCCCGACCAGCATCGTGGGAGCGAAGGCGCCCACGGCCCGATACTGCGGGAAGGCAACCGCCCACCCGAGCACCACCGCCACCGCCAGGGGGACGGCAAGCCCGTAGCCCATGTCCCCGAGGATGTGGGCGGCGAGGGTGGAGGCGACCGTCGAGGTCACCACCGCCAGAGGGGCGAACACCCTCGCTCTGAAACCAAACGTGGTGTTCATGTCGATGGCCCAGGCCGCCGCCGCCGCCACCAGGGCAGCCGCCCAGATCGGCTGGCTCTGGAAGTTGGCCAGAACCACCACAAGGGCCACCGCCAGCGGTAGCAGACCGGCGAGGTCGGTCGCAGCCAGCGTGGCGGGCTGGCCTCCACCGGACACCGGGGGAAGGATCACCAACTCGTCGCTCTCCGTGACCGCGTCTCCCATCGCCGCCTCTTGCCCGTTCACCCAAATCCGAGAGGTCTCGACGCCCCGGGCGAAGTCGGGGCCGAACTTGTCGTTGACGGCATCGATGGCCTCGGCGACGGTGGCCGCGGGCACTTCGAGACGCGAGGTCCCGGCGATCTCGCGGAGATTGGCGAACAATCGCAGCTTGGCCATGGGCCCAGGCTAAATGCACCGGGTCGCGGGATGCAGTCTCATGCCTACTCTCCTGGCCATGGATGACCCGGTCCTGGTCGCCGTCGACGTGCCCCTGGTGGGGGACGAGCGTCACAAGAACTGGGCCAAGGTCGTGGAGAACGTCGATACCTCGAAGACTTCGGGTTGGGCATTCGACGGTCCCTTCGTGGCCGCCGGGGGCATCCAGGACTTGCCGGCGGGCTCGGTCCTCTTGGTGTACGGGGAGCGCGGCTCACGCGCCAACCCGCAGAGCTCGGCCCGGGTCTACACGGTGAACGCCGACGCCACCTTGAGCTTCGAGGCGGAGGCCAAGGGCCAGGCATGGGCCCGCACCCTGCGTGACACGGTGCAGCGGCTGTTGGGCATGGAGCGACCACGGCTCGACCTCAGCAACCTGCCCGACCGGGTCCTGGCAGACGAGTTGGAATCGAGAGGATGGAAGGTGGAGAGCCCATGAAGGCGATCGTCATACCCGAGGCAGGCGGGCCGGAGGTGCTCAGCTATCAGGAATTGGCCGATCCCACCCCGGGACCGGGCGAGCTGCTCGTCGACGTCGCCGCGGCCGGGCTCAACTTCATCGACACCTACCACCGCATCGGGCTCTATCCAATGGAGTTCCCGATCGTCCCCGGCCAGGAAGGTGCGGGAACCGTGGTCGCCCTCGGAGATGGCGTCACCGAGTTCTCAATTGGCGACCAGGTCGCCTGGGCCGAAGGACTGGGGAGCTACGCCGAGTTGAACACCGTCACCGCCGCCCGCGCCGTCCCTGTGCTACCCGGTGTGGGTCTGGATGTGGCCGCGGGCGTCATCCTCCAGGGGATGACAGCCCACTACCTGGCCACCGACACCTTCCCGCTCGGAGACGGGGACACCTGCCTCATCCATGCCGGCGCCGGCGGTGTCGGTCTTCTCCTCACCCAGATCGCGGCCCGGGCCGGCGCCCGGGTGATCACCACGGTGGGCAGCGAGGACAAGGCGGAGCTGAGCCGGGCGGCGGGTGCCGGCGACGTGATCGTCTACACGTCGACCGATTTCAAAGAGGCTGTCGAGGACCTGGTAGGCCCCCACGCACTGGACGTGGTCTACGACGGAGTCGGCGCCGCCACCTTCGACAGGAGCATCGACCTGCTTCGGCCCCGGGGGATGATGGTCACGTTTGGCAACGCATCCGGGCCGGTGCCCGAGATCCAGCCGCTTCTCCTGGCACGGAAGGGATCGATCTTCCTCACCCGGCCCACCCTCGCCCACTATGTGCCGACCAGGGAGGATCTGCTCGGTCGCGCCGGCGACCTCTTCGCCTGGGTCGACTCCGGAGACCTCGACGTCCGGATCGGAGCGCGCTACCCGCTGGAGGAGGCAGCCGAGGCCCACCGCGCCCTCGAGTCGAGACGCACCACCGGGAAGGTGCTGCTCATCCCTTAGGTGGGCCAATCCGCTTTTCTCAGATGAGCGCCGCTATCCGCTGACTGCGATGATCGCCTCGATCACGGTGTCGTGGTCCTCGAGATGTGCTTCGAAGCTGTCCGACTCGAAGACGGTGAGCCCGGCGAGCCCGCGGCTCAGCTCGTCGACTGTCTCCTCGGTCACCTCGCCCGCCGTGCTCCGCACATAGGCGACCGGTGCGGTGATCTCCTCGAGGTTCGTCGGCGCCAGCGCCGCCGGCGGGGTCCTGACAAATCCGTGGAACGACTCTGTGGTCCCGGCGATGGAGACGATGAACCGTCGCTCGGCGCTCTGCTCGGATGTCGGGCACCACCCTCCCTCCTCACAATGCGGGGCCCAAGTCCCCGAGGAGAACCGCCCACCGGTTTCCCATGTGTAGGTGGCAGCCCTCCCCACCCAGGGCAGCTGCTCCAACAGACGCACCCAGGAGGAATCCTCCTCGAAGTCGACATCGACCAGGACTAGGCCGCCGACGGACTCCGGGGCAGCCAGGGCGACCTCGGCGGCGACTTCTCCCCCGAAGCCGACGCCGACCAGGACAACGGGTACGTCGAAGCGCTCTTGGATCACCACCGCCATGTTCTCCCCCATCCCCGCCGCGGTGTGCTCCGGGGCGACGGAAGGGATCCGGTCGGAGTAGCCGAACCCGGGCATGTCGATGCGGATCGCCCGGTATCCGTCGGGGAGGGCACCTCCCAGCGGGGCGAGGGTCAGGCTCCCGGCGGGCTCGGCGTCGTGGAGGAACACCACGGGGATCCCATCGCCCGATTCGTCCACCACGTTCACGGTGAGCCCCCCGACCTCGGAGGGATCCTCCAACTCCAGCCCGGCGGTGCGAACGTCCTCGACAAGGGTGACGTTCTGGTTGGTGACGGCGGTGTAGATCACCGTCCCGGCGACCACGACGAGGAGCAGCAGCATCACCAGCCGGGCGGCGGCCCGGCTCGGGGTGTCCCGTTTCGGTGGAGCCTGCAGTCCGCTCATCTGATCAACACCACATGGAGATGTCTCGGCCCGTGCACGCCTAGGTTGAGCTGTTGTTCGATGTCAGCGGTCCGACTCGGCCCGGTGACCAGGACCAGGTTCGTCGTCTCCCCGGCGAAATCGGGGTATTCCCGCGCCCAATGGGCCAACGACCGGTGGATCCCGTCCACGTCGAGGAGGACGATGTGGATCTCCGGGATCAAGCTCGCCATCCGGGGCCGGCCCTCTCCATGGCGAAGTATGAGGCTGCCGCTCTCGGCGAGGGCGCCGTCGCTGCCGGTGACACCGACGTCGAGATCGAGATATCCGAGATTGTGGCCGAGGCGGTCATCGCCGAGCTCATGATCGACGCGGGAGAGACCCGCCGCATTCAGCGCCGACGCCACTCCGGCGACGGGGAGGTCGTCCCAGGACATGAACTTGGATGCTTCGTGGCCGGCGGCGATCCCGGCCACGACTCGGGGAGCACCGTGCCGGGAGACCGGTCCGTGGACGACAGAGTTGACCGTCTGGGCTCGTGCCCGGAACAACGCCACCAGGTCGGCGGCGGGCAGGTCGGGGAGCTCGGGGAGCACAGGCGGCGGCGCGGGAAGGACGCTGGTGAACGTCGCCAACCCGACACGGGAGATGAAGGCGTCACGCTCCACGGTTTGCCTTCCACCACTCCTGGAACGACTCGCTTGCCGGTCGGGGAAAGTCACGGCTCCGGGTCCACCCCCGCCCCGGTCCGGGAAGACGTCTGATCCAGCCTCGCGAGGAGATCACGCCGCTCACACGCGCCGCCCAGCGCTTGGCTCGGGCCCACCGCCCCGGATTTGTCGCCACGGTCGCATAGGTCCTCATCCCCCTCTCCAGCCACCCGGGAAGTCTCCCCTCCTCGGCGGCCTGGCGGCGCAGGGCGAGGAGCATGCGCGGTATCTCGATTCGAACCGGGCACACCTCCTGGCACGCTCCGCACAAGGTCGAGGCGTAGGGCAGGTCCCACCACGGCTCCATCCCGTGGAGACCCGGAGTAACGATGGAACCGACCGGCCCGGAATAGACGGTCCCATAAGCGTGGCCACCGGAGGTGCGAAAGACCGGGCAGACGTTGAGACAGGCCCCGCAACGGATGCAGGCGAGGATCTCAGCGGTCTCCCCGGCGAGGATCCGGCTCCGGCCGTTGTCGATGACCACCACGTGCAGCTCCTCGGGCCCGTCGGGGTCGTCGTCCTTGCGGGGCCCGGTGACCACGTTGGTGTAGACCGAGAGCCGCTGCCCGGTGGCGGAGCGGGCGAGAGTCTCGAGGACGACGGCTGCGTCTTGCCATCGTGCCACGATCCTCTCCATCCCCATCAAGGCGATGTGGACCCGTGGGGCGGTCGTGGTCAGCCGGCCGTTCCCCTCGTTGGTGACCAGGACCAGCGAACCGCTCTCGGCCACCGCCATGTTGACCCCGGAGATCCCCGCGTCGGCGCGGAGGAACACCTCGCGCAGGTGGCGGCGGGCGATGTCGTTGAGAGCGAACGGGTCGTCGGTGTAGGGAACACCCAACTTGTCGGCGAAGAGACGCCCCACGTCGTGGCGGGTGAGGTGGAGCACGGGAGCGATGATGTGGGAAGGGGTGTCCTCGGCCAGTTGGGCGATGAATTCGCCGAGATCGGTCTCAACCACCGCCACGCCCCGTTCCTCCAGTGCCACGTTCAACTCGATCTCCTCGGAGACCATCGACTTGGACTTGACCGCGAGGCCGGCGCCGCTCCGTTGCAGGATGCCCGCCACGATCTCGTTGGCCTCGGCGGCGTCGGCCGCCCAGTGGACCTGACCACCTGACTCGGCCAGCCGGTCGGCGAACTGGGCGAGCAGGCGGTCGAGATTGGCGAGGGCGTGCAGTCTGGCGGCCCGGGCCCGGTCCCGGATGGCGTCGAGCTCGGGCAGTTCCCGGAATGCGTCATCCCGGTTCTCCGCGAAGTTGCGCACCCCGCTGACCACCGCCTCGGCCTCACGGGTGCCGATGAGGGCCTCCGCGCGACCCAGGAAGGTGACCGGCTCGATCACGACGTGTCACCGAGGAGCTCGGCGATGTGCTTCACCTGGATCTCCGAGCCGCGGCGACGCAGACCCCCCTCGATATGGATGAGACACGAGACGTCACCACCGACCACGGTGTCGGCTCCGGAGGCGACGATCTGGTCGAGCTTGGTGTCCATGATCGCCGTCGACACCGCGGGCATCTCCACCGAGAACAGACCGCCGAACCCGCAGCATTCCTTGTCACCGACCAGGTCCACCCGGTCCGTGTCGGATAGGAGGAGGTCGGCCTGATGGTCGAGACCCAGCTGGCGCAGCCCGTGACACGAGTAGTGGTAGGCAACCGAGCAGCCGTCACAAATAGCGGTCATCTCGGTCCCGAGATCGTCGATCAGATACTGGGTCAGCTCCCTGACCCGTGCCGCCACCCGATCGACCTGTTCCCGCTGGGGGCCGGTGGGGAAGAGCTCCCGGTAGTGGTGGACGATCATGGCGGCACACGAGCCAGAGGGAAGGACGATCGGCCCCTCGGTGTCGTCGAGGACATCCAGGGTGGTCTCGGCCATCCTGCGGGCCTCGTTGCTGAGACCGACGTTGTGGGCGGGTTGGCCACAGCAGGTCTGTCCCGCTGGGACCCGCACCTCGCAACCCGCCTTCTCCAGCACTGCCACCGTGGCCCTGCCCACAGCGGGTGCCAGAGCGTCCACGAGACAGGTGACGAACAACTGGACCGGGGGCCCCTCCATGGGGGCGAGGTTAAGACCTGTGCCCTTCAAGCAAGGGCAATGCCCTTGTTAGCGTGCCCCGCCGATGTTCATTCCCGTGAGTGGCAAGAACCTGCCCCGCCGTCTCGTCCAGCTGCTCGCGGGTGTCGTCCTCTTTGGGATAGGCATCGCCATGATGCTCCAATCCGGCCTGGGGCTACCTCCGTGGGACGTGTTGCATCAGGGGCTGGCCGAGGAGTTCGGGCTCAGTGTCGGTGTCTGGTCGATCATCATCTCCTTCGTCGTCCTGTTGGCGTGGCTGCCGCTCCGGGAGCGCTACGGGATCGGCACGGTGCTCAACGCCCTCGTCATCGGAGCGGTGATCGATCTGGGCACCCTGGTCCTCCCCGAGCCGGAGAGCGTCTGGTGGGACATCGCCATGGTCACGGCCGGAATCGTCCTCATCGGCCTCGCCTCCGGGATGTACATCGGTGCCAACCTCGGTCCCGGGCCACGTGACGGCCTGATGACCGCGGTGGCCCGGCGGGGCCCCTCGATCCGGGTTACCCGCTGGGGCATGGAGATAGCGGTGCTGATCACCGGGATCCTCCTGGGCGGCACATTCGGCCCGGGCACCATCGCTTTCGCACTGCTCATGGGACCCATCGTCCAGTTCTTCCTTCCCCGCTGGAGCATCGACACCGGCCGCCCCGAGGACGCCTGGGACCATCCGGCTCGCTGATCGACACGCGTATCGCGCAAATCGCCCAATCCCGCAACCCGGGGTTCGCGGAGAAGGGGAGTTTGAGCGCTTCTTGAGGGTGTCCTGAAGACCTCCTGACCTCGGCCGACGCACAGTCGTGGTGATGGGTCAACCAAGGAGGAATCCCATGATCAAGAAGATGTTCGGCGTGTTCACCGCGGTGGTCGCCGCACTGGCGGTGGTCGGGGTCGCCTGGGCGGGCTCAAACGATGCCAGCTCGACGTCGATCACGAGTGACAGTTCGACCAGCGCCTCGGTCGACTCGTCGGCAGCCGCCGGCGCCACGGTCGACACCCCGACCACCGGGGCGAGCTTCGAAGGGTCTGCCGCCACCAGCGCCACCGTCGACTCTTCGTCGTCGACAGGCGCCACGGTCGCCTCGTCGACACCGACCACAGTCGACGACACCACATCTACCAGTGCCGATGACCGCTCGACCACTTCGACGAGTGTCGGATCGAGTACCTCGACCAGCTTCGACGACTCGGGAGTGATCCTCGACGGCGTCTCCACGCATCGGGTCCCGGGCGTGGGCACGGTGACCGTCGCGGTCACCGCGGGGCGGCTCAGCCTGGTCAGCACCACGCTGTCCTGGCAGATAACCGAGCAGCGGATCGAGACCGACCGCATCGAGCTGCGGATGGAATCCGGCGACGCCGATGCCCGGTTCGAGGCCAGGATCGACGGCGACCGGCTCGAGGTGAAGGTGGACGTCGACTCGGACTGAGCTCAACCGAAGACCACCCTGACGACCGCCCCGCCCCCGGGGCGGTCGTCGGTGATCATGCGTCCGCCCACCGAGGTCAGAGTCTTGGCCACGATGTCGAGACCGAGCCCGGTGGATCCGCCCCCGCTCTGGCCGCGGACCGGCGTCCAGTCGCCAAACCCAACACCGTGGTCGGCTACCTCCAACCAGGGGACCCCGTCGTGAGAGCCGGTGCGTATCTCGAAACCGGTGCCGGACGGCGTGTGGGCGAAGACATTGCCCACCAGCGTGTCCACCACCACCTCCAGCGCGTCACGCCCTAATGGGACGACCCGGGTCTGCTCCGTCTCCACGATCAGCTCCCTGGCCTGCTCTTCAGCAAGGACACGCCAGAACTCGCTCCGCTCCGCGACGACGGCAGAGAGATCAGACTCCCCACGGTCTCGGGCGCCGGTCGACCGGGCCATCTCGATCACCTGATCGACAGCATGCTCGAGACGATCGACATGACTCACCATCACCTCTCGCTCGCCCGGGCTGGCCAGCGCCTCGGCCTGGAGTCGCAGTGAGGTGAGCGGTGTGCGTAGCCGGTGGGAGAGATCCGCGGCATTCTCCCGCTCCTCGGCGAGGAGCACGTCGAGACGACCCGCCAGGTAGTTGAACGCTTCACCCATCTCCCGCAGCTCCTCGGGCTCCTGAGGATCGACACGAGTGGCGAGGTCACCTTCGGCGAGACGATGCGCGGAATGAGCCAACTCCTCAACCGGACGGGTCAACCTCCGACCCAGGCGGTCGGCGACCCAGATCGCCACCGCGATCATTACAAAGGCGAGCAACCCGAGGAGAAGCCAGGCGACCCCAACTCCCTGGGCGAGCTCGGCATCGGTGACGAAGGTATCGACCACGGCGACCGCGTCGGCACCCACCACGGGCAGTGCGATCTCCCAGCCACCGGGAACTTCGGAGGCAACTGTCGATCTCGACCCGGTGGCGATTGGGGCCAGCGAGCCCTGACCGGCACGAGGGTCACCCGCGATCGCGACTCCGTCGAGCAGCACGACCGTGCCTTCGGGCACGCTGCCCAGCGAGGCTGCCACCGCGGAGGGGTCGGGGCTCACTGCAAGAGCCAGGGCAACAAGAGCCGCCACCGACTGGGCATTGGTCTCCGCGCCCACCCGGGCACCGTCGGCCGCCTGTCGACGCACCAACAGACCCAGCGGGACGAGGAAGGACACGACCACCAACAACGTCGTCGCCAGGCTGAGCATGACCAGGCGGCGTCTCACGACTCGGGGTCGACCAGTTTCACCCCCACCCCGTGGACGGTCTGGAGGTAACGGGGCTCCTGCGCGCTCTCGCCCAGCTTCTTCCGCAGCCAGGAGATATGAACGTCGATCGTGTGGTCGGACCCGCCGTATGGCTCGCGCCAGACCTCGGCGAGCAACTCCCGTTTGCTGATCACTTCCCCGACCCGATCGGCCAGAACCCGGAGCAGGTCGAACTCCTTGGGGCTGAGCTCGAGGGTCTCGCCGGCGAACTTTGCCAACCTTCCTGGCACGTCGATGACCAGATCACCGATCCTCAACTCGTCATGCCTATCTCCCACCTCGCCGCGACGGAGCACTGCGCGCACCCGGGCTTCGAGCTGAGCCATGGAGAACGGCTTTACCAGATAGTCGTCGGCACCGGAGTCCAGGGTGGACACGACGACATTGTCGGCCCCACGGGCGGTGATCACGATCACCGGCACGGTGCTCACCGCCCGGATCATGCGTAGCAACTCGGTGCCGTCGATGTCGGGAAGGCCGAGGTCCATCAACACCAGGTCGGGACTGCCCTTCACCGCAAGCTCGAGGCCGTGCAGCGCCCGATCTGCGGTCTCCACGTCGTGACCCTCGGCGGAGAGTGCGTCGGCGGCCAGCCTCCTGATGTCGAGGTCATCTTCGATGAGGACGATGCGAGCCACGTCGTGGGAGGTTAAGCGGGTCCCGGTCGGGCGGACCCCTGCTTGAGCACATCTTGAGCCACCGTTGAGGAGTCGTTGTCGCCGGCTCTGGGAGAATGGGACCCATGCCATCGTTGAAGCTGGTCGCCGTCTGGGTCGTGGTGGTCGCCGCTACCACCCTCCTCGCCTGGCAGATCGTCAGCCTCGCCGACTCCCAGGTGAGCGCCACCCCGATGGAGCTCCTCACCCCGACCACGACCACCATCCCTGGTGCGTCCATCCCCGGTGCGTCGACTTCCTCGTCACCTTCCCCGTCGTCGACCTCGAGCTCGGCGCCGACCACTTCCGTCGGCTCCGCACCCACCACCTCGTCGACATCGGCTCCCGACCCGGGCACTGCGGAGTGGAGTGTCCGAACGGTGACGAGCACGGGAGGCACTGTCATCGTCAGACACCGCTCGGGACAAGTGGAGTTGCAGGCGGCCACCCCGCTCCCCGGCTACGTCATGGAGATCGACGACACCGGTCCGGACCGGGTCCGCGTCGAGTTCGAGAACGACATAGATGACGTCGGGGTGGAGATCCGCTGGGTTAAGGGCGCGCTCGACGTCGAGATCTCCGACTGACCTCTGCGGGCGAAGACGAGTGATTCGGCCACCGTCCCGTTTGGGCGCGCCCGAGACTCGCGAAATCCCATGAGCCCCCCGCTGCACGGCCGAAGGGAAGCCCATCTATGGTGCCTCCTACTTCCCCCGGCGCCCGGCGTCGACCCCTCACTTCCCCGGTCAGGTGGTGGGTGGGCGTCGTCGTTTTCTACCGATGGCACCTGTCGAAAAGTGGTGGTTGACGCATCACACGCTTGTAATTACAGTATTGAAGTCCACACTAGATGTAGTGGGCACTTCCCCGCACACCACAACATCTTGTGGTTGGAAAGACTCAGACATGGTTCCTGAAGGGACCCCATTCGTGCGAGGAGGCACAGAGGATGAGTAGAGGCCTGCGGATCACCCGACGCTTCACCGAGGCCGGCACCGACCCCTACGACAAGATCGAGTGGTCACGGCGAGATTCCCGGATAGCCAACCCCGATGGCTCGGTCGTGTTCGAGATGGCCGATGCCGAGATGCCCGCCCGCTGGAGCCAGGTCGCCTCCGACATCATGGTCTCCAAGTATTTCCGCAAGGCTGGGGTCCCCCAACTCGATGACGATGGGAACCCGATCCTCGACAAGGAGGCCAACCCGGTGACCGGGCCGGAGACGTCCGCCAAGCAGGTGTTCGATCGTCTCGCCGGCACCTGGCGCCATTGGGGCGAGAGGGACGGCTACTTCGCCTCCACCGAGGACGCCGAGGCCTTCGAGGACGAGCTGAAGTACATGCTGGCTAACCAAATGGCTGCGCCCAACTCACCGCAGTGGTTCAACACCGGGCTCAACTGGGCGTACGGCTTGGAAGGCCCGGCACAAGGCTTTTGGTACGTCGACGGCGCCGATGGCGAGATGAAGGAGTCCCCCGACTCCTACAGCCGCCCTGCCCCTCATGCATGTTTCATCTTGGGCATTTCCGACGACCTGGTCAGCCCCGGCGGGATCATGGATCTCTGGGTCCGGGAAGCTCGAATCTTCAAGTTCGGGTCCGGCGCCGGCTCCAACTTCTCCGCCATTCGCGCCGAGAACGAGTTGCTCTCCGGTGGCGGTAAGTCGTCGGGCGTGATGTCATTTCTCAAGATCGGCGACCGGGCAGCCGGTGCCATCAAGTCAGGTGGCACTACCCGCCGTGCCGCCAAGATGGTCATCCTCGATGTCGACCACCCCGACATCGAGACCTTCATCGACTGGAAGAAGATCGAGGAGGAGAAGGCCAAGGTCCTGATCCAGCACGGCGGCTATCCGGCCGACTTCAACGGGGAGGCCTACGCCACCGTCTCAGGGCAGAACTCCAACAACTCGGTGCGGGTGACCAATGACTTCATCGCGGCCGTGGAGGCGGACAGCGACTGGGATCTCACCGAACGCACGACCGGCAAGGTGCGCAAGACCATCAAGGCACGCGACATGTGGAACCGGATCGCCGAGGCCGCATGGGCGTGCGCCGACCCAGGTCTCCAGTTCGACACCACGATCAACGAATGGCACACCAGCCCTGCAGGGGGTCGGATCCGTGCGTCTAACCCATGTAGCGAATATCTCTTTCTCGACGACACCGCCTGCAACCTGGCGTCGATCAACTTGGTCCGCTTCTACGACGACTCCACACGGGTCTTCGATGTCGAGGCGTACAAGCACGCCATCCGGCTCTGGACGATCGTGCTCGAGATCTCGGTGGCAATGGCCCACTTCCCCTCGAAGGAGATCGCACAAGGCTCGTACGACTACCGGACGCTCGGTCTTGGCTACGCCAACCTCGGATCGTTGCTCATGCGTCAGGGAATCGCCTACGACTCCGACGAAGGCCGCGCCATCGCCGGGGGGATCACCTCCGTTCTCACCGGCTACTCCTATGCCACCTCCGCGGAGATCGCCGAGGTCACCGGACCCTTCCCTCGCTACGGAGAGAACCGGGACTCGATGCTGCGTGTGATCCGCAATCACCGAATCGCTGCCTTCGACGGCGACGAGTACGACAACATCACCACAAAGGTGATGGGCATCGACGCCGACCTCTGCCCATCCGACCTGCTCGACGCGGCTAGGGAGTCGTGGGACCTGGCGTTGGAACGGGGCGAGCAGCACGGCTTCCGCAACGCCCAGGCCAGTGTTTTGGCTCCGACCGGGTGTTTGGTCGGCGGATCCCTGATCCCGACCGAGCGAGGCCTGGTACGGCTTCGTTCGCTTGGTGATCCCATGGGTGCCCAGTGGCAGACGCTCGGAACCGACGTCTCGACGGACGAGGGTCCCCGCAGGGCCGAGCAGTTCTACATCAATGGCGTGGAACCGGTTGTGACGGTCGAGACCCTGCGCGGATTTCGGATCCAGGGCACACCAACTCATCGTGTCAAGGTCGTCGACGCCGATGGGGAGTGGGTGTGGCGACGGTTCGGAGAGATCGCACCAGGCGATCTCGTTCCTCTCCAGATGAATCAACTCGTCGGTGAACCGCAGATTGTCCGCTTGCCGCCGTTGGGTGAGATGCACTGGACCGGCGACTTCACCACCAGAGCCCCGAGAACGATGACTCCGGAGCTCGCCGAGTTGCTCGGCTACTTCATGGGAGATGGCTCCCTCCATGCCAGAGGCATCCGTCTCGCCGTCGCGGCGGAAGACTTCGACGTCGTGGAACGGCTCTCCCAGCTCGGCAAGGAGCTCTTCGGTCTCGAGGCGCATGTCAGCGACAAGGTCGGATACGCCGAGGTCGCCTTCCATTCCGTTCCGCTGACCCTGTGGTGGGAGGCGGCCGGGTTCGCCAAGCACTCACCTACCCAAGGACACACAGGCAAGGGTTGGCACCCACACATCCCTGATGCAGTCCTCCACGCAAATGATCCCGAGGTATATGGAGCGTTCGTCAGGGGCCTGTTCGAGGCCGACGGAACCGTTCACCCCGACGGCTATCCCACTTGGTCGACTACGAGCATCGAATTCTCTCACGACGTGCAATCGCTGCTGTTGGCCATGGGGGTACCGACTACGAGGAAGTTCGACACATCGGGGTGGGGCAACTCACCGCTCGCCGTGTTGCGGGTCCTCAATCTCTCCTATGGACAGCTCTGGTCCGAGCGGTTTGGCTTCATCAGTGGGCGCAAGCAGGCCGCGGTGCGTGCTATCGAAACGCGGCAGGCATCGAGACACGACCACATCCCCGTTCCAAGGACGTTGATCGACGAGCTTGCCCCAGACAACGACGGGCTTCGCAAGACGATGCTCATGTCACTCAGCCGGATCGGCTTGGTGTCCAGAAGGTCGGCACTGGAGCTCTTCGCCAGGACAGGCGACAGCCGCATAGATCACCTACTGGGCTTCTTCTACGACCGGGTCGGTGCCGCCGAACTTGGCGAGGAAGAACTGACCTATGACCTTTCCGTGCCCGACAACGTGACCTATGTCGCCAATGGGTTCGTGTCGCACAACACCATTGGGCTGCTGATGGACTGTGACACCACCGGAGTCGAGCCCGACTTCGCGTTGGTCAAGTTCAAGAAGCTCGCCGGCGGCGGCTACTTCAAGATCGTCAACCAGTCGGTGGCTCCGGCACTCGACCGTCTCGGCTACTCAGCCGAGCAGATAACCGACATGGTCACCTACATCGTGGGGACCAGCTCCATCGAGGGTGCACCGCATGTCAACACCGAGTCGCTTCTGGAGAAGGGGTTCAACGACGAGGACATCCTCAAACTGCAGGCGACACTGCCCGCGGTCTTCGAGTTGAAGCAAGCCTTCAACGTGTTCACCTTCGGCGAGGAGACGCTGCAACGCCTCGGCTTCTCAGCCGACGACTACACCTCATGGGACTTCGACCTGCTCCGGTCGCTCGGGTTCACCCGGGCTCAGATCGTCGAGGCCAACGACCACATCTGCGGTCGGCAGACCATCGAGGGTGCGCCGCACCTGAAGGACGAGCACCTCTCCGTCTTCGACACCGCCAACAAGAACGGCAAGTACGGAGAGCGGTTCATCCACCACAACGGCCACATCAAGATGATGGCGGCAGCCCAGCCCTTCATATCGGGCGCAATAAGTAAGACGATCAACATGCCCAACGAGGTGACCGTCGAGGAGATCGAGGATGCCTATCACCTCTCCTGGGAGCTGGGCCTGAAGGCGATGGCTCTCTACCGGGACGGGTCAAAGGCGGCACAGCCGCTGAACTCCACGGCCGACGAGGGCGAGGACTCAGAGGAGGAAACCGCCGAGCTGTCCGCGGCGGTGGAGGCGGAGAAGGCCATCCATTGGGGCAACCTGCCGTCGGGGATCTCCCCGACCCAGGCCTACGCCCAGGGGATGAAGCCGCCCCGATTCCTGTTGCCGTCGCGACGCTCCGGGTTCAACCAGGAGGCACGGATCGGCGGGCACAAGGTGTTCCTCCGCACCGGCGAGTACGAGGACGGAACCCTCGGTGAGATCTTCATCGATCTGGCCAAGGAGGGAGCGACACTCAAGGGGATCCTCTCCTGTTTCGCCATCGCGGTGTCCAAAGGTCTTCAGTACGGGGTGCCGCTCGACGAGTTCGTCGACACCTTCACCTTCCAGACCTTCGAGCCGAGGGGCATGGTCGAGGGCCATCCCAACATCAAGATGGCCAACTCCATCGTGGACTACGTGTTCCGCGCCCTCGGCGTCGAGTACCTGCGTCGGGACGAGCTGGCCCAGGTTCCGCCGAATCGTGAGGGCGATCTCCCCGAGCCGGCCTCGGGTCTGGCGGTGGATGCGGGCGTGCAGCTCGACCTCACCGATGCCGCGGCCGACGCCGACGTGGACGCCGTCCGTTCCGCAGTCGAGTTCCTCGACGGCCCGGACGAGGGCGTCCGGGTCCCCGAGCGGGAGAAGGTGGCGGTGGCGGCTGTGGCCGACCAGGCCGGAATCGCCGAAGTTGCCCTGATGGAGAACATGGGCGACGCCCCAGCCTGCTCCAACTGCGGTCACATGACCGTCCGCAACGGGAGCTGCTATGTCTGCCTGACTTGCGGGGACACCACAGGATGTAGTTGATGGAGGGCAAGACCAAGAGAAAGCGAGTCAGAACACAGATGTCCTGACTGCCCGGTGAATGCGGACAGGTGTGGAGATTCCCTTGAGATCGAACTCACCCACTTCGGTCAGCTCGAATCCATTCGCCGAGACGATCTCGGTGACGGACTCGCCTAGGTAGACCTGGCCAGGGCCGGCCTGTGAGGCGATCCGGGCCGCCAGGTTGATGGTCCGGCCGAAGTAGTCGCCCTGGTCGTAGAGCATCGGCCCGGAGTTGACGCCGATGTGAGCCTCGGGAAGGCCACGTCCGGCTGTGCTCTCCACCAGGTCGAGTGAGGCGAGCACGGCCTGATCGGGATCTTCGAACCGGAGGAACACGCCGTCACCGAGCAGCTTCACCACGTCGCCGCCGTGTCGCGCTGCTACCTCACCGGCGAGTTGGGCGAAGGTGACCGCCACCTCGGCGGCCGCATCGTCACCGGCCTCTTCGGTCAGTTCGGTGTATCCGCTGAGATCGGCGAACACCGCAGTCTCCACTCCTCGAGGTGTGCGCCGGCGCACTCCGGCTAGTTCCAGGGCCGTCTCCACATGACCGAACTGATGCTCGGTCTGGAAAGTCTCCGAATGCCTGCGGAAGAGCCAACCCAGCAGGTCTTCACCGGAGCGGCCGATGCGCAGCCCCACCTCCCACAACGCTGCCTCGTAGGCCTGATTGTCACCGAGACCCTGAAGGCGAAAACGCTCTTCGACGACGTTGTGGAAATGGTGGGTCAGGTACTGGGCGACACGACGGGCGTTGTCTCCCCAAACCCTGGCCATGCGGATCACCTCGTCGTCGTCGAGGCCGGCGGCGAAGAGGATCCCGACGCCCCTCAGCTCCACGAGGTCTTCCTCGCGGACGGCTTCGTCCGCTGCCGGTCGGGGCAACCCGAATGCCACGTAGATGTTCTCCAGGGTCGGCACCGGTACGCCCATATCTTCTGCAACCTCGGCGAAGGTCCGCTCCGAGCGGGGAAAGCGCCTGCCGGCACTCTCGAGATATCCGAGCTCCAGATGGCCCGAGGCCAGCGCGGCGGCGAGAGCCTCGACTTCGATCCCGTTCGCCGCCAACTGAGTCACCACGCGGGCACGCATGACATCCGAGCGTTGGAACACTCCATCCTCCGAGCGGAGAATCCCCAGGTTCACCAGCCTGCGCAGCTCCTCGACAGTGACACCGGAGCGGTTGGCGAGCTCACTCTCGCTAAGACGGTCGGTCATCCCGACCTTCCGTCAATCTGTGTAGGAAGCCGGGTCGGCGAGGAACCGATCGTGGCAAGCTTGGGAACAGAAGTAGTAGGTCTCGCTCTCGTACTCCGCGGTCGCCGCGGCGTCGTCCGTGTCGATTCTCATCCCGCATACCGGGTCGGTGACCATCGCCATCACATCCTCCTAGGGTCGAGGCAGCCCGTCTTACCCAGGCCGCCAGATCTTTCCACGAGTCAACGGCGGCGCAGTCCGACCGTTCCCATGTCAGCGAATCATTAGCGTCAAGCCACTTCGCGAACAACAAACACCGGCCTGCTCGGCCTCATGCGGAAGCCGTTCGTACACTGGTCCCAGGCGAGGCGAACGACAGGCGGCGATAAAGATTCCGGGGCGGCAGACCGAAGCACTGATCAAGAGGATGATCAGGAAGAGACCCAAGAGTGCCGTCGGGCGGGTTCCCGCCGATGTCGGTCTCCTCCGCCGCACCATCGACCTCACCCGGCGCAACTGGTGGACGCGCGTTGCCTCCTTGCTCGTCGTCACCGTCGTGGTCGCCTTCCTCCCTGTGCCGTGGATGGTGGCTCGCACCCCCAACCCGCCCGGGATGGCATGGAGGCTCGACGGCCGTCTCCAGTTCGATGGCGAGACCATCAACCCCCCCGGCGACTGGTACGGGCTCTCGGCAGGCCGGCCGCCGGTGGTTGCAGAGGTGGTACGGAGTTGGATCGACCCTGATGCCGAGCAGCCCCGTGACCTGAGACGAGGGTCGACCTTCAACTCGCCGGCCATGGCCGAGCCGGCCGCCATCGCCATCGGCCTCGCCGCCGCGGGAGTGGAGGTCGACGTGACCACCCTCGTCGAGGCCCGCCATCCCATCGCCGTCGGGCTGCCCACCCGCGTCTCCGTCGCCCGTCTCAACGGGCGGGCCATCACCAGCCGGCAGGATTGGGAGATCTCGCTCGCATCCCTTGGCGACCACAACGAGTTCGTCACCGGTGACGGCCGGATGTATGACTTCGCGGGCACCACCTTCCCGTATCGGACCGTGGCCATGATGCAGGCGCCCACCGAGCTGAATGTCTCTCTGGCCGGGTGGGGGCGTCTGATCCCGGTCAGTTGGTATCGCAATTTCTCGCTGGGCAGGTCCCATGGCCTGCTCCTGGCCCTCGCCGCCTACTCCGATGCCTCCGGGGAGGATCTCGCCGCGGGCCGGGCGATCGCCGGCACCGGTGTCATCCGTGGCGACGGCACCGTGGCACCGGTCGGTGGGCTCGGCGCCAAGGCCCGAGCGGCTCGCCGAGCGGGAGTCGACCTCATGATCTACCCGGCGGACCAGCGCTGCCAGGGGGAGACGATCATGGCCAGCCCGCAGGTTCAGGGCATGGCGATGATCCCGGTCGACACCCTCACCGAGGCCATCGAGTTGCTCCGAGGCAACCTGATGGCATCGATCACAGATCTCAGCGACTGCGACGCCTGACGCCCGGCGACGAGGGCCCGGGGACCCGCGGCGGGAGCATCGATCCTTGGTGGGTACCGTCGCTGGTACAGCGACCAGGAGACGACATGGCAGGCATGTGGATCGCGCACATCGACGTCAAGGACGACGAGGCGTACGCCGACTACGTGAAGGGATCGAGCGAGGTCATCCCCCGCTACGACGGTGTGTTCATCGCCCGCGGCGGCCGCTACCGGCAGATGGAGGGCAAAGAGCGCAGACGCAACGTGGTCATCACCTTCCCCACCTACGACCGGGCCGTCGAGTGCTACGAGTCCGACGAGTACCAGGCGATCGTGTCCCAGGCGGTGGACGCCGCCGATCGGACCCTCGTCATCGTCGAGACCGACGACTGATTCAGAATTCGAACAGTCCTGCGGTGATCGCGTAGGGAGAACGAAGAGAGGCCGGTTTGGCCTTCTCAAACCGATTGGAGCCCCCCGGTCCGAGGGTAGGTTGAGCCTCGAAGGAGGTCATCGATGCCATCGAACCCACCGCCCGGTTACCACACCCTCACATCTCAGGCCATCGTCGAGGACGCCCGTGCCACGTTGGCCTTCGTGGAGGATGTCTTCGGGGGCGAAGTGCTCGACACGTTCGAGGAGGAGGGGCGAATCCGCCACTCCGAGATAAAGGTCGGTGACTCCAAACTCATGGTCGCATCCACCAGCGAGGAGTTCGGGGCGTTCCCGGTCATGATGAACGTCTACGTCGAGGATGTCGACGCCACCTTTGAGAGGGCCATCGATCACGGCGCCACCAGCCTCCGCCCGCCCGAGGATCAGTTCTACGGAGATCGCACCGGTGGTGTGCTCGACAGCCAGGGGAACCAGTGGTGGATCTCGACTCACATCGAGGATGTCTCGCCGGAGGAGATGCAACGCCGCATCGAAGAGACGCAGGGGTGACCGAGCCAATATTCCACCTCGCCGCTCCTGACGACTGGGCCCGGTCCACCGACGAGTATCGGACTGCCAGTCTCGACGAGGAGGGTTTCATCCACTGCTCCACCGCGGGCCAGCTCGGCTCTGTCGCTCGCCGGCTCTTCATGGATCACAACGATTTGATCCTGGTGACCATCGATCCCAACTCGCTCGACGACGAGGCCCTGGTCTACGAAGACCTGGACGGCGAGGGCACCGAGTACCCGCATGTGTACGGCGCCCTGCCCCACAGTGCGGTGACCGCCACCGGTCCCTATCTAGAACATCTCGAGGAGGGGATGTGGTCACAGCAGAGGTGGGACCGAGAGTGGATGGACCGGATGCTGCATCCCGACTTCGCCGAGGTGGGTCACTCTGGACGGGCGTATGACCGGGAGGCGACGATCGATGCCGAGCCCAGCCAATTCGAGTTCGAACTCCCTCTAGAGGGCTACCAATTGCTGTTGATCGACGAAGACGTCGCTCTGGTCCACTACGTGAGCAGGATGGTGTCCGACGACTCCCCACCTCCGGTTCGACGCACCTCGATCTGGGTGAACACCAACCAAGGTTGGCGTCTTCGATTCCACCAGGGGACTCCGCTCCGCTAGTCGGGGGAAGCCACCCTGATCTCATCGAGGAGGTGACGCACCCGACGCTCGATCTCGTCGCGGATCGCCCGTACCTCGTCCACCGACTTCCCCGAAGGATCGTCGAGCTCCCAATCGACATAGCGCTTTCCCGGTACGAAAGGGCACTCGTCGCCACAGCCCATGGTGACCACCACGTCGGCGACGCCGAAGTCTTCGTCGTTCCACTGACGCGGTGTCTGCGCAGCGATGTCGATGCCACGCTCGGCCATCACCGCCGAGGCCACCGGATTCACCGAGTCAGCGGGAGCGGAGCCACCGCTGAGGACCCGGATCTGCTCCCCGCCGAGATGCCGGGCCCATCCAGCCGCCATCTGCGACCTCCCTGCGTTGTGGACACACAGGAAGAGCACCGTCTTCATCCTGGACTAGATCCCTTCCGCATAGAGCTGGGCGATGTCCACCCAGGCGGTGCCGACCCGGTCGCGACGTTCCAGGGCGCCTTCGCCGAACGCCTCGAAACCCGAGTTCTCCAACCTGACCTGAGTGGCATCGCCCTTGGCATCGAAGGTCACCGCCACCAGCGTGGCCCTCTCCGGCTCGAGGAAGATGTGCCACAGGTACTCGAGTCTCCGGGGCGGCTCCCAGACCTGCACCTCGCCCCACTCGTGCTCTTCGCCTTTGGGCCCGGTCTCGTAAATGCGCCCTCCCGGATAGGGCTCGAAGACGACGTCGAAGCCATGTGCGTGGCTCATGCTGTGTGATCTCGGCCACCAAAGGGCGCAGTGCTCGGTCCACATGGCGAAGGCATGTTCGGGCGAGGTCTTCACCTCGAACTCGACGACGATCGGATCCATCAGTCCAATTCCACATTCTCGGCAGCCATCCGGAAGCGGGCCGCAGCCTCACCCCACACCCGCTCCAGGTAGGACCGAACTTCGGCTGCTCCCGCCCGATCCAGGCTATAGACCCGCCGTACCCCTTCGGGCCGATCGGAAACCAGACCGGCCGACTTGAGCAGGCTGAGATGACGGGAGACGGCGGGCCGGCTTATCGGCAGGGCATCGGCCAGCTCCTGGACCGATCGCTCGCCGCGGGCCAGGAGCTCGACGATGGCCCGGCGGTTGGCGTCACCGAGGGCGGCGAAAGGATCGGGTTCGGCGGTCACCGGCTCAGGGTAACCCGGGCGTGCTACCGTAACAATATGGTTACGGATAGCACTGACGGGAGCAGATGATGAAAGCAGAGTTCAGCGGAACTGGAAGGGAGAATGATCCTTGGGCCCTCTACACGCCGAGCCTGGGATCGCAGTTCCAGATTTACCGGGACGAGGCCAACGATCCACCGCTACTCGTGTGCACCGTGGGCAAGACCGTGCTCCACTACGACCTCAGGGTGATCGACGATCTCCACCAGATGCTGCTCGAACGGGGGGACTGGGTCGAGTTGGGCAACGCCGATGAACAGAAGCCTGCCAAGGAAGGCACCGTGGAGGCATGGGCCCGGTCCGCGGACAACGGGATCGGTGGCTGGTACGGGCTGAAGAAGGGCCTGCGGGGACGAGTGGGCAACTACATCCCGCCGGTGTTGGAGGCGCTCGGGCTGGCCGAACTGGAGCACGGGGCACGAGGCAACCGGATGCGGGCGATCTGAGACGGGTCAGGACACGGGGAGCCGCGCCTCGCCCGGTCAAAATCGGGTCAGACCGGGGCGATCAGGCCGCCTCCCCAATGCCAATGGCCGCCACGACGAGAACGATGGCGATGAGAAGACCGGTGCGCACCGTCTTGTTGGCGGTCCCGGGATCACCCTTGCGGGCACGTGCGATGAAGACGTTGAGAACGGCGACCGCGGCTATCCCCAGGATCGGATGGAGCCAACCCTGCAGGAATCCGAGACTCCAACCCGAGTTGGCAATCCACAAGATGACACCGAGCAACACCTGGAGACCGACCACGGCTGCGGTGATGCGATAGACGATCTCTGCGGTGCGGTCCATCGCCGGCCGCCGAAACGCGAACACCAGCGCGATCACGACGGCCGCGAGGACGACGTATTGCCAGATGGAATGGGCACTGAAGATGAACTCGCTCATCGCACCACCGTATCCCGCTCAGGTGTCCACGCCCGAATCGGGCTCATCCCTCTGATTCCTTCGCCGAAGACCGGTGCGGATCAATCACGGGAGAACACCAACCCCCGCCAAAACATATCCTGACGTGCGTAGACGCGGGTCAGGCCGGCGCGAGTGACCCTGGACTCGATCTCCGTCACCGGATGGATGAATGCACGGAATCGTCGGCCCCTGATCCGGTGGAAGATGTTCTCGACAGCGATGAAGACATGCCCGAGCCAACGGTCACGGGGAATGGCCAGAACGAGCAGCGACCCGGTGCTCACGGTGGCGGCCTCCACCATCCTCTCCATCCAGGGGTAGCAACAGATCACCCGATTGAGCACGACGATGTCGGCGGGCTCGAGGTCATCGACCGCCTCGACGAAGTCACCCAACCTCCTCTCCACACGACCATTCAGACCCTTCTCGTCGAGGAGTCGCGCCGCGGCATCCTCGTACCCGTCCGACAACTCGACGTTGACGCTTCGCTCGGCACCGGCCTCGAGCAACTCCACCTGGATCTCGCCGACTCCGCCGCCCACCTCGAGGACGGTCATGCCCTCGACACCGCGGTTGCGGAGGAAGTCGACCATGCCGGCCGCGGTCTTGTCCAGGCCCCGGCGTCGATACTCACGGAGACGGCCCTCTGCCGCTTTCTCATCGAAGAGGCTCCGATAGGGAATTGGATCGCAACAGTTCGCCACGGCCGAGATGCTACGTATGTGGAAGGGGAGGGGCAGCGCCGCCCCTCCCCTTCTCGTCCCCTGACTCCGCCCGCTCTATGCCGAGATGGCGGCCCCCAGAACCGCCTGACCGAAGTAGATGAGGAATGCCACGGTGACCACCCACATCAAGGGGTGTATCTCTCCGATCTTTCCCTTCACCGCCTTGATCAGGGTGTACATGATGAACCCGGCGCCGATGCCCACCGTGATGCTGAAGGTGAGCGGCATCAACACGATGGTGAGCAGGGCGGGGAAGCCCTCCTCGAGGTCGCCGAAGTCGATCCCTCTCATCAGCCCGGCCATGAGAAAGCCGACCAGGATCAACACCGGCGCGGTGGCCTGAGGCGGGACGATGCCGGCAAGCGGCGACAGGAAGATGGCGATTAGGAACAGGACTCCCACCACCACCGAGGTGAGCCCGGTTCGGCCGCCCTCGGCGACGCCCGCCGAGCTCTCGATGTAGCTGGTGTTGGAGCTGACCCCGGCGAGGCCACCAGCAGCGGCACCGACCGAGTCGACGAAGAGCAACCTGCCAATCCCTTCGACGTTGCCTTCGTCGTCGGTGAGATCGGCCTGCTCGGCGATGGCAGTGGCGGTGCCCATCGTGTCGAAGAAGTCGGTGAGCATGAAGCTGAAGATCGTCAGCGCCGCCGCCACGAACCCGAGCTGGGTGAACACATTGCCCAGATCGAATGCCCCGAGGGTGTCGAAACTGGGTGTCACCGAGAAGCTCTCGGGGACGGCGGCCACATCCCAGATCAGGGCCACCACCGTGGTGGCCAGGATGCTGATGATCAAGGACCCTGGGACCTTCCTCGCATAGAGGATCACGGTGATGGCGAGACCGATCAGGGTCACCCAGGCACCTGCGGTGTTGGGGAAGATGAAGGCGACCGGCGTCCCCCCACCTTCGGGGGCGGCGATCAGGCCACCGTTGACGAACCCGATGAAGAGGATGAACAGCCCGATGCCCACCCCGATCGCCCGCTTCAGGGAGAGAGGCACCGCGTGCATGATCGCCTCGCGCAGACCGACCAGGACCAAGGCGGCCACGATCAAGCCCTCGAGGACGATCACACCCATGGCCCCTTCCGGGGTCAGCCCGTCGGTGAGCACCAGCCCGAAGGCAACCGCGGCGTTGATCCCGAGACCCGCCGCCATTGCAATGGGGACGTTTGCCACCAGCCCCATGACGATGCTGAGCAGCCCGGCCACGAGGGCTGTGCCCGCTCCCACCGCGGCGGCATCGAAACCGGCAGCGGACAGGATGTTGGGGTTGACGAAGATGATGTAGGCCATCACCAGGAATGTTGTGAAGCCGGCCCGCACTTCGGTGCCCACCGAGGTTCCCCGCTCGCTGAGCTTGAAGAACGAGTCGAGACCCGTGCCACCGCCCGAGGGGGGCGCCGGGGCCCTCTCTTTGGTGTCTGTCATGTCTTCCTCCCGCCGCCATGTCACGTTGACGTCGGCGACGGTCCTGAAAATAAACCCCGGGGGCACCACCATGTCGTGCGAATCGATGATTTTCCGCCCGAATCCGGCTGGGTGGCTTCCGTAGGCTCCCCGGATGCCGACCGCGCTCCTTCGCTCGATACCAGACAGCTTCACCCACGCCATCACCGGGCCCCGGGGTCGGGCCCCGGACGTCGAGGAGGCCAGGATCCAGCATGCTCGCTATCGCGACCATCTGGAGGCATCCGGATACGAGATCGAGGTGCTGGACGCGGACGAGAGCCACCCCGACTGCGTCTTCATCGAGGACACCTCCGTCATCCTCGGCTCGATTGCATTGATCACCCGGCCCGGCGCCGAATCCCGCCGTGGCGAGACCCCACCAGTCGCCAGGTTCCTGTCAGCCAGATTCGAGCTGGTGACGATGGAGGCACCGGGGACACTGGACGGTGGCGATGTGATGGTGATCGGTGACACGGTGTGGATAGGGCTCTCCACCCGGACCAATCAGGAGGGGGCACGCCAGCTCGCAGCGGTGGCCACCGGCCATGGGCTGCGCACCATGGAGGTGCCCGTTACCGGAGCCCTCCATCTCAAGTCGGCGGTTTCCCCGGTCGGCGACGACGCCGTGGTGGTGACACCCGGAACCGTCGACCAGGGCCTGCTCGCGGGGCTCGATCTCATCGCGGAGGCGGAGAGCGAGCGGCATCGCTTCAGTGCGCTTCCGCTTCATTCCGGAGCGGTCATGGTCACCGAGGGCACACCGGAGACCACGGCTCTGGTCGCCCAGCTGGGACGTGAGGTCGTGGCGATCGACGTCTCCGAGATCCAGGCGGCGGACGGCGGGCTCACCTGCATGTCGATCCTGTTCTGACAGGTCACACCGCTGACAGGTCAGACCAGGGCGCGGACCAACCAGTAGACGGCCATCCCGGCGAACAGGGTGAGGATGTGGCTGCGGGTCTTGAAGGCGAAGCCACCGCCCACCAGAAACGCCGCCACCTCAGGTATGCCGATGGCCACATTGCCCTCCCCGTCGATCAGCAGCGAGACCACCAATGCGGAGAGGACCGCCGGAGCGACGTATTGGAGGGCGGTGAGGACTGTGTCGGGGATGCGACGTCTCGCCAGGGCGAGGATGAACATGGAGCGGAAGACATAGGTACCGATGCCAACGACCACACCGGCGAGAAACGCAGTCATCGCCGCCACCGCTCGAAGAGGGTCCCGGCGACGATCCCCACCAGAGCCCCGACCAGCAGGCCGCTGCGGTTTGGTAGCCCCGCAGTGAGCCAGCTGACGCCTGCTCCCACCAATGCCGCCACCAGCTTGGGCGCCCGGTCGATGCCGAGGACGATCAGCCCGAGGAAGAGGATCGGGATGGCGAACTCGAGGTTCCATTCCTCCGGTACCACGGGCCCCACTGCCAAACCCAGCGCGGTGGTGGCCAGCCACAACGTCCAGAAGGTGAGACCGATGGTCAAGAAGTAGGCGCGGAAGACCTCAGGCTGGTCTTCCTTCTCGATCGAGGCCAGGGCGAACGCCTGGTCGATGAGAAAATATGGGCCCAGCCACCGGAACCATGCGGGTTGACGCTGGAAGGTGGGAGCCAGCGCCGCGGAGTACATGAGATGGCGGGCATTGACGACCAGACCCGCGGTGACCGCGGCGATCCAAGCCGCCCCCGAACCGAGCAGCGTGACAACGGTGAGATGAGCCGCACCACCGAATACGAGCCACGACATCGACCACCCGGCGAGATTGCCAATCCCGGACTCGGTGATCGCGAGGCCGATCACGAGTGCGAAGGGGACCGCAGGCACGTAGAGCGGGAGGGCGTCGGCGATGGCGCGACGAATGGTGGTTCGGTCGGACATGGACGGGCCAGGTTAGCGTAATGAGCAATCAGGTGAACACTCATTACCGGCAAGCAGCTGGTCAGAGGAGGGCTGTTGCCTCCTCGGGGGAGAGACGCTCGAGCGCGGCTATGCCGTCGAAGTCGGTATCCGGCGTGACGAAGCCGTCGTCGAGCAATCAGCCGACGTCGATCCTCACCGTCTCCAGAGCGATCGCGACCATGTCGGTGAAGGTCTTCTGTCGCTCGTCAGACGTCGTCGCCTCACCGGTGCGGATGTGATCGGAAACGGTGCAGATGGTGAGTGCCCGGGCGCCGTGCTCGGCGGCCACTCCGTATAGACCGGCGGCCTCCATCTCCACGGCGAGCACGCCCATCCGCTCCATCCGATCGTAGGCATCGGGGTCGGGGTTGTAGAAGAGGTCGGCGGAATGCACATTGCCCACCTTGACTTCGATGCCCTTGGCCGCGGCGGCCTCGGCGGCCGCCCGGAGCAGCCAGAAGTCGGCGGTGGCGGCGAAGTCGAGCCCCCCATAGCGGATCCGATTGACCCCGGAGTCGGTGCAAGCTCCGATGGCCAGGATCACGTCGCGGACCGCCACCTTCTCGGTGACCGCACCGCACGAGCCGACCCGGACCAGCCGCTCCACCCCGTATTCGTTGATCAGCTCGGTGGCGTAGATCGATGCTGACGGGATCCCCATCCCGGTCCCCATCACCGAGACCGGGATGCCCTCGTAGGTCCCGGTGTAACCGAGCATGTTGCGCACCTCGTTGACCTGGCTGACGTCATCGAGGAAGTTCTCGGCAATGTGCTCGGCCCGCAGGGGATCACCGGGGAGCAGGATCGACGGGGCGAAATCGCCTGGTGATGCGGATATGTGCGGGGTGGGCATGCAGTTGGTGCTCCTGGTCGATATAGGTCCGCACAACCTATCCATTGCCGTCATCCGCCACCACTCCACCCGGTATCGTCGCCCGCCATGCCCACGCCGTCCGAACGAGAGACCATCGCCGACAACCTGCGCGCCGCCGGCGAGGCGACTCTTCCCGGCCACATGGGTCTCGAGCTGGTGGAGATCGGCGAGGGCAGCGCCGTCATGCGCTGTGAGGTCAAGGGCTTCCATCTCGCCCCCAACGGATACCTCCACGCCGGGACCGTCATCAGCCTGGCTGACACCGCCGCCGGCTACGGGTGCGTGGGCAACCTCCCCGACGGCGCCTCCGGCTTCACCACGATCGAGCTGAAGACCAACTTCCTCGGCACCGTGCTCCAAGGGGCCATCCGCGCCGAGGCCACCATGCTCCATGGTGGACGGACGACTCAGGTCTGGGACGTCGCGGTGACCGTGGAGGAGACCGGCAAGCCCCTGGCGCAGTTCCGCTGCACCCAGATGCTCCTGTATCCCTCGTCGTAAGCTCGGGTCATGGCCGACACCTACGACTTCATAATCCGCCTGCGTGCGATCCGCGACTACACCGACCAGCCATTGAGCGAAGAGGAGCTCGAAGCGATCCTCGAGGCGGGGCGCTGGACGGGGAGCTCGAAGAACCGTCAGGACTGGTCGTTCATCGCGGTCACCGACCCCGAGAGGCTGAAAGGCCTGGCAGAGCACGGCGACTTCACCCAGCCGGTTCGCGACTCCGCCGCCACCATCGTCCTCGTCCAGGAACCGGGAGGGAACATGTTCGACATCGGCCGTGCCGCGCAGAACATGATGCTCGCCGCCAAGGCGGTCGGGATCGTCTCCTGTCCCATCACCCTCCACCGTGCCGATGACGCCGCCGCCTACCTCGGCGTGTCCGACGGAGCGGTGGCCAGATATGCCATCGCTCTCGGCCACCCCAGCCCCAACGCCCGGCCCCGCAAATACGGCGGACGAAAGCCGACAGCCCAGGTGGTCAGACTCGACAACGGAGAGACGTGATACCGCCACCAACTGCGAACCCCGGGTTCGTCGCGCCGTATCCGGCGCTATGTGGCTCAAGTTCGAGGCGGTAGAGGTTCTCGACGCGTTTTAGCCCACACCGGCTCTCCGACTTCCGGTGGGAACTGCCCCGGCGAGCAGGTACCGTCCGCGTCCGATGACTGAATCTCTCGTAGAGGCTCGGGACCTGACCAAGCGCTTCGGTGACTTCACCGCCGTGGACTCCGTCGACTTCGACATCCACAAGGGGGAGGCGTTCGGCTTTCTAGGTCCCAACGGGGCGGGAAAGACCTCGACGATGAAGATGATCACCACGGTCAGCCCGATCACCGAGGGGAAGCTGACAGTGTTCGGCATCGATCCCAACGTCGATGGGCGCGCCATCCGTCGCCGGATCGGGGTGGTGCCCCAGGAGGACAATCTCGACCTCGAGCTCACCGTCGCCGAGAACCTCTACATCTACGGGCGATATCACGACATGAAGAAGTCGGAGATCAACCCGCGCATCGACGAGCTCTTGGAGTTCGCCCAACTCGCCGAGCGAAAGGACTCGCGGGTCGAGCCGCTCTCGGGAGGAATGAAGCGGCGGCTCACCATCGCCCGCGCCCTGATCAACCAGCCCGAGCTGATAATCCTCGACGAACCCACCACCGGTCTCGACCCTCAGGCCCGTCACCTCCTCTGGGACAGGCTCTACCGCCTCAAGCAACAAGGCGCCACGTTGATCATCACCACCCATTACATGGACGAGGCGGAGCAGCTCTGTGACCGGCTGGTGGTCATGGACCAGGGCAAGATCGTGGCCGAGGGCTCTCCCCGGCAGCTCATCCAGCGCTACGCCCCACGGGAGGTGGTCGAGCTTCGTTTCGGCAGCGAGCAGAGAGACGAGCAGATCCTCGCGCTCGACGGGCTCGGAATTCGCTCGGAGGTGCTTGCCGATCGGGTGCTGTTGTACACAGACGATGCCGACGCCACCCAGGATGGGCTCCAATCCCGGGGGATCCATCCCGACCAGGTGCTGGTCCGTCGCTCCACGTTGGAGGACGTCTTCTTGCGGCTGACCGGTCGGGGTCTCATCGACTGATGAGCTCCGTGAGCCGAGCCCTCCGTTACGCCGAGTCGGAGGTGATCGCCTACCGCCGCACCTGGCGGGGCACGGTGATCTCCTCGTTCGTCAACCCGGTCTTCTACCTGGCCGCAATGGGCGTCGGACTCAGCGAACTCGTCGACGACGGGTCGGGCCGGGCGCTCTCGATCCCCTACCTCACTTTCGTCGCCTCAGGGATGATCGCGGCCAACGCCATGCAGGCCGGCGCCGGCGACGGCTCGTTCCCGGTGATGGCGGGGATCGTGTGGCGGAAGAACTTCCACGGCACCGTGACCACCCCCCTGGGGCCGGCGGACATCATCTGGGGACGGCTGGTCTGGGGGGCGGGCCGCCTCGTGTTCGTCCTGGTGGTGTTTGCCGTTATCGCCGTGCTGTTCGGGGCACTGGAGATCGGACCGGCGCTGTTGGCGGTGCCCCCCGGTGTCCTCACCGGGGTCGCGTTCACCACGGCCATCAGCGCCTGGACCCTCACCCAGGAGGACGGTCGCAGCCTGTCCACGCTGTTCCGCTTCGCCATCGTTCCCCTCTTCCTCTTCTCGGGAACGTTCTTCCCGATCAGCCAGCTCCCCGATTGGCTGGAGCCAGTCGCGTACCTGACCCCGCTGTTCCACGGTGTCGAGCTGGTCCGCAAGATCGCCCTCCCCGGAGTGGACGAATCGATAGTCACCGACCTCGGCATCTGGGTTCACGTCGGCTATCTCAGTGTCATGGCGCTGATCGGTTTGGTGCTCTCGGTCCGATTCCTCGATCGGAGGATCCGACAATGAGCGTCCAGGCACCGAGCCGACTCACCCCGATCGGGAAGATCACACCGTTCCGGGCGCAACGGATCTGGGAGAAGAACTTCCTGGCCTATCGGCGATTGTGGACTGTGATCTTCTCCGGCTTCTTCGAGCCGGTCTTCTACCTGTTCGCGGTGGGGATCGGGGTGGGTGCCCTCGTTGGCCAGGTTGCCGGGCCGGGGGGACGACTCGTCTCCTATGCCGCTTTCGTCGCCCCGGCGATGATGGCGGCATCGGCGATGAACGGATCGGTCATCGAGACCACCTTCAACATCTTCTTCAAGCTGCAGTTTGGCAAGGTCTACGAGGGCATCCTCACCACGCCGATGCAGCCGAGCGACATCGCCATCGGCGAGATCGGGTGGGCTCTCCTGCGCGGGGTGCTCTACTCCACCGCCTTCATCGGGGTGATGTTCGTAATGGGGATGACCGAGTCGTGGCTCGCCGTTTTCGCCATCCCGGCCGCGACCCTGATCGGTTTCGCATTCGGTGCCGTTGGGCTGGCCGCTAGCACCTGGATGCGCTCCTGGCAGGACTTCGACCTGGTGACCCTGGTCACCATGCCCCTTTTCCTGTTCTCGGGCACCTTCTTCCCGATCGACGTCTACCCCCCCGCCGTGCAGCTCATCGCCAAGTTCTCCCCGCTCTATCACGGCACCGAGCTGTTGCGTGGGTTCACCCTGGGAGTGGTCGACTGGACCATGCTCGGTCACGGCGCCTTCCTGCTCGTCATGGGTCTGATCGGCGCCGCCATCGCCTCCCGCCGGCTCGACGGGATGCTGCGCAAGTAGACGCGTGTGCAGGGGACGGGACATAGTCCCACCCCGTGCACACGCATATAGGCTCAGCCGCGAGATGCTCGACCTCACCTTCCCATTGCGCGCCCCACGGGGAACCGGGCTCAACACCGAGGGCTGGCTGCAGGAGGCGGTGTTGCGTTGTCTGCTCAACAACCTCGACCCCGAGGTGGCCGAGGACCCGGAGAACCTCGTGGTCTACGGCGGCAGAGGCAAGGCGGCCCGCAACATCGAGTCACTCCACGCCATCGTCGCCACCCTGCAGCGGCTGAAGGACGATGAGACCTTGTTGGTGCAATCGGGCAAGCCGGTGGGCGTCTTCCGCACCCACGATCTCGCTCCCCGCGTGCTGATCGCCAACAGCCTGCTCGTCCCCCGCTGGGCCACCCTGGAGCATTTCTGGGAGCTGGAGGCCAGGGGCCTGATGATGTACGGGCAGATGACCGCCGGATCTTGGATCTACATCGGGACCCAGGGAATCCTGCAAGGCACCTACCAGACGTTCGTCGCCATCGCCGAGAAGCGGTTCGGCGGGACTCTGGCCGGGACCCTGACCCTGACCGGGGGCCTGGGAGGGATGGGCGGCGCCCAGCCGCTGGCCGTCACCATGAACGGCGGGGTGGTGATCTGCGTCGAGGTCGATCCCCATCATCTGAAGCGACGACTCGAGACGGGCTACCTCGACGTCCAGGCGGACGACGTCGAGCACGCCATCACATTGGCCGAGGAGGCGAAACGGGAGAGGCGACCGCTCTCCATCGGGCTGTTGGGCAACGCCGCCGACCTGTTCCCCGAGTTGCTGGAACGTGGCCTCGACGTCGACATCGTGACCGACCAGACCTCGGCTCACGACCCCCTCTACGGGTACGTCCCGACCGGCTACGACCTCGACGAGGCGAGACGTCTCCGCGCCGACGACCCCGACACCTACATCAAGGCGGCTCGGGAGTCGATGGCCACCCACTGCGAGGCGATGGTCGGCTTCCAGAGAGGCGGTGCCGAGGTGTTCGATTACGGCAACAACCTGCGCGGCGAGGCGCAGACCGCGGGCTACACCGACGCCTTCTCCTACCCCGGGTTCGTCCCCGCCTACATCCGTGATCTCTTCGCCGAGGGATCGGGTCCGTTCCGCTGGGTGGCCCTCAGCGGGGACCCCGCCGACATCTCGGTGACCGACCGGGCCATCGCCGAGCTGTTCCCGGACAACGAGCACCTGCTGCGCTGGCTCCGTCTCGCCGCAGAGAGGGTGCAGTTCCAGGGCCTACCGGCCCGAATCTGTTGGCTCTCCTACGGGGAGCGACACCTCGCCGGCCTCCGTTTCAACGATCTGGTCGCCTCGGGGGAGATTTCCGCCCCCATCGTCATCGGACGCGACCACCTCGACTCAGGCTCCGTGGCGTCGCCATACCGCGAGACCGAGGCGATGGCCGACGGCTCCGACGCGGTGGCCGACTGGCCGATCCTCAACGCCATGCTCAACGTTTCCTCCGGGGCCGCCTGGGTAGCGGTGCATCACGGCGGCGGAGTGGGCATCGGCAACTCGATCCACGCCGGCGCCCAGGTGGTCGCCGACGGCACCGAGCAGGGCAGGTTTCGGGTGGAGCGGGTGCTGACCAACGACCCGGGAACCGGCGTGATGCGTCACGCCGACGCCGGCTATGCCAAGGCGCAGCGAGTGGCCCGCGAGCGCGGCGTCGACATACCGATGCTCGATGGCGATCGCTGATCCGAGCTGGCCCCGGGCCAGTGTCTGGATGACACGTGAGGATCCCGAGCCGGAGGTGCTCATCGTCGGAGTCCCATCGTCGACGGCCAGCCTCACTCCCTCGTCGGCGGACCGGACACCGATGGAGGTTCGACACCGTTTCGACCGGTTCTCCACGTTCCACGGCGAGATCGGCATCGACTTCGGCAAGGTGACAGTTCGCGACGTGGGCAACTGGGCGGTGTCACAGCTCGACCCGACGGAGATGATCGGAGAGGTGACCCGGCTGGCCCGGGCGCTTCCCGAGCCGGGGTTTCGCCTCTACATCGGCGGCGACAACGCCATCACCCGCCCGCTGGTGGCGGCCATGTCCGACGATCTCTCAAACACCGGTGTCATCACCTTCGACGCCCATCACGACGTCCGTTCCCTGGAGAACGGGCCGAGCAACGGGACCCCAATCCGCGGCCTGATCGAGCAGCACGGCCTGCCCGGGGCCAACGTGGTCCAGATCGGCATCCACTCCTTCGCCAACTCGACCGTCTACCGGGCCTACTGCGACGACCAGGGCATAACCACCGTGACCGTCGCCGACGTCGAGGAACTGGGGATGGCCCGGGTGGTCTCCGACGCCCTGGACCGTCTCGCCGGCTGCGAGCGGATCTACGTGGACGTCGACGTGGATGTGCTCGACCGGGTGTTCGCACCGGCCTGCCCCGGGGCCAGGCCTGGTGGGCTCACGGTGCGCCAGTTGGCCCACGGTGTCGCCCGCTGCGCTGCCGATCCCCGGGTGGGGGCCTTCGACTTCGTCGAAGTCGACCCCACCACCGACGTCGAGGGGATCACCCTCGACGTCACCGCCCACCTCGTCCTCACCGCAGTGGCCGGATTCGCCACCCGTTAGGCCATTTCGGCAGTACCGACGTGCAACGAACGTCGTATAGACGCGTTCGTTGCACGCAGGTGGGTCAGCCCCCGCTGACCACCTGCTCCGCCTCGGGGCCGACGGTCCCGCCGACGCGGCTGGCGAGAAACCCATGTGGCAGACGCACCGGCCGGGGGCCGTGGCTGTGTCCCCTCACCATGCGGTTCGCCTCCTCGGGAAAGGGGACGTCGCTGTCGAGCTTGCCCACCAGGTCCTCCAACTCCTCCGGAGAGGACACCCTGGAGAA
>DATFGI010000043.1:0-37025 GCA_035249605.1 Acidimicrobiia bacterium
TGGGCTACGGATGCCGGGACAACGGGCTCACCCTCGCTGTCAACTCACAGATATGGACAGTCGAAGAGCCACTACTGCGGTTCGGGAACGAGGAGCAGAAGCACAGGTATCTGCCTGGTCTGTGCTCGGGCGACGTGGTCGCCGCCGATGCGATAACGGAGCCCAATTCCGGCTCCGACTCCTATGCGCTCGAGACCACGGCTCAGCCAATGGATGGCGGCTACCTGATCAACGGCGTCAAAGCGATGATCGGAATGGCTCCCGAGTGCGACCTGGCGCTCGTGTACGCCCGGACCCAGCCCGCCCCAGGGCGATGGGGCATATCCGCTTTCCTCGTGGACATGGATACGGCTGGTATCGAGCGGGGTGAAGTCATCGCGAAGATGGGGCTACGCACCAACCCCATGGGCGAAATCAGATTCGATGACTGCTGGGTGCCCGAGTCGGCTCGGCTCGGACCAGACGGAGCGGGAGCCGGCGTATCGGATCATTCCTTCGAATGGGAGCGGAGCCTCATCTTCGCTAGCCACGTCGGCGCCATGGAACGCCAGCTCGAAGAAACGGTCGGATATGCCAAAGACCGGCGCCAGTTCGGCAAGTCGATCGGCCAATTCCAATCAGTGTCCAACCGCATCGCCGACATGCGGCTTCGCCTGGAGGTGTCCAAGCTGCTGCTCTACCGATCTGCCTGGCTCAAGTCGATGGGCGGCGACGCAGCTGTGGACGCGGCCCTGACCAAGCTCTACGTCAGCGAGGCGTTTCTCGCGTCGAGCCTCGATGCTGTGAGGGTCCATGGTGGTCGGGGATATATGAGCGAAATTGGGATCGAAAGAGATCTGCGAGACTCGGTCGGTGGTGTCATCTACGGAGGCACATCGGACATCCAGCGTCAGATCGTGGCGCGGCTCTCCGGCTTGTAGGGGCAGTGTGATCTACCTATTGCCCCAACTGATCGAAGCGGCCGCAGAACGGGACCCGGACCACCGGGCCGTGGTGTGCCGTGATCAAAGCCTCACGTACCAAGAGCTCTTCACCAGGTCGACCTCGCTGGCGGCGACCCTCGTCGAGCTCGGGGTCAAGCGAGGCGACCGGGTGGGCATCTATCTCAACAAGACCGTGGAGGCTGTTGTCGCGGTCCATGGGATCATGATGGCCGGAGCCGCGTACGTGCCTCTCGACCCCAAATCACCGACGGCCCGGCTCGGGTACGTCATCGAGGACTGCGGTATCGAGCACATCATCACCGATGAGCGCAAACGCCGGCAAATAACCCAGCTCATGGCGGCCGGCACTCGCATCAAGACGCTCATCGGTGTGTCCGACTCTGAGCTCGGAGCGCGCGGTTTGAGCTGGTCTGACCTCATCGAATCGGCAACACCGCCCTCTATCGGGCTCACCGAACAGGACCTGTGCTACATCCTGTACACCTCCGGCTCGACCGGGGTGCCCAAGGGCATCATGCACACTCACCGAAGCGCCCTCTCCTGGGCGAATGTGACCGCAATGGTCTACGACATCACCCACGAGGACGTGATCAGCAACTACGCGCCATTGCACTTCGACCTCTCGACCTTGGACCTCTTCGGGGGAGCGCGCGGGGGGGCCACCATGGTCATGATCCCCGAGGAGCACATGGCCCTGCCCTCGAGTCTCGCTTCGCTTCTCGAGTCCGAACGACTGACGCTGTTCTATACGGTTCCCATGGCACTGATCCAGCTGAGCGCACCTGGTGTCCTCGACGGCCGGGACCTCAGCTCACTGACCCGCGTCCTATTCGGCGGCGAGCCGATGCCGATCAAGCATCTGAGAAGACTCATGGAGCTACTCCCCGGCGCTCGTTTCTTCAACGTCTACGGGCCGACCGAGGTCAACGGGGTCACCCACTTCGAGGTGACAGGCTTGCCGGATGAAGACCGGGAGAGCCTTCCGATAGGTGTTCCTTACCCGAACGTGGAGCCGAGGATCGTCGACTCTGAAGGGCAACATGTGGAGGAGGGGGCGATCGGCGAGCTAGCCATCAAGTCTCCAACCATGATGCGCGGCTATTGGGGTCGCCCCGACCTCAACGAGCGCGCCTTCGTCTACGAGGATCGTTTCGGGGGCATTCCCGACGTATTTCATATGACCGGCGACCTGGTGCGACTCGGCACCGACGGCCAACTCCATTTCCACGGTCGCAAGGATCGACAGGTCAAGGCGCGCGGTTACCGCGTGGAGCTCGACGAAGTCGAGGCGGTGCTCGTCGGGCATCCCGATGTCCTGGAGGCAGCTGTCTTCGGCGTGAGCGGTGACGACGGGGGAGTAGCCATCCATGCCGCCGCGATACCCAGGGAGGTCGGCGCGGTCGACGACGCCGACCTCAAGATGTTCCTGGCGTCGGCCCTCCCTCCTTATGCACTTCCTGAGAGTCTGAGCCTGAGAGACGGGTTCCCGAGAACGACATCAGGCAAGATCGACCGCAGACGGCTTGCCTCCGAAATGTTCGATACGGTGAGCGGCGGTATCGGGGCGGGCGCATGAGTGCGGTCATCCGTGACGCCTTGCGGGACTTCATAGGTCGTGAGCTGATGATCGGTGAGGACACCCCGATCAGCGACGATGACGGGCTCCTGGTCGAGGGGATCATCGACTCCTTGGGTGTGGTTCGGTTGGTCGGGTTCATCGAGACCGAGCTGGGGGTGCGGATCCCGCCCGAGGAGGTGATCGTGGAGAACTTCGCCACCATCGGCGCCCTCGCCGATCACATCACGTCCCGAAACGGCGCAAGTTCAGGATGACCAAGAGCGCGCTATCTGAGGTGTGGACCAGTGAGGTCGAGCGTCACTCGAATCTCACTCGGGCTCAATACCTGATTTGGAGCGGACAGCAGCTCCACCCGGACCGGCCCCTCTACAACATGGTGATGACCTTCCGCTTTCGGGGGCCACTGGATGCCGACGCATTCGCCCGAGCATTCCACCGTTTGGTCCAGGGCACGGACGCCCTCCGCATGGTTTTCGACCCAGACACCTCTCCACCGCACAGCCTCGTAGTCGATCGGCTCGACGAGCCACTCGGGCTCGTGGATCTCTCCACGGAGGAAGACCCCGAGTCGGCCCTGGCGCTGTGGGTATCTCAGCGGTCGGGGCGGATACTCGACCTCTCGAAGCAGGCCTTCGAATCTGCTCTCATACGCCTCGGTGAGGCGGACCATGTCTGGTACCTCAACCAGCACCATTTGATAACCGACGGCTGGTCGATCTCGGTTCTCTACCGGAGGATGGAGGCTCTGTACCGGGACGAGGCCCACCACGAACTCTCGCTGGGGCCCGTCGACTATCCCGACTACGCGTTCTACGTAGATCACGAGCGTCGGAGCCGACTGACCGACACGAGCGCCCGTTCACTGCGACACTGGTCCATCAAGGCCGCCGAGGAACGCCCGTCCCTCAGCCTGTACGGGACTCCCCCAGCAGACGAAGCCGAGACAAGGACCCGCCGGTACACCCTGCCCCTCGGGTCGGAACGGTCACAGCAGCTACGAGATCTGGCGCGAGCCGGGAGAGACTCCCCGGGGGCACTCTCTGTCTTCGAAGTGCTGGCCACGCTCACGCTGGCGTTGGTTTCCCGTGCCACGGGAATGCGTCAGGTGTCGATGCTCACGCCGGTCCACAGCCGTCCCTCCCGCCGTCTCAAGGAGACGGTTGGCCTGTTCATCGAGGTGTTGCCTCTGACAGTCGATCTCGATGAAGACGAGACGTTCCACGGGCTGATGGGGAAGGTGCGGTCCGAATACCAGACGCTACTGATGAACGCCGTCCCCGGTTCGAGCTCGGCGGCGGCCAACCGGGCTCATCCCGTGCTGCTCAATTTCATCAACGCCACACTCGACGACTTCGACGGGATGCCGGTGACATCGGACTGGGTTCATCCTGGACACGGTGACGGGAGTCACACCCTTCGCATCCAGGTCCACGACTACGAGGGCACCGGCTCATACGTGCTCCACTTCGATGCCAAGCATCCGACGTTGAGTGAGGACACGGCGCTGCTCATGCTCGACCACTTCTCGACATTGCTCGCCGCGTTCATCGCCGATCCTGGCCGGCCCATCGCCGAGGTCGACCTGTTGTCGTCGTCCCAGAGGGCCTCGATACTCGAAGCATTCAACCAGACCCACCGGAGCTGGTCTCACCGGACCGTACTCGAGGCCTTTGCCGCGAGCGTCGCAGCCAATCCCGGGGCAGTAGCCGTCGAAGACGGCAGCCGGTCCATCGACTATCGAGAGCTCGACCTCATGAGCGATGCCGTGGCCGATGCGATCATGGCGATGGCGGGACGGCGGGTAGCCGTCTTCATGCACCGATCGGCCAAGATGGTCGCAACGTTGCTGGGCGCTCTCAAGGCAGGGTCGGCATACGTTCCTATCGAGGCGGACCTGCCGGTGGAACGAGTGCGTTTCCTGGTCGAGGACAGCGGGGCCGACTTGGTCTTGGCCGCCACGGACACGATCGACAGGCTCCCCGAACTCGAGGTCGTCGTGACCGACGTCGAGACTTTGGGGTCGGAACACGACGACATCCAATATCCCGGAGTCGGACCCGGGGATCTGGCCTACATCCTCTACACATCGGGCTCCACCGGGACACCGAAAGGAGTCATGGTCCCCCACTCCGCCCTGGCCAATTATGTGCTTTGGGCATCGGAGCACTATTCGGAAGGCAGGCCTGTCGACTTCGCGCTCTACTCCTCCATCGGATTCGACCTCACCGTCACGTCGATATTCGTTCCGCTCGTGACAGGAGGCCGGATAGTCGTCTATCCGGAGCGAGCCGACGGTGCTCTGGCAGTGGTGGACGTCTTCGAGGACGATCGTGTCGACGTCGTCAAGCTCACACCGGCGCACATGGCAGCCCTTCAATCGCATCACCTGGCAACGAAGCGGATACGCAGTGTGATCCTCGGCGGCGAGGACCTCAAGACCGAGCTGGCGCGACGCTTGGTCGAGTCGAGCGAGGGCCGAATCACCATTTACAACGAATACGGCCCAACCGAGGCGACGGTGGGGGCAATGATCCATCGCTTCGACCCTGACGCCGACAGCAGCCGGTCGGTTCCCATCGGAAGACCCATCGCCAACACCAAGATCTATTTGCTCGACGAGCATGCGCGCCTGTGCCCCATTGGGGTGATCGGCGAGCTTTGCATCGGCGGTGCCGGAGTGGCTCGCGGCTATCTGGGTCGCGACGATCTGACGAATGATCGATTCGTGGTCGACCCGTTCACGCCGGGGGGGCGGATGTATCGCACCGGCGATCTGGCTCGCTGGGCACCCGACGGGTCGATTGAGTTCCTCGGACGGGCTGACCGCCAGGTCAAGATCCGGGGCCACCGCATCGAATTGGGGGAGATCGAAGCCTGCCTGATGGAGCATCCCGCAATCAGCTTGGCTGCGGTCGAAACGGTCGAGGTCAGCTCTTCTCAGATGACCGTGAGCCGCAAGACGGGATGCCGACGATGTGGTCTGTCATCAAATGCCCCCGGTGGCCGTCAGGACGACGTCGGCGTCTGTGAGTCGTGTCATTTCTTCGAAGAGCATCGTGAGCATGCCCGGCGTTACTTCGGCAGCCAGGATGACCTTCACGCCATATTCGGCGACAGGGGGAGCGGGGAACATGACTGCCTGATGCTCCTCAGCGGGGGCAAAGACAGCACATTCGCCCTTTACCAGTTGGTGGAGATGGGGGTTCGTCCCCTGGTCTTCACCCTCGACAACGGGTTCATATCGGATGGGGCGAAGGAGAACATGAGACGGGCCTGCGACGACCTCGGGCTCGAATTGGTCGTCGGCGGCACAGGGTTCATGAATCAGATCTTCTCCGACAGTCTCAGCGAATTCTCCAACGTGTGCCAGGGGTGTTTCAAGACCATCTACACCCTCGCCACCAATCTCGCTGCGGAGCGCGGCATCTCAACCATCGTGACCGGGTTATCCCGGGGACAGATCTTCGAGACTCGACTCGCCGACCTGTTTCGCATGGGGATCACCGACCCCGACGACGTCGATCGGGCGGTGGTCGAGGCGAGAAAGGCCTATCACCGCGCTGGTGACCTGGCGTCACGCCTCCTCCCGAGCAACATATTCGACTCCGATGCCGTTTTCGACGAGATTCGCATCGTCGACTTCTACAGGTATGTCGACGTGGGGTTGTCCGAGGTGCTCGAGTTCCTCTCGGACCGAGCCCCCTGGGTACGGCCTTCTGACACCGGCCGGTCGACCAACTGCCTGATCAACGCCACTGGCATATTCGTTCACCAGCGCGAGCGCGGCTATCACAACTATGCAGTTCCCTATGCCTGGGATGTCCGGCTCGGTCACAAGACACGGGAGGCGGCATTGGCGGAACTGGATGACGAGATCGACATGACCCAGGTGACCCAGGTCCTCGAGGAGATCGGCTACCCGCTCTCCGACATGGGGCCGTCGAGCCCTGTCACGAGTTCCGGCCGTCGCCTCGTCGCTTACTTCGCGCCGGTGGGAGATGACCTCAGCGCCACCGATGTCAGGGCCTACTTGATCGACCGGCTCCCCGCATACATGATCCCGTCGTTCTTCGTCCCGGTTCAAGAGATGCCGCTGAACCGCAACGGCAAGGTCGACCGGGATCGTCTGCCCGACCCGCGGCAAGTGAGGAGTCGGGCCCGTCGAGGTGCCACCTCCCCCCGCTCGGGCATGGAGAGGGATTTGGTCGGTATCTGGAGGGAAGTCCTCGAGATCGAAGACATCGGCGTCGACGACAGCTTCTTCGAGTTGGGCGGAGACTCGATCCTCAACGTCCAAATCGTCGCTCGCAGCCGGGCAAGGGGCATTCATTTCACTCCCAGGGACCTGTTTCGCAGTCGCACCATCGCCACGCTCGCCACCGTCGCACAGAGGGTCGGGATCCCCGAGGATGAGGAGAGTGAAACCCGGGCCATCGACCCTACGATCGACGAAAGTGACCTGGCGGAAGTCCTCGCTCGATACGGCGAGTAGAGGTAGCAAATGCCGGCGCCCACCGGTCGGCCGCAGACGTCGCAAGAGTCAGCCGCACGCGGACGCTCACGGATGGTGGCGAACCTTCTGGGGACCGATCAGCCGGTCGATCTCCTCTTGGTGGCGGCGACACTCACCATTTTCGTCGGCCTCGATCTGGCGACACGAGCACTGTCCAACATCCCGTCCCACAGACTCGATCAACGCTCCCTCCTGGTGGAGGCAATCGGGGCAAACCGGCTTCTCTTCCTGATCACGGGTGTCGGTGTCGTAGTCGCCTCGGTGGCATGGCGAACCAGGTTCTGGTCTCGATGGACCGAACTCGAGCACGGCCGTGCTCTCCGCGTCCTCGCGATCGGGTTCCTTTTCGTGCTGACCTGGCGGGGATCCCTTTACGAATACAACTTCTTACTGGATCAGACCCATGTGCTCGACCGTGCTCTCCTGGCAGTCTTTGCTGTCGGATCGATCTACCGGCCGATCCTGTTGGCGCCTGTCGCCCTGCAGAGCCGGGTGATCGCGGCTCAATTCGCCTATCCATTCGGAACCACGGCAGGACAGAACATCGACGAGCTGATCGTGATCGGCGTCCTGATCCTCGCCGCAGTGCATCTCAAGTTCGTCCTGACCGGAATAGGCGGGACTTCGATCGTCCTCCTTCTACTGAGTGCGGCACTGGCCAGCCACTTCTTCATCCCGGGGAGGTCGAAGATGGCCATCGGATGGCTGGGCGACAATGAGATCTTCAATCTGCCGCTGTCGGGTTTTACCGCTGGATGGCTCGGCGAAACCGATGGCGGGTGGGCGCGAGCTCTCTCGGGCGCCGCCCTGCCATTCAACATCGTGTTGCTCGTCTCGACCCTGCTCTTCGAACTCGGGGCCGGGTTGGCAGTGATCCACTACCGGCTGATGCGCATATGGCTCATCGGTGCCATCACGTTCCACTTGGTTCTGTTCGCGGCCATCGGCTTTTGGTTTCTCAGTTGGCTGGTGATGGAGGTGGGTCTGCTGGTCATGTTCTTCGCCCCATCGCTGCGGGAATGGGTTGCGACGAATTCGACACCGGCGCGCGCCGTGCTGACCTTTCTCCTCGTCGTGGTAGCCGGTGCTGTGGTGTTTCATCCACCCCGTCTCGCCTGGTTGGACGCGCCGGTCTCCTATGGGTACCGATTGGAGGCCACCGGCAGTAGCGGATCCAAGTACAGACTGCCTGCGTCAGCGTTCTCCCCACTCACCCAGGAGTTGACCTTCGTCAGGATGGCACCGTCGGGTATAACACCGGCCATCGGTGGCTACGGCGCGGCGGGCCCGGATCGGTTCGAGCAGCTCCACTCGGTTGCGACACGTCAGGAACTCCAGATGTTGGAGCCAACCGCGGACCCGTTCGTGGTTTCGGCGTCGGGCGAGCTCCTCACCCGATTCATGGATTACGCCAACAGCCATGGCCAGTCAGTTTGGGAGCATCTGGCTCCGCCCGATCATTTCTGGACCGGGAGCAGCGATCGGTCCTATCGTTTCGAGGAGCCGCTTCGGAGGATCGACGTCTACCTCCTGACCGCTCTCCACTCTGGATCCAGCCAGAACCTCGCCCGCAGAAGGGTGATGACGCTCGAACTCGACCAAGCCGGAAGGGCACGGATCGCCTATCGGCAGCCGGCAGTCCCCTGAACCCTTCCGCTCTGGAGGTTTCGAGGGTGTGGTGCTAGGGCATGGTTAGGCGACTTCGAAAGGCCAGGAGCCATGACCACCACACTTAGCGAAAACCGGGTGGAGTCAGGGCAACTCCACGAGAATTCTGAGCCGGTAAGGAGCCCGTCCCTGGACGAGATGCTCGATCAGACGCTGCGCGCCAAGCACGACTTCTGGATACAGACCGTCCGCAGCGACTCGCACGGCTCAACCGACGGCATCCACCTGTCCACGTTCCAAACGGGCCGGGGCCAACACGTCACCACCCTCACGCCACGCGAGGCGCGGGTGTTGGGGCAGCGACTCATCAGGCTGGCATGGGAAGTGGACGCTGCCTGAGGGGCTAGGCCGCTGAGACGGCGGCGCTGACCGAGAGGATTTGACGAATCGGGATGCTGGACGTCATACCGTCGGCGCCTCGAATGAGCATCGCGCGCTCCCCGTAGGGCGTCTCCAGTCCGAGATAGACACCCTCGAAAGTGCCTTCCCCGGTGACGGCCGCGAAACGAGAGCCGACCTCGAGGATGTTGAGGTCTGGGCGGCGCAATGGCCGCAATGTGGATGCCTTCATGGGCAACCTCCTTGTTTGAATCTGTGTGATCGAGAAGACAGGTCGGTGGCGGCTTCCCGTGCGATGACGGGGTTGTTCAGTCGCCCGACTCGATGCCTAACTCGGTGAAGATGCGAGTGCGCTCTTCGTTGAATTTCTCGGTAGTGATCTGATTGGACTCATGCCGTTCGCTGAGACGAGCGAACTCCTCCATGAGTGCCTGTTCTTCTATCTCGGTGGCGGGCCCTTCGTCGTCCGGCTCCCGAGCGAGCCGACGCTCCTGCTTGGCTTCCCGCTTCTCCTGACGTGCCTTTTCCCGGGCTCTCTTCAGGGCGGCCTCCCGCCCCTTCCTAGCCACGGCGCTTCACTCCGTGAACCCCGGTGAGATCCCGAGTGGAGGCCTCCGACGGTGTCGGAGGCGCTCCGGATCTCGGGTATTGCGACTGGCTTAGGATCAGCCGGACCTTGGCTTGGCGACGTTCACTTTCAGCTCGCGCCCCGAGACGCTCTTACCGTTGAGCGAAGAGATTGCCTTCTCGGCATCCTCGCTCGTGGCCATCTCGACGAAGCCGAAGCCGCGTGAGCGGCCGGTATCGCGGTCGGTGATCACCTGGGCGTCGGCCACCTCGCCGTACTCGGCGAACATGGTCTCCAGGTCACTCGTAGTCGTGGCAAACGTGAGATTGCCTACGAAGAGATTGGTGGACATGTGTGTTGCTCCTTTGAGCCGGACCCGTCATTTCTTGGACACCTAGCCGGCTGAGCCAAATCCTCGTTAGAGGATTGGAGGCTTGCCGTTTGACATCCGACGGACGAAAGAAGCAAGCAAGGCGGATGCGGTTCGATGACCGCATCAGGACGAAAGTCTAGCGCGAGACCAGCGTAAGGAATCCGACCCAGCGCGAAGACCCGGCGGCCAAAGACCGCCGGGTCCGATCGTGCCGGTGATCCCGATCTAGCCCTGGGCGAACGCTTGCTCGAAAGCGGCGGCGTACTCGGGGGTTGCCGGGCCGCTGAAACCGCAGTAGTTGACGTTGCCGTTCTGGGCGCTGATCAGGTGCTGGTCGCCCACCTCGAAGGGGATGCCTCCGATCAGGGCCTCCATGCCTTGCGGTGCGTTGAGCACCACCTCGGCGGCGTCACCGCCCCGGTACCAGCTGTCGACCGTCAGGGTCACCTCGTCGCCGTTGACCGCAGTCACCGTGCCGGCGAAGGCGATCTCCGCCACCTTCTCCAACTCCTCGGGGGAGAAGGCGATGCACATCGACGTGATGTCCTCGCCTCCTGCGGTCAGCTCCAGCGGTGGTCCTGAGGCTATGGGATCTTCACCGCCTCCGCCGAGGAACAGCCCTCCCGCCACTGCCACCATCAATGCGGCTGCGGCGGCGGCGCCATAGAACCAGGGCTGCTTCGCCGCCCGTTGGCTCTCGGTCTCTTTGACCGGTGTGCTCATGATCATCTCCATCATCTCTCGTGACGACTCGCTGGTCGTCGATTCGGTGGGCACATGGGGATGCATGGGATCGAGCCGTGCGAGCCGTTCTCTCAGTTCGTCGCTCATCTGGCCTCCTGGGTGCCTTCAACCGATTGATGTCCGGAAATGCTCCGATCCTGTCTGGCCAGCGCCTCGCCGAGCCGCGCCCGGGCCCGGCTCAGACGCAGGGTGGCGGCATTCACACTCACACCGAGCACCGGAGCGATCTCACGTGGCTCGAGTTGCTCCCAGGCCCACAGCCTGAGGACCTCCCGATCGTCTCCGGACAGGGACTCCAGGGCCGTGGTCAGCTCGGCATCGGGCCCGGCATCAGCCGGATCGGGCGTGGTCATGCTCTGTGGCTGCGCCTCCATCCGGCTGACCAGGCGCAGATGCCGGGTTTGGCCGCGTCTCTGGTTGGCCAGGGTCCTGCGAGCGATGCCGTAGCACCAGGGGAGGACCTCGGCGTCCGGAGCGTCGTCGAGCCGGCGCCACACCGTGAGCATCACTTCGGAGAGGGCGTCTTCGGCGTCGGGTGCCGGAGCGCGGCGACGCAGATAGCGCTGCAGCGGCTGGAAGACCTGTTCTGCAATCGCCTCGAAACGGGCGCGTCGGACCGGATCGGGAGTCACCTCTTCTCCAATGTCCGGCATGTGCCGGATTCTGTCAGTCGTCCAGAGCTGTGTGGTGGAGATTGGGTTTGAACCCGTTGCGCAGTGCGCGTACCGACAAGGGCGGTGTCAGCACGTCGACGATGCCGCCCGCCGGTCGGGGATCGGGTTCTCCCCACCCGGCGAACCCGAAGAGGAGAAGACTCGCCCCCCTCAACAAGCGTGGCCGGCCGCCGCTGTCGACGATCACTGTCCCGTCGGGGAGGCCGGTCACGTCTGCTCTCCACACGATGCGGTCTGCGGCACGGTCGAGGCCACGGCCCCGTCTCAAGCGCTCGCCGGCGAGGTGACGGTTGATCTCGGTCGCCCCCAACCCTCCGACGGCAGACCGATAGGCGCGATAGTCGTCTCGCCGGCACAGGCCGCAGGGTCGATGCCCCGCGGCGAGAGCGACCGCGTCGTCGAGGAAGAACAGGGGGGTCCAGCGGCCTGGCTCGTCGAGCGGGGAGCGCCAGTCTCGGTATGTGGTGACACAGATGATCCACAGATTGCCCCGATGGTGGCGGGCCAGTCGTCGCTCCTCGTCGACGAGACAACCCCGGTTCCCGGTGAACATCCCCCGCTGGGGGACGGCATGGAGGTCCCCGAACGGGTCCACCCGGTTGCGTCTCGGCATTTCAGCCCTCCCGCGACCGCATCTCCATGTGGGCCCGCTCTGCCTCGTTGGAAGTGAGCGAGGCGGCCTTCTCGAAGGCGGCCCGGGCCTCATCTCGGCGGCCCAACCGGTCGAGCATCTCACCGCGAGTGGCGTGGAACAGGTAGTAATCCGAAAGCGCCAGTTCCTCGACCAACTCCAGGGCAGCCTCCGGCGCGCCGGTCTCGGCGATGGCGATTGCCCGGTTGAGCCGCACCACGGGTGTGGGCGTGAAGACGAGAAGCTGGTCGTACAGCTGGACGACTTGGCCCCAATCGGTCTCCGAGGCGATTTCGGCGTCGGTGTGGACGGCGGCGATCGCAGCCTGGATCTGATACGGACCGGGCCGGTTCCGCCTCAGACAGGCGCGGACGATGTCGTGGCCCTCGGCGATGCGCTCACCGTCCCACAGTGACCGGTCCTGCTCGGCCAGAGGCACCAAAGCCCCGTCCCGGCTCACCCGGCCGGGGCGGCGGGCGTCGGTGAGCAGCATCAGCGCCAACAGACCGGCGACCTCGGGCTCGTCGGGCATGAGACCGAACAGTACGCGGGTCAGCCGGATCGCCTCCGAGCCGAGCTCGGCTCGGGTCAGGTCGTCGCCCTTGGTCGCCACATAACCCTCGTTGAAGATGAGATAGAGCACCGCCAGCACAGGTCGAAGCCGGTTGGGGAGCTCGGCGTCGCCCGGGACCCGATAGGGGATCCTCGCCTCCCTGATCTTCTTCTTCGCCCGGGTCAGCCGTTGCGCCATCGTCGCCTCGGGGACCAGGAAGGCACGTGCGATCTCCTCGGTCTGGAGCCCGGCGATCAGACGCAGGGTGAGAGCGACCTGCGCGGGAATGCCCAGCGCCGGGTGACAGCAGGTGAACATGAGCCGGAGTTGGTCGTCTTCCACTAGCTCGGCCGGCTCCTGGTCGTCCATGGCCAGAGCCAGGGCCTCGGTCTCCCGCCGGTCCCGGGTCGACTCGCGGCGGAGCCGGTCGATGGCGCGGTTCCTGGCCGTGGTGATGATCCAGCCTGCCGGGCTGGGCGGGACCCCTGCCGACGGCCATCGCTGCACCGCCTCGGCGAACGCCTCTTGGACCATCTCTTCGGCGAGGTCGATATCTCCGAACCGACGGGCCAGGGTGGCGACGGCGCGACCGGACTCAGTGCGGAAGACACGCTCTATCTCACGATCGTTCAGCACCGAGCCCGGCCCGCCTTCAGGTTCCCGGCGTGTCCTGGAACGGTCGAATCTCGACCGGGCCGAGACAGGCCGCCGACGCCTGCCCGGCCCAGTCCATCGCCTCGTCGAGGTCCCTGGCCTCGATGATCCAGAATCCACCGATCTGCTCCTTGGCTTCGGGGAAGGGGCCGTCGGTGGTGAGGATCTCACCGTCCTTGGCGTTCACAACGGTGGCGCTTTCCGGCGTAGTCAGGCCATTGGCGTAAACCCATGCACCCGCATCGCGGATCTTCTGGTTGAGCGCCTCGACGTCGGCGTACATCTTCTGCATGACCTCTTCGCTGGGCTCTTCCTCACCCTCGACCTGGTAGACGGAGAGCAGGTACTGGCTCATGATCACTCCTCGTTCGTGGCCCGATCCTTCACCGGGCACCTCGACATCTATACGAATCAGGATCGCCCGATGCGACAGTCAGCCGGAAAGACATTCGAGGGAGGCTCGGTGGTCCGTTTGGCTAGCCCTCGGCCGGCTGCAGCGCCTCGCAGTACTCGAGGCGGTCACCGCAGAGCAGGACGATGAACGGGATCTCCAGGGTGCCTCCACTGGTCTCCACGCGCAGGCCGTCGATCACGCCGCCACCGGCGCCGGTCCGCTCCGCTCCGACGAGCAGCTGCACGCGCTCGTCGCCACTCGGAGAATCGCAGCTCACGTCGACCACCGCACCCTCGAGCGGCTCGGTTCGAGACAGGTCGAGGCCGTCGGTCGGGTAGCCGTGGGCGGCGCCCACGAACATGTCGGGTGAGGTGTAGATCAGAGCACCGAGGAACTCGATGTCCCCTTCGGTGTGCATGGGCTCGATCGACTCCAGCTCGACCGATCCGCCGTCGGAGCAGACGTAGATGCCGAAGCTCTTGTCCCGTCCCCGTGAGAAGTCCCCAAAGCCGGCGGTCTCGCCGGCGTCGTCGATGATCGCCTTCAGGGTGCCGTCGGCGCCCGCTGACTGGCATCCGGCCACCGCAATGGCCAAAGCGGTGAGGAGTCGGGTGATCTTGGGCATATCGCGTCAGGAGCGTATTGAGCGAGCCGATCTATGCCAGACCGATCAGGTCTATTCCTGACGCGCCGATAATCTCACCGCAATGTCCCGTCGTCCCCTTGTTCTGCTGGCGCTGCTCCTCGTCGTCGCCTGCACCGAGGAGTCGACGACGTCGACGACGGTGACTGCCGAGACCACCACGGTCGGGGGCCAGACCACCACCTCGGCCGGCGTCGCCACCACCACGACCACGCCGGCAGCGGTGACCACAACGGCGCCCGACCTGTCCGGGCTCGAAGGTGTCTCCGACGAGGTGCGCTCGCAGCTCGAAGACCTGATCCGGGTTGCACAGGAGATCAGGGACCTGCCCTTCCTGACCCCGCCTGCTCTGACCGTTGTCTCCGGGGATGAGCTGGAGGCGAGGGTCCGGTCCGACATCGAGGAACAGGCGGAGGACTTTCCCGCCGACGAGGCGCTCTACCAGATGCTCGGGCTTCTCAACGAGGATGCCGATCTGGAGAGCATCGTCTTGGAGCTCTACGGAGAGCAGGTCGCCGGGTTCTACGACGGTGAGACAGGTGAGATCGTGGTGCCGGCGCGCGAGGACGGATTCTCCCTGCTACAGCAGGGCACACTGGTACACGAGCTGGTGCATGCATTGACCGATCAGCATTTCGGCTTCTACGACCCGCTCCAGGCCATGGTGGACGAGGAGCGGCTCGACGAAGCCTCCAGCTATCAGGCCCTCATCGAGGGGGATGCCACCTTCGCAGAAGTCCAGTGGGTGCAGTCGCTGAGTCAGCGTGAGATCGGCGAGTTCATCGCCGAGTCGCTTGGAATAGAACGCTCCGCGCTCGACTCGGCTCCCCGATTCCTCAGGGAGTCGCTCCTCTTCCCATATGACGCCGGCCTGGCATTTGCCCAGAGCCTCTATGCGAGCGGTGGGTGGGAGCCGATCGACGATGCCTATTCGACGATGCTCGAGCTCACCGCCTCCACCGAACAGGTGATCACGCCGTCCGATTTCACCAGGGATCTCCCCGTCGAGGTGCCCATCACCGAGATACCGGTGCCCGGCTATGAGCTGGAACGGACCTCCAGCTGGGGGGAGCAGGGCTTTCGGGTGATGTTGAACCAGGGGAGCTTGGTGGCCACCATGGCCGGGGCTGCAGACGGTTGGGGTGGAGACACCTACCACCAGTGGTTCGACGGTGAGAACGCAGCGATCATGCTGATCTACGTCGGGGACACCCAGCGTGATCTCGATGAGCTGGAAGATGCTCTTCTCACATTTGCCGGCGAGGCCTTCCCCGAGGACCATTTCGCCTGGGTCGAGGAACTGGATGGGCAGCTCTATTTCATCGCCGCCGACGACCCTCTGGTCGGCGAGGGGATACGGGCGGCGGCCGGCCTCGACTGAGGCATTACCGTCGCCGGGGTGACCACGGGACGGCTCATCGTCTGCGCCACGCCGATCGGGAACCTCGGAGACATCTCTGAGCGACTCCGTTCCGCGCTCGCGTCGGCCGACCTGGTCTTCGCCGAGGACACGCGACGGGTGGCCAAGCTGCTCGCCCATCTCGGATTGACCCCACCCGTGCTCTCGCTGTTCACCGGTAACGAGCAGGCGCGCAGCCAGCAGCTGTTGGAGGCGGTGGGCTCCGGTCAGACCGTCGCTCTCGTCTCGGACGCCGGGACACCGGTCATCTCCGATCCGGGAGCCGGCGCGGTCCGCTCGGTCAGGGAGGCCGGATACGCGGTCAGCGTGATCCCCGGGCCTTCGGCGGTGACTTCGGCCGTCGCCCTCTCCGGATTCGAAGGCGACCGCTTCGTCTTCGAGGGGTTCCTGCCCAGGCGGGGGGCCGAGAGAGCGGACCGCCTGGCTCAGATTGGGCTCGAGCCCAGGGTCGTTGTCCTCTTCGCCAGCCCCAATCGCCTCGCCGCGGACCTCGAAGGCCTGGCCGGTGTCTCCGACCCGGGTCGCCAGGTGGCGGTCATGCGCGAGTTGACCAAGGTCCACGAGGAGGTCTGGGTGGGGACGCTCGAAGAGGCCGTTTCCAGGTGGGAGGCGCCGGTGAAAGGTGAGGTCACCGTCGTCCTCGGCCCCTCACCGCAACAGCCGCCCTCGCTCGACGATGCGGTGACCGAGGCTCGCCGTCTTCTCTCGGAAGGGAACACTGTCTCGGAGGCGGCGCGAATCGTCTCCGAGGGTCTCGGGGTATCCCGCCGCCGGGTCTACGAGACCCTGATCCGGGATCAGGAATCGAGTTGAGAGCGGCAGGAGGCGCAGATCCCCTTGCCCTTGAACTGCGTCACCTGACGGTCGGTGCCGCAGAAGGTGCACGAGTCGGTCATCTTCCGAAGGACGATGTTGCCCCCCTCCACGGCGATGAAGAGATGATCACCCTCCCTGATGTTGAACATCCGCCTGGTCTCGGCGGGGATGACGATCCTGCCCAGGTCGTCGATCTTGCGGGCGATCCCAGAGTCCACCGCGCGGAGCCTACCGATTGGCCCGGCAAAGGTGCAGGGTAGCGTCGGCTGATGTCCTGGGTCGACACCCATTGCCATCTCCAGCTCGACGGACGGGCACCGATCGAGTTGCTCAACCGGGCACCGGAGGTCGATTGGGTGGTGGCGCCAGGTGTGGATGCCCCCAGTTCGAGGGCGTCCTTGGCCCTGGCCGAGGAGTTCCCCGGCCGGGTGCTGGCCACAGCCGGCCTACATCCTCATGATGCCGCCTCCTGGCCCGATCAGAGTGAGATGATCGCGGCTCTGGCCGGCAAGGTGGCAGCGATCGGAGAGACCGGGCTCGACTTCTACCGCGATCTCGCCCCCCGTGACGCCCAGATGGCTTCCTTCCGCTCACAGATCGCCCTGGCCGAGGAGGTGGGCAGACCGGTGATCGTTCACTGCCGGGACGCCTTCGCCGACGTCCACCGCATGATCGAGGAGACTGCAGTGGGGCCGCGAGCGGTGCTGCATTGCTGGACCGGGGGGACCCGGTGGACCAAGCGGTTCCTCGAGTTGGGGGTGACCTTCTCCTACGCCGGTCCCATCGCATTCGAGTCCGGGGAGACCATCCGCCTCGGCGCGGAGTTGGTCCCCCCCGAACGCGCTCTTGTCGAGACCGACACCCCGTACCTGAGCCCACCGCCCCACCGTGGGGAGCAAAACGAGCCCGCCCGTGTGGCGCTGGTCGGGGCGGCCCTCGCCCGGGTCTGGGGTGCCGAGGTGGAGCAGGTGGCCCGGATCACCAGCGCCAACGCCTTCCGGATATTCCGGACATGAGCGCCCAGACCCGGACCGAGATCGCCGATCTCCTCGTTCGCCACGGGCTCACCCCGAAGCACCACCTCGGCCAGCACTTCCTCGCCGATCCCAACATCACCCGGAAGATCGTGGCGATCTCCGGTGTGGTCCCCGGCGACAGTGTGGTCGAGGTCGGTGCCGGGACCGGCACTCTTACCCGAGCCCTGGCCGAGACCGGCGCTCGTGTCGTCTCCTACGAGATCGACGAGCGGCTTCGTCCGGTCCTCGCCGAGACCCTCGATGGACTCGATGTCGATCTGCGGTTCGAGGACGTCGGCAGGATCGACCTCGGCGCCACGCTGGAAGGACCCGACTGGGCGCTGGTGGCCAACCTCCCCTACAACGTGGGGACGCCGTTGGTGCTCGACACCCTTCGCCACGTCATGCAGGTGACCCGCTTCGTGGTGATGGTGCAGAAGGAGGTGGCGCGCCGGTTCGTGGCCATCCCCGGCACGCCCGCATACGGGCTTCCCTCGGTGATAACCCAGATCCACTCCAGCGGCTCGCTTGTCTCCACGATCCCGCCCCAGGTGTTCTACCCGCCGCCCCGAGTGGAGTCGGCGGTGGTGGCCATGGAGAGGGTGGCGGCGCCACCACAAGCCGAGCGGGCCATCGAGCTGGCCCGGGCAGGTTTCGGCCAGAGACGGAAGATGCTTCGCGGCTCCCTGGTCGCACTGGTCGAGGACCCGGTCGCGCTGTTGGAGGGGGCTGGCATCGACCCGACCTCCCGGGCCGAGCAACTCTCGGCAGCGGACTATCTACGGCTGGCGGCGTCGTGACCGTCTACGAGGCCCCGGCCAAGCTCAACCTCTCTCTTCTGGTGTCGCCACCGCGTTCGGACGGGTACCACCCCCTCGACTCCCTGGTGCAGACCATCGATTGGTGCGACCGGCTCGAGGTGAGGGCGGGGGAGGGGAGGGACACCCTCGACTCGGACATCGAGGACAACCTGGTGGAGAAGGCCCTGGGCCGCCTCCGTGAGATCGCCGAAGTGCCCCCACTGGCCTTGACCCTCGACAAGGAGATCCCGGTCGGCGCGGGGATGGGCGGCGGAAGTTCCGACGCGGCGGCGACGCTGGTGGCGGGGGCGGAGGCGACGGGCTTTCCCCGGTCCCGACTCCACGAGGTAGCTACCCGTGTCGGCGCCGATGTGCCCTTCTTCCTCGAGGGTGGCACGGTCATGATGACCGGTGTCGGAGACGAGATCGAAGTCGTCGCCCCCTCCGAGGGGTTTGCGGTGGCGGTGGTGGTCCCCGATTTCGGTCTGCTCACCAGCGAGGTCTATTCGAGGTGGGATGCCCTGGAGGGCCCGGAGGGAGATGCCGTCCCGATCTCCCGTTTGCCGCCCTCGTTGCGGGGCCGGATGCCGATGCGCAACGACCTGCTCCCCGCCGCCCTCGATCTGGAGCCGCTGCTCGGCGATTTCATCGCCGATGTCACCGCGGTCTGGGCCACCACGGTCTGTCTCACCGGCTCCGGCTCGGCCTGCTTCGGCTATTTCACCACCCTCGACGAGGCGACCGACGCCGCCGCCGCGGTCTCCGACCTCGCCGCCGAGACGAGGGGAGTGGCCCTCCGAAACCATGGCGTGGCGAAGCGTGTGTAAGGGGTGGGACATAGTCCCCACTAGTGCACACGCAGGCGTGTGGATCGGTACTGGTCCGCCTCCGCTGTAACCTGTCGCGGTGCCACTCTGGGGGGTGGTGTAACTGGTAACACGGCAGGTTTTGGTCCTGTTATTGCGGGTTCGAGTCCTGCCCCCCCAGCGATAGACAGAGGGATCCCGCTTGCCCACACATGTCATTGTCCTCGCCGCGGGCGAGGGGAAACGGATGAAGTCCGATCTCCCCAAGGTCGCCCACGTGGCGGCGGGGCGAACCTTGCTCGGATGGGTGTTGGAAGCCGCTCGCCCGCTGCAGCCGGCGTCCACGGTCGTGGTGCTCGGACACGGCGCCGGTCAGGTGCGTCCCGGCCTTCCCGAGGGGGTCATCGACGCCCTCCAGGAGGAGCAGCTCGGTACTGGCCACGCCACCCGGATCGGTCTCGACGCACTCGGGGACCTCGATCCGGACGACGTCGTCCTGGTTCTATACGGCGACTCACCCCTGCTCACCTCCGGTCTGCTCGCCGATCTCGTCGACCTGGAAGGGGAGGAAGCCGCCCGTCTCGTCTCGGCGCACCTCGCCGACCCGAGCGGCTACGGACGGGTAGTGCGTGATGGCCACGGCGATGTCTCCGGGATCGTCGAGCATCGCGACTGCACCCCCGAACAGCTCGAGATCCACGAGGTCAATGCCGGGATCTACGCGGTCCGGGCCGGGCGCCTGAGTACCGCCCTCGACAAGGTCGACAACGACAATTCCCAAGGCGAGTATTACCTCACCGATGTTGTCGGGGTTCTCGTCTCCGCAGGTGACAAACTGACGGCGGTAGAGGCCGCCCCCGAGGAGGTGATGGGTATCAACAGCCATGATCAGCTCGCCGAGGCCCGCAAGGAGTTGCAGCGACGGATAAACCATGAGCTCATGGAGGCGGGTGTTTCCATCATCGACCCGGAGCGGACCTATATCGACGAGTCGGTCGAGGTGGCCGCCGGCGCCCGGATATACCCGGGCACCCATCTCGAAGGGGCAACGAAGGTCGGCGCCGGAAGCCAGGTGGGCCCCGATGTGTTTGTCGTCGACTCGCTGATAGGGGAGAACTCCACGGTCTGGTACGCCGTCCTCCGTGGCGCCCAAGTCGGCGACGAGTGCGAGGTGGGGCCATATGCCTCGTTGCGACAGGGGACGGTTCTCAAGCAGGGATCGAAGGTGGGCACCTTCGTCGAGACGAAGAACACCACTCTGGGAGAAGGAGCCAAGGCGAATCATCAGGCCTACCTCGGCGATGCCACCGTGGGCGCCCGCACCAACATCGGTGCCGGGACCATCACCTGCAACTACGACGGCTACCACAAGCACCACACCGAGATCGGTGAGGATGCCTTCATCGGGTCGGACACGATGCTGGTCGCCCCGCTGAAGATCGGGGACCGAGCCATTACCGGCGCGGGATCGGTGATAACCAACGACGTGGCCGACGATGCCCTCGCCGTGGAGCGGTCTGGCCAAAAGGAGATACCCGGCTACGCTCAAAGACGTGCGGCGCGAAACGCCGCCAAGGACGCAGAGGACTGACGTGGACATCGTCTCCCGCAACCGGATGATGCTCTTCACCGGCGGCGCCAACGTGCAGCTGGCCGAGGAAGTAGCCGACGGTCTCGGCATCCAATTGGGCAAGGTGGAGCGCTCCACCTTCGCCAACGGGGAGATCTACGTCAGACCCGTGGAGAGTGTGCGCGGCTCCGACTGCTTCGTGATGCAGAGTCACTCCGACCCCATCAACGACAACATCATGGAGCAGCTGATCACCATCGATGCCCTGCGCCGGGCGTCGGCACGCCGCATCACCGCAGTCATTCCCTTCCTCGGCTACTCACGCCAGGACAAGAAGGTGCTTCCCAGGGAGCCGATCACCGCCCGCCTGATCGCCGATCTGTTCATCAAGGCCGGCGCCGACCGCTTGGTCTCGGTCGACCTCCACACTGGCCAGCTCCAAGGGTTCATCACCGAGCCGTGGGACCACCTCACCGCGCTCCCGATCATCGTCGACTATCTGGCGGGGAGGATGGACGGCAAGATCGCCGTGCTCTCCCCCGACTCCGGCGGTGTGAAGCGCGCCGAGCGTTATGCCCGCCACCTCGGAGCATCCGTGGCGTTCATCTACAAGCGCCGCGATCCGGGCGAGCACAATCTCTCCGAGGCGTTGTCGATGTCGGGCAAGGTCACCGACCGCCACGTGGTGATCGTCGACGACATGATCGACACCGCGGGCACGGTCACCAACGCCGCCGAGATGGTCAAGGAGTTCGGGGCGAAGAGTGTCCGTGTGGTGGCCACCCACGGTATCTTCTCCGACCCTGCCCTCGACCGGATCAAGAACGCCCCTCTCGACGAGGTGATCGTCACCAACACCTTGCCGGTCAGCGAGGACATCCAGGCCTTGGACAACGTCAGGGTGCTCTCCATCGCCCCAATCCTCGGGGAGACGCTGCAGGCGATTTTCTTGGACTCTTCGGTCTCGGAGATCTTCCTCGGAGAGAACGCCTGATCGCACCGCGAGTCGCGTTTCAGGAGGCCGGGTCATACAATCACCGGCTCTGTGACCGCACGACACCGCGAATCACCCAGCCCTGATCAGGCGCGTTATCGCGTCCTGCTGGTCGTCCTGCTGGCCGTGTTCCTCATCGCCTTCCTCATCCTGAGGGTGCTGGGCGCGGGTGGCGATGACGATCCCGGAGCCGTCCCGGGTAGCACCACCACCATCCCCGGTGACGGCGGTACCGCAGAGGGCGACGGTGGCAGCACGACGACCCCGTCCGGCGCCGGTGGGTCATCGACCACGACCGGCGGCACCAATCCCGATCTCGCACCTCTCCAGGAGGTGACACTCGACCTGGTGTTCGACGGCTTCCGCCAACCCAACGACCTGGCCGCGCCTCCCGGCGACGACCGGCTCTTCGTGGTGCAGAGAGTGGGGGTGATCCGCATCCTCGACGCCAACCGGACCATGCTCGACCCGGCGTTCCTCGACCTCACCGATCAGGTGCTGGCCGGGGGCATCGAGCAGGGGATGTTAGGGCTCGCCTTCCACCCCGACTACGCCAACAACGGGCGGTTCTTCGTCTACTTCACCGACAAGAGCGGGAACCGCCAGCTCTCCGAGTTCACGGTGTCAGCCACCGATCCCAACATCGCCGATGTCGAGTCGGAGAAGGTGATCTTCGAGTACCCCCAGCCGGAGGGTCACACCGACATCCGTCACTACGCCGGGAACGTCGAGTTCGGGCCCGACGGCTATCTCTGGGTGTCGATGGGAGACGGAGCGGACAGCCGTGATCAGGGCCAGGACCCCAACACCCCGTACGGGACCATCGTCCGCATCGACGTCGACAACGGCGACCCCTACGCCATCCCGCCCGACAACCCGTTCGTCGACGGAGGGGGCCTCGCCGACGTCTGGGCCTACGGCCTGCGCAACCCGTGGCGTTTCTCGATCGACGCCGTCGACGGGCTGGTCTATGTCGCCGACGTCGGCCACGCCGATCAGGAGGAGGTCAACGTGGTCCCCCTCTCTCCGGGCGGCTACAACTTCGGCTGGTCCGACATGGAGGGGACACGCTGTTTCCACCTCCAGGACTGCAACGCCGAGGACTACACCTCACCGGTGATCACCTACACCCACGAGGAGGGTCTCTCCATCACCGGCGGCTACGTATACCGGGGTGAAGAGATCCCCGAGCTGCACGGCACCTACTTCTACTCCGACTGGGTTCGCCAGTGGATCCGCGGCTTCGAGTTCGTCGACGGCCAGGTCACCGAGGCCCGGGACTGGACCGAGGACCTGGGCGGGCCGGTGGGCTCGATCACCAGCTTCGGTCTCGACGGCCACGGCGAGCTCTATGTCACCACCTACGAGGGGGCGGTGTACAAGTTCACGGCTGTCCGCTGACCGGGGGCAGTTCTATCACCTCGCCGGGGAAGATGAGATCGGGGTCACCGGAACGGAGCCGCGAGGTGTTCGTCTCGATCACCTTCCGCCAGTAGGGCGCGACCGGGAGACCCCTCTCCAGGTGTCGTTCCGAGATCTTCCACAGGTGATCACCGCGCTCCACGACCACGCTGGCCGCTCCCGTCGTGGTGGCGGGTGTCGCCGCCGGGTGGCGCACCTCCTCGGCCGGAGCGGCCACGGCGACACCCGAGGCCATGAGCAGCGCGACCATGGCGAAGATGAGCATTGCCCGTCCCATGTCGTCAACGTATGACTGCGGTGCCTCGGTGGGAAGGGGTTCGGATGAGGGTTACGATTGCCCCATGAAGGTCCGCATTGGAATCAGCACCACCGACAAGCTTCTCGAGATCGAGATCGACGACCCGGATGCTTTCAGGACCGAGATCGAGAGGGCGGTCACCGAGGGGGGTCTCGGCTGGTTCGTCGACAGCAAGGGACGCACGGTGGGGATACCGGCTCGCAGCGTCGCCTTCATCGAGATCGAAGACGCCAAGGGGGAGCGAACCGTCGGCTTCGCTCCTGCGGTCTGAGTCGAGTCCTGACGCGAAGGAGGCGCCTGGTAGGCGCCTCCTGCAACATCGGTTGTGGTCCGGTCAGACCACGGAGCGACGGCGTCGCTCGGCGAGCCAGCGCTTGCGGAGGCGGCGTCGGTCGTCCTCGGCATAGCCTCCCCACACACCGGACTCCTGATTGGTCTCCAGTGCGTATTGGAGGCAGTCTTCGCGAACCATGCAGGTGTTGCAGATGGCCACGGCGGCCTCGATCTGATCGACTGCGGGACCGGTCGTGCCCACAGGGAAGAATAGGGACGGCTCGGAGTCGCGGCATTCGGCCAGATCCCGCCAGTCCGTTGTGATGGTGGTGAGGGTCATGCTTTCCTTACTTTGTGATCTTTTTCACAAGAACATCGTCACGGGGTTTGCCCGGAGATGCTTGGGGGGATTCCGTGCCGAAATGTAACGGTGTGGCCCGCTCTTGTAAACGGATTTCTCGGATTGATTTGTGATGAGCGGACGACTTCTCGTGATCGGGCACCGTGGTTGGCCCGCCCGATTCCCCGACAACACCCTGGCCGGGCTGATAGCCGCGGCCGACGTCGCCGACGGGGTCGAGGTGGATGTCCGCAGGTGCGGGGACGGACGTTTGGTCCTGTCCCACGACCCGTTCCTCCATGATAGGGCGGTGGCGGAGACATCGTGGGCGGTCCTCAGCGAGCTCGATCTCGGTGAGGGGCATCATCCGGTCCTGCTCGACGAGGCCCTTGCCGCCCTGCCCGGGATATCGGTCCAGCTCGAGGTGAAGAACATGCCATTCGACCCCGGCTTCGAGCCCGACCACCGGATCGCGTTGGAGACGGCGGAGCGGGCCCGACCCGGTGACGTGGTCACCAGCTTCAACACGGAGACATTGTCTGCGGTACGGCGGGTGTTCCCCGATGTCGCCACCGGCATGGTCACCCAAGCCTCCATCGCACTTGGCGAAGCCATTGAGCATTGCCTGCACGCAGGACACACCACCCTGATTCCCAATCATTCCCAGGTCACCTCAGAGATAAACGCCGACATCGCCGTCTTCCCCTGGACCGTGAACGATCCGATCCGGGCGCGGGAGTTGGCCGACTCGGGGGTGAGAGGCATCATTACCGATGACCCCGGGCGGATGGTCACCGACCTGGGAACCGAGACATGAGCATCGAACGAGAGCTTGCCGACGAGTTGAGGGACGCGATGAAGTCCAAAGACGTCCTGCGCCGCGACGTCATCCGTCAGATCCAGACGGAGGTCTCCACGGCTCGGACCGCTCCTGACTTCGAGGGGGATACCGACGATGCCTTCTACCGGACCGTCATTGCCTCCTATGTGAAGAAGATGGACAAGTCACGCTCGGAGTACCTGGAGATGGGGGAGCGGGGTGAGAGGATGGCGGCGAAGCTCGGATTCGAGGTCGACTATCTCGCCCAGTGGCTGCCCACCAAGGCGGGCGAAGACGAGACCAGGGAGTTGGTTCGTGCCGCAATCGAGGAGCTTGGCGCCGCCGGTGACGACAAGGCGGCCGGCCGGGTGACCGGGCACTTGATGAAGACCCGCGGCGAGGATCTCGACGGCGGTCTGGTCAACCGTCTGGTTCGGGAGGAACTGTCCTCCGGGTGAGGCTCCCCGATTACGAGCCGATGCTGGCCACCAAACGTGACGATCCTTTCGACGACGAGGCCTGGTGGTTCGAGGTCAAGTGGGACGGCTACCGCGCCGTGGTCGGTGCCGATCGAGGTGTTGTGCGGGCCCGCTCACGACGGGGCCTCGACCTCACCGGCCCGTTCCCCGAGATCACCGCACTCGAGATCCCCGACGGCGTGGTGCTCGACGGTGAGATCGTGGCCTTCGACGAACTGGGGCGACCCTCCTTCTCCCTGATCCAACGACGGACCGGTTTCGGCGGGCAGGGCACGGGTGCCCGGGTTGGGGTCAATCTGGTCGTCTTCGATGTGCTCTTCCACGGGGCCGACTTGACCCATGCTCCATACGAGGAGCGACGCGGTGTACTCGACTCGTTGGAGCTGGAGCCGCCGATCCTCGTCCCCGACCCCACCCCCACCTTCGGTAAGGGCCTCCACGCCGCCGTGCTCGAGCAGGGCATCGAGGGCATTGTGGCCAAGCGACTCGGCTCCCGGTACCAGCCCGGTCGCCGGTCGGACGACTGGCGCAAGATCTCGGTCCGTCACACCCTGCGCGCCGTGGTCGGCGGGTACTTCAAGGGTGAAGGTGGTCGAGCCTCCACGTTCGGGTCGCTGCTGGTTGGTCTCTACGAGCCGAAGGGATTGCGCTGGATCGGGGCCGTCGGCTCGGGGTTCGACGAGAGCTCGCTGCGCGCATTCCACGACGTGCTCACCCAGATCGAGCGTGACGCCAGTCCGTTCACCAATCCGGTGAACGCCCCTGGGCGACCGGTGTGGGTGGAGCCTGCCATCGTGGTGAACGTCGAGTACAAGGAGTGGACCCACGACGACCATCTCCGGGCCCCCGTCTACAAAGGGGTCGAGATCGCCGACCCGGAGACGGTGACCTGGGAGGAGGAAGGTCCCTAGGCGCTCGCCCGCTCGGCGAGGATAAGCGCGCCGGCCAGACCGGAGAGGTCACTGAGCCCGGGTGGGGAGACCAGCAGATCGAGGTCGGGCTCGTCGGGATAGCCCGCGATCAGCTCACCCAAGGTGTGTCGCACCCTCTCGTGGAAGCCGGGGAGACCGGAGACCCCGCCCCCGACGACGATGCGCTCGACGGCGGCGACATAACGCAGATTCCGCAGACCCCGGGCCACGTAGTCGGCGGCGAGATGAGTGACGGCGTCGTTGCCGGCCCAGGTGGAGGGTCCTCCGAACCTGGCTTCCAATGCCGGCCCGGCTGCCATGCCCTCGAGACATTCGCCGTGATAGGGGCAATTGCCCGGATAGTCGTCACCGTCGAGTCTGCCCACCATCATGTGGCCCGCCTCGGGATGGGCCGCTCCGGTGACCACCGACCCACCCACCACCATTCCCACGCCGATCCCGGTGCCGACAGTCATGTAGGCGTAGTGGGTCATCCCTTGCGCCGCACCCCAGCGGCCCTCGCCGAGGGCGGCGCCGTTGACGTCGGTCTCCAATCCGATGGGGGCCTCGAGACCAGCCGAGAGGGTCCCGAGTATTGGGGCCCCGCTCCAATGGGGTTTTGGTGTTGCCAGCATCGTTCCGTACCGGGGGCTGGCTCGATCGAGGTTCAGCGGGCCGAAGCAGGCAACACCGATGGCGGCGACGGCGGTTCCATCGAAGAACTCGACGATGGCGCCCAGGGTGTCCTCGGGTGTTCCGGTGGCGATCCGGGTCGGCGCCAAGTCGTCGGGAGATGTCCCGACCGCCATGTCGACCTTGGTGCCGCCGACCTCGACCGCGCCGAACAGAGTCACCAGACGACTCTAAATCGGGACCCTCGGCCCGAGGCTGGGGTCAGCCGGCCTTGGCCTGCTTCTCCTTGGTGGCCTCTACCGACGCCTTGAGGGCCTCGAGCAGATCGACGACCTTGGTCGGCTCCGGAGAGGTGGGGGCGACGATCTCCTCACCCGCCACCTTCTTGGCGGCGAGCTTCTCGACGGCCTCCCTGGTCTTGTCGACGAACTGCTCGCCGTCGAAGGGCCTGGTGAGATTGTCGATGATGGAGCCGGCCATCTCGACCTCCTCGGGCCGGACCTCGACGTTGGCTTCGAGCTCCTCGAACTCGGCCTCCCTGATCTCGTCGGGCCAGAACATGGTCTCCATGACGATGACGTCGTCCTTCACCCTGAGGGTGGCGAGCTGCTGCTTCTCCCGGATCGACACCTGTGCGATGCCGACCCGGCCCTTCTCCTGAAGTGCCTCCTTGAGGATTCGGTAGGCCTTGATCCCGGTCTTCTCCGGGGCCAGGTAGTAGGCCTTCTGGTACATCATCGGGTCGATCTCGTCCTCGTCGACGAACTGGATCACGTCGACCAGCTTGTCACCGTCGGGATGGGCCGAGGCCAGCTCCTCGTCGGTGAAAACGACGAAGCGGTCCTTCTCGAACTCGTATCCCTTGACGATGTCGTCCCATTGGACTTCCTCGCCGTCGGCCTCGGCCACCCGCTTGTAGCGGATGGGGGAGTGGTCGGTCTTCCTCAGCTGTTTGAACTTCGGCGTCTTGTTGTCGGTGGCGGTGTACATCCCCACCGGGATGGTCACCAACCCGAAATTGATGGCGCCTTTCCAGATGGCTCTAGGCATGTGGACAACTCTACGCGGTGCCGGGGACAGTATCGATGGGTGGCGTTAACGTCGTGCTCCGATGCTGCTGCGACGTGCGGTTTTGGAGAAGATCGCTGCTGGCAAGGTCGACCTGGCCTTTCGTCGCTGGAAGCGGCCCACCGTGAAGGCGAGAGGGACACTGCGCACCCAGCTGGGCATGGTGCGGATCGAGTCGGTGGACGTGGTGGACATCGGGTCGATCGATGAGGACGATGCGCGTCGCGCCGGAATGGATCTGGCGGAACTTCGGTCCATGCTGAATGCCAAGACCGAGGGCGAGGTCTACCGGGTGCGGCTCGGCGGGATCGAAGCCGACCCGAGGGTGGCACTACGTGATGACGACACCCTGGATGACGATGCCGTCACCGATCTGACCCATCGGCTCGATCGACTCGACCTGGCCTCGAAACGTGGCCCGTGGACCCGCGAGACTCTTCGCTTGCTGGCCGACAACCCGCATGTCCGGGCGCAGGACCTCGCTGACGGGATGGGTCTGGAGAAATCCATCTTCAAGAACGACGTGCGCAAGCTCAAAGAACTCGGCCTCACCATCAGCCACTCCCCGGGTTACGAGGTCTCGCCGAGGGGTCGGGCGCTGCTCGATCAGCTCGACGCCTAGGACTGGCTCTCATTGCCCCGCTTGTAGTTGCCTGTGACCCGCGCCATCAATGCCTGGGCGTTGCCATCGGTCACCCTGGCGAGAAACTTGCTCGCCTTGTCGCCACGCAAGGCCGCCGCCCGTCGTCCGTTATGCGTGATGACGACCTCTCCGCTGTTGCGGACTGTATAGGCGAAACCGGTGGGATCTGAGATGTGAGCCTCCGCGGGATTTCTCGAGAGGGTTCGGCCCATATACGGGCCCGGCTACCTGAGGTTGAGGACTTCCGGACCGTGCCCCCGGCAGGATTCGAACCTGCGCACCCGGCTCCGGAGGCCGGCGCTCTATCCCCTGAGCTACGAGGGCAACGCTGTCATGGTACGCGTCGGATGGGTCAATCACCGAACCCGCTGATACCCTCCGCCGCCATGACCGATCGACCACCGGAGCAGAAGCCCGACGACAAGAACGGCGGGGCGACCGTGGGCGTATGGACTGCCATGGGCGCCGCCCTAGGGGTGGTGGTGTTCGCAATCACCGGCGACGCCTACTGGATCGCGGTCGGTGCGGGCGTGGGCGTCGCACTGGGCGCAGGCATCTGGGGCCAGCGATCGAAGTCCTCTGACGAATAGACAGAAGCGCGCTCGCTTGCTGTACGTATCGACACGCGGGGAGTCGCCGCCGGTCGACTTCACTGGGGCCCTGCTCGGCGGGCTGGCGCCGGACGGTGGGCTCTATCTCCCCGAGACGATCCCCAGCCTGCCCACAGGATGGGAGAGTTGGTCGTACCCCGAAGCGGTGTCCACGGTGCTCGAGATGTTCGGCGCCGAAGACGTCGCACCGCTCGTGGGGGAAGCCATCACACGTTTCCACCACCCCGAGATCGCCCCCATCGTGTCGGTGGGGGACCGGCAGCTGCTCGAGCTCTTCTGGGGCCCAACCCTCTCCTTCAAAGACCATGCCCTCCAGGTGCTGGCCCGTCTCCTCTCCCGCGAGGTCGACCAGGGCGTGATCGTGGGCGCCACCAGCGGGGACACCGGGTCGGCGGCGATCGAGGCCTGCCGGGGGTCGGAGAACCTGCGGGTGGTGATCCTGTTCCCGGAGGGTCGGGTCTCCGACTTCCAGCGACGGCAGATGACCACGGTGCCCGACCCCAACATCCACGCGGTGGCGGTACGGGGCACGTTCGATGATTGCCAGCGTCTGGTGAAGGACGCCTTCGCGACACACGCCGGTCTGTTCGCGGTGAACTCGATCAATTGGGCCCGTATCGCGGCTCAGGCCGGCTTCCACGTTCACGCCGCGGCGCGGATGGGCGAGCCCTTTGACATGGTCGTCCCCACCGGCAACTTCGGGAACGTCTACTCCTGCTGGCTGGCCAAGCAGATGGGTGCCCCCATCGCGACCATCACCATCGCCAGCAACGCCAACCGCTACCTGGCCGATCTGATCACCACCGGCTCCGCCCTCAGTGGCCCGGTCATCGCCACGCTCGCCCCGGCCATGGACATCCAGGTGCCCTCCAACCTGGAGAGGTTCAGCGGCGATCCGACCGCCGAGTTCGAGGCAGGGTGGGCCACCGACGACGACATCAGGTCGACAATCGACGAAGTCGAGGCGCGTTTCGGATACCGGCTCGACCCGCATACCGCCACTGCCTGGCACGTGGGAGAACGAACCAGGACCGAGCGCCGGCAGCTGGTCGTGGCGGCTGCCCACCCCGCCAAGTTCGACGACGCAGTAGCACCACCGGAGTGGTTCCCATCGATGCACGGTCTCGAGGAGAGGGTGACCACCATCGACCCGGTCGCTTCAGCACTGGAGCCCCTGATCCGATGAGAGTCGTGCGTGCTTTGCTCAATACTGGCGAGCGGCTACCATGTGCTCAGCGGCACCGACGTGCCGCACTCCCGTAGCACCCACCAAGGGTCTCTCCTGCATGACGTGCTGTGGGACTCCGATCCGAAGTTCCAGTCAGTGGGATGAATCACGAAGGATCCAATGACCACACGAGCTCAACTCCAGAGCAAATCAATCGATGAACTGAGAGAGGTCGCCGACGCCGCCGGCATCGAGACAGATGGGCTGCAGAAATCGAAGCTGATCGCTGCACTCATGGACGCCGGAGAGGTGGTCGAGTCGAAGCCGACCGAGGAGGTCGACTTGCCCAAGGCTACGCCTCGCTCAGATAGATCGGACAAGCCGGAGACGTCGAATGACGACGAAGACGGCGGTCGTGGCTCCGACGACAACCGGGGCGGCGGTGGCGGGCGCCAGCGCAACCGGCGTCGTCGTGACAACGACGAGCGCATCCCCGAGGACCAGCTCGAGGTCCGAGAGGGCATACTCGACATCCTTCCCGAGGGCTACGGGTTCCTCCGGGTCACCGGGTACAAGTCCGGCGACAAGGACGTTTACGTCTCCGCCAACCAGGTGAGGAAATTCCGTCTCCGCAAGGGCGACATCGTGGCCGGCCCGATCCGCCCACCCCGCTCCAAGGAGAAGTTCCCCGCGGTGGTCCGGATCAGCGCTGTCAACGGCATGGACCCGGACGAAGCCATGAACCGGCCCAAGTTCGAGAGCCTGACCCCCCTGTTCCCCGACGTGCGTCTCCGCCTCGAGGTGGAAGGCAAGTCGAACAACATCCTCACCAGGATCGTCGATCTCATCGCCCCCATCGGGAAGGGACAGCGTGGTCTGATCGTCTCCCCGCCCAAGGCGGGCAAGACAACCGTCCTCCAGGAGATCGCCCAGTCGATCACCGCCAACAACCCCGAGTGCTACCTGATGGTGGTCCTGGTCGACGAGCGGCCCGAAGAGGTCACCGACATGCAGCGCACGGTCAAAGGCGAGGTCATCTACTCGACCTTCGACCGCCCGGCGGAGGAGCACACCCAGGTGTCCGAGCTCGCCATCGAGCGGGCGAAGCGTCTGGTCGAGATGGGCACCGACGTGGTGATCGTGCTCGACTCGATCACCCGGCTCGCCCGGGCGCACAACCTGGCGACCCCGGCATCGGGCCGGATCCTCTCCGGTGGCGTCGACTCCCAGGCCCTCTACCCGCCGAAGCGGTTCTACGGTGCGGCCCGCAACATCGAGGAGGGTGGCTCGCTGACCATCCTCGGCACCGCACTCGTCGAGACAGGTTCCAAGATGGACGAGGTGATCTACGAGGAGTTCAAAGGCACCGGCAACATGGAGCTCCATCTCGATCGCAAGCTCGCCGACAAGAGGATCTACCCGGCGGTGAACATCGAGATGTCGGGAACACGTAAAGAAGAGCTGCTGTTCGACAGGACGGAGCTGAACCAGGTGTGGAAGCTCCGCAGAGTGCTGCTCGCTCTAGACCCGGGAGCCGCCATCGAGCTGCTCATCGATCGTCTCAAGACAACCAAATCGAACGCCGAGTTCCTCGCCGAGGTCGCGAAGAGCAGCGGCTGAACCAGGGAGATTGACACCGTGAAGACCGACATCCATCCCACGTACGACACCACCCGTGTCACCTGCTCTTGTGGCAACACATTCGAGACCCGGAGCACCAAGCCGGGTGACATGCACATCGAGTTGTGCAACGAGTGCCATCCCTTCTTCACCGGCAAGCAGAAGGTGGTCGACGCCGGCGGGCGCGTGGAGCGTTTCCAGCGCCGCTACGGAAAGAGCACGTTCACCAAGGCGGGCGAGGCCGGCTCCGAGGGCGAGGGCGAGTCTGACTCGGAGTGAGGAGTCCGCTCCCGAGGCGAGCGGGCAGATCGACCCGGCCACCACGGTCGGGGGTCAGGCGGTAATCGAGGGTGTGATGATGCGCGCCCCTGGCGCCTGGGCGGTGGCGGTGCGTCAGCCCGACGGTGGGATCGTCGCCCGGAGAAAGGCCCTCTCCCGGCTCTCGGAACGCAACCGCTGGGCCCGCGTGCCCCTGGTGCGGGGCATGTTCGTCCTCGGCGAGTCTCTCACCCTCGGCTTCAAGGCTCTCTCGTGGTCGGCTCAGGTCGCCACCGAGGAGGAGGAGAAGCCACTCACCGGCGCCCAGATCGGCTGGACGATGGCGCTCGCCTTGGCCTTCTTCGCCGGCATATTCATCCTGTTGCCCGCATTCGCCGCCGATGCGGTCTCCAACGACTCCGACCTCGTCTTCAGTGTCATCGAAGGGCTGATCCGGCTGGCGCTTTTTGTCGGGTACATATGGATCATCGGGCGCTCCAAGGAGATCGCCCGGGTGTTCGAGTATCACGGTGCGGAGCACATGTCGATACACGCCTACGAGGCTGGGGAGCCCCTTTCCATGGAGTCGGTCGCTCGCTACTCGCCTGAGCACCCGCGTTGTGGCACCAGCTTCCTCCTCATCGTCATCCTCGGGTCGATCGTGTTGTTCTCGTTCCTCGGCCAGCCCGGCATCCTCTTCCTCGTGGTGTCCCGTCTCGTCGGGATCCCTTTGATCGCCGGTTTCGCCTACGAGCTGCTCCGGTGGTCGGGAACCCGCCCCGACGGTCGTCTCGCCTCAGCCCTCGCCCTACCCGGGATCTGGCTGCAGAAGCTGACCACCGCGGTCCCGGCACCCGACCAGATCGAGGTGGCAATATCGAGTCTCGTGACCGCCCTCGACCCAGAGCAGTTCGCCGACGTGTCGTCCCGCGGGGGTCTGCCCCTGACGGCCGTCGAGGTCAGGGAGGCCGCCCGCATCGGAGGCCTGTGATGGATCAGGGTCTCAGTGAGCGGCTCGCCGAGATCGAGACCGTCTTCGATGAGACCGAGACGGCCCTGGCCGACCCGGAAGTGCACGCCGATCCCGGCCAACTCGCCGAGCTGGGGAAACGGTATGCCGATCTCAAGGAGGTCGTCGCCGACATACGCCGTTGGCGACAGGCCAATACCGATCTCGCCGAGGCCCGGGCCATGGACGATGACCCTGACATGGCAGAGATGGCCCGTGACCTGGAGCGGGAGATCGACAAGCTCGAGGAGGAAATCAAACACTCCCTCGTCCCCACCGACCCCAACGATCAGAAGGACGTCATCGTCGAGGTCCGATCCGGTGTGGGTGGCGATGAAGCGTCGATCTGGGCAGGGGACCTGCTGCGGATGTATCAGAGGTTCACCGAGCGTCTCGGCTTCCGGATGGAGGTGATGGAGGCCTCCGAGTCGGAGACCGGGGGATACGACCGGGTCACAGTGTCGGTGAAGGGCAATGGCGCCTACTCCAAGCTCAAGTACGAGGGGGGCGTGCATCGGGTGCAGCGTGTCCCCAAGACCGAGTCTCAGGGTCGGGTGCACACCTCGACCGCCACGGTGGCCGTGCTCCCCGAAGCGGAGGAAATCGACATCGAGATCGACCCCAACGATGTCCGGGTCGATGTCTATCGCTCCACAGGGCCCGGTGGGCAGTCGGTGAACACCACCGATTCGGCGGTGCGGCTCACCCACGAGCCGACCGGCATCGTGGTGTCGATGCAGGACGAGAAGAGCCAGCTCCAGAACAAGGAGAAGGCCTGGCGGGTGCTCCGCTCCCGGCTGTTGCAGTTGGAGCAGGAAAAGGCGGCCGCCGAGCTGGCGGGGGCGCGAAAGAGCCAGGTCGGCACGGGCGGGCGCTCGGAGAAGATCCGCACCTACAACTACAAGGACAACCGGGTCACCGACCACCGCATCGGACTCACCATCAAGCGGTTGGACTCCGTGTTGGAGGGCGATCTCGACCACTTCGTCGCCGCCCTCGCCGCCGCCGAGCAGGCGGAGAAGCTCGCCGAGGGCGAGGGAACCTGAACCTACCCGCATCTGTCGTGGAGCCAGATGCGCGGACGGTCATCCCCTGCACAGCGTCGGGATGGGGAACCTGAACGCGGCGCCGGCTGCGGGGTGTGACATCGCGCGCTGCTCGACGGTCGTGCAACGGGATACCGCCACGGTCACCGGTCCCACGACCGATCTCTGCGGGCTTCCCGTCATCCCCTGGCACAATGCCAGGTGGGTATGGAGCAGATCCCGCCGCATGAGCTGAGCCGGCTCGAGGCGATCGCAGGGCCCTCCCGGCCGCTGGAGGACCTGGTGGCTCGTCGTCTCGGGGGCGAGCCGCTGCAGTACATCGAGGGCAGCGCCCCGTTCGGTTCTCTCGATCTCGTGGTCGACAACCGGGTGCTGGTGCCCCGTCCCGAGACCGAGGGCCTATACGAGATTGCGGTCCGGATGGTGCGCAATCCCGAGGTGATCGTCGACCTGTGTACCGGCTCCGGCGCCCTGGCTCTCGCTCTGAAGAAAGCGTTCCCTTCTGCGGCGGTGTTCGCCACCGATATCTCCGACGACGCGATCGATGTCGCCACCGTCAACAAGCATCGCAACGATTTCGACGTTTATCTGGGGGTGGGAGATCTCTTCGACCCCCTTCCGGCGTCCTTGCTCGGTGAGGTCGACCTCCTCGTCGCCAACCCGCCATATGTCTCGGAGGCCGAGTTCGCCTCCCTTCCAGTCGACGTGAAGCGGGAACCCCGGGTGGCTCTGGTCGCCGGCCCCACCGGGCTCGAGGTCATCCATCGGATCGGCGCCACCGCCTCCCGTTGGTTGCGTCCGGGTGGCGTCCTGGTCTGCGAGATCGGCGAGAAGCAAGCGGTTTCGGCGGCGAGCTCATTCGTCGCGCTTCCCACGGTGGTGCGAAAGGACCTTGCCGGCCGCGACCGCTACATCGTGGCGGTCAAGCCGTGATCGGGGACGCCCTCGCCGCCATCCTCGACGGGCAGGTGGTGGGATTGCCGACTGACACCGTCTACGGCATCGGAGCCGACCCGTTCAACCCGGATGCGGTCGCTCTCCTCTTCGAGCTGAAAGGGAGGCCGGCGCACAAGCCGGTCGGTCTGCTCGTGGCCACAGTGGAACAGGCGCGGGAGATCGGCGAGATCAGTGGTGACGCAGCCGAGCTGGCAGCCCGGCACTGGCCCGGGGCGCTGACCCTCGTCGTCACCCCCAAGGTGGTGATGGCCGACTGGGTCGGCGATCAGCAGACAAGGACCATCGGGATCCGGGTTCCCCACCATCCCGTCGCCCTCGATCTCCTCACGATCGGAGGTCCCTTGGCCGTGACCTCTGCCAACGTATCCGGCGGCGCAGAGGCGATGTCGGACGAGGAGGCGCGGGACGTCTTCGGAGAGAGCGTCGCCGTCTACATCGAAGGCACGGCGCCCGGTGGAGAGGCATCGACGGTGGTCGACGCAACCGGCGGTGAGCTCGTGGTGTTGCGGCAAGGGCCGGTGGCCGTCTGAGGGGTACCCTCGGCCCATGATCTCCATGGACCCGATCGAGCATGTCGACCCGGCCATCGCCGGTCTCATCCGAAAAGACCTGCAACGACAGAACTCCCACATCCATCTCATCGCCTCGGAGAACTTCGCCTCGCCGGCGGTCATGGCCGCCTCCGGCTCGGTGTTCACCAACAAGTACGCCGAGGGCTATCCCGGCCGGCGCTACTACGAGGGATGCCAGGTGATCGACGAGATGGAGCAGCTCGCTATCGACCGCGCCAAAGAGCTCTTCGGCGCCGAGTTCGCCAACGTTCAGGCCCACTCCGGGGCCCAGGCCAACATGGGCGCATACTTCTCGCTGATCGAGCCCGGCGACACCGTGCTCGGGATGCGTCTCGACCAGGGTGGCCATCTCACCCATGGCTCACCGGTCAATTTCAGCGGTCTCTATTACAACTTCGTCGCCTACGGGGTCGACCCGGACACAGAGATCATCGACATGGACGAGGTGCGCCGTCTCGCCAAGGAGCACCGGCCCAAGATCCTTCTCGCCGGGTACTCGGCGTACTCCCGGACCCTCGACTACCAAGGTTTTCGGGAGATCGCCGACGACATCGGCGCTGTGTTCATGGTCGACGCCGCCCATTTCATCGGTCTGGTGGCGGGCCGGTCGCATCCCTCCCCGGTGCCCGATGCCGACATCGTCACGGCGACGACCCACAAGGCGCTACGTGGCCCGCGGGGTGGTCTGGTGCTGGCCAGGGAGGAGTTCGGCCAGCAGATCAACAAGGCGGTGTTCCCCAACGTCCAGGGTGGCCCGATCGAGTCGCAAGTGGCGGCGAAAGCGGTCTGTTTCCAGGAGGCGATGCAGCCCAGGTTCCACGAATACACCGATCAGATCGTGGCAAATGCGGCGGCGATGGCCACCCGCACCCAGGACGAAGGAGTGAGGGTTGTGTCGGGCGGGACCGACAACCACCTCTATCTCATCGACCTGCGCTCGGTGGACGAGGAGCTCACCGGCAAGGACGCGGCCAAGATGCTCGACGAGGTGGGGATCACCCTCAACTTCAACACCATCCCCTTCGATCCCCGGCCTCCCTTCCGTGCCTCCGGCCTAAGGATTGGCACCCCGGCGATGACCAGCCAGGGGATGAAGGCGGGTGAGGCGGAGGAGGTGGCGATGCTGATCGCCCGGGCTCTGCAGAATCGGAAGGACGACGGTGAGCTGGCCAAGGTCTCCACCCGGGTCGGTGAGCTG
>DATFGI010000044.1:0-2920 GCA_035249605.1 Acidimicrobiia bacterium
CGAGCGACGACCCGACAATCGTCGCCTTCCACCATCCCCCGTTCAGTTGCGGCCGCCACGGGGACACCGAGAGGGTGCAGGAGCAGTGGCTCGACGATTTCGACGACGACGTCTTCCTGGTGTTGAGCGGCCATGAGCACAACTACCAGCGCTTCGAGGGTCCCACGGTCACCTATGTGGTCACCGGCGGCGGTGGGGCCAACCTCTACGAGGTCACGACATGCGCGCCGGGCGGACCGGAGATGGTCGCCGGCGAGTCGACCCACCATTTCCTGGTGCTGGAACAAGACGACGACGTCTCGGTGACGGCCGTAGACGTCAACGGTGGGGTCATCGACGAGTTCACTCTCGGTCTTCCCTGATCCAGGGGGTCGACTAGTGGCCCGTCGCCCAAATACTGACGGCGTCTCTCGCGCGCCCTATTTGCACGACAGACCACTAGATCTCGACGATCCGCCCGATCTCGATGACCCGGTCGGAGGGGAGCCGGAAGTAACGAGCGGCGTCGGAGGCGTTGCGGTGTAAGAACACGAAGAGATGCTCCTGAGCCTTGGACAAGGTGTAGCGACGGGGACTGGACCGGATGGTCTCCCTCCCCAGTACGAAAACGGTGTCATCGGCGTTGTACACCGGATTGTCGGAGTTCCGCAGTGCCGAGATCACATAGGGCTGTTGGGTGAATCCGAAGTGCATGATCATCTGGGTGAAGCCGTGGGTCAGCTCGGTCACTTCCAGCTGCTTGGCGACGGGGACACGTGGGGTGTCGTCGCGCACCACCGCCACCAGGATCACCGACTCGTGCAAGGTGTGGTTGGCAGCCAGGTTGGAGATGAGAGCCGGCGGCATCACCCATGGCTCGGCGGACATGTAGATGGCGGTCCCCGGAACCCGGGCCACCGGCTCGGCATCCCAGGTGGTGAACACCTCCTCGAGTGCGATGTCGGCTCGTCGCATGAGGGTGTTCACCAGGTTGCGTCCCCGGCGCCACGTCACCATGACGAAGTAGATGCCGGCGGCCACCACCAAGGGGAACCAACCCCCCTGTGGGATCTTGATGAGGTTGGCGGCGAAGAACGCCATGTCGATCGCCAGCAGGGGAATAGCCATCGCCGCCGCCTGCCACGGCTTCCAGCCCCACCGATCCACCACCACGGTGGCGAAGATCAGGGTGGTAACGACCATCGTCCCGGTGACCGCCACCCCATATGCGGCAGCCAAGTTCGAGGAGGTCTGAAAGCTCAGCACCAGACCGACACAGGCGATCATCAGCGCCCAGTTGATCCCGGGGAGATATATCTGACCGGCCTCTTCCTCCGAGGTGTGCCGGATCTCCATTCGAGGCAAGAAGCCGAACTGGATCGCCTGCATGGTCAGCGAGAAGGCGCCCGAGATCAGGGCCTGGCTGGCGATGACCGTGGCGGCGGTGGCCAGGACTACCAGCGGAATCAGCCCCCACTCCGGTGCCATGAGATAGAACGGGTTCTCGATGGCGGATGGCGAGGAGATGAGAAACGCCCCCTGACCCAGATAGGTGAGGATCAGCGTCGGCATGACCAGGCTGAACCACCCGATGCGAATCGGGCCCACGCCGAAATGACCAATGTCGGCATAGAGCGCCTCCCCGCCGGTCACCACCAGGAACACCGCGCCCAGCGACGTGAAGGCGGCGAACCCGTTGTCGGCGAAGAAGTCAACGGCGTGGCGGGGGTCGAACGCGGCCAGCACGGAGGGGTTGTCGAGGATGTGGACGACCCCCAAAGCGGCGAGGACAGCGAACCACACCAAGGTGACCAGGCCGAACACCCGCCCGATTGCGTTGGTGCCCCGGGACTGGATCGAGAACAACGCCACCAGGATGACGACCGCGATCGGGATTATGAAGGGCTCGAAGACGGGGGTTGCGATCTCCAGGCCCTCCACGGCGGAGAGCACGGAGATGGCCGGAGTGATCGCGCCGTTCCCGTAGAGCAGGGCGGCACCGAACAGTCCGGAGAGGAACAACCAGCGTCTCCAGGAGACACCCATCTTCACGTCGAGCAGCGAGGCGAGAGCGAGGACGCCGCCCTCGCCGTCGTTGTCCGCCCTCATCACCAACAGGACATACTTGACCGCGATCACCAGGATGAGCGACCAGATGATGAGGGAGACGACCCCGGTGACGTTGCTCTGGGTGACCGCGATCCCGGTCTCATCCGCCAAAGCCTCCCGCATGGAATAGAGAGGCGACGTCCCGATGTCACCGAACACCACTCCCAGCGCCGCAACGATCAGGCCAATGCGCTTTCCGTTGGACTCCCGGTCTTGCGACACGATCGGTGAGGATAGGGATCGAGCCGGGAGCCGCCCGGCACGACCCTGGGCCGCGACCTCCCAGTTGCCGTTCTAAGTCACGACCACGAGATGGCGACTCGCCTCGTTGAGGGTCTCGATGCCCTCCTCGGTGCAGACCACGATGTCCTCGATCCGCACGCCGAAACGACCGGGCAGGTAGATCCCGGGCTCGACAGAGAACGTCATGCCCGACTCCAGCTCGGTGGTGTTGCCCTCGACGAGGTAGGGATGCTCGTGCACCTCGAGCCCGATCCCGTGCCCGGTGCGATGAACGAAGAACTCTCCGTATCCGGCCTCGGCGACCACGGCCCGCGCGGCCCGGTCGACGTCCTGGCACTCCACGCCGGGAACCACCGCGGAACGTCCGGCCTCGTTGGCCGCGGCCACCACGTCGTGGACCTCCTGTTGCTCCGCCGTGGCCTCTCCCACCACGAAGGTCCGGGTGGAGTCGGAGAAGTACCCGCCGATCCTCCCGCCGAAGTCGCAGACGACCAAGTCGCCTTCCTCGACGGTCCGGTCGCCGGGATGATGGTGAGGGGAGGCGCCATTGGGGCCGGAGGCAACGATGGTGAATGCGGGCTGATCATGA
>DATFGI010000045.1:0-19047 GCA_035249605.1 Acidimicrobiia bacterium
TGACCAACAGATACGGATGCCCCCATCGCGGTCATCGTGGGAAGCATGAAGGGAGCGCGCCCCGCGACGAAAACCATTGCTCGGTTATTCGTCACAACGGGAACATCGAGCGATAGGCCGGTCTCCGCTCCGATGACAGCCATTAGTAGATCGACGTGTTCCGCCACATCACTCACAAACCCGTCTGCCAAAGCCTCGATCTCGCTGTATCGGGCCCAGAAGTACCGGCCTTCAGATGCAGGTGTAACAACGCATGGGCGTGCGACCTTGACAGTCACCCAGAGACCGCAATCTGAGGCGAGCTGCTCGGGTAAATCAACCTCTTCAGCGAGCTGATCACAGAAGTCGTCCCGAGCCCGGACGACATCGTCAGCGTCTTTCCACTTCGACGGGTATTTCATGCTTGCGACGATCAGCGCCCAAGCTTGACGCCACGCTGAGATGTACTCCTCGGGTCGCCCTCCGATCACGACCCGAGTGGTGTCCTGGTCTCGTGGGGAGTTCTTGAAAACGAGTTCGTGATCTCCGTCACCTTCCGAGCGTGAAGACGGGTAGTCGTCCCGAACGCCGAGGACTCGATACAGAGCTACCTCAGCCTGCGTAGAAGTTTCCGCTGACGACACGAGCACACCCTACGGCTAATCGTCATGCCATCGTCCCTCCACCCGAGACAGGCTGATCATGGTTGATGACTCCGCGACCTTCCAGAATTTGGACGCGGGATGGACGCGGGATGAAACGACCGGGGTGCTGGCTGGAGGCCTGACTGCAAGCCTCTGACCAGCACCTTTGTGGTCGGGACGGCCGGATTTGAACCGGCGACCTCAGCGTCCCGAACGCTGCGCGCTACCAAGCTGCGCCACGTCCCGATTGACTGGATTGTATCGGTCGGATGGGCGCACGCCAGATCGAAGTTCTTGTCCTCACCTCTCGCGTTGGGTAGTAGTTGGGGTATGGGTGTCTCGGAGCCGGCCCGGCTGGCGCTGTACAATCGGCTCGGCGAAGTAATCGGAGCCGACAATGCCGAGACACTCATGACGAGTCTTCCCCTCCAACCCGCAGTCGAGCTGGCCACCAAATCGGACATCGCCCGCATCGACGCCCGCATCGACGATCTGACTGCGGAGATGCGCGCCGGCTTCAATGAGATGCACCGCGCCTTCCGCCAGCAGATGATCGCCACCATCGGCTCCCTCACCGCGCAGACCGCCATCTTCAGTGTCATCGTGGGGCTGATCACGTGAGCCGATCGAACCATCGACCCACTCATCTGAGGCGATAGTCTGACCGCTACTGACTAGTCATCCGGAGGAGGAGATGACGGCATTTCAGGCACGTCTGCAGATCGAGGGGGAGGGGACGGCGGCCACACCTGTCCTGGTCGACCTCAGTGGAGACCGGCTGGTGATGCGTATCGGGGGCGAGGAAGTGGCGGACTGGGACCGCAACGAGATGCGGATCTCGGCGATGCCCGACGGCTTTCACATCAGGGCCGAAGGGGAAGCGATCGTCCTCGACGTAGAAGACGACGCGAGGTTTGCCGTGGAACTGGGCTTGCGCAACGCCCATCCCGCCCTGCGTCAGAAGATGGCCGCCCTGATGCGGTCGCCCCATACCGAGATCTGATCAGACCAGCAACTCGGCTATCTGCACCGCGTTCAAAGCAGCGCCCTTGCGCAGGTTGTCTCCGACCACCCAGAGGTTGATCCCACCCGGGGTGGAGACAGTCTCTCTGACCCGGCCCACCAGCACCTCGTCGATGCCTGCGCTGTCCAGGGGTGTCGGGGTGCGGTCCTTCCACAACTCGACTCCGGTGGCGGAGCCGAGAATCGACACCGCCTCGTCGGCCGTGAGCGGACGATGGAAATGGAGAGTCGCGGCCACCCCATGGCCGACCAGGACGGGGACTCGCACACAGGTCGGCTCCACCGCCAGATCCGGATGGGAGAGGATCTTGCGCGACTCGTTGACCAGCTTCATCTCCTCGTCCGTGTAACCGCCATCGACCAGGTTGCCGGCCAACGCGAGCACGTTGTAGGCGATCGGCCGCTCGTAAAGCCCAGGTCCGGGATCGACCCAGCCACCGGTCATCAATGCCTGAACATCTGCTCCGAGGAGCCCCTGTTGGCCCAACAGCTCGTCGACACCCTGCTGACCGGATCCCGATACGGATTGATACGAGGTGGCGACCACCGATCGGAGACCGGCGGCCTCATGGAGCGGCCCGGCGGCCATCATCAGCGTCATAGTGGTGCAGTTGGGGTTGGCGATGATCCCGGAGTGGTCTTCGGCCGCGGCGTCGTTGACCCCGGCCACCACCAGCGGGACATCATCGGCCATTCGGAATGCCGAGGAATTGTCGATGACCACCGCACCGGCCCCGGCGAAGCGGGAGGCGTGCTCACGGGAGCGGGCGCCGCCTGCGGAGAAGAGGGCGATGTCGATGCCCGTGGGATCCATGGTAGCCAGGTCCTCGACCTCCACCGACCCGAAACGGGTCTGCATCTGGCGACCCGCAGAGCGGGGCGACGCGGCGAGACGAATCCGGTCGGCGGGAAAGTCCCGTTGATCCAGGATCGAGATCATGGTGCGGCCGACGGCCCCGGTGGCACCCACCACCGCCACAGTCGTCATGGGGAGACCTCCAGTTGGATGAGACGCTCATGGAGGAACCGCAGGGCCTCCTCGATTTGTTCCGGCTCGACCTGCAGCGACACCGACAGCTCATCTGCGCCGACCAACGCCGCGGTCAGGCCTCCGTCGTGCATTGCCACCATCAACTCGTTGGCGCCGGAGCGGGCTTCCCCTCCCACGATCGTGATCACCGCTCGATCCGCCTCGACGGTGTGAGTCAGCCCGGCGAATTCGCGCGACGCGGCGCCGGGCCGCATCCAGGTGCCCTCCTTCTCGTGGAAAGACGATCTGACGTGCACCGGCACCTGACGGTCCCGGGCGAACTCGATCGAATGGGGCATGAGCACACCGGCTCCGGCGACGGCAAGCGCCAGCATCTGCTCGTAGTCGACCTCGTCGAGAAGGCGGGCCTCGGGGACGACACGGGGATCGGCGGTGAACACGCCGTCGACGTCGGTGAGGATCTCACACGACCCCGCCGCCAGGCTGGCGGCGAGGGCGACCGCGGTGGTGTCCGACCCACCCCGGCCCAACGTGGTGACTTCCCTGGAGGCGGGATCCACTCCTTGGAAGCCGGCCACTATCACCACCTTGCCGGCTTCGATCGACTCCCGCACCCGCTCACCGGTGATGCGGGTGATCCGGGCGCCGCCATGGGCGTTGTCGGTCAGGATGCCGGCCTGAGAGCCGGTGTAGCTGACCGCGGGCACGTCCCGGTCGTTGAGGGCCATAGCGAGCAAGGCCATGGAGATCCGCTCCCCGGCGGTGAGCAGCATGTCCATCTCCCTCGGGTGCGGCCTGTCGGTGACCTGGGCGGCAAGGTCGAGCAGTGTGTCGGTGGTCTCGCCCATGGCGGAGACCACCACCACGAGATCGTGGCCCTGGCCCCGGGTGCGCACGACACGGTCGGCCACGGCGGCAATCCGTGAGGGATCGGCCACCGAGGTACCGCCGTATTTCTGCACGACTATCGCCATCACCCACAGTTTGGAGCCTCGTCGACCCGAATACGAACACCGGCCCCGAGTTGGGCCCGGTCCCGCCCTAGAGTCGCTCCGCCATGTCGGATCGACGTCAGCGTCAAAAGGAGCAGCGCACCGCCAAGAGAGAGGCGGAGCGAAAGAGGGAATCGCGGCGTGAGCTGGGACGACGTCTGACCACCGCCCTGGTATTCGGTCTGATCGTCGTCGGGATCTTCGCCCTGACCGGGTTGTTCGATTCCGAGTCCGCCGACCTCCCCGCCTCGTACGCGGAGTTCCGTGACCAGCCCACGGCATGTGGCGCCGAGGCTCCCCCGCCGCAAGAAGTGATGAGCTTCGACGCGCCTGAGGACCAGGGGTTGAGCGACTCCGAAGACGTTACCGCCACCATCGCCACGTCCTGCGGTGACATCGCCCTCGACCTGAACACCGAGGGAGCGCCGGCGACGGTCAACTCGTTCGTCTTCCTCGCGAGACAAGGCTTCTACGAAGGCCAGGTCTTCTATCGGATCTCGGAGGACTTCGTCATCGAAGCCGGAGACCCGGCGGCAAACGCCACCGGTGGCCCCGGCTACCTGATACCCGACGAGTTCCCCGATGAGGGCTTCGTGTACGAGGAGGGCGTGGTGCTGATGGCCAACCGGGGGGCGCGCACCACGGGCTCGATCTTCCGCATCGTCGTCGGCGACGATGGGCGATTCCTCACCAATCAGTTCAACGTCCTGGGCACGGTGATCTCCGGGCAGGAGGCCATGGACCGGATGCTGGCGATCGAGAAGGCCACCGCCCCCGGCACCGTCGAGGAGAGCCTGCCCCTGGAGACGGTGTACATCGAGTCGGTCACCATCGACGTGGCCGATTCTTGACCCACCGCTGAGACATCATCGGCCAGTGGCCTTGACCGTCGACCTCCACACCCATTCCACTGCCTCCGATGGCTCCGATCCTCCAGCCCGACTGGTCGCATTGGCACTGGAGGTCGGTCTGGGCGCTCTCGCCCTCACCGATCACGACACCCAGGAGGGTTTGGCCGAAGCCTTCGCCGCGGCAGAGGGAACCGGGCTCGAGTTGATCCCGGGGGTCGAGCTCTCCCTCGCCTACGAGGCAGGGGCGATGCATCTCATCGTCCTCTGGCTCGAGCCGGGGCGAGGGCCACTGCAGGACCGGCTGGGCGGGCTGCAGTCGGGGCGGACCGCCCGCAACGCCGAGATCGTGAGCCGTCTCAACTCGGCCGGGATGGAGCTAACCCTCGAGGAGGTAGAGGAGATGGCCGGTGGCGGCACGGTGGGCCGCCCCCACATCGCCGCGGTCCTGATGGAGCGGGGCTATGTGCCCGATATTCACACCGCTTTCGAGCTGTGGCTCGGCCAGGGGAGGCCCGCCTATGCCGACCGGGAACGCCTCGGTCCCGAAGAGGCGATCGCCCTGGCGCGAGAATCTGGCGCCGTGCCCGTGCTCTCCCACCCTCACACCCTCGGGATCACCACCGGTCCCGAGATGGCAGCGCTGCTGACCCGCCTCCGCCGCGCCGGGCTGGTGGGGCTGGAGGCGGTGTACGGGTCGTACCGGAGGCACGAGCGGGAGGGTTACTCCGATCTGGCACGCCGCTTCGACCTCGTTCCCTCTGGCGGTAGCGACTACCACGGCACCTACAAGCCGGGTCTGGGTCTGGGCCGGGGCTTCGGGGACCTCGCCGTGCCTCTGAAACTCATGGAGGAGTTGCGGACCCGGGTCGGGACACCGTGAGCAGCCCGATCAGGATGCGGACCGCGGCGGCGGTGATCGCCGCCAGCGTCCTCCTCTCCAGGATCCTGGGCCTGGGACGGGAGGCTCTACTGGCCGCCCTGTTCGGGGTCAGCGAGGAGGCCGACCTGTTTCAGCAGGCCTTTCTCATCCCCGACTTCGTCAACTATCTCCTCGCCGGCGCCTATCTCACCATCACCCTGGTCCCCATCCTGAGCCGTCACCTCGAAGCGGGCGATCCGGGGGCGGCCAGCCGCGCCTTCACCTCGGTGTTCCGCTTCATAGCCGTGGCGATCGTCGCCCTCACCGCCTTGATGTGGGTGCTGGCAGGGCCGCTGGTCGACCTGATCTTCCCCGGGGTAGACCAGCCCGAGCGTCTGGTGTCGCTCACCCGGGTGGTGTTGCCCGCACAGGTGTTCCTGGTGCTGGGGGCGCTGCTGATGGCTGTCCAGTACACCCACAAGCGGTTCGTTATCCCTGCGGCCGCCCCACTCGTCTACAACCTGGGCATCATCGGAGGAGGCTTGGTGGGCTGGGCGATGGGCGATCCCTCGCCCCGGTCTTTCCTGGTCGGTGCGGTGGCCGGGGCGGCCGTGGGCAACTTCGGTCTGCAATGGTTCGGGGCCCGGCGCACCGGGACCTGGTTCACCGCCACACCTGGGGAGGGGTCAGCGGTCCGGGAGTACCTCTTGCTCGCCTTGCCTCTGATGATCGGGCAGTCGGTTGCCGTTCTCGACGAGCAGTTCGTCCGGTTCTTCGGCCAGGTCGACGAGGGCGCCACCGCTGCCCTCTTCTACGCCAGGAGGCTCAACATGGTGCCCGTGGGGGTGATCGCCCAGGCCGCCGGGGTGGCAGCGTTCCCCTTCCTGGCATCGTTGTTCGCCCGGGGTGCGGGCTCCGAGCTGGTCGAGACCACCGGTCGGGCGGCGCGGAAGACCATCTGGGTCGCCGCCGCGGCCACCGCCGGGCTGGTGGCGGTGGCACGTCCCCTGGTCCGTCTCGTATATCGGTATGGGGAGTTCACGGGAGACGACGTCGAACAGGTAGCCGGGCTCCTGGTCATATTCGCCTTCTCGATCCCGGCCTGGGGGCTCCACCAGCTGCTCGCACGTCACTTCTACGCCAAGAGGAAGATGTGGACCCCGATGTTGGTCGGCACTGTCTTCACTCTCGTCGCCGTCCCACTCTGGCTCGGTCTCTATGAGTTGATGGGGGTGGAAGGGCTCGCCCTGGCCTCGACCCTCGTGATGATCGGCTATGCACTGGGGCTGTTGGCCGCCTGGGGCCGGGACTCGGGCTGGGATCCAGTCCGCCGGCTGGGCCCCGCCCTCCTCCGGTCGACGGTATCGGCCGTGGTGGCCGGCGGCGTCGGGCTTCTGGTGGTCAACACAATTCTCGACGAGAACGCGGTCTCGCTCTGGCAGGCGCTGGGGGCGGGATCGTTGGGTGGCCTGACCACCCTTGCCGCCTTCCTCGCCGTCTCCCGCCTCCTCCGCTCACCGGAGATGACCGAGGTCCTCACCCGATGAGTCGATCGTGAGCAACGCTCGAGCCACTCAATCCGGATATGGCAGGTCCCGAGGACTCGGGTTGTCCTCTGGTCGGATGGCGCGGACCCAGGCGGGGAGACCAGGCTGTTCCCTGCCCCGGCCCTGACGTGCTGCGATCTCGTCCCGATTGATCCGATCGATCACCACGGCGATCACAGCCGCCTCGAACTCACCGGCACCACCCTTGATCTCGATGTGCTCAATCACCTGACAGCTCCACCAACTCGATCAGTGTCCCGCCGACATCGGCGGGGTGGACGAAAGCGATCCGTGTCCCCCGCCCTCCGACCCGCGGCTCGCTGTCGACGAGACGGGCGCCCACGGAGACCAGATGCTCCAGAGCGGCATCGATGGAGACCACCGCATAGGCGACGTGATGCAGACCCTCACCCTTCTTAGACAAGAAACGACCCACCGGGGTTTCAGGTGAAAGTGGCTGGACGAGCTGGATGAAAGAGCCACCCACCGGGATCATCGCCTCCTCGACACCCTGGCTTTCGACGACCTCCCGGTAGATCGGTTCCACCCGGTATCTCCCCCGGTACCCCTCCAGGGCCGAGTCGAGGTCTGCGACGGCGACGGCGACGTGATCGAGGTTGATCAGCTTCACCGGGGAAGGGTATGCGCCGGCCGTGAGGCTGTCACCTCGGGATCGGTACCATTGGCTCCGTGAGCAACTCGGTGATAACCGCCATCGCCCGCACACCGATCGGGCGATATGGAGGCGCTCTGCTCCCGCTCCGTGCCGTCGACCTGGGTGGAGCCGCCGTCGCCGCCGCCGTGGAGCGGGCGGGGGTCGGGCCGGAGGTCTTCGACGAGGTCATCCTCGGTCACGTCCTCCAGGCCGGCGAGGGGCAGATCACCGCCCGGCAGGCCGCGGTCAAAGGGGGTCTTCCGATGACCGTTCCCTCGCTGACGGTCAACAAGGTCTGTCTCTCCGGCATGTCCGCCATCGGTCTCGCCGACCGCGCCATCCAGGTGGGTGACTCCAAGTTCGTCATGGCCGGGGGGATGGAATCGATGTCGAACGCCCCCTATGTGAGCCGGGACATGCGTTGGGGGGCGCGTATGGGGAATGCCGAGATGGTCGATGTCATGCAGCACGACGGGCTGTTTTGCGCCTTCGACCAGTGCACCATGGGCGAGTCCTCCGACCAGAAGAACCAGCGTCTCGGGATAACCCGGGAGGAGCAGGACGAGTGGGCGGCGCGCAGCCACCAACTCGCCGAGGAAGCCACCCGCAACGGCGAGTACAGCAGCGAGATCACTCCGGTTGATGTCCCACAGCGGAAGGGTGAGGCGGTGACTGTGACCGCCGACGAGGGGATCCGCAGTGGCACCACCGCGGAAACCATGGCCTCGCTCCGCCCCGCCTTCACCAAGTCGGGGACGATCACCGCGGGAAATGCGTCTCAGATCTCCGATGGCGCCGCGGCAGTGGTGGTGGCGCACCGTGAGGCGGCCCAGGCCGCAGGGTCGCCGGTGCTCGCCGAGATCCTCGCCTACGGCCAGATCGGTGGCGGCGACGCCACCCTGCATGAGCGACCGGCCGAAGCACTGCTCGTCGCGTTGAAGAAGGCCGGGCTAGAGCCCTCCGACCTCCACCTCGTCGAGATCAACGAGGCCTTCGCTGCGGTTTCACTCTGGGCTGCCCGGACACTCGACATCCCTGAGTCCAAGGTGAACGTGAACGGAGGGGCGGTCGCTCTGGGCCATCCCCTGGGCGCCACCGGGGCCAGGATCGTGGTCACCCTCATCAACGCGCTGCAACACCGCGGGGGAGGGGTCGGTGCCGCTGCGCTCTGCGGGGGCGGAGGCCAGGGTGACGCCATCGTGGTCGAGGTCGCCGGCTGATGGCGGAGCCGGTAGAGCGCAATCTCGGGCTCGACCTGGTCAGGGTGACCGAGACCGCGGCTCTCGGCGCCGCCCGCTGGATGGGCCGGGGGGACAAGGAGCAGGTCGACCAGGCGGCCGTGGACGGGATGCGTCTCCATCTCTCCACCATCGACATCGACGGCCAGGTGGTGATCGGGGAGGGTGAGAAGGACGAGGCCCCGATGCTCTTCAACGGCGAGCGGGTGGGCAACGGCACGGGGATGGTGGTCGACGTCGCCGTCGACCCGGTGGACGGGACCCAACTCACCGCCTCGGGCCTGGCCAACGCAATCGCCGTGATCGCTCTCGCCGAGGGGAGAGGATCGATGTACGCCCCTGGACCCCTGGTCTACATGGACAAGATCGCGGTCGGTCCGGAGGCGGCGGGAGCCATCGACCTCGATGCGCCGATCGAGCAGAACCTTCGAAGCGTCGCCAAGGCCAACGGCAAGGAGATGAACGATCTCAGGGTCCTGATCCTCGACCGGTCTCGCAACCAGCCCCACATCGACGCGGCGCGGGAAGCGGGGGCTCGGATCTCACTGTTCCGGGACGGGGACGTGGCCGGTGCCATCGCCACCGCTCAGGAGGATCACGAGGCTGACATTCTGCTCGGGATAGGCGGGTCACCGGAGGCCGTGATCGCCGCCGCCGCACTCAAATGCATCGGTGGTGAGATCCAATGCCGGCTCTGGCCACGCGACCCCTCCGAGGCGGATCTGGCCGCCCAGAGGGGCCTCGACCTGGGACAGGTGCTCACCACCGACAACCTGGTCGACTCGGACAACATCTTCTTCGCCGCCACCGGGGTCACCAACGGCGAGTTCCTGCGCGGAGTCAACTACCGGGGTGAGGAGCGGGCCGTCACCCACTCGGTGATCATGCGCTCCAAGACGGGGTCGGTCCGCTACATGAGCGCGGTCCACAACCTGGAGCGGCTGCGGGCCATCGCCAACTTCACCGTCGACTGACCGCCAAGGCCGAGGTGACCATCTCGGCCGCCTCCACGAGAGTCTCGGTCACGGGGACCCCCTCTGCCTGGAGCAGCTCGAGATGGTGGCTCCCCCCATGGAACAAGATGGGGGTTGCCCCGACGTGACGGGCGGCGGCAACGTCATCGGGGGTGTCGCCAATGACGAAGACGTCCCCACCGTCGATGCCGAGGACCTCGAGGTGCTCGGCGAGCCGGGGGGCCTTGAGACCGCCGGTGGGCTCGGAGAGCCCGTCGACCAGTTGCAGACGCTTGGTCAGCCCGAGCCGATCCACGATCTGATCCAACCAATGCTGCGGTGACATCGATAACAGGGACTGGCCGACGCCATGGGCGTCCAGATGATCGAAGGCCTCCACCGCACCCTCGGTGAGCCGGGCCTCCTCTGCCATGGTGAAATACGCGTCGTGGAACCCAGTGTCGAGGCGGAGCCACTCCTCGTCGTTGACGACGCGGCCCATCAAGGCGTCGTAGAAGCGACGCACCGGCCTGGTGTAGTGATCCCGATAGATATCGCCGTCGATCGGGCCCTCACCCAATTGGGAGATGGAGCGGTTCACTGCGGCGACGACGATGGAGAGGTCGTCGAGCAGCGTGCCGTTCCAGTCCCACACCACATGGGCCCGATCCGTGATGAGTTGGGGTGTCTCCCCACTGGCGACCGACATCTCAGAGCTCGGAGCGCCCGGTAAGGGCCCTTCCCAGAGTGAGCTCGTCGGCGTAGTCGAGGTCGCCCCCGACGGGGAGTCCGCTGGCCAACCGGGTCACTCGCATGCCCAATGGCTTGAACTCCCGGGCGATGTACATCGCGGTGGCGTCACCCTCCACAGTGGGGTTGGTGGCCACTATCAGCTCGGTGATCCCTTCCGGCTGGAGACGCTTCCGCAGCTCATCGAAGCGAAGCTGGCCGGGCCCGATCCCGTTGATCGGGGACAGGGAGCCGCCCAGGACGTGATAACGGCCCCGGAACTCCTGAGTGCGCTCGACCACGACGATGTCCTGGGGCCGCTCCACGACACAGACCAGGCTGTCGTCACGACGGGTGTCGCGGCATATCGCACAGAGCTCGCCCGCGGAGACGTTGAAGCAGCGTTGGCATTGACCCACCTGGTCCCGCATGTCGACGATGGCCGTGGCGAGCCGACGAGCGTCGGCCTCTTCCACGGTGAGCAGGTGGAACGCGAGACGCTGCGCGGTCTTCCCGCCGATGCCGGGAAGCCGACTCATCTCGTCGATGAGACGTTGAACCGGGCCCTCGAACATCAACCGAGGAGTCCGCCGAGATCGCCGGTCAGCCCACCCAGCTCGGCGTTGGCGGTCGAGACAGCCTGTTCCATCGCCTGGCGAACCGCGGCCACCACCAAATCCTCCAGCATCTCGACATCTTCGGGGTCGACCACATCCGGAGATATGCGGACCTCCACCAGTTCGGGGCCACCGGTGACCACGGCGGTCACCATCCCGCCTCCCGCCGATCCTTCGAAGCGGCGCTCGGCCAGCTCGGCCTGGGTCCTGGCCAGCTTCTCCTGCATCTCCTGCGCCTGCTTCATGATCTGACGCATGTCGGGCTGACGATTCATGACGCGAAGGGTACCTCCCGTCGGGAGCTGCCCTCAGTCCTCCACGACCCTGGCCCCGAGCTCGGTCTCGAGCAGCGCGGCGGGATCGGATTGGGCGTCGGGACGATCCTCTAGCTGGGAGAGGTCGACCCGATCATCCCCATCCGACGATCTCGTTTTGGAGAGCCTGAACTTCACCTTCACCTTCCCCCCGAGGAGGTCGGCTGCCTTGGCGGCGACGATCGGCGCCACCGCGTCGTCCTGTTCCAGCGAGCTGAGATGGAAGTCGTGGGCTACCTCGAGGATGATGGTGCTCCCCTCGACGGCAGCCGGCACCGCCTCACGGAAGAACGCCCACCGTCGCGCCCCGAGCAGATCGCGCAGGCCCCCGAATAGCCCTGGCCAGATGTTCTGCAACTGCTCGAAGCTGATGTCGATAGCCGGCGCCTCGGCGACGTCCTTCTCGTCCTCGTCGGGGACCAGGGGAGCAGCAGCCTTGGCCAGCTCGTCGCCCGGCGCGGACTCTTGGGGAGTGCGAGTTGCCGCTTCCGGAGCCGGGGCGGGGGCGGATTTGGGCGCCGAGGGAGCCGTTGCCTCCCCCGGCTTGGGGAGACGTCTCTCCAAACGGTCCATCCGCGCCACCAGTGACTGGGGGTCGGTGGCGGTCTCCGGCCGGGTCAGCTTGATCAGGGCGAGCTCGGCCATGAGCCGCTCCTCTCGCCCCTCACGCAACCGGACCAGTGCCTCGGCGAGAAGGTCGACGGCGCGGAGGACGTCGGCGGGCGGGACGATCTCTGCTGCCTTTCTCCACGACTCGTAGACCTCGGGCGGCTCGTCGGAGATCTCAGCCAGATTGGGGGCGTAGTGGGCGAGGAACACCCCGCGGAAGAAGCCGATGGATTCGGAGACGAATCGTCTCAAGTCGACACCGGAGGCGGCCAGCTCGGTGACCAGTTCGAGGGCGGACTTGGCATCCTGGGCGGCAATCGACTCGGCGAGTCGCATGAAGGCCTCGGAGTCGGCGAGCCCGAGTGCCCGTCTCACCCCGGCGACGTCTGCGGTCCCCGAGCCCAGCGCCGCCACCTGCTCGAGCAGCGACAGCGAGTCGCGCACCGAACCCCCGGCGTGACGGGCTATGGCGATGAGGGCGGTGGGGTCGGTTGTGTACCCCTCGCGGTCGGCTATCGAGCTGAGGTATCCGGCCAGATCCTCGATCGGGACGGGGTGGAAGTCGAAGCGTTGGGTGCGGCTGCGGATCGTATCCAGCAGCTTGTAGGGCTCGGTCGTGGCCAGCACGAAGTGGACGTGATCGGGAGGCTCCTCCAAGGTCTTCAACAACGCGTTGCCCGCAGCCTTGGAGAGCATGTGGGCCTCGTCGAGGACGAACACCCGCTTCGAGGTGGCTGCCGAGGCAACGGTGGTGACGCTCAGCTTTATGTCCCGCATGTCGTCGACGGAGTTGTGCGAGGCGGCGTCCAGTTCCATCACGTCGAGACTGTTTCCCTCGGTGATCGCCAGACAGCTCGAGCACTTGTTGCAGGGGGAACCGTCCGCATTGCGGTTCTCGCAATTGAGCGCCTTGGCCAGGATGCGAGCCGTGGTGGTCTTGCCGGTGCCCCTGGGCCCGGTGAACAGGTAGGCGTGGGCCACCCGGTTGTCGGAGACCTCCCGGGCCAGGGTGGTGGTGACATGGGCCTGGCCGATGACGTCATCGAAGGTCTGCGGGCGATATTTGCGGTAGAGGGCCTGGTACTGCAAGACGTTCCCACCGTACCTCCCGTCGCCGACTGATTCACCCCCGTTCGGGCCCGGGATCAGATTCATCCGGCGGAAAGGCAGGCGGTGGAGTCACCGAGAGGAGTTCAATGTTCATTTACGAGCCCTACCCGTCGATACTCCCCCACAGTGACCCAGTCCCTCGCCGACGAGCATGTGATCGACGCTGCCCCTGTCCGACCTGCGGTTTGGGCGAAAGGCCTGTCCCGCAAGTTCGGGAAGACCACCGCGGTCGACTCCGTCGACCTCTCCATCGCCCGTGGGGAGTTCTATGGCCTGCTCGGCCAGAACGGAGCGGGCAAGACCACGACGATCAAGTGCATAGTCGGGCTGCTTCGTCCCAGCGCGGGGGCAGTCGGCATCGGTGAGTTCGACACGTGGCGCAGCCCGACCGAGGTCAAATCGCGAATCGGCGTGCTGCCTGAGGAGTTCAACCTCTACGAGCGTCTCACCGGCGCAGAGCTGCTCGACTTCACCGCGGCGATGCACGGACTGGACCGTGGTGAGGCTTCGCGGCGGCGCAGCGAGCTGCTCGAGATGCTCGACCTCACCTCCGCGGGCGCCAAGCTGATCGGCGACTACTCCCGGGGAATGCGCAAGAAGGTAGCCCTGGGAGCCGCCATCATCCACCGCCCGCCGGTCCTCTTCCTCGATGAGCCATTCGAGGGGGTCGACGCGGTATCCGCGCGGTTGATCCGGAACCTCCTGCAGCAGGCGGCGGCCGGCGGCACCACCATTGTGTTCTCCTCCCACGAGATGCATCTGGTGGAGAAGTTGTGCACCCGCATCGGGATCATGATCGACGGGAGTCTCACCATCGAGGAGACCCCGGAAGGCCTGTGCCGGGCGACCGGCAAGGACAACGTCGAGGATGCCTTCATCGCCGCGGTGGGAGGCGACCGAGCAGATCGGCTGTCGTGGTACGAGACCTCGTCGGGCTGAAGGCCCGGCTCACCTGGAACGGGGTCCGCTACGACCTGCAGCGCCGGTTTGGCTTCCCCATCGCCACTCTCCTGTTGGGATGGGCGGGCTGGTATCTGGCGAATGCTCTGACCTCGACCGCACAGCACCTCGACACTCGGGCTCTCCCCGAGCTGATGGGTTGGGTCGCTCTCCTCTTCTTCGCGGCGTGGGTGACCCTCCCGGTGGTCATCTTCCCTCTCGACGAGAACCTCGACCCCCAGCAGCTCGCCGTGCTCCCGGTGAGTCACCGACGGATGGTGACCGGCCTGGCCGCGGCGAGTTTCGTCGCCCCGGCCACGATTGTCCCGATCATGACCCTCGGGGCGAACGCCGTCGTGCTCCGTGATGGATGGTGGATGGTCCTCCCCGCCTCCGCCGTCTACCTGGCCCTGCTCGCCGTGGGATCCCAACTCTTCTCAGCGGCCATTTCCGCCATCCTTCGGACCCGCCGGGGCAGGGACGTGGCCACCTTCCTCATCCTCGGCATCGCCGCCGGGTCCTTCTTCGCCTACCGGTCCATCACCGGGATGGTCGAATCCCAAGGGGTTGCGGGTGCCGTCGTCTCCCATTCGATCATGGGCTGGTCGGCTTTCATCCCGCCGGTGGCGGCCCAGCGGGCGATGGTCGAGGCGGCGTCGGGTTCGGTATCGGCTGCATTGACCCATCTCGGCGCGGCGGTGATCGGTCTGGTGATTCTCGCTGCAGTGTGGCGTCGTCTCCTCACCTGGATGCTCACCACACCTCGGGAGGGAAGCCGACCCGCGGCCCGGGCTCGACGCAACGGGTTCACCACGGGACTGTGGGGTGTCATCCCCACCATGACCCGCAAGGAGCTGCGGTTCTACGTGCGTGACCCGCGTCAGCGTCTGGTGTGGACCGGGACCGTGATCTTCGTCGGTCTCGCCGTCGCCGGGACGGTCATGGGCAGCACGGGGCTCTTCGACGTGCGGGACAACGACTGGGCCCCGCTGATGGCCCCCGTCCTCGTGCTCTTCGTCGGCCTCCCCATAGCCCTCAACCTCTTCGGATGGGAACGCAACGCTGCCAGCTATCTCTTCGTCCTTCCACTGACCCCGTCGCAAATGCTCCGCGGCAAGAACCTGGCGGTGGCGATGGCCCTCCTCATCGAGACTGCCCTCCTCGCGGTGCTGCTCTCTTGGTTCACCGGGTACTGGCGGTGGACGTGGCTGGCTCTGCCACTCAGCGTGGCCGCCATCGGTTGTCAGCTCGCGGTCGGCAACATCGTCTCGGTGCTCACCCCGCTCCGGCTGCCCCGGGAAGGGACCGACGTCTTTGCCCAGTCGACCGAGCAGGGCTGTCTCGCCATCGTCAGCCAGACCATCTCGTTCTTCACCATCGGGCTGCTCCTGGTCATCCCCGCCTCGGTGGTCGCTCTCACCGTGTCCTTCAACCAGCCGCTCGACCCTTGGATCGCCGCTTTGGGGGCGGTGGTGTGGGGTTTGGGGGTCTACTCGCTCTCGCTCTGGCTCTCCTCCAAGCTGCTACGGCGGCGTCTCCCCGAGGTGATGGCCTGGGTGCAGGTGGTCTGAACCTGTGGACGGGCGTGGTGGGAATCTGAGTCGCCGGCGCCCTACCCTGCCCCCCGCCAATGGGAGACACCGGCAGCTCGGCGCCTGAGAACGCGCCTTCGAAAGCCGCATCCCGGACCGAGTCTGTCATTCGACTCGGTCTCGCCCTGGCGTTTCTCTACCTCTTCCTGGTCGGCATCAAGGGCCTGGAGACCGGGATATCGGCGTTTGGCGAAAACCTGGTCGACACCATCTTCAATCTGGTGTCCAACCCGATCGCCGGTCTCGCCGCCGGGATCCTGAGCACGGCTCTGGTGCAATCGTCATCGGTGACCACCTCGACGATCGTCGGTCTGGTCGCCGCCGGCGTGCTCCCCGTGGAGACGGCGGTGCCCATGGTGATGGGGGCAAACATCGGCACCACCATCACCAACACCCTCGCCTCCATGGGTCACATCCGCCAGGGGGCCTACTTCGAGCGTGGCTTCGCCGGGGCGATCATCCACGACTATTTCAACATCATCACCGTGGTGATCCTGCTGCCCCTGGAGATCGGCTTCGGGTTGGTGAGCAGGCTGGCCACGGCGGTGGCGGGGCCTGCCGACCGAATCCTCCCCGGAGGCGCCGGGGCAGGATCGAGCCCGATCAAAGGAGCCATCGAGGTGCCCATCGATTGGCTGGGACAGGCCATCCAGTCAGCAGGCTGGCAGGGGGCGTTGGCCCCCATCGTGCTCGTCGTCGGGCTCGTCCTCATCTTCGCGGCTCTGTGGATGATCACCCGTCAGATGAAGCTGGTCATGTCCGGGCGGATCGAAAACGCCATCAACGGTGTCCTCGCCAAAGGCGCTGGTCTGAGTGCGATGGCGGTGGGTCTGGTCATGACCGTGGCGGTGCAGAGCTCGAGCATCACCACCTCGCTTCTGGTTCCCCTGGTCGCAGCCGGCGTCCTCACCCTCCAGAACGCCTTTCCGGTCACCCTGGGAGCCAACGTCGGCACCACCATCACCGCCCTTTTGGCCTCGCTGGCCACCGACTCTCACGAGGCGCTGGTCATCGCCCTGGCCCACACGGTGTTCAACGCGCTCGGGATCCTGATCATCTACCCGATACCGAGGATGCGGGCCATCCCGATCCGGCTGGCGCAGTGGACCGCGGCCGTGGGCACCCGCAACAAGACGGTGCTGGCCGCCTATGTGATCGGCCAGTTCATCGTGCTCCCGGTGGTAATACTGTTGGTCGCTTAGGAGGAAGCCTTGTTCTCCATCTTCAGGGAAACCGACCAGCTGAGCACCGTGGAACAACAGCTCGTCGAGATGCTGGCGAGCTGTCAGGACACGTTCCGCCTCGCCACCGCCGCCCTCTTCGGCGAGCAGGACGTCTTCGAGGCGGGCGACCAACTCGACGAGACCGACAAGGACCTCAACCGGACCGAGAGGGCGATCCGCCGCGAGCTCTTGGTGCACGGGACGGTGCGTGGCGCCGAGGTGGACCAAGGTCTGATGCTCGCATACATGTCCGTGGCCAAAGACATCGAGCGCATCGGCGACTATTGCAAGAACATCTGGAACCTGGCGCAGATCGGAGTGAGCTTCGCCGGCGCCGACGATCTCACCGAGCTGACCAAACACCGGATGCGGGTGGCCTCATTGATCGAGCGGGCCATCACCGCCTTCGCCACCCAGGATGCGCAGACGGTGCACGAGTTGATCCCTGCGATCCGGGATGACCTCGGTCACTACGACACCCACATCATCCAGTACGTGACCTCCGACGAGCCGGGCCGCTACTCGGCACCCCGCGCCCTCTTCTATCGGTATCTGAAGCGGATCAGCGCCCACCTCTCCAACACGTTGAGCTCGGTGGTGATGCCGGTAGACCGCCTCGACTTCTACAAGCCGTCGAAGGCGGTGGTCGAGCCCGAGGCGGAGGACGCCGAGGACCCCCTCGATCACGAGTTCTGAGCGTGTGCAAATGCGGTGCTATCGCACCGTAATTTGCACACGCTCGTATCCGTGCCCGGCGGTTTAGCCCGACTCGGGCCGGGTACCACGCGGTGACGCCCACGACAGGAGGTCACCAATGGGAGAAGCAACCCACAGCGTCGATGTCAACACCGATGTCCGCACCGCGTACAACCAGTGGACCCAGTTCGAGGAGTTCCCCGAGTTCATGGACGGTGTCGAGGAGGTCACCCAGATCGACGACACCCATCTCCACTGGAAGGTGGACATCGCAGGCATCGATCGCGAATTCGATGCGGAGATAACCGAGCAGAAGCCCGACCAGCGCATCGCCTGGACCTCCCGGGCCGGAGCCGATCACGGTGGCGTAGTCACCTTCCATCCGTTGAGCGACGACCAGACCCGAGTGACTCTCCAGATGAGGTTCGACCCCGAAGGTGCCACCGAGAAGATCGGGGACATGACCGGCATTGTGTCCGCACGGGCCAAGGGCGACCTGGAGAGGTTCAAGGACTTCATCGAGGACCGGGGCACCGAGACCGGCGGGTGGCGCGGCGAAGTGTCACGAGACGACTCCCTCTGATCACATCCACTTCGGACCGATAGGACGCCCCGAGACTCGGGGCGTTCTGTCGTGGCTTGGCATGGATCACAGCGCGAGACCTCCGTATATGTTGGCCCGATGCGGTTAGGGATCGACCTCGACGGAGTCGTCGCCAATTTCACCAAGGGCTGGATGGACTTCTACAACCGCGAGTTCGGGACGGCTCTGGTGATCGAGGACTCCCAGCGCTGGAACGATCTCGTCGATCTCACCCATTTCACCAACATCGGCGAGTTCTGGAGATGGTCCTCGGATCTCGACGGAAAATCGGTCTTCTGGCATCTCGAACCGTTCGCTGGGGCTGTGGAGGCATTGCACTCTCTGAAATCCGCCGGCCATGAGATCGTGGTGGTGACCACCAAACCGAAGTTCGCGGTGGGCGACACCTACGAGTGGATCGACAAGCACGAGATCCCCGCCGACGAGGTGCACATCCTCGAGGAGAAGTGGCTGGTCAATTGTGACGTCTATCTCGACGACGGCCCCCATGTCCTCCCCGGGCTGGTCAGGCATCGCCCGGAAGCAACGGTGTGCCGCTACGTCCGTCCCTGGAACAAGCCGATCCAGGGCGCGGTCGATGTCAGGGACTTCGACGAGTTCAGGGAAGTCGTGGATCGACTCGTCGCAGTCTGAGTGGCGCCACTACCCTCGCCAAGGACCACTGAACTCTTCCTGGGAGCGGGCGAAGAACCCGGGGAATCCTCAGTGCGCCATGGGAAATCATGCAAGGAGCAAGAATGAAGAGAAGAGCCCTTTGGGCGCTGACCGCGGCCCTCGCGTTAGTGGTCGCGGCCTGTAGCCCGGCCGAAGAGGGTGGTGATTCCACCACCACCGAGGCTCCGGCGGCGTCGACGACCACCGAAGCCGCGGAGATGACCACGA
>DATFGI010000046.1:0-39893 GCA_035249605.1 Acidimicrobiia bacterium
CGCCTAAATGGCATGCATGGGAGGAACAGTGGGCGAAGTAGGCGACCAGGGAATGGATCAGGGGATCACCAGGCGGGATCTATTGCGGAGGGGCGCCGTGCTCGGTGGTGCCGTGATATGGGCAACACCGGTGGTCCAGACCTTGGGCATGGGTAGGGCGTTCGCCCAGACCGCCAGCCCCACCGGCAAGGACATCTCCTACATGGTGATCAGCTGGACATGCGGCGAGGACTCGTTCCACACCAAGCTGAACAAGAACGGCTCGCCGGAGGCCGGAGCCACGCCGGATTGCGAGATGACGCTCGCCGGAAGTGTGGCTGCCAACCTGCCGGCCTGGGTTAGCGTGGGCGCGGCAAGTGGTTCCTGTGTGAACGTGACCGTGGACTCGAGCCAACTCACTTCCGGGTGCTCGCTCGGGAGGATTCTGTTGAAGGCCGGCTCAGACGAGTCGACCGGCGGCAACGCATGTCAGTCTCTCAACCTCCAGGACGGAGCACACACCTACTGCACCGTCTAGGCGACGAGTCTGGAATCTCTCAAGCGAATCAGGGTTTCTCGTACATCCGATTCAGCTTGGTCCGGATCAACACCAGTCAACTCGGAGATGGCGGCCGCCATCTCCGAGGGACTGGTCAGACCGTCGCATAGATCCCAAATCGCCTTGGCGCTCGCATTGAGCAGGTGCAACGAGTCGGTCGACGGCTCGTAGATAGTCCAACCGGCAGCGCCCTCCGCCTGGACCACCTCGCCTCTCCGTTCGGGATGCTCCGTCACGTCTCCTCCTCTCGACCCCTGGCATGTGAGGCCAGGGCGATCAACTCGGCTTGGGAGTGCACCCCGAGCTTGCGATACACCTTCTGCAGATGGGTCCGGGCGGTGGCCGGGCTGATGAAAAGTCTCTGTCCGATCTCCTCTTTACGAGCGCCGCCGGCGGCGAGACGGAATACCTCTCTCTCCCGATCGGTGAGATTTTCGAGACCGGGCGCAGCAACGCTGCTCCGTCTCCGTTGCACGACGTGACGTAGCAGAGCGCCGAGCAGTTCGGGTGGCACCACAGCGCCACCGGCGACAATGGTGTCTACCGCTTTTCTCACGTCGTCGAGAGGTGCAGAGTCGAGGAGGAACCCGCGGCAGTTGCTGTCAACCGCCGGGACCAGTTGCTCTTCGCTGCCGAGCACGAGTGTGGGTATCTCGGAGGCCAATTTCGACAAGAGATCGTACGGAGGGTCGTCGTCCACTCTGTAAACCAAGAGATCCGTGTCCAGTTCCACCGAACCCGGATGTTGAACCAGGGTCGAGTCGTAACCGTCGAGCACTATGCGCACCGCGCTGGCGAAGGTCTTGTCTTCGGTGCAGATGGTGACGTGCTTGCGGTATCGGCCCACCCTCTTAGTCTGGCAGCCGGCAAATGAGGAAGACAGGCGCGGACAGTGCCTTCAACGGGGGGGATGCCACCAGTCGATATCTGGTCGACTTGACCGCGGATCGAGCCGGCCCTCGCCCGAGCCCGGTGCCTGGGGGGCTGGTTGAGCTGGCGCAGCGCCACGGCCTGATTCCCCTTCTAGCCAGACACAGCGACGACGCCCTGGTGCGGGCGATCCATGCCCGGGAGTCGTCCCGCATGAGGATTCTCCAGGATCACCTGGGAGAGGTGCTGCGCGACCTGCACGCGGCCGGTGTGAGGGCGGCAGTGCTCAAGGGGCCCGCCATAGCCACGCGCTACGACGATCCGACGCTTCGGCCCTTCAGCGACCTCGACCTACTGGTGCCCGACAGCGAGGTGGACCTCGCTCTGGAGGTGCTCCGTGATTATCCGGCGACACTCAACGTCCCCGAGAAGCGGCCCAAGGCGGACAAGCGTGACGTGCTCATCAGGGACGAGACCGGCATTCGGTTCAACTTGGATCTCCACTGGGACCTCTTCTCATACAGTCAACTCCGTGGATCGGCCGACGGAGCCACGGATGCGGCCTGGGAGGAAGCCCACTTCGAAGGAGATTCGCCTTTGGGACCGCTCTGGGAGCTGCCCAGTGGCTATCGGCTGGCCTTCCTCGCCGCCCATGCCGTTCTCGACCATCGTTTCAGGCTCATCCTCTTCCGTGATTTCCTGGAGATCACCCGTGGTGAGGCGGACTGGAGCGGGGCCGAGGAGGTGGCCAAAGCCTGGGGCCTACGCTCGACGAGCTACATGGCGCTGTGGCTGGCAAGGCGCGTCCTTGGCGCCTACGTGCCCGACGAAGTCCTCACCTCGATTCGGCCGAGGTCGTTGCCGGTCTCGTTTCTCGAGTGGGCTTTGACTCGTGTGGACCTGGTCCGTTTCGATGGTCACAGGCCACACCCGGTCAACCTGGCCGCGGTCCTGCTCAACGACTCTCCTCGGGAGCGAGTCTCCCTACTGCTGCGCGCCCCGTCCGCGTTCCCTGGATGGCGTCAGCGGGTCGCGGCAGAGCAGCAGGCCGGTGGTCCGCCCCGCACCCTCATCCTGGCTTCGACTGATCGGCGGAGAGGAGCGGAGGTGTTCAGTGAGCGTCTTCGTGCCGGCCTGACAGAGCGGGGTTGGGTGATCGAGGCAGCCGCGCTGAGAAGCCATGGTGAGGAACCAAGAGTCGATCTCGAGGCTCTGGTCGGCTCGGATCTCGAGGTACGGTCGCGCTTCGACCTGAGCATCGCCGCTGCGCTGAGACGCAAGACGCGAGTCTTCCGGCCCGAAGTCGTGGTGGCCAACGGGGGGGCCACCCTGCGCTATGCGATAGCCGCTCGACCGGGTCGCCGGTATGGGCTGGTATACGTGGCAATTGGGGAGCCCCACTACTGGCTTCGCTCACGAGTCTCCCGATGGCTGAACCGTTTCATGTTGCGTCGTGCCGACCACGTCATCGCAGTGTCTGACACCACCCGTGCGCAACTCGTCGACCTCGAGCCTTCGCTCGCGGGAAGAATCTCAACGGGGTACACCGGCGTACCCGAAGAGCTCTTCAGGATGTCTCGACCGCTCCCGACCGGGCCCCTCCATGTGTTGATGATCGGCAGCCTCACCGAGGAGAAGGGGCCGGGGCAGGCGTTGCGCGCCGTCGCCGGACTGCCACAAGCACGACTTCGATTCGTGGGCAGTGGCCCGCTTCGCAACATACTCGAGGAGCAGGCAAGAGGATTGAGCGCCTCCGATCGCGTCGAATTCGCCGGTTCGGTCAAGGATGTGACTCCGCATCTGGAATGGGCCCATGTCTTGATTCTCACCTCACTCTCGGAGGGCCTCCCTGGTGCGATCATCGAGGCGAGCGCCGCCGGTGTTCCCACCGTCGCCGTTGACGTGGGGGGTGTGAGAGAAGCCATCCGCGATGGGGAGACCGGCTTCGTGACCAGGGCGGACGACGAAGAACTGACCCAAGCCCTGAAGGACCTCGATGCCGACCGTGAGCTTCTCTCCCGGTTGGGTCAGGCGGCGAGAGGTCACGCTGCCGACCTCTTCCGACTGGACCACGTAGTCGATCGGTACGCCGAGTTGCTGCGAAGCGTCGCCAAGTGAAGATCGCCCACCTCACCACGGTCGATCTCAGCCTGCGTTATCTGGTGCTCCCCCAGCTGGAAGCGGCGAGAGATCTCGGTGAGGTCATAGGCATCAGTGCCTCCGGTCCATTCGTGCCCGAGCTCGAGGAACGGGGGATTCGCCACGTCTCACTCCCCTCGTCGACTCGCGGGATGAGCCCCATCGCCGACATCAGGGCCATGCGCCAGTTGTGGCTGGCGCTTCGCGCCGAGAATCCGGACATTCTCCACACTCACAATCCCAAGCCGGGCCTGTACGGGCGGGTCCTGGGCCGCCTGGCGGGTGTGCCATTGGTGGTGAACACCGTCCACGGTCTATACGCCACCGAAGACTCTCCATGGCTGAAGCGGATGTTCGTATACCTGTTGGAGGCGGTCGCCTCCCGATTCTCACACGCCGAACTGGTTCAGAATCCGGAAGACCTGGAGTTGCTTCGCAGTTGGAGAATCGCCCCTGCTAGCAAGCTCCGACTTCTCGGAAATGGAGTCGATCTCGGGAAGTTCAACCCAGAACGTGTTGGCGCCTCGAGAAATCGCACGAGGGAGGACCTCGGGATCGCGGACGACGAGATAGCGGTGGGGCTGGTAGGTCGACTGGTCGCTGAGAAAGGCATCCCCGAGCTCCTCGAGGCGGCACGGCTCCTGGACGAGAATGTGAAGGTCTTCGTGGCTGGCCCTTCTGACCCCGACAAGACCGACGCCTTGGTGACCGAAGATGGCAGTGTCGACCGTGTTGAGTTTCTGGGCATGCGTCGCGATGTGGACGCCCTGTATGGCGCCTTCGACGTGTTCGTCCTGCCCAGTCATCGCGAGGGCTTCCCACGCGCCGCCATGGAGGCCGCCGCCTGCGGCCTGCCCCTGGTGCTCACCGATATCCGAGGGTGCCGTCAGGTGGTGGAACCAGGGGTCAACGGATTTCTCGTCCCGGTTGCCGATCCACAGCAACTCGCCGAAGCCATCACCAGGCTGGTGGGTGACGCCCGCCTGCGCTCGCAGATGGGGGCCGCCTCGGCGGCCAAGGCCCGGCGGGAGTTCGATGAGCGATCGGTGGTGGACATCGTCATGGACACCTACCGCAGCCTGGCCGACCGTGAAGGGCTCGGCTGGGAAACCGTTCGAGCGGGTAGCCATGAGATCAAGATCCGCCCGGCTTCGCCTGAAGATGCCCCGGCGATCTCTCAACTCCACAGGCGCCGGATCGAAACTGGCTTTCTCTCCTCACTGGGCCCGGGTTTCCTCCGTCTCTTGTACCAGGCATTGATACACAGCACGCATGGCTCGGTGATCGTTGCCGAATCCGAGGATGAAGTCGTCGGCTTCATCGCGGGCACAGCCGACACCAACGCCTTCTACAGAGAGTTCCTCAGGAGGCATGTGCTCGGGGCGCTGCTACGGCTGGTCCCCGCCCTATTCCGTGTGTCTACCTGGAGGCGCATCTGGGAGACGCTCCGGTATGGTGGGGATGGTGGGGAAGTTTCCGCCGAGCTGCTCTCGATGGCGGTCGCTCCTGGTGTCAGCCGGTCGGGGTTAGGCCAACAATTGGTGAGGGCTCTGCTCCATTGGGCGGAGGAGGAGGGGATGGGGGAGATGAAAGTCGTGGTGGGAGCGGACAACGCAGCGGCCATCACGCTGTACTGCAAGATGGGCTTCGGCACTCCGAGGCCTTATGAGGTTCACCGAGGAGTGGAATCGTTGGTGATGAAATGGCAGTTGTAGCGTTTCTCACTGGCCTCGTGGTGAGCCTGGTCCTCGGAAGGTGGATGATTTGGCTTGGGCCCCGGCTCGGCATAGTCGACCATCCCGACGACCATCTCAAGCCGCACTCCGGCTCACCTGTCCCGCTGGGCGGCGTGGCCGTCCTGGTGGGGGCGATAGCCGGTCTCGTGGTGGCCAATGTGCTCGAAACCGGGCTGCTCGCGTCCGTATTGGTGGTGTGGCTGATCGGTCTGGTCGACGACATCCGGGGTCTGAGTCCTGTCATCAGACTGCTGGGAGCGCTGGCAGCCGGGGTGTTGTTGGTGACACTCGGCGAGAGCCCGATCGAGCCCGCCCTCGCTGTCTTCTGGGTCGTCGCCGTCGTAGTCGTGGTCAACGGCATCAACCTGTTCGATGGTCTCGACGCACTCGCCGGGTCGGTTTCCACCGTGGCCATCGTCGGGATGGGATGGTTCGGCGTCACCCAGGGGGCCATCGACCCTTGGATCGTTCTCGGCATCGCTGGGGCGCTGCTCGGCTTCCTGGTCTGGAACCGACCCCCGGCCCGGCTCTACCTTGGTGACAACGGTGCCTATGTCGTGGGGGTGCTGGCGGTTTGGGCGGCGATGTGGGGGAGCACCGATCGCATGGGCAGCGTCGTTGCAGTGGGGCTCATTGGTTTGCCCCTGGTCGATCTCGGAGTCACTCTATTTCGCCGCGGGCTCTCAGGATCACCGTTCTTCTCCGGTGATCGTGACCACACCTACGACCGGCTACGGCAACGGGGCCTCTCCGACGCCCGGGTTGTGGCCATGTTCGTGGTGGCGCAGACTATCTGGGTACTGCTCCTCGTAGGCGCCTCAGGTCTGTGGGGCGACCTCATCGCCGCGATCATCGCCCTGGTGGTCGGGTTGTCGCTAGCCGTGGTTCTCGGGGTGGGGTCAACTCTGGCCGAGGGGTGAGGTCGGAGAGGTTGACAATTCGTTCTCTTCGCTCTTCCCATCCCAGTCCGACGAGCACTGCCAGGAAGAAGGCGAGGACCTGGCCCCGCTGACGGGCGATGATTCCGAGATTCCTGACGACGCTGAAGGCGATCGAGTAGCTGATCACATAGAACGTGGAGAACACGAGGAATCCGTTGGGGCGCCAGGACCTCCAATTTCTCACCATCGCGGGCAATTTCCACAAAGCCACGCCGAGCAAGAGGGTCGTCTCCGCGGCGGCGAAGAAGTGCTGGAGCTCGGAGGCCTCGGTGATGAGCGGTCGGAACAGCGCGAGGACGATGGCTCCGGGTACATCTCCCGGCCCGGCTACGGGCCCACCAGCGGCAACGGTTCCCTTCTCGGATGTGCGTCGTACGACGTCAGAGGTGAAGCTATCCAGAGACTCGACGCTTGTCAGGTCGACGCCGAAGATATCTGGGAAGACAGCCCAAAGGACGGCGGCTGCCGCAATGAAGCTCCCCACCGTGAGCAGCCGACGGAGGCGGACAGTTGCTCCCGCGTCGGCTCTCATCTTGGAAATCAAGCCGGCGAGGATGAGCCCTACCACCACGAGTCCGGCGACGTGGACCCGAATGAGCCCCAAGAGACCGAGGGAGAGGGCGAGGCCGACCAGGAACCGGACTTCGTAGGTATCCAGGACTCGGGCACTGAAGTACGCAGCGGCGCCCACGGCGAACACCACTATTGCGTCCTTTCCGATGCTCGATGGCCAGAAAACGAAGCTGGGCAGGAACAAGAGAAGCAAGGCATACGGCTTGAGCTGCCAGGGCTTCGCCCACCGCCGAAACGCGGCGTAGAGCATCAGCTGTCCTCCGTAGGCGAAGAGAGAGAACAGCAGGAACCCGACCATCATCTCGGGGGTGAAGACGGCCAGCAGGATTCCGGTCAGGTATTCGAGTATCTGAGTTCCGAAGGCGCCGGAGTCCGACAGCGTGGGGATCTGCCCCCGGCGCCACGACTCCGCGAATTCGGTCCCCACCCTGAAGTAGCGATAGGAATCGCCTCCACCGTAGAGGGCCACGACCATGTAGAACCGGGCGATGGTGCCGACGACTTTCGCTGCGAAGCCGATTATCACCCATTTGAGCAACCAGGTGTGGTCCGGCCCGGAGCCCATGCGAGAACCGATGATCAAGAAAACGAGGAAGGCGATGATCGTGGTGAAGGCGAATGGGGCTACTTCGGCGTCGCCTGCGCCGCTAAAACCCAGATCGGTCCAGGTCGTGCCCATGGCGACCAACAGCCCGAAGATCACTGTCGCGCCGGCAGCGCCGAGCCATGGCATCGAATCTCTGATCACAGCAACTCCAGATCGCTCGTGGCCAGGTCCCACGAGGCCATATCGAAGACATCGGTCTCGAGCTCGACGATGGGGAGGGCGACCAGACGCAGGGTACGTCGAGGAATGGGGAACATGCCACCCCGGATGGCGGACCGTCGTTCCGGCGTACCGGGAGAGAACCAGCCGGCAATGTAACGAGCTCGGTTGAGGCGGGCGAGTTGCTTGATGGAACGAGAGTCGGCACCCCCGAGCAGGTCTGAGACCACCACCTCGCTCCATCTCCCTCGTGAGTTGGCCCGAGCCACGACCACACCCCCATCATCGCGAAGTACGCCGTAGCTCGCGGTCGGATGAGAGCCGAAACGCCAATTCAGGTACGTCTCGGACCGGAGGGTGCGCAGCCCGCGCGGCGGCCGATCTTCGAGATCGAACCGGTTCGGTGACTCGAGGTCTGGTGCCAGCTGTTCGATGGACGGAGGGGTGTCATGACGGACTCGGGCCGACGCGCCGAGCCTGGGTCGCACCAGAGCGTCCAGGTCGGCTATTGGTCGCCATCCCATCTTGAGGTATCCCGGCGCAGACTTTTCGTTTGGGGTATTGAATATCAGGTCGATCCCCGCGGACTTCGCTTCGTCGACGGCGGCCGTGGTGAGCCGGCGAAAGACTCCCGACCTCATGAACTCCGGATGGGTGGCGGTGTCCACCGGGCGAAGGCACCGCAGGGTGGCCCCCTGCGGGGTCACCAACTCCCAACGCATCATCGCCCGGACCCCGGCAATCCGTCCCTGAGCATCCGCGACCAGGATCATCGACCGTCCGAACGGATTATCGATGTGCTTCCATGCCCAGAGCTCAGACGTGCGTCTCAGCAGCGGCGTTTCCCCGAGAGCAGCCTTCAGAGTCTCGAGAATCTGTGGCAGGTCGGCATCGACTGCCCGCCGCACTATCAGGTCAGGCATGCACGACTTCCTCGTAGATCCTCTCGTATGCGGTGACCATCCGATCGAGCCCGAATTCACGCCGCACCAGCCGGGCGCCGACTCGGCCCCATTCGATGGCCTGGGGTGAGCCCAGCGCTCGGGCCATCGCCTCTGCGAGGCTCTCGGGCTCACCCGGTGGCACCAGGAGACCGGTCATCTCATGACGGATGACAGAGGGAACGCCACCAACAGCAGTTGCTACCACGGGCCGTCCCAGCGCCAGCGCCTCGAGCAGGGAGACCGGGAGACCCTCCACGTCGGCGGGGTTCACCACCAGGTCTGCGGCGGCGATGAAGGCTCGGGCGTCTGCTCTCCTTCCCAGAAAGCGGATCCGGTCGGCCACCCCGCTCGCGGTTGCCATGTCCCGCACACGCTGCAAGTCGCCAGGGTGTTTCTCGCCGCCAATCGATGCCACGGTCACGGCTGGGATCTTCCGCATCAGGTAGCCAACCGCCTCGACCAGCGTCGCGTGTCCCTTGTGAGGCCGGATGTTGCCCACATGGACGATCAGGGGATCTTCCGCCTTCAGCCCCAACTCGGTTCGAGCTGCGGTTGCCTCGGCCCCGGTGACCTGCACCGAGACCCCGTTCGGAACCACCCGGGTGGAAGGGCCGGGGTACCCTTCGACGCTGGCGGCGACCGCCTCGGACACAGCTATCACCGCGCGATTCCGCGCGTAGGTCGCCCAGTTCAGTCTTCTGGTGACCGGACGGTAGGAGCTCACCACATTGTGCTCGGTGTAGACGTGTCGAGTGCCGGTGAGGGCGAGACGAGCCAATATGCCGGCTGCGGGGAGGTGGGAGTGCACTATGTCGGGCTCGAAGGAGCGTGCCAGGCGACGCAACCTCCCAACGACTCTTGCCCCAGGCGCGCCAACCCATTCGAGGCAGTTGACCGTCACGTCGCTGCCCTCGAGCCTCTCGACCAGTTGATCCTTCCAGGGCAGGAGATAGGCAACCTGGTAATCGAAGCGCGCACGGTCCCAGTGAGACACCGACTCGGCGATCAGAGTCTCAGCTCCCCCGATACCGAGACCCTTGATCAGGACGAGGACCCTGACCCGATCAGTCGGCGACGACACTCGAGATGAGCTCATCGAGCCCTCGAGAGAATGGCATCTCCGCCCGCCAGTCCAGAACCTCGGCGGCGCGTTCGGCCGAGACCAGGGCTGGAGGGACGTCGCCGGGTCGGGGCGGACCATACGAGACGTCGGTGGGGTATCGACCCACCATCTCCTCGGCGAGCTCCTTCACCGTCACCGTCTCCGGTGAGACGATGTTCAGCGCCATCCCCGTTGCGTCAGAGCGGGCTGCTCGCTCGAATGCCCGTGCTATGTCCGAGGCATGGGTGAACTGACGACCTTGTGAGCCGTCACCTTGAATGGTGATCGGCTCGCCCGCTCTGGCCTTGTCCAAGAAGATGCGGAACACCGAATTGGGGCGGAGGCCCGAGCCGTACGCAGTTCCCAAGCGCAGGGCCAGAGCGGGAAGGCCACGCAGGTGGGCCGCCGCCAGCATCAGTGACTCTCCGGCGAGCTTGGTGATGGAGTAGGGATGGTCGGGCATGGTCGGGTGGTCCTCGGTGATCGGTTCTGTCACCGGCACGCCATACACCTCCCACGTCGAGGCGTACACCATCCTCGCTCCCTCTGCCATCGTGGCTTCGATCACGTTGGCGGTCCCCAGGACGTTGACCTCTGCGGCGAGCGCTGGTTGCTCGCCGGCCAGATAGACGTCACCTACGGCGCCGATGTGGGCGATGACTTCGACACCGTCGATGGCAGAGCGCACCGAGTTGGCGTCGGTGAGGTCTCCCTGCACCATTTGGATGCCTGGCTCGTCGAACCAGGCCACGTCGAAGCCGATCACCTCCCATCCTTGGTCGCGGAAGTGCCTGGCGACGTGTCGACCCAAGAACCCGGCCGCGCCGGTGACCACCACTTTCATCGATGAACCCCCCAATTCCTCCAGTCGGCTTTGCGGATCGTACTCGGATCGCCGCGGGCCGGCATTCTGATCGGTCACGATCAGTGGTCAAATTGGCCGAACCACGGTGCCGTTGGGTCTGATAGAGTCTCCACTCTGCGTGGTCGATTCCGGACCACGGGGGAGACGCTTTGGGAGGCGACGTGTTTGATGGGGCGATGGGTGGGACCGTGTTGGGGAGGGGACAGAGGCTCGCGGTGGCGGCATCGAGGGTCCAAGCAGACATCGCGTTCGCGATCACTGACTTGTTCATCGTGGTGGCCTCTTACACGTTGGGCCTCGGCTTGCGAATGCTCGACCCTCTGGTGGGGGACAGTCCGAACCTGTGGGTAGATCTCGCTCGAGCCATGCCGGTCATCGTCCTGGTGCACTTGGCGGCCAACGTTCTCTGCGGCGCTTACGGCCATGTGTGGGAGCACGCCAGCACGAGTGAGGCGGCCCGAGTGGTTGTGGCCAACGCGGCGGCCGGAGCCGTCGTCGTCGGAGGGAATTTCGCGTTGCGAGCAGCCACCGGGGGGGAAGTCGTCATCCCCTGGCTGACGATTGTCGTCGGTCCATTGATCTCCCTCTACGCAATGGGCTTGGTGCGATTCAGGTCTCGGCTGTTCTCCTATCACCGCCTGTCGGGAGCCCACAAGGTCCTCGTGGTGGGTACTGGCCGCGATGCTGTTGCCTTCGCCCGTCAGGCGCCGCTGCTGGGCAGCCGGCGGGTGATCGGGTTTCTCTCCGATGGACCGAGCGGAAATGTTCAGGCCAATGGGTCCCGGCGCCTCGCCGGGCTCCAGATCTTGGGTGCCGTGGAGGACATCGCCCAGGTGGTCACCAGCCATGGGATCGAGGAAGTGATCGTGGTGGGCGGCGACTCGGTGCGTGCTCGCCGAGTGGTCGACCTGTGTCTCGACGTGGATGTCAGGCTCAGGCTGCTTCCTTCTGCCGAGGACGTGCTCCAGGACGGTGTCTCAGCGGTAGACGCTCGGGACATCGAGGTGGAGGATCTCCTCATTCGCCAGCCGGTGGAGACCGATCTGGCCTCGGTACGGCACCTGCTCGAGGGCAAGCGCGTGTTAGTCACCGGAGCAGGTGGCTCAATAGGGTCCGAGATCGTCCGCCAGGTCTTCCAGTTCTCCCCGTTGATGGTATGCGCCCTCGATCGGGATGAGACGCTCCTTCATGATGGGGCTCTACGCTGGGAGGGCGACGTTACGGTTGCCCTGGCCGATGTCCGGGATGCGGAGCGAATTCTCAGGATTTTCGAGGAGTTCCGGCCGCAGGTCGTGTTCCATGCCGCAGCGCTCAAGCACGTGCCGGTGCTGGAGGATCATGCCGAGGAGGCGGTCCTCACCAACATCATCGGCACCCGCAACGTCATCGAGGCCGGGTCAAGGAACGGGATGGAGCGCTTCGTGCTGATCTCCACCGACAAGGCGGTGGTGCCCAGCAGTGTCATGGGGGCCACCAAGCGGGCAGCAGAGCTCATGACCCAGTCGGGCTCGTCCCGTAAGGACGGATGTGTCTACACGGCTGTCAGGTTTGGCAATGTCCTGGGAAGCCGGGGAAGTGTCATCCCACTCTTCGTCGAGCAGATCAAGAGAGGGGGTCCAGTGACCGTAACCGATCCGGGAATGACCCGGTACTTCATGACAGTCGACGAGGCCGTCCAGTTGGTGCTCCAGGCTTCCACCTTGGCTACGGGATCAGAGATCTACCTCCTGGACATGGGCGAGCCAGTGAGGATCGAAGACCTCGCCCGCCGACTGATTCGCCTTGCTGGTCTCTCCCCGGAAAAAGATGTCGAGATCCGCTTTACTGGAAGACGTCCTGGTGAGAAGCTAACCGAGATGCTCGCCCTCGATCCCTTGGACCCAACCCGACATGAAAAGATCTTCGAGGTGCGGCTCTCGAGCCCACTGGCGCATGTGGTGATGGACAGTGTCGCCGAGTTGGAGAAGCTGGCCCTCGCCGGTGATACCGGTCTCGTGACCGAGATCCTTCGGGAGTTGACGGGCGGCGACTTGTTGTCTGCGAAAGCGGACATCACCATCGAGACCGACGCCCCGGCCGAAGTTCCATGGAGCTGAACCGACTCCTTCGCATACTCCATTCGCGGTGGCCGATCGTGGCGCTGATCGCCGCTGCGGGGTTCGCGTCTAGCTTCGGGCTGACCGCCCTTTCGGTGGGGGAGACGGACCCGGTATTCGAGGCCAGCACCGCCATCCAGTTCGAGTTGCAGGGCGAGGAGACCATCGAAGACCTTGCCGGGCAGATCGAAACCGAACGCGGCATCGCCGCTTTCGCCGCCCAGGACCTAATCGCCGAATACCCGGGCTCGTCCATCTTCTCCGATACCACAGGTGCGCGTCTCGTATTCGTTGCTCGGGCGAATAGCTCCGAGGAAGCTTCGAGCCGGGTTCGAGAACTGGTCGCTGCCTATCTGGATGCCGATCCCAGCAGCGGAAGAGACGTGAGTGGAAAGCTGTCCGAGCTCGAGCGTCAAACAGTCGAGATCCAGGCTGAGATCGATGCGCTGCAGCCGGTTCTCACCATGGACGAGCAAGCACTGAAGGATCGACACGATCTTCTCGACCTGAAGATGACAAAGGTGCGAGAGGAGATCCTCGCACTGACAGTGGCGAACGCTGGAGCGACCGCGGAGCAGCAGCAGGAAAACGCGGAACGCATCGCCGACCTGGAAGCCCAGCTCGGCGCGATGCAGCTGGAGAAGGCCGGCCTGCCCCCGGCCCCCTCGACTGAGTTGGATGCTGTCGGCTTGCTCCAGCTCGACTCGCTCAACCGCATCCTCGAGTTCATCAAGCTGGAGTATCAGAGATATCAGATGCGCACCTTCGGGATAACAGGTACCGGGGGAACACTGCAGCCGACCGGTGTCCAAGACCTCACGCCCGACCCGCCCAACCCGCTGGTCAATGGCGGAATTGGCCTCCTGGGTGGCGCCGGTATCGCCCTTCTGGCCTTGGTGTTGACTACGAGGGCCCGCAAGGAGGTATGGCTCGCGGATGACCTGCCAATACCGGTGCTCGGAGCGGTGCCGCTGAGGAAGGTCACCGCTCTCCCCGGCCCGTCGTGGTATGACGCGACCTCTGGCGGGCGCCGCAAAGAATCGGTGCAGGCGGTCCGGACTGCCATCGACGGTCTGATACAGCATGAGCCGACGGGTCTGGTCATCGTGCGTGATCGGGTTGGAGCCACAGATGCCCACGCATTGGCAGTGGATCTCGCTGCTTCGTTCGCCAGCGCCGGCCGCTCGGTACTGCTCATCGCTGCCGACTATCTCGAGCACGTCGACATCAGCGAGTATGACGTTGGTGAGCCAACGCTGAGTGCAGTCCTGCGACTGCCACCGGGGCCACCAGAGACTCTGGACGCTCGTATCAACGATCTGCTCGACGACGCTGTGAGCATCAGGGCGGACCTGACGGTCATGTCGGCCGGCACAGCCCCCGAGTCTCCGGCTGACTCGCTAGCCGGCCCGCAATTCCGACGGTTCCTCAGTCTCGCGCGTCAGAGATACGATCTGCTGTTGGCAGTGGGTGGTGATGCCGGGTCGTCGGCTTCGCAGGTGCTCGTGCAACGTCTGGGGGCCGCGATCCTCACCGTGGCGCCGGGCAAGACGACCCAGCCGCGGGTCAATGCCGTGTTGCTGGACCTCAACCAGCAGCGAGTTCAACTCCCCGGTGCGATCATGTTGCATGGGAGCGAGTCACGGATCGGCCTCCCCGCGAACAGGACATCCACAATTCGGCGGCAGCCGGCGCCAGCTCTGCTCCAGACGGAGACAGTCAGTCGTCTCCGGTTCTATCCGTTCCCGGGCGAGAAGCGCTGGGCCTCCGACGCTCACGGCTCATTGGATCATCTCGTCGAGGCACTGACGGTCGACGGCAAGCAGGAGATGGCATCAACGATCGCAAACGGGGACGGTGATCCTTTCGGTGCTCAGGTGGCAGATGCCCTGGAGAGCTCCGACAGGTCGACAGCCTACGAACCGGTTGCCGATTACGTGGTCGCCCGCGTCGAGGACATGTTGACTGCTGAGCCGGGTCAAGCGAACGCCTCAGACGACCTCATCGATGTGGTTTTCGAGCGAGGGTTCATCCCGCTCACCGCCGTCAAGGATGTGCCGACGGTGTGGCACTGGCTGGTGCTCGAACTGGAGCATGAGGTTGGGATTGCGAACGGGCAACGTATCGCAGGCCAGATCGCCCGGACTCTCACAGGAGTCGAGTTACCCGGGCCGGACGAGATGGACCGATGGCTCAGCGCCGAGTTTTTCCGCCGTCACTTAGAGCGAACGGACCGCGAGCCCAATGTCTGGCACATCACCAGCCCCAATGGCGCGGTCCAGTTGTTGGTGAACGGCCGAAGGCTCACCGACGACAAGCTGGGTCGTATGGCCACCGATATCGTGCGCCGGCGAATCCATGAGCTGGAGAGGGCCCTCAAGGAGAGTCGACAGGCGGGTGAGGCGGATGCTGGGGAGAGATTCGAGGCGGATCTCAGGGACGCCCACCGCTTCGAGATCTCCCTGGGTGTGTTGCGCGGTGGCGGCAGCGAGGAGGCAAGGCTCGTCTATCCATGGCGCAAGCACGACCAGCGGCCACGGGGCTGGAGCCCGATTTGGAGTGAGGGGGTACGGCCGAACATCGCACCGTTGCAGCGGTTGGACCTGCTTCCTCGACCGGTGTTGACCGATGAGGAGCTGGAAGCTCTCGTCTCGACCGGATGAATGTCTTGCGCGGAGTGGCGAAGACAGTCTTCGCCACGACAGACATGATGATCCCGAGCCCGCTCGGACCCCGAATTCTGATCTACCACCAAGTGGGGGCAGGGCTGGGACGTCAGATGGAAGTCACCGCGGAAGCCTTTACGTGGCAACTTCGATGGCTGGCCGCGAACCGTGAGGTCGTCTCTCTCGACTCCGCCATCGAGCGATGGCATGAGCCCGATGCAGACAGTCTCGTGGTGCTCACCTTCGACGACGGGTACCGGGACGTATACACGACGGCGTTTCCACTGTTGCACGAGCGCAACATGCCCTTCACCCTCTACCTGTCGACTGAGATGATCGAGTCAGGCTCCGTCGGAGACGCCGTACCACTCCAATGGCGACAGATCGAGGCGATGTCGGACAGCGGTCTGCTGACAGTGGGGAGTCACACCCACACTCATCGTGATCTGAGGCTGGCAAGTGAGGAGGAGACGCTCTGGGAGGTCGAGACATCGAATTCGGTCATCGACAGGCGTCTGGGTCTGCGACCGCGCCATTTCGCGTATCCATGGGGCTACTGGAGTGGATCGGCGCACGAGGTGGTGTCTCGCGCCTATGAGACCGCCGTCCTGGGTGCGCCACGGTCGAGAACCAGATTCGATCCCCATATGATCCATCGTTTTCCGATCCAGCTCAGTGACGGTAAGGCCTTCTTCGGTCACCGAGTCAGGGGCGGCCTGCTGCTCGAGGAGCGCATCCGCCGACGAGCCCGCGGATATAGCGGTCCTTAGTCGAAGTAGGTCTCGAGCTCATCCAGTAGTGGTTGAACGCGGTCCTTGTCGGAGACGATGGCTTCTTCGGGCCCTATCGGCCAGGCGATGCCCAGTGCAGGATCGTCCCAGCGGACGCCGCGATCAACCTCCTGGCTCCAATGGTCGGATACCCAATATGTCACCTCTGTGTTGGGCTGTGTGGTGCAGAAGCCGTGGGCGAATCCCCTGGGGATGAACATCTGACGCCAGTTCTCGGTGTCGAGGAGCCTTGACACGTGCTGCCCGTAGCTCGGGGAGCTTCGTCTCAGGTCCACGGCCACGTCGAAGATCGCACCCCTCGTCACCCGCACCAGCTTTGCCGTCTCCTTCGGTTGGATCTGAAAGTGCAGACCTCGAACGGTTCCCGATTCCGTAGAGAGAGTGTGATTCTCCTGAACGAAACGCGTCGCGATTCCCACCTCGGCGAGGCGCGACTCATTGAAGACCTCCGAGAGGAATCCCCGGCCATCGAAGTGCCTGGACGGCTCGATGATGAGCACTCCATCGATTTCTGTCTCGTAGACCTTCATCCGTTTCGACGCTCCTGCTTCGGTTGTCGCCCAGCGACAGTGTCTTGGTTCCCAACGTTTGCGAGCAATAGGTAGGAGGCGGCCGACAGAGAGAGGACACCAACGCCAGCCGACAATGCCGTTTCCCAGAGCCCAAACGCCCTTGAGGCGACCAGGACAAACAAGGCCTGGACGAGAAGGACCAACGAAGGGCGAAGCTCGACGCCGTTGCTCTTGATCATCGGCAAGAGCACCAGGAGCCCGACGCACGCCCATGAGCCAACAATCGATCCGTGTCTCAGCGCACCACCATCCGCGGCGATCCATGCCGTCAGGCCGGCCAGCGGAAACGCCCCCATCGCGGAGATCCGAGCCCTCGAACCGGGCAGGGTGGCCAAGACGAGTGGTAGAGACACGCCGATCAGTACCCGAGCCGAATCGGTGTTGGGAACTGTCGACCAGATGCCAAAGGCGGTGATGGCGAATAGAGGTCCCAACAGCATCCGCTGAGGAAGATGGCCCCAGGACGCAAGCCAGTACCCGGTGAACACCACCACGATCGGGGTCAAGACCTGGATCCAAGGGGTGGCGCTCAACCCTCCTCTCACCGTGGTCACGATGGCGCCCATGGCAATGATGACCCATCCGAGCGACTGCACGGTCGCTCGAGCCCCGGGCTCGACTCGGTCCAACAAGGACCCACCGACCCCCAGTGCGATCAGCCCTATCGTCACACCTATACGACGGCCAACTGTCAACTGGATGGCCGCGATCGCGGAGATGGTCGCTGCCAGACCCCAGCCAACGCGGCCCCGGGGGAGAACTCGCAAGAGGAGGAGTCCCAAACCGCCGGCAAGCAACCCCACCTGAAACTGAATACGCGTGAAGAGGTCGAGGAAGGTCTCTACCGACATCGCCGAGGTTGGCAGTCGACCGGCGATCGCGATCGCTCCGACCCGCTCACCTTCTCGCGGCCCCGTGCTCTTCGCCGGCTTCAGATCTGTTGGGAAGGGGCTCGATCTCTCGGAGATGATGAAGCGAGCGCCCGTCCCATATGACCTTGAGCAAGTGGTGTGTCAATCTCCAAGGCTGATTTGAGAACCCGATCGCACGCCGCAGATGGATCAGGGCCCGACTGAGTCGAGGTTGCCAGATCCTGTAGTAGATGTCGCGTGAAGCGGCCCGGCGCTGGATGCTCCTGTCGCGTCCGAACGCCGCCGAAGTCGAGACGCTTCCGGTGTGGATACACGTTGCATCGGGGACCGTCAGGATCCGGTAACCCCGTTCGATGAGACGTCTGGCCAGATCGATGTCCTCGGAGTACAGGAAGAATGCCGGGTTGAATCCCCCAACCTCTCGAAGAACTCCGGTTCTGCCGAGAACGCAGGCAGCGACCAACCACGCCACCTCCATTGGTGCGTCACTGGCCGGGTAGTAGACGTTCCTGTCTCTGCGTCGGAAGATGTCCCAAACCCTCTCCCACTCCTCATGCGGACCAGGAAATGTCATGCGAGCAGAGGGCATGGCGTTGCCGGCCTCATCCACGATACGAGGACCCACCAAAGCGATGTCGTCTTGGGAATAGAGGACCTCCAACAGCCGGTCGATCGCACCTGTTGCCAGACGGGCATCGTCGTTGAGGATCAAGCACGTCTTGCCGCGGGCTTCGCTGATCGCCTGGTTGGCGGCATTGCCGTAACCGGCATTGACCTCGTTGGCTATGACCCTGCCGTGGATGATCGCAGCTTCCGCCTCGATGACACTGCGATCCTTCGAGTCGTTGTCGACCACCAGGATTTCGGATCGGAGATGGGAAAGGGCGCTCTCGTGGGCGCTGACCGCCTCACCGATTCGCCCCTCTGAGTTGTAGGAGATGACGATCACCGTGACGTCCAACTCCTCCTGAGACCCTGATGCCGGCCTATCCGCCATGTTCTGCCTTGATCCGATCCCAGGTCCGTGCCACACAACCTCGATCAACCGGGTCGGCGAAGAGCTCGTTTTGAGCCCGCCACAGCCTGACGATGGGCGATCGGTCATCGAGCTCGACGTCATCGAGTGCTATCGGCTGGTCGATGGCCACGTCGCTCGACAGGGCGGCACCTTCCGCCAAGCCAACGGGAAGAAGACCCTGAGAATCGGATATGTTGTCGATCAACCCGTAGTGATCCCACCCTCCGATTTCGTCGAGGGTGTTACCCCGGACCAGGGTTCTCTTGGCGTGGGCTATCACCTGAGTTGTGGGCTCACCACGAGGAGTGATGGTGGCAGTGCGGTCGAGGGCGGCTTCGGCGATGCTCAATGGTGTCTCGAATTGCACAAGATGCCATGGGCGGAAAAACAAGTACCAAGGGCCCGAGCCCATTTTGAGATAACGCAGATAAGGCGCGGCCAAGACGGGATCAGCCCCGCCGGCAATCACGAACACGCCGCTTCCGAAGTCTCCCCCGAGGGTGTAGTCGACCACCCCCGTCTGCTCGAGTGCCGTCGAAAAGTCTTCGATGGCATCTGCCAATGTCGTTTTCACACCGACCATCCCTCGCCTCTCTGGTCGGAGGCCACTCGCATTGGCGACACAGCAATTCTCCACGTTCATCTTCGTCCCATCGGTGAACGCCGTGGTCATCTTCAAGCTGGTGCCCTGGCTCTCCGACCATGGTTTGATCGACTCCGGTGTTGCGTGATAGTCGAGAAACCCCTTGCAATTGACCGCGGCTACCACCTCCAGCCCAATGCCCCGGGTGTATTCGATGAGCCTCATCATCACCCCCGGCTGATCGCCGTCGGATCCGGTGTAGACGAGGGACTTTCCGCTGGCGTAGTCAGCCAGGAGCGGGCCCACGGTCGCCTCCATCTCATAGTTGAGGGACACGACGTGCTTGGCACCATCCAAGGCCCTGAGACAGGACATGGCCCCATATTCAACGTCGCCGGTGGCCTCGACCACCACATCGAATCCTGAGACGCGCTCGAGTAGTGCGATCTCGGTCGTCACCACTCTTCTCCCGTCACCGATCCCCTCCTCAGCGAGGTCAACATCGTCAGTGGTGACAATCTCGGACTCGCTGTACCCGGAGTCTCTGAACACGGCCACAGCTTGCTCAGGTCGGCGGCTGACGATCAGGGACGGCTCCAAACCAGGGGTGATCTCGAGTTGGTGCACCAATCCCCGGGCGACGAAGCCCGCGCCGGTGATAGCGACCCTGACCGGGTCCGAGGTCCGGGCTTCCAGACGCCGGAGAGCTGTCATCGAGGGGAAGCCCTTCGCATGCGGCGAGAATTAGGGTGACTGACCAGCATGAGCGCCAGAATTTGAAAGCGGTCGTCCTCTCCGGTGGAAGCGGCACACGTCTTCGACCGCTGACCTATTCGGTTCCCAAACAGCTGATTCCCGTTGGAGACCGCCCCGTTCTCGGTCACGTCCTCGCCGACGTGGTTGCATGCGGGATCGAGGAAGCAATCATCGTCACCAGCCCGGAGTCCCATGAGGCGGTGTCCCAGATGGTGCAACGACACGACTACGGCCTCGACTATTCCATCGTCGTCCAGGAGCAGCCCAACGGGCTGGCGGCGGCATACGGCCTCGCCATCCCATACATCGGGGGCTCCTCCTCGCTGCTGTACTTGGGAGATTGTCTTCTCACGGGCGGAGCTTCTCATCTCGTCGAGCAGCATGTCGCGACGGGGGCAGACGCGACGATCATGGTCACTGACGTCGATGATCCCAGCCGGTATGGGATCGTCGAGCTCGATGAGGCGGGAAACGTCGTGGCATTGGTGGAAAAGCCTCGGATCCCTCGTTCGAATCTGGCAATTGTCGGCGTTTACGCCTTTCAACCGACCATCACCGAATCGATACGAGCGATTGCGCCTTCTGCCCGTGGTGAGTATGAGATCACCGATGCCCTTCAACATCTCGTCGATGAGGGTGGAACTGTCCGCTCGGCGCCGCTGAACGGATGGTGGGTCGATACCGGGACGGTGGCTGATGTTCTCGCCGCGAATGCCCGGCTCCTCGCCGAATTGCACGACTCTCGATCGGGGGAAGTCGTCGACAGCGAGTTGATTGGGACGGTCGTGCTTGGCGAGCGCGCCGAGGTACAAGCCTCGACCATCGTCGGGCCGGTCTGCATCAGTGAGGGGGCGGTCATTCGCAACAGCAGGATCGGGCCGTCGTGTCATGTCGGCCCGGGGGCGATCGTCGAGGATGTCCATATGGCCAACTCGATCGTGATGGAGGATACGATCCTGAGATCCCTGCGAATTCGTGAGTCCATCGTCGGCCCACGCTCGACCCTGCTGGGAAACGGCACGCTTCAAGATGAGATCGAGGTGTTGGTGGGCTCAGACTCGTCGGTACGTGCAGCTTCCAGCCACCACGGGTGAGCCCGCGCCCACTCGATCGTCAATCCGACGCCGGCGCTGACGCTGGTAGAAGCCGCCCATCCCAGAAGGGATTGCGCCTTGGTCACATCGGGGACTCTCCGGGTGATGTCCTGATACGTGTTGCCGAAGACTTCTTCAGTGGAGAACGCCTGCAGCAGGTCGGGTGCCCCGGCTTGGGTGATGACGGTCTCGATTGCGGCACGGATCGAGGTCTCCGAGCTGCTACCGATGTTGAAGACCTCGCCGACACCGGCGGGATGGGTCCCGGCTCTGATGGTGCCCTCGACTATGTCATCTATGTAGGTGAAGCATCTCGTCTGGTCTCCAGAGTCATAGACGAGGGGTGGCTTGCCATTGAGGACGCGGTGGATCGAGTTGGAGATCACATAGATGGGCTTTTGTCTCGGCCCATAGGCGTTGAAGAACCGAACGATGGTGACCGGGATGTCGTACCGATTGCCGGCTGCCAATGTGAGGTGTTCTGCAGCTGCCTTCGATGAGCTGTAGCTCCAGCGATCGACCTGGGTCCCCCCGAGCACCCGATCATCGTCCTCGGACCACGGCACCCTGGGGTTCTTGCCGTAGATCTCGCTGGTGGACGCCAGCAAGAACCTTGCGTCGGCAGCTCGCGCGGCCAGCAGCACGTTGCGGGTGCCGAGCACATTGACGTCGACGACGTCGAACGGGTTGGCCAGATAGTTGGTGACACCGACGACTGCGGCGAGGTGGAAGACGAGGTCGCAATCGGCGTCGATCGCCGATGACACGAAGATCTCGTCGCGGATGTCACCGCTCTTGAAGGTGAACGAGGCGTGTTTGATGACGTCACCGTCCAGCGTTGTGCCCGACTGGTCGAGACCGATCACCGAGTGCCCCTGGCGAAGGAGCGTCTCGGTGAGGTGGCTTCCGACGAATCCAGCCGCCCCGGTGACCGCGATCCTCACCGACCGATTCCTCGATAACGGAGACCCGCGGCCTCGAGGCCCTCGATCTGCTCCCGGCTGAAGTACATGCGTCCGTCGAACACCACGCCTCGAGGTTTCATCGCACCGGCGATGTCTTCGACCGTGAGTCGACGGAAGTCGTCATGACCGGTGAGGAAGGCGATGCAATCCGCCCCGGCTATCGCCGACTGCAGGTTCTCCGCCGGTCTCAGGGACGTGATCGAAGCAATCCCATCGGGTGTGACAAGTGGGTCGTAGACGACGAGGTCGCAGCCAGTCTGCTCGAGCATCTCGACGACCGGCTTGGCCGGGGTCAGCCGGACGTCGCCGGTGTTGTCCTTGAAGGCCAGACCGAGCACCACGACAGTGGAGTCCTCGATGCTTCTGCCGCTGGCCGCCAGCTCCTCGGTGATGAGGGCAACCGAGGTCGCCGGCATCGATTCGTTGATCCCCCTGCCGGCAGCGGGAAGCGTGAGGTCTAGACCGCGTTCGCGGGCCATATGATCCACGAACCACGGATCCTTGGTCAGACAGGATCCCCCTACCCCGACGGATGGCAGGAGAATGTTCACGTGGTGGCGTCCCTTGGGCAAGCTGTTCGCCGCTTCGATCACCTCGAGCACGTCGATGTCGAGCCGGTCGCTCAACAGCGCCAACTCGTTGCCGATGGCGATGCTCAAGTCGATCCAGAGGTTGTCCGCCAGCTTTGACATCTCGGCTGTCCTCGCGTTGGACACTCGGATGGTCGGCAGCCCGAGGGCCTCCTCCCAGAACCTGGCCGCCCGATCGGTACTTTCCGGGTCCACGCCGCCAACGACCACGGGGAGCACCTGGAGTTCATGCAAGGCCCGACCCTCAGCGAGACGTTCGGGACAAAACGCCAGATAGAAGTCCTGTCCCGCCTTCAACCCATTGGATTCGAGAACCGGCCGAACCGTGTTCTCTGTGGTGAAGGGAGGCACGGTGCTCTTCAAGACGACCAACTGGCCGGGTCTCAGGTGCTGGGCTACCTCCTTGCAGGCAGCCTCGACCTGTGTGGTGTCGGGTGCAGCGCCGTTCATCGGCGTGCCTACGGTGATCAGGATGACATCCGCTTCGCCGACTTCGGACATGTCCATGGTGGCACTCAGATGCCCGTCGGCGACGGATTGCCGCACGAGGTCACCGAGACCCGGCTCGTTCATGGTCGTCTCGCCTGCGTTGATGGCGTCGACGATCTCGGGACGGGTGTCGACCCCGACCACCTGGTATTTCTTCCCGGCCAGGACCGCGCCGACACACGCACCAACGTATCCGAACCCCACCACCACAATCCGAGCACTCATCGAGAATCCCCCTTCAGACCTTGCTCCCACCCGACGTTGTCCCGGCATTGTGCCACGAATTCCATCTGGCTTCCATAGGGCACCGGGGCCAAACTGAGGAGGTGATCATCGATGCGACATCCATCAATACAGGTGAGGTCATCGATGCCGATCTCTGCGTCGTAGGAGCCGGCCCGGCCGGTCTCACTCTGGCCCGTCAGTTCATCGGGACCGATCATCGGGTCTACCTGTTGGAGGCCGGCGGTGAGCGCGTCGACAGCGCGGCCCGGGAGTTGGCCGATGGGGAGGTGGTCGGTCATCCGTACACGCCTCTCTCCGAAGCCCGGGGCATGGCTGTGGGTGGTTCGTCGCATCTCTGGGAGGAGTGGCTGCGGGCTCGTCCGCTCGATCAGGCCGACTTCGAGAGAAGATCGTGGGTCGAGGGAAGTGGATGGCCCTTCGGTGCCGAGGAACTCGAGCCGTACTATGTCGAGGCCAATGGCTTGCTTGGTCTCGGACCCTACGACTACGGAAAGCGTCGGGGCCCGCTCGACGACCACATCGTCGGCCTCGAACAGGTCGAGTTCCGCTATTCGAACACATTCGACTTCGAGAAGATGCGTCGTGAGATCGAGGCATCGGCCAACGTCTGCTTGGTGATCCGCGCCAAAGCAATCGAGCTGATGACAGAAAAGGACGGGCCGCGGCTCAGCCACGTCGTGGCCTCATCCGCCCCTGGGCATCGCTTCAGCGTCTCCAGTCGCGTATTCACTCTCGCAGGCGGTGGCATCGACACACCACGCCTCATGCTCGCCAGCCGCTCGTCATCCTCCCGGGGCGTAGCCAACAGCAGCGGCCTGGTCGGCGCCTACTTCATGGAGCATCCGACGATGAGGAGCGGGCTGGTGGTCCCCAACCGCCACGAGGATCAGATCTGGAAGGCCTTCGAACTGCAACGAGGTGAGCAGTTCGCTTCACGACTGGCGATAGTGCCGAGCGAGGCGGCGATGGAGCGACACGGGATCCTCAATGGGATGGCCCTGGTGACACCCAGCGACGACGTCGCTGGTTCAGACCTCCTCCGATCACTCGCCGTGGTGAGGGATGCACTCGGTCGTCGAAACACATCGGGTGAGAGCGCTCTCGGTCACCTGGCCAATGTCGTCCGCCGGTCCCCCCACCTCCCGAAGGTCGTGGGAGCCGGACGCTTCTATCGACCCAAGCCCCGCTTCCGGCTCTCCATCACTGTTGAGCAGGAGCCCAGACGTCAGTCCAGAGTGATCCTGAGCGACCAAGTCGACCGATTCGGGATTCCGAGAGCCGCAATCGACTGGCGTCCGGGCCAGCTCGAACGCAAGACCGTGCGCACCTTGCAAGGGCTGATCGATCGAGCTCTCGACGACCGTGGGCTGGGGCGGGTGGTGTCGACGCTGGGAGAGGAGTTCCCGCCGCGTGCGTTCCGAGGCGAGTGGCATCAGCTGGGCACGACTCGAATGGCGTCCAGCGCCGGCGCCGGTGTCGTGGATGAGCATGGACGCACCCACGACCTGGACAATCTGTATATAGCCGGAGGCTCTGTCTTCCCCACGGTGGGCTACGCCAACCCCACTCTGACCATCGTCGCCCTCGCTCTGAGGTTGGCGGCGCGTCTGGATACCGTGCTCAGCCGACAGGCGTCGCTCGGCCCGATCTGGTGACGCCTCCGGGCTGATGGGCCAACCCGTTCTCACAAGCCGCGTCAGGGTCTACGCTTGCCCGACGGTCCGAAGAGCGTCTTGGGGTGGGCTCGATGAGACTGGACTCCCCGGTGACGGGGTCTGGCTGCGCATCTCAGCGGGAGCGAAGCCAGGTGGTCGACACCTGTCCGCTCGAACGCGTCCCCGGGTTCTGAGCGATGGTCTTCTCCTCTCAGAACTTCCTGTTCTTCTTCCTCCCCGGAGTTCTGCTCGGCTACTACCTGGCGCCCGGCCGATGGAAGAACGTCCTCCTCATGATGGCCAGCGTCGTCTTCTACGCCTATGGAGGGGGGTGGCTGGTCACGCTTCTCTTGATCAGCTCTGGCCTCGACTACGTCACCGGATGGGTAGCGGGTGGCGGGCTCGAACACGATCGCCCCAGACGGGTCAGGCTGGCGGTGGCCTCCTCGGTGCTGGGGAACCTGAGCCTGCTCGGCTACTTCAAGTACGCCAACTTCTTCGTCGAGCAGATCAACTCAGTCGGCGCCGCCGCAGGCTTGGAAGTGAGCGGATGGACCGACGTCGTGCTGCCCATCGGCATATCCTTCTTCACGTTCCAGTCGATGTCCTACACGATCGACGTGGCTCGGGGTCGGGTCGAGCCCTTGAAAAACCCGCTCGACTTCCTCCTCTACGTGTCGCTGTTCCCGCAACTGATCGCCGGGCCCATAGTCAGGTTCCACGAGGTCAATCAGCAAATTCGTAGACGCCGGACAACTGTCGACGACTTCGCCGAAGGCGTCGTCAGGTTCGCCCACGGTCTCTTCAAGAAGGTGGTCATCGCCGACGCCGTCGCTCTGGTGGTGGATCCAGTGTTCAGCCTCGGTCCCTCGGAGCTGACCACGGCGGCGGCCTGGCTCGGGATCCTGGCTTACACGATCCAGATCTATTTCGACTTCTCTGGCTATTCCGATATGGCCATCGGACTCGGGCGCATGTTCGGGTTCCACTTCCCCGAGAACTTCCGGCGTCCCTACTCGGCTCTGTCCATCACAGACTTCTGGCGCCGGTGGCACATCACATTGTCGAATTGGTTTCGCGACTACCTCTACGTCCCGCTCGGCGGGAGCCGCGGGACCGCCAGAGCGACCTTTCGCAACCTGGGCATCGTCTTCCTGCTAACCGGGCTATGGCACGGCGCCAACTGGACATTCATCGCCTGGGGTGCATATCACGGTGCATTTCTGATCCTCGAGCGGGTGACCGGTCAGCGCCCAGCGGGCGACTTCGCTCCCAACTCTTGGCTCCGCCGGGGTTACACGCTCGTGGTCGTCATGGTGGGATGGGTGCTCTTCCGCTCCGAGACGCTCACGCAGGCCGGTTGGTTCAGTGAGGCGATGTTCAGCGCCAAGGGCTTGTCTCTCCCGCCGGAGGTGACAACTGCACTCACCACGCGGGTGTCGATGACCCTGGCAATCGCCAGTCTGGTGTTCCTCCTCCCGAGGGAGTTCGTCACAGGCATCACGTTGGAGCGGAGCCCGCTCCGGCTGGCAGCTGCCGGCAGGGTCGGGCTGTTTCTACTCGGGTTCCCCTACGCGGTCGCCCTCGTCGCAGTAGGCACCTTCAGCCCTTTCATCTACTACCAGTTCTGATGAGACACCTGACCAAGATCTTCGTGACGGTGCTCTTTCCGGTGCTGCTCTCACTCCCTGCCGCGTCCATCCTCCTGCCTGTCACCCCGCCGGAGATCGACAACCAGGGGCTGGCGCCACCCGAGCCAACCCCCAGCCGTTTGCTGCAGCCCAGCTTCTACAAGGAGACACTCCACTACTTGAAGACCGCCAACCCGGTCAGGCCGCTCTTGGTCAAGCTCGGTGCTGGAATCGACTACCACGTGTTGGGGGAGAGCCCTAATCCGAGCGTCGTCCTACTGGGGCGAGACGGCTGGCTTTTCCGTCGGGAGCTGTTCGATGCCTTTTGCGATCAGACCCATAGCGAGGCGGTCGAGAACCTGGTCAGGTTCGTGGACGAGATCAGTCTGAGGGGCGCGCAAGTCCTCTACACATTGGCGCCACCGAAGTTCGCCCTCTACCCCGAGTACCTCAGGAACGATCAGCGAGAACTGATCGAATGCGGTATGCGGGGAAGCGACTTGCTCCGCCAGGAGTTGGCCTCCAGGAGGGACGATCGGTACATCGACGCGTGGGAGCTCTTCGGACAGCTGAAGGCCGGGGGTAGCCTGACCCATTTTCGCACCGACACCCATTTCAACTATGTCGGCTCCATTCCGTGGATGCGGGAGATCATCTCCAGGATCGGCTCGGTGAATTGGGAGGAGGAGGCGGTGGTCGATGAGGGCAGAGTTCGATTCGAGGGGAATCTCGGAGCACTGATCGTGCCAGGGCTCACCGAGTTGGTTGAGAAGGTGGTGATCGACCGAGGCCTGCCGCGAACCCCGGCTGTTCAGCTTCACGAGAGAAGGTCGGCGACCACTACGGCGACCGAGACCTACATAGCAAGGGGGACCTCGCTTCCCGCGATCGACGACAAGGCCCTGGCCATAGGTGACTCTTATCTCATATTGCCGGAACCCTCCCTGGCTCAATATTTCACAAATATCACATTCACCGACTGGCGGGCGCCCCGCTCTCTGCAACACTTTCTGCGGGAAGCCGTTACGGCTGATGTGGTGCTCATCGAGCTCGCGGCAGAGTCGATCTACCGGTACTTCTCGGACGGGTCGCTCCTGTCACGCTATCGGTCTCTGCAAGAGACGGTGGAAGGCGGCTCGCGCGATCACCTCGGCCAGGGATGATGGACGTCACCAGGTCATAGTCCGCCTTCGACGCCGGGTCAGGTCCACGACCAAGGGAATGGGCCACCGGAATCGGCCACATCCCTACTAAGCGAGCCGTTCTTGAGCAGCCGCAATAGTTTGCGGTAGGAACGGGACCGAAGGAGATACGACTGACTGGTGATTCCTCGGATCAGCATGAGTAGGTCGACGAATGCGAGCGAAGAGGGATGGTATGACTCACCGAGGGCCTCCTGGTATGCGCCCATCATCTGGTTGACGAATTGGAGACCGACGCGGGGTGACATCTTGGTCGGCTGGGCCACCCGGTAGCTGAACAACCCGACGTCGTACCCTCGTGGGCGGAGGCTCCATCCGAAGTCGATGATCGCAGCCCTACCCGGCGACAGGAGAATGTTCGAGTGACTCAGATCCCCATGGCAATAAGCATCGCGGCTTGACTCGGCTGCGACTTCTACGGCCTGTCGAACGGCGGCCGCCTCGGATGCCCCGATCCCGGCCACTTCGAGTCTACGGTCGACATTCCGTTGGATCCCCTCGAGCTCGCTCGAGAGGCTTGATTCCCCACCAACCTGCTCGATCACCGCGAACGCCCTGCCGAGGAGAGGGGCGTAGAAGTCCCGAGACCGAATCATCGCCCTGGTGAACTGGCCTCGCTTCAGCTGTGCGCCCGCCATCGCTCTGGTCACGATGATGAGTTTCTCCGGATCGACTGCCAAGACCTCCGGAATCGAAACGGCGGCCCCGGAGAGGCGGCGCGATGCCTCGGCCGTGAGGCTGGCGGTCCTCCGCAGGCGGGATTGCAGCGAATCCTTGGGCTCAAAGCCGACCTGGCCGACCGGAAGCAGCTGCTTGTAATACATGATGATGCTGCCGTCCTCATTGGTCAGCCTGGAGACGACTGATCGCCGCCGATGGAACGTCTCGATCTGCCATTGAGGAGAGCCGACACTCAGGCGAGGATCGCCCAAGGTTGTCAGCGCCTGGGAGAGGACCTCCTGATCGATGTGGCCCTGGTCCGTCGACATCCCCTGACCCTCTCGCCGTCGCTTAGCCAACGAGCTTGCGGAAGGCACCACTCCTGGCGAGTAACTCGTCGTAGGTGCCGGAGTCGATGATCTGTCCCTCGCTGACTATGTGGATCACGTCGCAGCTTCGAACCGTCGCAATGCGATGGGCAACCATGATGAGGGTTTTACCTTCGAATTCCTCTAAGCGCTCCATGACCTGGATCTCAGTATCCCTGTCCAGAGACGCAGTGCCCTCATCCAGGATCAAGACATCCGGTCGTCGGTAGAGGGCCCGGGCTATTGCCACACGCTGACGTTGACCACCGCTGAGACGCACTCCGTGTTCGCCGAGCAGGGTGTCTAACCCCGCGGGTAGCTCCTCTACGAAGTTCGAGAGTCGTGCAGTGGCCAGCGCATCTCGCAATTCTTCTTCGTCGATCTCGTTCGGGGGTTGACCGAAGGCAACGTTGTTGCGAAGCGTGTCGTCTTTCATGTAGATCATCTGGGAGACGAAGCCGATGATCGCCTGCCATGACCTGACGACCTCCTCGAGGTTCCGATTGTCGACCCGAATCGTCCCTTTCGTCGGTACGAGGAGCCCCATTATGAGGTCGAGAAGCGTTGATTTGCCCGAGCCGGTGACGCCGACGATGCCTACCCTGGTCCCTTTCGGAACACTCATCGTCACGTCCCGCAACGCCACGGTGCCGTCCGGATAAGTGAAGCTGACATCCTCCAACTCCAACGCGTCAGAGAAGTCGAGTCGCTCGGGCCGGACTCGAGGGAGTGGGACTGAGACCTCTTCCAGCATCTGGAGTTCGGAAACCAGGATGTCTGCTGCCGCCTGGCCATAACGGATCCGATTCATGGACCTGGTCACCGAGGCGAAGGCAGGCATCATGCGAAGACCGGCGTATGCAAAGAGGGCAAGTAGCGGAAGGGAGGTGGCGACGGCGTTTCCTTGCGCCAGTACGAGGTAGGCGACGACGCCGAAGACCAGGGTCGTCTCCACTACGAGGCTCGGGATCTCCCCGATGGTGGGCGCGAGGTAACGGGCGCGAGCCAGCTCGCGGCGAGAACGCTTGAACTCGTCTATGAACTCTCTCTCGCGCCCGAGTCCTTTGATGTCGCGTATACCCCTCAGGCTCTGTTGGACCGATGCGATGGTGTCTTTGAGCCTTGCCTGGGTCGACCGTCCCAATCGACCGAGGATGGGGCGCTGAATCCGCAGGACGACGAAGGCAACGGGGACGACGAGGCCGACGACCAGCAGGCTGGCCAAGGGTGTCGCCACTACCAACAGGCCGGCGAGGAAGGCGAGGGTCAGGCCCTGTGTGACCATGTGGGCGAGGGGGCTCAGGAAGTTGTTCACCGTCTCTTCGGCCGCCCAACTCGAGTTTCGCAATAGCTCCGCGCTGTTGCGCATGGTGTGGTCGATGTATGGCATTGTGACGTACCCCTCGTAGACCCGGCTGCTCAGGCGGTAGCCCACTGATTGGGTGACCCGAGCCTGGACATACGTTTGGGCAAGGACCAGGAGTGCCTTGAGCAGGAACGTCGTTGCCGCGAGCGCACCGATGAACAGCACGGGCTCGATCGAGAAACTGTCAGCCAGATCGCGCAAACCGGAGAGGAACGGGAGGCTGGTCGTCGCTTGGTCGGGGTTGCTCAAGGTGTCGACCAGCAAGGCGATCACACCGGCTGCCACTGACTCCGATACGGCCACGGCCAGGCCTCCCCCAATGACCAGGAGCCACCTGAGCCTTTGTCCCTTGGGGAGGAGAATCCGCAGAGTCTGCAGATTCGTCGTCAGTCTCAGGGCCACCGTGCGAGTGTAGAAGCGCTAACCGGGTTCAACACTCGACGCCATCGAGGATGACGCGGGTACCCCCTACGACGTCGTCGTACGAGACGTCCCCACAGGCCAGACCGGAGCCGTTGATGACGTAGACACCCGGAATGTCCCCGCCGTCGGTGGCATTGTCGACGAGGAAGGCCCCTATTCGAGTTCCCTCGATCGTGAAAGTGGGGACTGCTTCGGATCGATGTCTTGGCGCGATCAACCGACCGATACTGCCCCCCGTGACTCGCGTTCCAGCGGCGTGCACCACCATCTCGGAGACGTCGGGGTTCCTGTAGTGATAGCCGTTCGAGTAGGCACCGTGGTTGATGCTGTTGCCACTGAAGTCGTCGACCACATGGTTGTCGGAAGAGTTCTGCCATACGAAGATCCCATGACAGTCCGGTGATGATGAGTAGTTGTTCTCGAATACCCAGACTCGCGGTTGGTCGCGACCCTTGCCACCTGGGAACTCGGGCCAATGGAATCCTGAGCAGTCACCCCCGCCACGGACATTGACGGCGACGGAGTCTCTGATCACGTTCCCGGTTCCCGCTCCCAGAACGAAGCCAGAGTTCCGTTTTGAGTTCTCGTCGTTGAGGACTGTGTGGGCGAGGGCATGTTGGTAGACGATGTCATTGGAGTTGTCGATGCCCGGACAAACGACGCCCCCGCCGCAGTCCGGATCGTTCGTGCCCACGGCGTCCCACCAATAGGCATCATCACGGGTGTTGTACGCGATGGTGTCTCGAAATGTGATGCCATGGGATCCGTGGGGAACGAAAGCATGGTTCCTCCCGTTCACCACGACGACGCCTTCCACCAGAGTTCCCCTGGTGCTGTTCCCGTTCAAGTGGAAATGGACCGGGTAGTCCCCCAAGGCCGAAGTCCCGGAGTCGATGACCGAGAAATATCGAAGCGTCGACTCACCTGCTCCGTCGTGGAACATGATCCGCTTGACGTTCCGGAAGGTGAGATCGCGTTTGAGGTTGGCATTGGAGCCGTCACCTGACCAGGTGAAAACCTCGGACCCTTGGAAGTCGGCTCGACCTCCTTCCGTGAACATGATCTCGAACCCGTTGCCCTCCACATGAGCACCGGAGCGAGCGACCAGGGTGCCGCCCACCACCATGATGTCACCTCGCAGACTCACGGTGCCTTTCAACTCAGCAGAGGCCGTCACAGTGCAAGGGCAAGCCTCACCCGTGATGGTGCCTGAGACTTCGTTGGCAGGGAGCTCATCCTCAGGCTGGTTCGCGGTGGTGGCAGTGGTCTTGCCCTCCCCCGTCTTCTCGCCATGGTCATCGTGGCCCCCGCTTGTGCCGTCTGAGCCCGAGGTGGTGGCGTCGGTGACATCTGAAGAAGCGGCATGGTCGTCGCGCCCTGGGGGGCGGTCGTCGTCATGTGGAGACTCGCCACCCGCCCGGGTCCGACTCACGTCCGAGTCGACAGAGCCGTTGGCCGGCGATTCGATGGCCAAGGCTTGCGGATGAGAGGCGCCGGCATCGACCTGCTTGCCCCGGTTAGTGGTGATCAGGAGCGCAGGGAGGAGAATGGCGATTATTCCGGCACCCAGCATGGTTCGAATCACTCGGTCGACCATGACGGTTCACGCTTTCGGTCTCGAGACCCGCTCCCGGGCTTTCACCATGGCTTCTTCGGCTTGGTGCGACCGTTCTTGAGTAGAAGAATTTATAGGTCTCGAGACTCAAATTGGCACAGCGGCCCATCAGGGGGGCACGGATAGGATTGCTGCGTGACAGATGGAGGGGGAGGCCAACGGGGGCCATTCGGCATCAGAGTCCTAGAGGAGGGTGATCTCGCTTTCGTGCTCGATATGCTCTCGGACGTCTTTGGCAAGAGCTTCGACCTCGAATGGTTTCGATGGAAACATAGGTCTGGTCCATGGGGCCAGTCCCGGGGATGGGTTGCTCACGACGGGCTCGGGTTGTTGGGTGTACGGCTGCTCCTCCCCTGGAGATTTCGCTCGGGCGAGGAGGTCTTTCACGCGTTGCGACCTTGCGACACCGTCACCGCTCCCCGGGCCCGAGGCCTCGGGGTTTTCCGTTCGTTGACGGAACGGGCCATCGCTTCGGTTAGCGACGACACCGATTTCTTGTTCAATACTCCGAATTCGCAGAGCAGGCCCGGATACAAACAGATGGGGTTTGTCGAATGGGAGTCCGTTCCGCAGCGAGTTGCCCCGGTGTGGTCCCGACGGGAGGCCCTAACCGACAACCCTGTGGTCCGACGGGAATTGGGTCTCCGAACCGCCGTGGACGACGAGTTCCTGCGTTGGCGCTACACCGATTGTCCGACCGCTTCATATCTGCTCTTCGGGCTGGAGGATGAGGCTGCGGGGATGGTGTGCCGGCTCCGTTCGTGGCACGGTCTGCGGCTCATGGTGGTGAGCGAGCTCTGGGGAGATCGCAGACAGAGGGCGAGACTGTTGCGGGGTACGGCACATGAAACCGGGGCGAGGCTCGCTTGGATGGCCGGACCACCTCAGTCGGGTATTCCTTCCATCCAGCGGGCCAGCACACTTGTCACCAGGTACGACTTGAGGAGTGATCCCATGGGACCCGTCAAACTGTCCATGGGCGACTTGGAAGATGTCTTGTGAGAGTGGTTCATGTCATCGACTCGCTGGGAGGCTCTGGAGGAGCAGAGCATGGCTTGGTTCGCGAGATCACCCGCTTCTCCCCATCGGCCGATCAAGTCGTGGTACGTCTCTTCTCGAAGGATCACCTGGAAGCGGAGTTGCATTCGGCGGGCATCGAAGTGGTGCCTCTCGGTCTACGCTCGGCGCGGGCCGGCTGGAACTGGCCGCTCGCGGTCAGGAGGCTGACGGGAGTGCTCAGGATGACGGCGCCCGACGTGATCCATTCCAGTCTGTTCACCGCCAACCTCGTGGCGCAACACGCCGGAGCCCGAGCCTCCATCCCGGTCCTTTCCACTTTCACCCTCAGCGGCGACCCACGGCTCCTTCGTCGATTTCAGCCGGGCGCGGCCTCGTGGCGAGCGTCGCTGCTACGGGCGTTCGCCGCCAGGGCGGCACGTCACCGCGGTGTGTGGTTCAGGGCGCTGACCTCCGACGCCAAGGAGACCAACGCCCGGCTCTTGGGTGTCGACCCGGATCGGGTCACCGTGCTGCCGAGGGGCATCGAGACAGATCTGATTCCGGGAATCCCACTGAGCAGACGAGAACTGGACTTGCCCGCCGACGCGCCCCTCGTCGTCAACGTGGGCCGGCAGACGGCGCAAAAGGGACACATCTCCCTGTTGACCGCTTTCGAACAGGTACGTCGAGAGGTCGATTCTCACCTGTTGATCATCGGACGCGAGGGGGATGCAACACAGACAATTCGACAGTTCATCCGGACCCATGACCTGGGATCCTCGGTGACCCTCGTTGGCTACACCCCATATGTACATCACTACATGGCACATGCCTCGGTTTTCGTATTCTCTTCCTTCATGGAGGGGCTGGGCACTTCGGTGCTTGAGGCGATGGAGATGAAACTGCCTGTTGTCGCGTATGGCATCCCACCGGTCCGGGAGGCCACCGACGATGGACGGCTGGCTCGCCTGGTGCCACCCGGCGATGAAGCCGCGCTGGCTGAGGGCATCATTGAATCGTTGGCCGATCCCGCGCCGGTGGACGACGCGCGGCAATGGGTACGTTCTCATTTTGCCATCGACACGGTCGCGGCCCGTCTCGAGTCGATGCTCGTGGAGATGACGCGCCGCCCATGACGCGTCGTCGTCGAGTCGCATACCTCGCGCTCAGGTGCCTGTCCAGCCCTTGGATGGCGATGCGGCGTGGCTCGTCGGCGCTCAGGATCTTGGCATATCACGATGTTCCGAATGCGGACCTTTTCGAGTCTCACCTGTCGTATCTCGCTTCGAAATTCGAAGTCGTCGCCGGTCCAACGCTCGACACCCGCTCAGGACGACCCCCGGTGTGGATCACGTTCGACGACGGCGACCCTTCGATCATCGACCACGCGCTCGGAGCGCTTCGACAACGCGGGATGTCTGCCACGGCTTTTGTCTGCCCTGGCATCATCGACACCGACGAGCCCTTCTGGTGGCAGGTCGTCACCGACGCGGCGAAGATCGGATTGAAAGTTGGCGGCCGGCGGGTCGGCGAGGCGGAGGTAAACAGCCTGAAAACGATGTGCGATGAAATGCGGCGCTCTCGCGTAGCTGAGATCGGAGAGCAGATGGTGGTAGGCACCGGAACTACCGTTCGTCGGCGCCAATTGACTGTTGAGGAGCTGAGGGCGTGGATCGGTTCGGGGTGCACACTGGGGAACCACAGTTGGGACCATCCGCTTCTCGACCGCTGCACTCCCGACGTGCAGCGAGACCAGATAGAGAGCGCGCACGACTGGTTCCCCGACAACGGCTTCGAGAGGCCGAACTGGTTCGCCTATCCCAACGGCAACGCCACTGAAGTGGCCCGGACCCATCTCGCCGCTCTCGGATACGAGGCGGCATTGCTCTTCGACCACAGGCTGACGCCCTTGAACGGACGATTCGATCTCTCGCGTATCCGAGTCAATGGCACCGATAGCCTCAATGAATTCATCTCCAAGGTGTCGGGTATACACCCCGTCACCGCGAGGCTTCGGACATGAGCCGCGTCTACCTGTCCCCTCCAGATGTCAACCCCGAAGACGGCATAGCCGTCCAACGCGCCATTGACAGCGGCTGGGTGGCCCCGCTGGGGCCCGAAGTCGATTCATTCGAGGCGGAGCTCGCAGCGGTCACAGGTCGCCGCCACGGCGTGGCTCTCTCCAGCGGGACTGCCGCACTTCATCTGGCGCTATTGCTCGCCGGTGTGGGGAGTGGAGACCGTGTCCTCGTGTCCACTCTCACGTTCTCGGCGACCGCCAACGCCATCCGCTACGTAGGGGCGGAGCCAGTGTTCGTCGACTCGGACACCGAGACATGGAACATGGACCCGAGCTTGCTGGAGATCGCCCTCGGCGACGGCGAATTCGGGGCGTGTCTGCCGGTTGACATCTATGGGCAGTGTGCGACATACAGCGAGATACTTCCGCTCTGCGCGAAGCACGGGGTGCCGGTGATCGAGGACGCCGCCGAGGCTCTGGGTGCGAGCTTCCTGGGGCAGCCGGCCGGGTCGTTCGGCGCCGTATCGGCGCTCTCGTTCAACGGAAACAAGATCATCACCACGAGCGGTGGTGGGGCGCTGGTCACCGATGACGGGGACTGGGCGGCGCGTGCTCGGTTCCTGGCCACACAGGCGCGTGATGAGGCCCCGCACTATCAACACAGCGAGATCGGTTACAACTATCGCTTGTCGAACCTTCTGGCGGCCCTCGGTCGATCGCAGTTGAGCGATCTGGAGCGGAGGGTGGCGCTCCGCCGCGAACACAATGCCGTCTATCGGAAGGCCCTCGGTGGTATACCAGGTGTCGAGTTCATGCCCGAGGCCAAGGGGCACTTCTCCACATCTTGGCTGACCTGTCTCACCGTGGATCCAAAGCAAGCCGGGGTGGACCGCGAGCGGATTCGGCTCCATCTCGAGTCTCTCGACATCGAGTCACGCCCCGCATGGAAGCCGATGCATCTACAGCCGGTTTTCGCCCCTTGCAAGGCGTACGGTGGAGAAGTCGCTGCTCGTCTGTTCGAAGTCGGGCTGTGCCTTCCCAGCGGCTCATCGTTGAGCACCGTGGATAGGGACAGGGTCATCGACGGTTTTCGCGACGCCTTCTCGCTATGAAGATCATCGGTTTGGGTGTCGATCTCGCCCAGGTCGAACGGGTTGGGCGTCTCCTGTCCAAATACCCGCGATTCGCCGAGAGATGCTTCACGAAGCACGAGCGGGACTACGCCTTCCGTTACACGCGTCCCGAGCGACGGCTGGCAGCCAGGTTCGCCGGCAAGGAAGCGGTGATGAAGTCGTTGGGGACCGGTTGGCGGCGCATACGCTGGCAAGATATCGAGATCACCGGCGGTGGCCAGCCCACTGTGCGGATGACCGGCAATGCCGCCCATCGAGCCTCCCAACTCGGCGTGACCGAGGTCCTCGTCACCATCACCCACACCGACGACTCGGCGCTGGTGATGGCTGTGGCTGTCGGCGAGCACGATTGAGAGTGACTCTTGAGTCGAGGAAGCGCTTCGCTCGATGAATCGCTCCCCCGAGGAACTTGCGGTCGAACCTCCTCACTCTCTCGCCGAGCCTCGACCGAGCCTTCTGCGCATCCGACAGTTTTGTGCGCGTGACGTCCGCCAGAGCGGTTTGACCTGACTTTTCCAGGCCCTCGATGATCGCTGGGTAAAATCTCGTTGACGAGGCGGTGATCCTCAGGTTTTCCATGACTCGATCGGGTGTCAGCTGGGCGTCGCCAAAGGTGTCGAACTTCTCGAGCTTGCCGAGGGCAGTAAGGGTGAGCATGGTGCGAATACACTTCTCGCACCGTCCGCAATTCCATTGCCCGCTCGGAAGACGGTTGGCGACGAAGCAGACCTTGAGCCGGTCATGGATCACCGACCAATCGGCGATGTATGCGGTTTTCTGTAACCGCTCCGTCGTGGGCAGATCGTGGATCACTATCAGGTCACAGCTACTGAAGAGGGGGTCCAGATCAGGATGGCTTCCCCAGGGAAAGGACCTGTCTACATAGGACGATGCAATGGCGAGCCTGTCTACTGCACTGGTCAGGGTGTGACCCACCGTGGCCAATAGTGCACCGTTGAGATAGTGGGACAAGAAGTGGCTAGCGGGTTCGAGATCTCGAACATTTGTGGAGACAGGGACCAATTCGAGTGACGCATCTTGCGCAACGGCTTCCATCTCTCGCCAGTAGGCCCCGGTTGGACTTGTGTCGAACGCATCGAAGCCGGGCCCAACAACGATTCCGTAGCGAAACCATTCAGGGTCACCTTCCGTATGCGTGTCGCGGTTCACCTTGAGGCTGGCCAGGGAGTCGAGACCACCCGAAAACATCAGCGCCGCATACCGGCCTGACGGGGCGTTGAGAGGCTCGGGGGCGACCCCTCCCTCGATGACAATCGGCCTGGCATCTCGGTACCAGCCGCTGACCAACCGCATCGCATCCTTCAGGTTGTCGACAAGGTAGGGGCACAACTCCCCTTCGACGCTGATTCGACGCTCGAAGTGGTACATCGCCGGCCAGATGGCCCCTACCAGGAAGGCGTTCGGGCTGACACCCAGCATCCCTGCATGTTCATCCTGAACGGCCACGGCGATTTGCTGTGGTTTGCGGGATCGCCGCTCCCACACCACGTCTGCGACCACCTTCTTGGTGCCGTCGGCCCACTCCTCGTGAATATCGACGATGCGCAATTCTCAACCTTCCAGCACGTGTCGCCGCCATAGGAGATAGGTGAGGCTCGACCAAAGAGCCCATTTGTGGTTGGCGTGACCGGCAACGTGCTCGTCGAGACATGTCTCGATCACCTCGGGGACGAATGTGCCCTCAGCCACAACGGCGTCTCGGCTCAGCTGCTCTCGGAGGTAAGGCTGTAACGGTCCGCGAAACCACTCGTCGAGGGGAATGGTCTGTGGGACCTTTGGTGTCGCTACGACCTCTTCGGGCAGGAACTCGGCGGCAAGTGTCCGCAAGTCTTCCTTGCCTGGCGTTCCCATCGTCTTTCTCGACATGTATGCGACGAAGGCGTCGTCGCAGAGGGGAAATCGCACCGAGATGCCGGCGAGAAGTCCCCAACGATGGTTCCAGGTCAGGACGTGCTCGGCCGCCGATCCGGTGAGGCCGAGGAGGACCAGCCGGTCTCTGGTCGTCACACCGTCGGGCACCGCAGCCGTCTCCGATAGTTCCTCCTCCATCTCGCTCAGTGCCTGCGCATGGAGATCCCGGTCCCGGTACAGGGTGGAGGCGAGCGTCTCGGGCACGACCTTGTGAAGAGGGAACTCGAGGTACTGCCGGGCAATGCCGGCCTGGGCCATCGAGAGCAGGGTGTTGGCCCGGTGGAGGGGCCCTGCGGAGCTACGGCCGGTGATCCGTCGTCCTATGTCGAGTAGCGGCCTGGATACGACTGCCTCAGTGCGCAGCGCCCACGCCATTGGGCTCGGCATGTTGAGAAACGGGGCGTCGGCGCCGGACAGCGCCACGCCGATGCCTTGATCGGCGATCGGCTCCATGCGCGAGCTGTGCAAGCCATAGGTCATCGGCTCCTCGTATGCGACGAGGAGCCGCGGCAGATTGTCGGTGACGAAAGTGGGACCGATGGGTATCTCGGTGTGCTCCACCCCCAAAGCCGTGGCGGCCGCCCTGGCGATGGGCCCCTCGTTGTACCGCCCCGTGTAGTCCTCGTACCTGAAGGTGAAGGCGGCCAGGTCGAGACCGACCGCTCTCGCTGCGATGGCGAGCACCAGCATCGAGTCGATCCCACCGGAGAGAAGGACCGCTGTCCTGCCCGATGGAGCAGCCATCGATCCAATCGCCTCGGCGAGGATCGTCCTCACCGCAGCCGCTCTCTTCTCGGTGGGATCCCGGTGTTTCGGTGCGAACGGTGGTGACCAATGGCGGCGCGTCAGAGACCCGGACGGTCCGAACGACAGGATGTGCCCCGCGGGGACCTTCTTGATTCCTTCGACCATGGTCCGTGGAGCGGGGACATAGCCCACGCGTTGGAACTGGGCCAGGGCGAGCTTGTCGGGGATCCGGGCCACCCCCAGCTGCAGCAGCTCGCGGATGCTCGTCGACCACAAGAGTGTCGACCCGTCGATGTGGTAGTAGATCGGCGGGCTGCCCCGCCAGTCGCGGTAGAGGCGCAATTCGGATGTGGTCTTCGACCAGAACGCCACGGAGGACTGATCGTGATGGTCCTCGATGGGATCACCACGTTCTAGGCACTGGCTCAGGGTCCGTTCCGCTTTGCCCGTGGCGTCGGCCAACGGTGGTACGAACATGATCGTGGCCGAGCCGAGTGGTCCGCTGGCGGCCAGGGTGTGTTGACCCCACCTCTCGCCGACCATTCCCCGAGACGACTCCATCGTCTCTCGGAGCGGGGAGGCCGAGGACGAGGCGTAGGTCGCGAACCTCTCCCAAGCCTCCCGGTTCTGAGTGACGATGCCGCTGGTTGGGGCTTCAGTATTCGCGCCCATGCTGGCTCGTCCCGCACCTTCCCCCATATCGACAAACTACACCCGAATTGCACTTTGGCCAGGCCCCGAGCATGGGGCCGAAAGCGGCCGGTCGGTCCACCGGTACTGTGACCTTCCAATGAAGCCGGTTCTCACCGCCGAGGAGTACCGCCGGGTCGACCAGGCCTACCAGGGCGATCTCATCGCCGCCATGGACCGGGCCGGTCATGCCGTGGCCCTGGCCGCGGCCCGGGCCGGTGCCGGGTACGGGAAGAGAGT
>DATFGI010000047.1:0-14341 GCA_035249605.1 Acidimicrobiia bacterium
CCGGGATCTACCAGGTTCTCCCCTCCGACGAGCACATCGACCTCATCCGAGGAGCAGTACTCGCGCTTCCCGGTGCAGTCGCATCTCATCAGTCGGCGGCCCATTTGCTGAGCTTCCCCAGACTCCCGTTTCTGGTGCCGACGGTCATGGTGGCCAGTCACACGACACACAAGTTCCCGGGCGTGGCGGTGCGTCGCGCCGACGACCTCGACCCATCCCATGTCACCGTGACTGCAGAGGTTCGAGTTACCAATGTCGTCAGGACCTTGTTCGACCTGGCTCGTGTCTTGCCCTTCCGTGAGTTCGATGCCATCGGCGAGGCACTCATCGTTGCCGGGCGTATGGATGTCGATCAGTTCAAGCAGATCACCGAGGAACTGGCGAGAAGGGGAAAACCAGGCACCCGCGCTTCCCGGACGTTTCTCACGCTTCGCTTCGGTGTGGATCCGCGCGCCACGATCCTGGAGAGGAAGGGGCGTGCCGTACTGGCGGCTGCCGGGCTCCCCGAGCCACAACCCCAGTATCCGCTGCCCTGGGATCCGTCCCGCCGTTTCGATGACGCCTATCCGGAAGCGACGCTCGCCATCGAGTGGGATTCGCGGGCGTGGCATGAGCAACGATCGGCGATGCGAAGAGATCGTCGCCGCGACCGGGAGGCTGCAATGCACGGTTGGTTCGTTGCCAGGTTCACCTGGGAGGACGTGACCGAGAGGCCCACCGAAGTCGGCGACACCGTGGCCAACCTCCTCCGGGACCGCCGGCCTTCGTCGTGAACCGGTATCCGACTGCGCGAACCCAGGGTTCGTAGCGTCGCTGAGCGACGCTGGGAACCCTGGGTTGCGCGTTTGCCACGGGTTGCGCGTTTGCCACGGGTTGCGCGTTTGCCACGGGTTGCGCGTTTGCCACGGGTTGCGCGTTTGCCAGGGGACTACTCCGCAGCGTCGCTGATCGCCTCGATCATCGAGGGGTGGGCGAGGAGTGTCTCGACGACGGTCTCGGTGGTCACCCCGGCCTGGACGGCTAGGGCGATGATCCCGATCAGCTCCGAGGCGCGATGACCGACGACCGTCCCACCCAGGATCACCCCGGTTGCCGGGTCGGAGGTGACCTTGACGAAGCCGCGGGTGAAATCCTGGAGGACCGACCTGGCATTCGATGTGAATGGCACCTTGGTGGTGCGGACCTTGCGACCCTCGGCCGCGGAGTCCACCTCGGCCAACCCGACCGACGCGATCTCGGGCTCGGTGAAGATCGCCTCCGTGACCTTGTCGTAGTCGATCGGCTTCACGGAGAGGCCGAGAGCGTGACGGGCGATCTTGCGACCCTGCATCGACGCCACCGAGCTGAGCGGCATTTGCCCGGTGACGTCCCCTGCGGCATAGATGTGGGGGACGGATGTCCTCTGGAAATGGTCCACCTTGACATAGCCCCCGTCGGTCTCCACTGCGGCGGCTTCCAGCCCGATGCCCTCGCTGAGCGGCACCGAGCCCACGGCGAGGAGCACATGGGAACCCTCGAGGATTCGCCCGTCATTGCAGCGCACCCGCACCAGATCGCCGTCGACCTCGACCGTCTCTGCCCGCGCCCCCATCACGAGACGGACCCCCCGCTCGAGGAAGTCCTCCTGGAGCACCGCCGCCACCTCGGCGTCGCGATGGGGCAGGATCTGTTGGCGGGACACCACGAGGCTGACCTCGGCGCCCATCGCCTCGAAGATGTGGGTGAACTCGACACCGGTCACCCCCGAGCCGATGACGATGACGTGCCGTGGGACCTCCTCGAGGTCGTAGCAGTGACGTGTGGTCAGAACCCGCACCCCGTCGACCGGGGCCCATTCCGGCACCCGCGGGGCCGATCCCGTCGAGAGGAGGGCTCGGTCGAACCCGATGTGTCGCTCCCCGTCCATCGTCTCCACCACGGCCTCGTTGGGACCGGTCAACCGGGCGGCCCCGCCGATCATCTCGACGCGTTGATCGGACAGCAGGTCGACCCAGTTCTCGTTGATGTCGGAGGTGACCTCCTTGATCCGCTTGGAAAGCGTCGCCGGGTCGACGGTGCCCGGATCGTTGATCAGGCCCAGCTTGACCGCGTTTCGCACCGAGGTGTGCCGCAGGGCGGAAGCCGCCATGGTCTTGGAGGGGATGCAGTCCCAGAGATGGGCCGCCCCGCCGACGATGTCCTTCTCGACCAAGGTGACTCGGGCGCCGGCTGCGGCGGCAGTCGTGGCCGCCTGCGTGCCCGCCGGGCCACCACCGATGATGAGCAGATGTGTCCTGGTATCGGTCATGGCAGGCTCGGGACGCTAACCGTTGGGACGGTGGACTCCGAAGACCCGGCGCAAGGCGTCGGAGACCTCACCGATGGTCGCCCCCACCGCCAACGCATCCTTCATCGGGGCCATCAGATTGGCGTCGCCTGCTGCTGTCTCTGCCACCAGTTTCAGTGCGTTGTCCACCTCGGTCTGGTCGCGGTCCCGACGACGGGCCCGGAGCGCCTCCTGTTGCGCCGCCTCCAGCGTCGGATCCATTTCGAGCACGGGTACCGTGGCCGCTCCCCCGCTCACGAAGCGGTTGACACCGACCACCACCGATTCCCCACTCGATTGGCGCTGCGCCTCCCGGTACGCGGATTCCTCGATCTGGGCCTGCATCCAACCCGCCTCGATTGCGGCCACTGCCCCGCCCATGCCGGCGACCTGGGAGATGAGGTCTTCGGCCTTCTCCTCGAGGGCGTTGGTGAGGCTCTCCACGAAATACGACCCGGCGAGGGGATCCACGGTGGCGGCGACACCCGACTCGTGGGCGATCACTTGCTGGGTGCGCAGGGCGACCAGGGCCGACTCGTCGGTAGGGAGGCCCAAGGCCTCGTCGTAGGAATTGGTGTGCAATGACTGGGTGCCGCCGAGGACCGCTGCCAACGCCTGAACCGTGGTCCTGACCACGTTGTTGAGCGGCTGTTGGGCGGTGAGGGTCGACCCCGCAGTCTGGGTGTGGAAGCGCATCGCCCATGACCGGGGATCCTTGGCCCCGACCTCTTCGCGCATGTGCCGGGCCCAGATCCGGCGGGCCGCCCGGAACTTGGCCACCTCCTCGAAGAAGTCGCTGTGGCCGTTCCAGAAGAAGGAGAGCCGGGGGGCGAAGGAGTCGACGTCGAGCCCGGCATCGACCGCCGCCTGCACGTATGCGAGGCCGTTGCAGATGGTGAAGGCGAGCTCCTGTGACGCCGTCGCACCCGCCTCACGGATGTGATACCCGCTGATCGAGATGGTGTTCCACTGAGGTGTGCTCTCGTCGGCGTATGCGAACACATCGGTGACCAGCCGCATCGAGGGAGCCGGCGGGTAGATGTAGGTCCCCCGCGCCACATACTCCTTGAGGATGTCGTTTTGGATGGTCCCCCGGATCTCGGTCCCTGAGACGCCCTGCTCCTCGGCGACCAACTGGTAGAGAAGCAGGAGGAGCGGCGCCGTGGCATTGATGGTCATGCTCGTCGAGACCTCGCCGAGGGGGATGCCCTGGAACAGCCTCCGCATGTCCTCGATACCGTCTATCGCCACCCCAACCTTGCCCACCTCCCCGGCGGCCAGGGGATGGTCGGAGTCGAAGCCCATCTGGGTGGGCAGGTCGAAGGCGACGCTGAGACCGGTCTGCCCGGCGTCGAGAAGGTCATGGAAGCGACGGTTGGTCTCCTCGGCGGTGCCAAAGCCGGCGTATTGACGCATGGTCCACAACCGCCCCCGATACATCGTCGGGTAGGGACCGCGGGTGAACGGGTACTCCCCCGGATCCCCGATCCGATCGTGATCCGGCGGGGTGTCGTAGACGACCTCGATCTCGATATCGCTGGAGGTTCGCCGTGGTTCATCCATTCCGGCTGTATCCTGACACCTTGTCCGGGATCGTAGGCGGGAACTCCTCTCCATCCCGGTTCGTCGTATAGCCCTCATGGCCAGGAAAGCCCTCATCCATCGCATAGAGGCGCGGGAACGGCGCGGTCGCTGGTTCGGCGCCCTGGCCACCCTGCTCTCCATCTCACTCCTGCTCTCGGGCTGGGTGGGTCTCTTCGCGTTCCTGGGCGCCAACTCGGCATACGGGACATTCGAGGAGGTCGCCGCAGAGTGGGTCCCCGACACCAGGTCGATGGAACTGAACCTCCCCGACCTCAGCCGGGTCAGCCGGGTCTACGCCGCCTCGGGCGAGGTCCTCGCCGAGCTGCACGACGGGCGCAACTCCGAGCCGGTGCCCTTCAGTGAGGTGCCCAAGGTGATGGTCGATGCCATCCTCGCCGCCGAGGACGCGGAGTTCTTCGAGCACGACGGGGTCGACTTCTCCGCAATCGTCTCCGCCGCCATCGACAACATCCTCACCGATCAAACCCGTGGGGGCTCAACGATCACCCAGCAGGTGGTGAAGAACGCCTTCGTCGGCAACGAGATCACCATCCGCCGCAAGGTCAACGAGGCCTTCGTCTCCGCCGAGATGGAGCGCCGCTTCCCCAAGGAACGGATTCTCGAGTTCTACATGAACTCGGTGTACTTCGGGTCCGGGGCCTACGGGGTGAAGACGGCTTCGGAGGAGTTCTTCGACAAGCCGATGGCCGACCTCCAGATCCACGAGGCCGCCGCCCTCGCGGTCATGGTCCGCAACCCGTCCCTATACGATCCGAGACGTCGGCCCGAGGAAGTGCTGGAGCGGCGCAACGACGTCATCGCCGAGATGGCCGAAGAGGGATGGATCACCGGCGAGGACGCTGCAGCGGCCTCGGAGCGGCCGCTCGACGTCGTCGACACCCCACCCCGCCGGGGACAGGCCGACCACGTGGTCGCCGAGGTGCGGCGCCAGCTCCTCAACTCCCCCGAGTTCGCATTCCTCGGCGATACCAACGAGCAGAGGAAGAAGGCGATCTTCGGGTGCCCGGCCGACGACGTCATCTGTGAGGGCGGAGGCGGTCTGCAGATCTTCACCACCATCGATCTCAGGCTGCAACAGGAGGCCAACCGCATCCTCGCCGAGTGGCTCCCCTTGTTGTCCTACGAAGACAACCTCAGGGCCTGTGCGGAGGTGTTCCCCGACTTCGAGGAGAACCAGGACTACTACGCCACATACGCGGAGACACACTCTTGTCGTCCCACCGGCGCCGTCGCCATGGTCGACAACAAGACCGGGGCCGTGAAGGTGATGGCGTCGGGCCTCGACTTCGAGTTCAGCCAATTCGACCTGGCGGTGCAGGGCCGACGCAACCCGGGTTCGGCCTTCAAGGCCATCGGTTTGGCCGCCGCCCTGGAACAGGGCTTCACCCTGGGTCACCGCTGGTCGGGCGCCAGCCCGATCGAAATCGAGTGCGAGTTCATCTGCTCACCCAACGGGACCAACGTGTGGACGGTCTCCAACGCCTCGGAGAGCTCGACGGGGGTGATCACGCTCGAGGAGGCCACCTACCGCTCGGTCAACACCGTCTACGCCCAGGTGTCCCGCGACACCGGGCCGGAGAACATCGTCGACATGGCGCGGCGGATGGGCATCACCGAAGCCTCTCTGGAGCCGGTGCTGTCCCTGGTCCTCGGGGCCTCTGCGGTCTCGCCGATGGAGATGGCCTCGGCCTTCTCGAACTTCGCCACCAACGGACTGCACGCCGACGACTACATCGTGGCCCGCATCGTCAATCACGAGGGCGAGGTCGTTTATGAGAAGGAGCCCGAGGTCGACCAGGTCGCCGAGCCCGCTCTTTTCGCCGCGGCTCGTAGGCCTCTGCTCCAGGTGCCCACCAGCGCAGGCACCGCTCCACGCGCCGACATCGACCATCCCCAAGGCGGCAAGACCGGGACCCACCAGAGCTATCTCGACGCCTGGTACGTCGGATTCACACCGGAGTACTCGACCGCGGTGTGGGTTGGGTACGAGGCGGAGCAGATCCCGCTGGAGGACGTGGTGATCAACGGGCAGAACTACTCCAGGGTCTTCGGCGGGTCGGTGCCGGCGCCGATCTGGGCAGAGTTCATGTCGATCGTCACCGAGGGCTTGCCGGAGTCGCAGTTCCCGCCCGACCCCTCCAACATCGACGAGTACCTGGAGCCACCACCGACACAGGTGCCGGTCCTGGTCGGTCTCAGCGAAGGTCAGGCGGTTCGGGAGGCGCGGGTCGACGCCAAGCTGAACGTGCGGGTGATCGATGTTCCGTCGCTGGAGCCCGCCGGCGTGGTCGTCCGTCAGTCACCATCCCCGGGGGCCACCGTGCCCCAGGGGACCACCGTGACCATTTGGGTGTCCAACGGGCAGACACCGGAGGCCCCCTTGCCCGATTTCCGGGGTCTCACCCCGGACGAGGCCACCGAGGCCGCCGAGACCTTCGGCATCGAGACCGGCGTCTTGCTCAGCTTCACCACTGAGGAGGTCCCGGTGACCGATGCCAATCAAATCGGCCGGGTCGTGGAGACCAGTCCCGCCCCCGGGACCGTCATCACGGCATCCGCATCGGTGGTGTTGCGGGTCGGCATCCAGGCTCCTCCACCCACCCAGCCCCCCGGCAACGGCGGGGGTGGCGGTGGCGACGGTGGTGGCGGCAACGACGACTAGCGAATTGTTTCGCGTCCCCTCTGAGGTGGGTTGACGATACTTAGCGATACTTGTAGGTCTCCGATGTATGAGAACCGGAGCACCTGCGAGTGGCCAGAATCGTCCTCCGATCAGTAGCGCCGCGGGACAAGCTGGTGCTCCGGTTCGACCCACCGCCCGGATCAGGCCCACCGTCCCGGTTCGCCTCATTCCCAGCGAAGTGGGTCTCGAGGTCTCCGACCCCTACATCCGCAGGTTCTGGGTGGCCGCATTGGGGCCCGGCGCCGTCGCCGAGCTGCTCCGGCTGATAAGTGCAGCCGGGAAGGGGGAGGAGGTGCGGCTGCCCAGACATCTCCCCCAGCTGCTCAGGGCCGGCCTGGTCTCCATCGTCGAGGGGACGCTCGCCGTGGAACAGCGGATCCCCGTCGTCCCCGCCGAGATGCGTTGGCGATTCCCGCCTGATCTCGCCGCCCAGCACGCGGCCTGGCTGACCAGGACTTCTACAGCCTGATGGCGTGAGCCGCCATCAGACCGAGCGCGGTCGCCTCGCCCAGCGCAAAGCCGATGGCCACCCGCGTGTCCGGCTCACCACCGATGACCAGGATGACGGCCAGGGCCACCACCAGCCCGCCGAACCACGCCCAGGCGAGTCGGGAGGTTCTCCCCTCGGCGACCAGCACCTGGCTGGTCACCTGTGCCGCCGCCGCCGCCATGATCCCTCCGGCGGTGAACATCGCCACCTCCCGGGTAGGAGCAAACTCCCCACCGAGCAGGAGCGTCATCACCTCAGGGCCAACCACCCACCCGACCAGAGCGCCGAGGAGGGCGAAAGCGACACCCCCGAGGAGGAGCCAGCGAGCGATCCTGACCAATTCCGACTTCCGGGCGGCACCGGCCAAACCCACCAGGAAAGGCAGGATGCGGCCCTGTAGGGAGAAGATGAGGGTGAGCGGCGCTCGATAGATGGTGAAGGTGAAGAAGATGATCGAGATGAGCTCGGCGGAGCCACCGAGGGCGGCCACCGCCAGGGGCGCCCCGGCCAGCAGCAGCTGAGAGGACGACGTGCCGCCGGAGTACCCGGTGAGAAACCCCCGGGCCGGGGTGGCCGCCAGGTCGGGATCTCCGACGTCGTGACGCCACCATCCCAGAGCCAGCACCGAGAACCCACCTATGACCATGGCCCAACCCAGGGAGACGGCATTGGAGAAGAGGACGACGGCGACGACGCCGGCAACCAGGCGGGCCACCGTCTCCACGATCAGGATCCACCCGACACCGGCGAAGCGACGCCTCCCGGCGAGCACCCCTTTGCCCGCCATCAGCAGGGCATACCCGATCATCAACAGGACGATCTGGATGACGTACTGGGGGTCTCCCCGGAACAGGTCGTCGAGGGTGACGGCAACGAAACCGCCCCCGATCACCGATCCGACCAGGGCCATCACCGCCGTGGCTCTCAGATCCCCGGGCAGTGCCTTCCTCCCCGAAGCCACCTCGCGGGTGACGTACTGCTCGACCGGCACCAACAACACCGTGGCCAGGATGAAAAAGGCGGTCCACAGCACACTTACGGGGGCGAACCCCACGGTGCCCAGCGCCCTGCCCCCGAGCAACTGGAACAGGTAAGCCCCGAGCGCGCCGAGCAGGCCACCTAAGACCATGAACGACGTGCCCGGCGCCTTGAATCCTCGCCGTTGCGCCTCGATCACCGGGGCGCTCATCTCGCCCCGGCTGCGCTGAGCACAGTCCACACGCTCTTCCAGAAGATGCGGAGATCCATCACCGGGGACATGTGCTTGATGTAGTAGAGGTCATAGGTGAGCTTCTCGACGGTGTCCACCTGATCATCGGCATACCCGAAGTTGACCTGAGCCCAACCGGTGATCCCGGGGCGAACCATGTGTCTGTGGTCGTAGAAGGGAATCTGCCGTCTGAACTCGGAGACGAATGGGACCTGCTCGGCACGAGGGCCAACGAGGCTCATGTCGCCCCGGAGCACGTTCCATATCTGCGGAATCTCGTCGAGTCGAAGCTTGCGCAGGAAGGCCCCGCCCCGGATCAGGCGGGGGTCGTTCTCGGTGGCGAATTGGGCTCCGTTGGCCTCAGCGTCGGCCGTCATCGTGCGGAACTTGTACATGGCAAACGGACGTCCGTTGAGCCCGACACGCTCTTGGCGAAATATCACATCTCCGCCATCGCTCAGCTTCACCGAGGCGGCCACGACCAGACCGAGAAGCAGCCAGACCGGCGCCGTCACCACTGTCAGCACGGTCTCGACGATCCTCTTGCCGGGGAGCCACCGGGCCACCTCGAGCAGGGGTGCGGAGACTTCCCAGCCCTCGGCGAGATGGATCAGCGGCACCCGGCCGGTGTGCTCCTCGTATATCGAGGAGAACGGGACGACGGTGTATCCCGACACGTCACAAGACGAGACGAATTGGGCCATCGGCTCGGAGAGCACGCCCCTCAGGTCGATGGCGATGGTGACTTTTCGGTCGGGTAGGTCGACGGGGCCGTCCCCATCCGGCTCGAGCACCCCCACCACGTCGGCATGCTCGGTCTCATCCAGCTCGTCGGCGAGTTGCTTCTCGCGGGTGATGACCAGGAACCGCTCCAGCCAGGGTCGGCGGCGCCGGATGATGCGATGGACGGTCGCCGGGACCAACCAGAGCGTGGCGGCCCCGGGCACGAACGAACGCGACCGGTAGGCGTCCGGGAACATGAAGAAGAATCCGGTGGTCAGCATCAGGGTGCCCGCCCAGATCACCAGCATCCGGCCATAGGTCGGTCGGGGCACACCCGGCCCGGACATCCCCTCGGTGAGGAACGACGTGATCACCATGGACAAGGCGAGGAACCCGAGCATCGGCCACACCGGCCGACCGCCGGTGAGGATCGCCGACGCCTGCCACGGCAGCGGCTTGTTGAAGATCACCCAGGAGGTCGCCGCCATGGCAATGGCGAGCGCGATGAGATCGCCAATAGCCACCGAGACCACGAAGCGAGTGCGCACTGCTGGTACAGCCTAAGGGATGGGCTCGGGCGTCAGCCGCCCTCGTTGCCCGTCATTGCCCATCTGCCTCGCCAATTCGACCAGGGTCCTGACACCGACACCCGATGCGCCCTTGACCCGCTCTCCGGTGGTCTCATGACTCCGCGCCGGGCCGGCGATGTCGAGGTGGGCCCAGGGGCCATCTCCGGCGTACTCGGCGAGGAACAGGGCGGCGACGATGGCTCCTCCGTAGCGGCTACCCGAGATGTTCTTGATGTCGGCAACGTTGGAATCGATCGACTTCCGATACCCTTTGTGCAGCGGCATCTCCCAGAACACCTCACCGGCCGTTCCCGCCGCCTCCAGCACCCGGCGAGCCACATCCGAGTCCGATGCGAACACCGCGGCCACCTCCTTGCCCAGGGCCACGACGGCGGCGCCGGTGAGTGTGGCGACATCGACGGTGAGATCGGGCTCGAAGCGCTTGGCCAGGCCGAGCCCGTCGGCGAGGATGAGACGGCCCTCGGCATCGGTGTTGAGCACCTCGATGGTCGGCCCGTCCACCGGGCGGAGCACGTCTCCGGGCCGTGTGGCGTCACCTCCCACCGCGTTGTCGGTGAGGGGGGCGATGGCGGTCACGCTGACCGGCAGGCCGAGCCTGGCGATGGCGATGGTCGCCGCGCTGACCGCTGCTGCGCCCGACATGTCGTCTTTCATCTCCTCCATGAAGTTGGCCGCCTTGAGCGAGAGGCCGCCACTGTCGAACGTGATCCCCTTGCCGACCAGGGCGATGTGGGCGTTGGTCTCCTCCGGGCGGTATTGGAGGATCACCACCCGGGGATCGCGATCCGAGCCCGCCGCCACGCCGAGCAGGGCCCCCAGGCCCTCGGTCTCGATACGGGGCTTGTCCCATACCTCGACGGACAGTCCCGACTCGCCCGCCGCGGTCTCGATCAGCCCGGCCAGGGTCTCCGGTGACTTGTCCTTGGCGGGGGTGTTGACCCAGTCCCGGGCCAGCATCGTGGCCTGACACGTCACGATGGCGGTGTCGAGCTCGGCTTCGTCTGCCCCGATGATGTCCACGACTTCTGCGTCGAGGGCATCCTCATCGCTCTTGTAGGCACGGAACTGATAGCCCCCGAGCAGGGTTCCCTCGGCTACGGCGCGGGTGGCGTGCTCGATGTCGACGCCGGCCAACAGGCTCACCGCGCGGTCTGTCTTGACCTTTCTGATCGCGTTGCCCGCGGCGGCGCGCAGGGAGTCGTAGGAGACTTCGTCGCCGAGGCCGACGAACATCACCGCCCGAGCCGACCCATGGGGCAGCGTGATCACTTCGCCGGCTTTTCCCTCGAAGCCGGCAGCCTCGAACACAGCTGGGTCGATCGCAGCGACCATCTCCTCGGATCCGCTCAGCGCTTCGAGGCCCTCCATGACCCCTGCCACCAAGGTGGCGTCTTGCAACGAGACCTCAGACGTCGCTGGTCGAATTTCCAATGCCATCTCCTATCCCAGCTCGAAGGGCCCCAACCCGGCGACCAGGGCGCGGCCGACGAAAACTGCGCCAAGAGTGGTCAACAAGGCGAGGTACGACAAACCGGTTGCCGCCATCACCCCGCTGTAGGCGGGGTATCGGAGGGCCCCGATCACCCCGACCATGAGTGTCACCGAAGTCACCAAGAGGACCCAGAAGCCGATGGCCCCCCCGGTGAAGCCGATGCCCAGCCACAATTGGAGAGCTGCCTCGGCGACCAGTCCCCCTATCCCCACCCAAGCCAGGTTGCGCAGCGCAGCCCGAGGCAGCCGGGGGTCGACGAGGTACCAATGGGCCAGCATCATCTCCCCGGTCACGCCGCCCAGCGTCACGGCTGCGACGGTGGCTGGAACGCTCCCTCCCAACATCACCGCTTCCACGAGGAGAGCGATCCCCGCCGCCAACAACGACGGCGCGGCGACGGCGGGACGTCTCCCCGCCACCAGCGCAACCGCGAGGAGGACCATCCCGAGTCGGGCCCACCAGGCACCGTCGGCGAACGCCCCGGCCAGGCCCACCAACGCCGACGTCCCCGAGACCAGCCACGTGTAGCCCGGACCGACGATGCGGCTCCAAGTGGTCACACCGCCGACCAGGGCAAGACCGGCCGCCCATGCGAGCAAGATGAGACGCGGGTCGGCGATTGACTGCAGGTCGGAGGGCACGGCGGGGCATGATATGTCCCGGTGAAGGCATCCCTCAGAACAGCGTGTCCCAATGCGCCTGGATCAATACCGCTTGACCGATCGAAAGCAGCCCGGCAACAACAAACACAGCCCAGATTGGTGTCTTCAGTCGACTCGACCACCGAACGAGGCCTATTCCAGCCGCAGCAGCGAGGAGCGGATACAGGAAGGCCCATGTACGTTCGACTTCGCCCTGCCTGAGGTGGGTGATCTCAGACGGCAATGAACCCCATGCGACCATGACGCCCAGTAGGATCACCAAAAAGAACAGCCCGGACCTTCTCGCCCAAGACCTGAACAACTCGGGCAGCGCGAACATCACAACCGGCAGGCCGGCGAACATCAGCACGACGGCGGGATTAGCAAAGATCCAATAAGGATCGTACGGCGACTCGAACGGCGGGATGGAAACGTATGACCCGACAAAGTCGAAGCCAAGGAGGACCGTGGCGGTCGCTAGGACGACCAAGCCACTGCCACTGGCAGCTGCAATGTGGACGGCGGCGCGTTTGCTGTCCCGCAAGATAAAGGGGGCGGCGATAGCCGCAGCGATCGCGACGAACGCTGAAGCGAAGGTGAAGAGGGTTGCCAGGCCTAGGACGGCACCCGCTAACGCCGACATCCATGGAGAGTCTCTCGAAAGAGAGAACATGAAGATGGCCGCGGAGGCGGCCATAAAGACCGCAAAGAATAAATCCATCGCGGTGAAGGCAAAGAGTAAGGCTCCCGGGGTCACCAGAAAGAGAAGTAGCGCGGTCCGGGCCTCCAAGTCCCCTCCAAGGGACATCGCAGTGAACCACGCTGCAAGACCAGCGGAGAGCCCACCCAGCGCAAGGGATGTTGAGACGCGTAGTGGATGCTCCCCCCACAGTTCGTAAAGCAAATACAAGAGTATATGAGTTCCCGGCGGATGCGTCTTGGACGCGTAAGACCGGAATTCAGAGGTCAAGTGGGCGTGCGCCTGTGCGAATCCCACAATTCCGTACTCTTCGACGAGATGGATGTCCGCCGAATAGTAGGTGAACTCCTGGCTCGTCGAAACACCCCTCGTCAGGTGATTCTTTTCCCCCCTGATGAGAGTAACTCCCGCTCCAGCAAGAACCCCCACCAGCAAGAGACTGACGACCAGCATCCAACTATGGGATCCTCGAGCGAGATAGAACGCTCCGATTCCGAGAAGCATGACCGCCGAGCCCACGACGATTCCGACATTGTGGAAGACAGGACCCCAGTGACCGTAGACGGGAGGGTGCGTGAAAAGGCCGAATTCGATGGGATCGCGATTCAGCCCGTAAATGTAGAACGCAAGAAGAAGAGCGGCGACGATGGCGCCCAATGCCAGGGGCAGTTTCGTCGGAGAGTGTCTTGTGGTGGCTTCAAGGCGGGTCTCGGCCATCAAAGGAATGCTATTTGCGAGACACATTGAGACCAACCGTCTCTGTGGTGATTCCCGTGCGGGCCGCGCGCGGCCATCTGCAACGCGCTTTGGAGTCGATCGCGGCCCAGACCTATCCCGAGATCATCGAGGTGGTGGTCGCCGACGCCGACGGCTCCGCCGAGGGGCTGGAGAGCGACCACGTCAGGATCGTCACCAACCCGTCGGGCACCACGCCTGCGGGCCTGAATCTGGCCATCGCCCACAGTCGTGGCGATGTGATCGCCCGTTGCGACGCCCATGCGGTGCTCCCTCCCGGGTACGTCTCCCGGGCATTGGAGACCATGCAGCGAACCGGGGCGGACAACGTGGGAGGCATGCAGATCCCGATGGGCGAAGGCCCGTGGGGCAGGGCGATCGCAACCGCGATGGCGTCGCCCTGGGGGGCCGGTGACGCCCGCTACCGGATAGGGGGCGTGGCCGGCCCGGCCGAGACGGTGTATCTCGGCGTCTTCCGTCGCTCCGCCCTGGAGCGGGTCGGCGGCTTCGACGAGGGGTTCGCGAGGACTCAGGACTACGAGCTGAACCATCGCATCATCGCCACCGGGGGCGTCGTCTGGTTCGATCCGGAGCTGAAGGTCGAATACCGCCCCCGGCTGAGCCTGGGTGATCTCGCCCGTCAGTACCTCGACTACGGCCGGGCGAAGCGGGCGTTCGCCCGCAAACACCGAGGCGCCCTCCGCTGGCGTCAGTTGGCGCCTCCGGCCCTGGTTCTCCTCCTCGCCCTAACCACGATCGGCTCGATCTGGTGGCCCTGGCTCCTCGGGGTCCCCGCGCTCTACGCGGTGGCATTGATGGTCGTGGGCATCACCTCCACCGCTCCCCCTTTCCGGCTGGCCGCGGCGCTGGCAACCATGCACCTCGCCTGGGGTTGTGGGTTCCTCACCGGCGCCGAACGTCGATGACCGGCTCACCATCGGTGACCATCGTCTCCACGGTGCATTGGGAGGGCGACCCGCGTCTCAATCGCCACCAGACCTATCTGCGATCTTCCGGCCACGAGGTGGCCCTGGTGACCCACCGGGGCGTGGGAAGAGCACTGGCACTGGCCCGCGCCCTCCTCGACATCGCCCGCTCTCGGTCCCGGGTCGTCATCCTCCCCGATCCCGAGCTCTACTTCCTCGGCTCTCTGACCGCCCGCCTCAC
>DATFGI010000048.1:0-3221 GCA_035249605.1 Acidimicrobiia bacterium
GGTCACCCCATTACGACCAAGCGTGGTGAGCAACCGGGAGAGATGCGCCCTGTCCGAGATCATCCTGGCGGCGAGGTGGGGAGCGGCGCCGTACCCACTCTGTTCCAGGGCCGCAGCGAGGTCGACGGTTGCCTGGATCCCCCGGGAGGGAGATGCGGTCACCGTCACCACCGAGCCCACCGGCAGCACGCTGGCCTTCTCCAGAGCGCCGGGGAGGGGGATCACCTCGAAGTCGACGTCACCGAACAGCTCCCGGAGACGGCGGCGCTCAGCGGCCGGGTAGGACTCTGACCCGCTCACTGATCTCGGCGGAGGTGGCCAGGAGACGGGGACGGAACTCCTCCCTCATCCGATCGACACTCACCCGAGAGGCGTGACCGGAGATGTTCATGGCCGCGACCACTTCGTCGCGGGCGTTGCGGATAGGTGCCGCGATCGAGCGCACTCCTTCTTCCAGCTCCTGGTCAACTAGGGCGTATCCGCCCGCCCTCACCTCCTCGATCGCGGCGCGGAACGATCCACGATCGGTGATCGTGTGCTCGGTGAGCTGCACCAGTTCGGCCCCGGCGATGTAGGCGTCGAGCTCGTCCTCGGGGAGCCCGGCCACCAGGACCCGGCCCATCGAGGTGGCGTAGGCAGGGAGGCGGGAGCCGATGGCCAGGGAGATGGTCATGATCCGCTTGGTGGGCACCCGGGCGACGTAGACGATCTCGTCACCGTCGAGGACCGACATCGACGACGACTCCCTGACCTCTTCGACGAGACGCTCCATCGGCTGCTGTGCCAGTTCCACCACCTGGAGCGAGGACAGATAGGAGTACCCGAGGTCGAGGACCTTGGGAGTGAGGGAGAAGGCGCGGCTGTTCTGATGGACGTAGCCCAAGTCGGCGAGGGTGAGCAGGACCCGTCTCGCCGTCGCCCGGGTGAGACCGGTCTGTTGGGCGACCTCGCTCAACGTCTGTGTGGTCCGTTCCCGGGAGAAGGAGTTGATGACGGCCAGGCCCCGTCCCAGTGACTGGATGAAGTCGCTCGACCTGGGCTCCGCCATCTGGCAAGTGTACGTTGCCATTGTTCGCATTGCGGACAAACGGGACTAGCCGGAGTGGGCCGCCGCAGTGCGCTTCTTGAGGTCCCGCAGAATCTGCAGCTCGTCCTGAGTGGGAGGCTGGGTGGTGCGTAGCCCGGGGTGCACGACCAGCTCCCAGCCGGTCTCCTCCCGCACCTTGCCCACGTCGACTCCAGGATGGACCGCGACCAGAGTGAGCTCGTTCGTCTCCGGATCGGGCTCGAGGACCCCCAGATCGGTGATTACCACCGTGGGCCCCTTGCCGAGATGCCCTTCCCTGCCCTCACCGTTGCGGCCGGAGCCGACCGATGTGATGAAGTCGACCGCGGGCACGAAGGCCCGCCTCGAGTGGCGAAGCATGAGGATCACCTCCCCCGCCGAGGAAGCGATCTCGGGGGCGCCGCCCGCCCCGGGGAGCCTCACCATGGGGTCTTCGTAGCTGCCGATGACGGTGGTGTTGAGATTTCCGAAACGGTCCACCTGTGCCGCGGTGAGAAAGCCGACGTCGACCCGGCCTCCCTGCAGCCAGTAGGCGAAGATCTCGGGGACGCCCACCACCAGCTGGGCATGCTCGGCCAGCTCCCCGTCGCCGATGGAGAGGGGCAGGACGTCGGGCGTCGTCCCGATCGTCCCCGACTCGTAGATGAGCACCACGTCGGGGGCGTGGGAGAGCCGGGCCAGGTTGGCGGCCTCGCTGGGCAGCCCGATGCCGACGAAACACACTTGGGCACCTCTCAGATGCCGCGACGCCGTCACTGTCATCATCTCGTCGGCGGTGTACCCGGCTCCCGGCTCAGCCACCGAGTACCCCTTCGACCAGGGAACGGTCTGAGATGGCAGCCTGGTAGCCGGCGAAGTCGTCGGTGCCCGTGATGAAGACCTCGACCCATCTGGCAAAGACCTCCCGGTCGCGGGAGATCGGGTCCCATTCGGTGTAGAAGCGGTTGTCACGTGTGGTGTACCCCATCGAGTACGAGGGATGGGACCCGCCCGGGACCTCCGAGATGGAGTCGATGGTCCAATGGGGCAGTACCGCATGATTTGGGCCGTCCCGCCTCAGGTCGTCGACTATCTCCTCGACGGTGACCAGCACGGTCTTTGCGGACAGGGCTGCCTCCCGCTGGACCCCGGTTATCCCCCACAGACCGATGTTGCCGTCCCGGTCGGCCTGCTGGGCGTGGATCACCGTCACGTCCGGGTTGAGGGCGGGGACCGCGGCGACCTCCTCGTCGCTGAACGGGGACTTCACCGTCGCCACCCGGGTGTGCGAGACGAGGTCGGTGCCCAGATAGCCCCGGAGGATCCCGAATGGCAGGCCCGACGCACCGGCGGAGTAGCGGGTCGACATCCCAGCATGGCTGTGCTCCTCGATGGCGAGGGGGGCCGGGTACCCGTTCTCCACGGCGTCTCTCAGACGGTGCAGCGACCCGACCCCGGGGTTGCCGCCCCAGGAGAAGATGAGGCTCCGGGCGCAGCCGACCCCGATCAGCTGGTCGTAGATCAGGTCCGGGGTCATCCGGATCAGCGTGAGGTCTCGCCTTCCCTGCCGGATCACCTCATGGCCGGCGGCGAAGGGGATGAGATGGGTGAAGCCCTCCATGGCGACGCTGGCCCCGTCGAAGACCAGCCCGGCGATGGCCTCACGCAGGGAGACGAACTCAGGCATCTACCCTGCCCATCCGGGGCGAATACTGTCCAAGGTCGATCCTTCCCCCGATGTCATCAGGAGTTCAACATGCGAACGTTCGTACGGCCTGCGAACATAGCAGCCTGATGTGGCCTCTCCCATCGCCGGTTCTGACGTTCTCGCCCGGGGTCGGCCGGTCATGACGGAGATCCCGGATCGCATCCAGGTGGTCATCGTCGGGGGAGGCCCTGCCGGCTCCTTGCTCGCCTATTTGCTCCGGCTTCGTGGAGTCGAGAGTGTCATCCTCGAGTTGCGGAGCCGGGAACACGTCCTCAGTCGGGTCCGCGCCGGGGTGATCGAGCACGGCAGCGCCGAGCTCCTGCGTGAGATCGGTCTGGGGCGGCGCATGGACGAGGAAGGGGACACACACGCCGGGGTCAACCTCGCCTTCGACGGCAGGCTGGTCCGCATCGACTTCGAGGGGCTGGTGGGCAAGTACGTGGTCATCTACGGCCAGACCCAGTTGCA
>DATFGI010000049.1:0-113124 GCA_035249605.1 Acidimicrobiia bacterium
GGCCAGGGAGGCATCGGGATGCAGACATCACCGGCGTACGGGGCGCTCATCGCCTCGCTGGTCACCGGCAGCGGGCTACCCGACGGGTTCTCCGCCGCCGGGGTCGACCCGGAGCGGACCTCTCCCGATCGGTTCCGCTGAGGCCCCACCCCTAGAGTTGACCCGGTGAAGAGGGTCAGCGCAGGCGGCGGCTTCCCTGCCATCTGGTATCTGCTGCGCAAGGCTCGCCAAGCCGGCGGCTACCGGGCGATGTACCGCGCGCTCCGCTCCCGGAACGCGTGCAAGACGTGTGCCCTGGGCATGGGTGGTCAGCTCGGCGGGATGGTCAACGAGTCGGGCCACTTCCCCGAGTTGTGCAAGAAATCGGTGCAGGCGATGGCCGCCGACATGCAGGGGGCGCTCTCCGAATCGTTCTTCGCGACCTTTGACTTCGGGCATCTCGCCCATCTCACGTCGAAGGACCTCGAGTCGGCAGGGCGACTGACCCGCCCGATCTACGCCGGCCCCCTCGACACCGGATACCGGGAGATCTCCTGGGAGGATGCCATCGAGAAGGTGGCGGCCAAGATGGCGGCCACCGAGCCCGATCGAGCCTTTTTCTACGTGAGCGGACGCTCCTCCAACGAGGCGGGCTTTCTGATCCAGCTCCTCGCCCGGGTCTACGGGACGAACAACGTCAACAACTGCAGCTACTACTGCCATCAGGCATCCGGGGTAGGGCTCTCCAGCGTGATCGGATCGGGCACCGCCACCGTCGTGCTCGAGGACCTGGAGACCTTGGGAAAGGGCGATGTCTTTTTCCTCATCGGCGCCAACCCGGCCTCCAATCACCCGCGGCTGATGACGATCCTCGCCGGTCTGAAACGGAGAGGCGGGAAGATCGTGGTGGTCAATCCCCTCAGGGAGACCGGTCTGGTCCGCTTCCGGGTCCCGTCACGGGTGTCCAGCCTCCTGTTCGGGACGGACATCGCCGACGTGTACGTCCAGCCCCATATCGGCGGTGACATCGCCTTCCTCGCCGGGGTCGCCAAGAGAGTGATCGAGACCAATGCGGTGGACACCAGCTTCGTCAGCGAGCATTGCGACGACTGGGGCGGCTATCGCAGTTCCATCGAGAGCCTGACCTGGGACCAGCTGGTCGAGGGCAGCGGCGTTTCCAGAGAGACGATGGAGAGGATCGGCGATCTCTACGCCGAGGCGGGTACCGCGATCTTCGCCTGGGCGATGGGTATCACCCACCATCTCCACGGCGTGGAGAACGTCCAGGCGATAGCCAACCTGGCGATGACCCGCGGCATGCTGGGACGCCCCCGAGCCGGTTTGTTGCCGATCAGAGGTCATAGCAACGTCCAGGGGATCGGCTCGGTCGGGGTGACTCCCGCTCTCAAGGCCCGGGTGCTGAAGGCGCTGACCAGCGAGCTGGGCGTGTCTCCGCCCGATGGCGACGGTTTGGACACCATGGGCTGCATGGTCGGGGCCGCCGAGGGAAGCCTCCAGGTGGGGATCTGCCTCGGGGGGAACCTGTTCGGGTCCAATCCCGACTCCGCTTTCGCCGCCAGAGCGCTGCAAAAGCTCGATCTGGTCGTCTACCTGTCCACCTCTTTGAACACCGGCCACGTCTTGGGGAGGGGCAAGGAGACCATCGTCTTTCCGGTCCTCGCCCGCGACGAGGAACCGGAGGCGACCACCCAGGAGTCGATGTTCAACTACGTCCGCCTCTCCGAGGGAGGGCCGCCCCGCCATGAGGGCCCACGTTCCGAGGTGTCGGTGATCGCCGACATCGGCCAGCGGGTCGATGTGGCCGGGGTCTTGGACTGGGGGGAAATGCGCCGGCACGGGAGTATCCGCACCGCGATCGCCAAGATCGTCCCCGGGTACCAGGCGATCGGTGACATCGACCGGACGAGACAGGAGTTCCAGGTCGGCGGGCGGACGTTTCACGAGCCCGGATGCGCCACCGAGACCGGGCGTGCTCGATTCCACCCGGTGAGGTTGCCCCGTCTCGCCGGCGGCAACGGCCACCTCCGGCTGATGACGGTTCGCTCCGAAGGCCAGTTCAACACTGTCGTCTACGAGAACGAGGACCTGTACCGGGGCCAGGACCGGCGGGACGTGATCATGATGAGCCCGGTCGACATCGAGCGTCTCGGCCTCGACGTCGACCAGGCCGTGACGGTCACCGGGGAAGCCGGGTCGATGCCCCGCATCCTCGTCCGTGCGGTTGACATCACCCCGGGAAACGCAGTCATGTACTACCCGGAGGCCAATGTGTTACTCCCCCGCCACGTCGACCCTGCATCACGCACTCCTGCCTTCAAGGGAGGAGTGGTGAGCGTCGCCCCGGACTGACGCCATTTGGCCGGCCCCCGCCGGCGCGACAACAATCCCGCCATGGCAACCATCTACTACGACCGCGACTGCGACCCCGAACTCATCAAGAGCCGCAAGGTCGCCATCATCGGCTTCGGCAGCCAGGGCCACGCCCATGCCCGCAACCTGGCCGAGTCGGGGGTCGATGTGGTGGTCGGTTTGCGGCCCGACTCCGCCAGCGCGGAGGCAGCCGGCGAGGCCGGTCTCCCGGTCCTCCCCGTCGCGGAGGCGACCGCCGCCGCAGACGTGGTGATGATGCTGGTCCCTGACCAGGTGATGGCTTCCATATACGCCGAAGACGTGGCACCCGGTCTGGAGCCGGGCGACACGCTGATGTTCGCCCACGGCTTCAACATCCATTTCGGAGCGATCGAGCCCCCTCAGGACGTCGACGTCTCCATGATCGCCCCCAAGGGCCCCGGCCACCTGGTGCGCCGCACCTACGAGCAGGGATCAGGTGTCCCCTGTCTGGTCGCCGTCCATCAGGACTACACCGGCGGGGCTCTCGCCCTCGCCCTCTCCTACGCGTCCAACATCGGAGGCGGGCGCGCCGGGATCCTGGAGACGACGTTCCAGGAGGAGACCGAGACCGATCTCTTCGGCGAGCAGGTGATCCTCTGCGGCGGCGTGGCCGAGCTGATCAAGGCGTCGTTCGAGACCCTGGTCGAGGCGGGCTACCAGCCCGAATCCGCCTATTTCGAGACGCTCCACGAGCTGAAACTGATTGTCGATCTGCTCTACGAGGGAGGGTTGTCGTGGATGCGCTACTCGGTCTCGGACACCGCCGAGTACGGCGACTACACCAGGGGTGGCCGCATCGTCACCGAGCAGACCCGGTCCGAGATGAAACAGATCCTCTCCGAGATCCAAAGCGGCGCCTTCGCCAACGAATGGCTGGCCCAGGCCCGTGAGGGGGCCCCCTTCCTCCATGAGCAGCGCGCCGCCAACCGGGCCCACCAGATCGAGGAGGTCGGCGCCGAGCTCCGCGGCCTGATGCCCTTCCTCGAGCCCAAGACCGCCCCCTGAGATCGCTTCTGTGTCGGAAATTCCGGACATGGGCCGGAATTTCCGACACAGAACGGTTCAATTCTTGACATAGCGAGCCGATAACCGCAATACTCCAAGATCCAGCCATGAGAAAGACTCAGAACGCCGCCAGCGCCGAGCTCGTCGTACTCCTCATTGAGTAGCGCACGCAGCTAGTCCTGCGTGCGCTCAACCCTCCGCCACCGGGGGGTTTTTTAGTACCCGGATGGACACCGAATGACAGACAAGCCTTACACAGGATCACACTCACTCCTCGAGAGCCTCGAGTACGAGGGCGTCGAGCTGATCTTCGGTGTGCCCGGCGGGGCCATCCTCCCCGCCTACGACCCCCTGCTCGACAGCCCGATACGTCACGTGTTGGCCCGTCATGAGCAGGGTGCCGGCCATATGGCCGAGGGCTACGCGATGGCGACCGGCGGAGTGGGTGTGGCTATGGCCACCTCCGGGCCAGGGGCAACGAACCTCATCACACCCCTCCAGAACGCGAAGATGGACTCGACTCCGCTGGTCGCCATCACGGGCCAGGTGGGCACGGAGGCCATCGGGAGTGACGCCTTTCAGGAGGCCTACACCACCGGCCTCGCCATGCACTGCACCAAGCATTCTTACCTTGTCACCGATGCCGATCAGATCCCCGAAGTCGTCCATGAGGCGTTCCACATCGCCTCCACCGGCCGGCCCGGCCCGGTCCTCGTCGACATCCCCAAAGACGTCCTGAATCAGCACACCTCGTGGTCAGAGCCCACCCTGGCCGGGCTCCCCGGCTACCGACCCACGTCGCATGGCCATCCCCGCCAGGTGAAAGCGGCGATCGAGCTGATCGAGGCCGCGGAGCGCCCGGTGCTCTACGTCGGTGGCGGGGTGATTCGCGCCGACGCAGCCGCCGAGCTGCTCGCGTTCGCCGAGGCGGCCAACGCCCCGGTGGTCACCACCCTGATGGCACGAGGCGCATTCCCCGACGCCCACCCGCTTGCACTGGGAATGCCGGGGATGCATGGCACCTACACGGCGACAACCGCGATCCAACAGTCCGACCTGCTGGTGAGCCTGGGAGCACGCTTCGACGACCGGGTCACCGGCGACGTTGCCGCCTTCGCCCCCCGCGCCAAGGTGATCCACGTCGACGTCGACCCCGCCGAGATCGGGAAGGTCCGCCAGGCCGACGTCCCCATCGTGGGCGACGCCAAGCTGGTCCTGACCGCCCTGCTCGACCGGTTGGCTGCGGGCCGGGACGGCGCTCCGCCGCCCGAGCGAGCCGAGTGGTTGCGTCAGCTCGGGGTGTGGAAAGCCGACAAGCCCCTTCGCTACGACCAGCCCGAGGACGGGCCGATCAAGACCCAGCATTTCATCGAGCGTCTTCACGCCGTCACCCAGGGCGAGGCCGTGATCGCCTCCGGCGTCGGCCAACACCAGATGTGGGCTTCGCAATTCTGGGGGTTCGCCCGTCCCGGCACCTGGATCAACTCCGGCGGTCTGGGCACGATGGGTTTCGCCGTGCCTGCCGCCATCGGGGCCAAAGCGGCCCTGCCCGACCAGCTGGTGTTCGCCCTCGATGGTGACGGGTGCTTCCAGATGACTTTCCAGGAGCTGATCACCGCCTCCACTGAGGACATCCCGGTCAAGGTGGTGGTCTTCAACAACGGCGCCTACGGCATGGTCAAGCAGTGGCAGCAGCTCTTCTACAACGGCAGGATCTCAGCCAGCGAACTGAGCACGACGGTGCCCGACTACCCCAAGCTGGCCGAGGCATTGGGTTGTGTCGGGCTCCGAGTCGACCACCCGGGCGAGATCGACAGCGCCATCGACAAGGCGATCACCGTCGACGATCGCCCGGTGGTGCTCGAGGTGGTCTGTGATCGTGACGAGATGTGCTTCCCGATGGTGCCCGCCGGCGGCTCCAACGACCGCATCGTGATGGGACCGGAGGAGCTGTGAGCCAGCACACGCTATCGGTGATCGTGGAGGACAAGCCAGGCGTGCTCGCCCGGGTGTCGGCGATGTTCTCCAATCGAGGGTTCAACATCCACTCCCTGGCCGTAGGTCCGACCCACGTCGTCGGGCGCTCCCACATCACCGTCGTCGTCGACGCACCTGAGCTCGAGCAGCTGAAGAAGCAACTGCACAAGCTGATCAACGTGATCAAGGTCACCGAGCTCGATCCCAGCGATGCCCTCGAGTCCGAGGTGATGATCGCCCGGGTGTCCTGCGATTCGGTCAGCCGTGGCGAGGTGGGAGACACCGCGGCGCTCTTCGGGGCCCGGATGATCGACCTCGCCTCCAACTCGATCACGTTCGAGTTGGCGGGATCGCCCCAACAACTCGCCTCGTTCCTCGAACACATGCGTCCCTACGGGATCGTCGACCTGGTCAAATCGGGCCGGGTGGCGATGAAGAAGCTGTCCGACGTCCCCCGCGCGGTGGTAGGCCAAGCGTGAGACGTCGACTCGACCAAATCCCAGGCAAAGAAAGAACGAAATGACACCGAAGCCGATAACACTCAACCGCACCATGCAGGATGGCGAGCAGCGAGCAGCCTTCCGTCACGCCCTCGACGACATGGGCGTGAAATTGGGCTCCTCGTCGTTCGAGTGGGCGTTCGCTCGCACCAAGAACGCCGCCGACGACAACGGGCGGGTCTCCGCCCCGCGGGTGAAGGCCATCGTCGACGAGGTCGTCTCCGGCATGGAGACCTTCCAGGACGTAACCGACACCTTCAGATGAACTCATACCGGATCGCCGCCGTGCCCGGTGACGGGACCGGGCCCGAGGTAGTGGCCGAGGCGGAGAAAGTGCTCGCCGCGACGGCATCCGGCTATGGATTCGACCTTTCCGTCGCGCATTTGGACGTGGGCGGTGAGCGCTATCTCCGCACCGGGGAGACCCTCACCGAGGAGGACCTAGACAAATTCCGTGACTCCGACGCGATCCTCTTTGGCGCTGTTGGGCATCCCGACGTCCCTCCGGGGGTCCTGGAACAGGACATCTTGTTGAGGATGCGCCGCGAGCTCGGCCAGTACGTCAACCTGCGCCCAGTCAAGCTCCATCCCGGAGTGAGGAGCCCTCTCGCCGGCGTCAGGCCCGAAGACGTCGACTTCGTGGTGGTCCGCGAGAACAGCGAGGGCCTGTACGTGGACAAAGGCAGTTTCACCGCAAAGGGCACCGCCTACGAGGTGGCGGTCCAGGAGTCGGTGAACACCCGGCTCGGGGTGGAGAGATGCCTCCGCTTCGCATTCGAGCTGGCCCGCACCCGGCCTCGCAGCCATGTCACCCTGTGTGGCAAGACCAACGTCCTCAAGTACGCCTGGGATCTCTGGGCTCGGGTCTTCGAAGAGGTCTCCGCCGAGTACGACGACGTCGAGACCGCATACGCCCATGTCGATGCGGCTTGCCTATGGATGGTGGAGGATCCGGGTCGCTTCGACGTGATCGTCACCGACAACATGTTCGGCGACATCATCACCGATCTGGCAGCGGCGATCCAGGGCGGTCTGGGCATAGCCTCGGGGGCCAACCTCAATCCCAACGGTGTCTCGATGTTCGAGCCGATCGGCGGGACCGCTCCCGGATTCGAAGGAACAGGCCAGATCAACCCTTTGGCTGCCATCGGAGCCGCCGGATTGATGCTCCGCCAGCTCGGCGAGGAGGAAGCCGCCGCTTCGATCGAGGCCGCAGTGGCCACAGTCGCCGGCGAGCTTCCCTCGCTGCGGGCCGGGGAGATGGGCGTCTCGACCGCAGAGGTCGGGGACCGGGTGGCCTCACGGGTCGGCGTCCCTGTCGAGGTCTCATGAGCGGGAGGACCCTATTCGAGAAGGTGTGGGCCGACCACGTCGTCGCCGGCGACGACCCGTCGCTGCTCTACGTCGATCTCCATCTGGTCCACGAAGTCACCTCACCGCAGGCATTCGCCGGTCTCGAGGCCGCAGGGCGCAAGGTGCGGCGGCCGGATCTGACCGTCGCCACCGTCGACCACGCCATCCCGACCACGGCCAGGGCCCTGGGGATCAGGGACCCTCAGTCGAAGAAGCAGGTCGAAGCGCTGCGACGGAACACCCGTGACCACGGCATCACCTTCTTCGACCTGGACGACCCGCGCCAGGGCATCGTCCATGTGGTCGGGCCCGAGAACGGCTACACCCAACCCGGCAAGGTGATCGTATGCGGCGACAGCCACACATCCACCCACGGGGCCTTTGGCGCTCTCGCCTTCGGGATCGGGACCTCGGAGGTCGAGCACGTCCTCGCCACCCAGACCCTGTGGCAGAGGAGACCGAGGACGATGGCCGTCGAGTTCGACGGCCCGCTCCCCCAGGGTGTGACCGCCAAGGACCTGATCCTGGGCATGATCTCCTCGCTCGGTGTCGACGGGGGCCAGGGACATGTCATCGAATACCGGGGAGAGGCGATTCGCGGCCTTTCCATGGAAGAGCGGATGACGGTGTGCAACATGTCCATCGAGGGTGGAGCCCGCGCCGGGATGATCGCACCCGACCAGACGACCTTCGACTATCTCAGGGGGCGACCCCAGGCGCCGCGTGACGAGAACTGGGAGACCGCCGTGGAATACTGGTCGAGTCTGGTCACCGACCCCGAGGCCACGTTCGACACAACCCACCACATCGACGCGGCCAGCCTCGAGCCCCACGTCAGTTGGGGGATCAATCCCGGTCAGACCGCGCCGATAACGGCTTCGGTGCCCGACCCGGATGCATTCAGCGACCCGATGGAGCGCGATTCAGTGGTCCGGGCCCTGAAATACATGGATCTCAAACCAGGGGTCCCCCTCACCGACATCGAGATAGACCATGTCTTCGTCGGGTCCTGTACCAACGGCCGGATCGATGATCTGCGTCGGGCGGCGAAAGTCGTCGAAGGGAAGAAGGTGGCGGCGAGAGTCAATGCAGTCGTCGTCCCCGGCTCGATGCAGGTGAAGGCACAGGCCGAGGAGGAGGGGCTGGCCGCCATCTTCGAGGCTGCCGGGTTCTCCTGGCGGGAGGCAGGGTGCTCGAGCTGTCTGGCGATGAATGACGACGTGATCCCGGCAGGGGAGCGGTGCGCCTCGACCTCGAACCGCAACTTCGAGGGCCGTCAGGGACGTGGCGCCCGCACCCACCTGCTGAGCCCAGCCATGGCGGCCGCCGCAGCCGTGGCGGGGCGCCTGGTCGACGTGAGGGATTGGGAGTGAAGCCGGTATCGGTGGTCTCGGGTCGGATGGTCCCCCTTCCCCAGGCCGACGTCGACACCGACCAGATCATCCCCAAGCAATTCCTCACCCGCACCGAGCGAACCGGATACGGCGAATTCCTGTTCTACGACTGGGCCACCACCGACGATGGAAAGCCCAGCTCCGACTTCTTCACCCACGACCCGAAACGGGCCGGAGCCAAGGTGCTGGTGGCGGGGCGCAACTTCGGCTGTGGGTCATCCCGGGAGCACGCCGTCTGGGCCATCCACGACTGGGGATTCGAGGCGGTGATCGCGCCATCTTTCGGTGACATCTTCCGCAACAACGCGGTGAATGTCGGCCTGCTCACTGTGGAATTGCCCGACGATGTCGTCACGATGCTGTGCGACCTCGCTCAGCGACCCGACGCGGTCATCACCATCGACTTGGGACGTCAAGTGGTCGAGACGGGAGACCTGGTGGTGGAATTCGATGTCGACGCCGAGGTCAAACATCGACTGCTCAGCGGTCTCGATCCCATCGGGCTCACGCTGGAACACGAGGAAGCGATCGCCACCTTCGAGAGCGCCCGGTCCAATTGGTTGGAGCTGGCGGACAACTGACCGAGAGCCGGTGCTCAGCCGGTGTCTTCCTCGATGTACCACTCGGTGAAGTCGTAACACCGGCCGTCATCGGCAAATCTGATCACGAACAGGTTGCGATAGCTCACCTCGGGCTCTGAGTAACGCGTGCGGCCGGTCACGACAGCCAGGTCTTCGGTCTCCACCAGTGGCAGCCACTCGAAGTCCCAGTTCTCCTCGGAGTCGTCGATGTCGAGCCAATTCTCGATGATCTCGTCGATGCCTTCCCACTCCCCGCCCTCGGTTTGCGGGTCGTAGACCGCGTCCTCGGTGAAGAGTGCCTTGATGTGATCGGGATCGTTGCTGCTCCAAGCGAGCACGTAGCCGTCCATCCATGCGTCGAGGTGCTCGCTCATGGTGGTCGAAGTTAGCCAGCTCATAACGCCGAACCCCCGCCATCATCTGCTCATGGCGGGACGACGGACCAATCTCGCCCTCCTCTGGGCTTCGCTGCTCGCCCTGGTGTCCGGTGTCGCCACCTTCACGGTGGGCACCGGCGCGGGGGGCTGGGTGATCGTGGCCCACGGGGTGATCGCCCTGGCCATCGTGGCACTCGCCCCCTGGAAGTCGATGATCGCCCGGCGGGGGCTGCCCCGGCGGCGTCAGGGGCGTCTCTGGTCGATCGGGCTCACGGCGGCCGTGCTCCTCACCCTGGGCACAGGTGTCCTCTTGGTGACCGGCGAGATGGGGGCGATCGGTCCCTTCACAACGATGCAACTCCATGTCGCCGGTGGGCTCCTCGCGGTCTCCCTCACCTTGGTCCACACCCTGCAACGCCCGGTTGCCGCCCGTCGCACCGACCTGGAGCGTCGCAACCTGCTCCGCACGGGGGGTCTTCTCACCGCGGCCGGTGGGCTGTGGCTGCTCACTGAAGGCACTCTCGACGTCACCGGCGCCCGGGGAAGCGAGCGGAGGTTCACCGGCTCTCATCAGATCTTCGATCCGGTGAAGGTGCCGGCGACACAGTGGACCAACGACTCGGTACAGCATCTGGACAGGGAGGGTCACGTCGTGATCGTCGACGGTCAGGGGCTTCACTGCGAGGAGATATCGAGGGGCGGTGACACGGTGGTGGCGACCCTCGACTGCACCGGCGGATGGTTCACCACCCAGGAATGGGGCGGGACGCGCCTCGACAGGCTGGTGACTTCCCCCGGTCGGAGCATCGTGGTCCACGCCGTCACCGGCTATTGGAGGCGCTTCCCCGTCGAGCAGGCAGGAGACCTTCTCCTCGCCACCCACATGGCCGGGGAGCCGCTCCGCGACGGCAATGGCGGGCCGGTGCGGATAGTGGCGCCGGGCAGGCGGGGGTATTGGTGGGTGAAGTGGGTCGACCGGATCGAAATCGACGATCGACCCCCTTGGTGGCAGCCTCCCCTGCCCACGGCGTGAACCAAGCGGCGTTTCCCCGCTCCCCGTGGTCGGGTATCCACTTCTCGTGGCTAAAAGCGTGACGAAGGCGTCACCGCTGCCGACACCGACCGGGTCGGCGGAGGTGGTCGCCGATCCACTATGGGCTCGCTACGGAGTGAGCGAGCTGGTGTCGGTCGGCTACCGGTCCGCTCCCTGTCCCGCGTTGCCGGCGAGCTCGGCCCGCTCCCACTCCAGTTGCGCGCTGAAGGCGGCTCCGGCGAGGACGGCGAGACCGGTGAGCTGGGCCCACACCATGAGACCGATCAACCCGGCAAGAGCCCCGTACCGCTCCCCGAAGGTCGAACTCAGTGACAGGTAGCCGGCGAGTCCTCCGGAGAAGAGGACCCAGAGCACCGTCGCAGTGATGCCGCCCACAGTCAGCCAGGAGACTCCCGGTTGATTCCGGTTCGGTGCCAGCTTGTACAGGGCCGCTATGGCCAGCGCCGCCCCCACCGCGGCGAGTGGCCAGCGCAGCCAGACCCACACGGACTCTCCTTCGACGGCGTCGGCTATCACCGATCCGAAGGCAATCGCGACGAAAGCCCCGGCGAGGAGGACCCCAACGCTCAGTGCGAGGAGGACGGCGCGGATGTAGCGGCGCAACCAAGGCCGATTCCGGTCCTCTCCGTACATGCGGCTGGCTCCCAACATGAACTGGTTCATCCCGATCGCCCCGGCGGTCAGCGCTGCGATACCCCCTGCGATCATGGCCATCGTGTTGCCTTGTGCGTTGCGCTCCCCTTGATCGACCGCCTGTTGTAGGAGCCCGCTCGTCGGACCTGGTGTCAGTGTCCCCACCACGCTCTCCACCGAAGTCTTGAGGGTGTCGTTGGCGGACCATTCCGCCAGGGCGACGAAGAAGATCAGCGCCGGGATGGAGGCCAGGACCACCTGGAATCCGATGGCGCGTGAGTATGAGAAGCCGTCGGCTTGCCGGAACCGTTCCATGCCCCTCTTGAGGAGAGGCCAGTAATGCGCTCGCCGCAACGTCGCCCAGGCATCGCCAGAGCTCTCGCGACTCAGTCACGAGTTGGGAGCCCAAAACCACCTTTTCTCATACGGTGCCCGCTCCTACCCGTCCCGGTTCGGCGCCAAACGATCGCCCGGTTTGGGACGGGCCCTCTCGGGTACACGGGCTCGGAATGGATGAGAACGAGGAGGTCCGGGGACTCGACGACGAAGAGTTGATCGCCCGCTATCGGGAGATGAAGGCAGATGGCAGCGGGGACGACCCGCGTCTGGTTCCTCCCGAGTATGGCCTGGGAAGTGCTCTCGAGCGAGAGCTGGAGCGACGTGGTCTGGCCCCGGATCGGGAGGACGTGATCCCGCCCAACGACGGCGACGAGGGCGAGGAACCCGAGGTCCGGGACCAAGCCTGATTCCACGTATGCCCTAGGCGAATCCGGGCCTTGCCGCTATGTTGCCCCTCGCATGGCCGCGACCAGATACCTGGCAAGACTCCTTCTCATCACAGGTACCGCGTACCTGGCAGCCGTCTTCCTCGCCTCCCCGGCCCATGCAGCCGACGACGTCGCCGACGAGATGTTCTTTTACCGTGACGATGGCCTCTATCGCTACTACGACGTTCGTAGCGATGCCAGCCTGCCCGCTCCGATTCAACAGGGTGACGAGTACACCACGGGGTGGTCATCGATCACCGCAGTCGATCTCGACGGGCAGGGCCAGGACGAGATGTTCTTCTACCGTGACGATGGCCTCTACCGCTACTACAACATCCGGCCCGACGGGAGCCTGCCCACGCCGATAACCCAAGGGGATAACTACACCGAAGGCTGGGACGTGATCACGGCCATCGATCTCGATGGTGACGGGCAGGACGAGATGTTCTTCTACCGCGCCGACGACGGCCTCTTCCGCTACTACGACATCCGACCCAACGGGAGCCTGCCCACCCCGATTCTCGCCGGCGATACCTACACCATTGGCTGGTCCTCCATCACCGCCGTCGACCTGGACGACGACGGCCAGGACGAGATCTTCTTCTACCGCGCCAGCGACGGTCTCTACCGCTATTACGACATCAGGTCGGACGGGAGTCTCGGTGAGCCGATCAGTCAAGGAAGCGAGTACACCCCCGGTTTCAGCTCGATCACCGCGATCAACCTCGACGGGGACCAACAGGACGAGATGTTCTTCTATCGGGACGACGGTCTCTACCGCTTCTACGACGTCAGACCCGATGGGAGCCTGCCATCGCCGATTCTCGAGGGTGACAACTACACCTCGGGATGGAACTCGATCACGGCGATCAATCTGCAGGGCGACCAACCGATAGAGCGTGTCGCCCGGTTCACCACGTTCTTCGACTGCTGCCAGAACCGCGTGACCAACATCCGCATCATGGCGCGCAGCCTCGACGGGTACGTGGTTCAGCCTGGTGAGACCTTCTCCATCGACCGGGTAGTGGGTCGACGGACCACCGCCAAGGGCTATCTACCGGCGCCCTACCTGCAGAACGGTCAGGGCTTCTGTTGCGCCATCGGCGGAGGGGTGAGCCAGTTCGGTACCACGATCCACAACGCGGTGTTCTGGGGTGGTTTCGACGTGGTCTCCCACAAACCGCACAGCGGGTGGATCTCGAGGTACCCGCTGGGGATCGAGGCCACGTTGGTTTACTCCTCCATCGACTACAAGTTCGTCAACGACACGCCGACGCCCCTCACCATCCACACCTCGAGCACGGGGACTTCGGTGACGGTGGAGCTGTGGGGAAATCAGGGTGGGTGGCGGATGGTCGGGTATCACCCGCGGGGGGCGCGCAGCTCGGCGATCACGATCCAGGACAACGGTGGCTCCAGCGCCAAGCGGGTCAGTGCCTCCGTATCCGGTTCGGCCCCAGGGCTGGTGCGGATCAGGAGAACCCTCACCCAGGGCGGGGTCTCCCGCAACGAGACGTTCTTCTGGAACTACGTGAGCTGAGGGCTCCGCGGGTAGGACTCGAACCTACAACCAATGGATTAACAGTCCACTGCTCTGCCAATTGAGCTACCGCGGAAGGGTGCCGGTTGGCCATCTCAGGTTACCAATCGGGGTCCTGTACACCCACATCCCAACTGGGCTGAGATGCGCCGCAATCGGACAACACCCAGAAAAGCCAGCCGAGAATCAGGCGTCTTCCAGAAATCCTTGCAAACGGCCCGACTTGTCGGGGTGGCGGAGCTTGGCCAGCGCCTTGGTCTCCAGTTGCCGGATCCGCTCCCTGGTGACGTTGAAGTGGACCCCGACCTCCTCGAGGGTGCGGGGCTTGCCATCAGCGAGTCCGAACCGCATGACCAGAACCTGGCGCTCCCGCTCGCTGAGCCCTTCCAACGCCTCCGCCAGCTGGCTCTGCAGCGACGTAAATGTGGCGACGTCGGCGGGCATCTCCGAGTCGACGTCCTCGACCAGGTCGCCGAGGGTGCCGTCGTCGTCTTCGCCGACTGGTGTCTCCAGTGACACCGTGTCCTGGGCGATCCGTCTCAGCTCGGCAACTCGCTCCACGGGAAGATCGAGCTCACCGGCTAGCTCCTCGATCGTCGGGGCGTGACCGCGCAGTTGGGTGAGCTCCCGCTGCAAACGGGTCAGTTTGTTCACCGAGTCGAGGACATGAATCGGCATGCGAATGGTCCGACCCTGGTCGGCGATGGCCCTGGAGATCGACTGGCGGATCCACCAGGTCGCATATGTGGAGAACTTGAACCCGCGGCGATAGTCGAAGCGCTCCACCGCCCTCATCAGACCCACATTGCCCTCTTGGATGAGGTCGAGCAGGGCCATGCCCCGCCCCACATAACGCCGGGCCAGGGAGACCACCAGGCGGAGGTTGGAGTTGACCAGCTGATCGTGCGCGGACTTGGCCACTGTCACCTGGTGTTGCAACAAGGCCTGGTCCTCCGGCGTCAGCGGCGCGTCTTTGGACAACCGCTCCTGAGCCTTGATGCCCGCCTCGATCTGCATCGCCAGCTCGACTTCCTGCTGGGCGGTGAGCAACGGATATCGGCCCAGGTCGTTCAGATAGAGACGGACCGGGTCAGAGACCGATATCTGGGAGACCTCGATGTTCTCCTCGACGACCGCAGGGCCTTCCTCCTGGAGCTTGATGCCCTTGATGCGAAGCTCGTCGGCGACCTTCTCGAATGCCTCCCCGGGAGCCTCTATGTCCTCCAGCTCCTGTTGGACCTCGGCCATCGTCAGAAACCCCCGGTGATTGCCCCGCTTCACCAGGGAGGCCGTGACGCTTGTGAGTGTTGCTTCGTTCATTGGCCCAGGGAGCGCTTCTCCTGTTGCAACGCTATCAATCTGCGCAGCCTTTCGGAATGGGATTCCGATCCTTGGGGAAGACCCTCCAACTCGGCCTCGATTGCGTCGATCTCGGCATCGATGCGGCGGAGACGGACCCGTGTCCTCACCTCCGACCAATCCGGTAGCGGTCGGTCGTCGAGCGCCAGACCCCTGACCAGCGACTGGAGCGCGGTGTCCTCTATCGCCGACACATCGACGGGTGTCCCGGCTGGCATCGAGACCAGCTGATCGGAGATCGCCGCGAACGCATGTCTCAGTCGGGTGTCGGTGAAATCCGCCCCGGTTACCTCCATCCCTGGCGGGTTGCTCAGGACCACCCGGAACAGTTCGGCCTCGGCCCGGTCCAAGGGCCGCTCGGGAGCCGATCTCGCCTCCTCGCGTCGCCGCTGACCGCCTGCAACGGCCTTCTCCACCGTGGCCAGGTCCACCCCGATGAGCCGGGCCACGAATCGCTCGTACTCCCGCCGAGCGATGGCGTCGCCCACCCGTCGCACCTGGGCCGCGGCGGCATGGAGAGCACGGGCCCGGCCCTCAGGCCCTTCCAGGTCATGGCGAGCGACCTCGCTCTCGATGCGATGCTCCAGCAGGGGACGAGCCTTCTCCACAGCCGACGCCAACTCCCCTCCCCGCCCCTCCTGGTAGAGGTCGGCAGGATCGAGCCCATCCGGCATGACCGCCACCCGGAGGTCGAGGTCGAGCCGGAACGGTGACTCCAATTCGTCACTGCGCAGGGCGGCCTTGGCCCCTGCCTCGTCGGAGTCGAAGGCGAGCACAACCCGGTCGGTGAAGCGCCTCAACAGGTCGAAATGGCCGTCGCCCAGCGCAGTGCCACAAGTGGCGACGGCGGTGGTCACCCCCACTTGATGCATGGCGATGACGTCGGTGTACCCCTCGACCACCACCGCCGGGTGATTGTCGTCGATGCCCTGCCGGGCCCGGTCGAAGGCGAAGAGGACCCGGGACTTCTGGTAGATGGCCGAGTCGGCGGAGTTCACGTACTTGGCATCGGGATTGTTGGTCTGGGAGCGGTCGACTTCGTCGATCTTGCGGCCGCCAAAGCCGATGGGATCACCTCTGAGATCGTGGATGGGGAACATGAGCCGGCCCCGGAACACGTCGTAGATCCCGTGTCGCCCTCGTCGGCCCAACCCGGCTTCCACCACGTCACGCTCCTCGATCCCCGAGGCGCGGAGCGACCTGGCCAGCGTGTCCCAGTCGGTGCCGGCAAACCCGAGTCTCCACTCGTCGATGAGGTCGCCGTCATAGCCCCGGCCCCGCAGGTAGGCGCGGGCCGGCCCGGCGTCCTCGGCCTTCTTCAGCCTTTCGTGGTAAACGTCGACGGCTCGGCGCAACGCCTCTACGGCCGCGGCGCGCTTGCCACTCTTTCGGGCTGCGGCAGGGTCCCGGGCCAGGGTGATGCCCGCCTTGGTGGCGAGCATGTCGAGTGCCTCCCCGAACTCCACTCCGCTCGTCTCCTTGACGAACTCGAAGACGTCGCCCCCCTTGCCACAGCCAAAGCAGTGATAGAGCCCGCGGGCGCGGTCCACCGACATCGACGGTGTCTTCTCCTCGTGGAACGGACACACCGCCATGTAGGAGCGGCCCGACTTCTTGACCTTGGTCACTTCCGAGATCAAGTCGACGAGGTCGGTGGCTTCCCGGACCCGATCGATGTCTCCACGCTCAGCCATGGCCATCGATCATAAGGACGACGGATAGTGAAGTAACCCCCGGCGGGGACGATCGACGGCTGTCTAGACGAGTCGGTCGGCGAGATAGCCGGTGAGCTTGTCCATCGGCACCCGATCCTGGGTCATGGTGTCCCGGTCCCGGACCGTGGCGGCCCCGTCCTCGAGGGAGTCGAAGTCCACGGTGACGCAGAAGGGGGTTCCGATCTCGTCCTGACGGCGGTAGCGCCTCCCGATCGACTGGGTCACATCCAGCTCGACCATCCAACGGCGCCGGAACTCGGCGGCGAGACGCTCGGCGGGCTCGATCAACTCCGGCTTCTTCGACAGGGGGAGCACAGCCACCTTGTAGGGGGCGAGACGGTGATGGAGCCTGAGCACGGTCCGTGTCTCCCCGTTGACCTCCTCCTCGGAGTAAGCGTCGATGAGGAAGGCGAAGGTGGTGCGGGTCGCCCCCGCCGCCGGCTCGATCACGTAGGGGAAGAACCGCTCCTCGGTCTCTTGGTCGAAGTACATCAGATCGACTCCGGAGTGCTCGGCATGCTGACGCAGGTCGAAGTCGGCGCGGTTGGCGATGCCCTCCAGCTCATCCCAGCCCCAGGGGAACAGGTACTCGACGTCGGCCGTCTGTGACGAGTAGTGACTCAACTCGTCGCCCTCGTGCTCGCGCAGCCTGAGGTTGTCCCGTTCCATCCCCAGGTCGATGTACCACTGGAACCGGTTGTCCAGCCAGTACTGGTACCACTCCGTCGCCTCTTCGGGACGGCAGAAGAACTCCATCTCCATCTGCTCGAACTCGCGGGTCCTGAACACGAACTGGCCGGGGGTGATCTCGTTGCGAAAGCTCTTACCGACCTGGGCTATCCCGAAGGGGAGCTTGAGCCGGTTGGTGCGCCGGACGTTCTCGAAGTTGATGAAGATGCCCTGCGCAGTCTCCGGGCGCAGATAGACCAGATTCTCATCGGACTCCACCGGCCCGATGTGGGTGCGGAACATCAGGTTGAAGTCACGGGGCTCGGTGAACTGGCCAGTCATCCCACAGGTGGGGCATTTCTCCGGGTCATCCAGCTTGTCGAGACGATGACGTGAGTTGCAGTTGCGACACTCCACCATCGGGTCGGTGAAGACCGACTCGTGCCCCGAGGCCTGCCACACCTGACGCGCTTGGAGGATCGCCGAGTCGATCCCGACCACATCGTCACGCTCCTGGACCATCGACCGCCACCACTGCTCCTTGACGTTGCGCAGCAGCTCCACGCCGAGCGGCCCGTAGTCATAGGCGGAGCGGAGCCCTCCGTAGATCTCGGAGGACTGGAAGACGAAGCCACGCTTCTTGGCGAGATTGGAGATGGTTTCCAGGCTGGGTTCGGTCATGTGTTGGGGAAACGGTGGCCGACCAGACGCGCCTAGTCAACCCGACTCGTCCGCCAGGTCCTCGGCCGAGCCGAAGCGCCGCTCACGCGACTGGTATTCGAGGACGGCGTCGACCAGGGCATGGCGATCGAAGTCGGGCCAGAGGATCCCGGGGAAGTAGAACTCGGCGTAGGCGGACTGCCAAAGGAGGAAGTTGGAGAGACGATGCTCCCCGGACGACCTGATGATCAGGTCGACGTCGGGCATGTCGGGGACATAGAGCGCCCGGGCGAAAGATTCCTCGTCGATGGCCTCGGGCTGCGTCGCCGCTGCCAGCCTGCGGGCGGCCTCGACGATCTCCCGCCGGCTCCCGTAGTTGAAGGCGAACACCAGGTGGAGGGCCGTGTTGTCCTTCGTTTTGGCCTCGGCCTCGGCCATGTGCTGACGGTTTCTCTCCGGGATGCGGGGGTCGTCCATGTCCCCGGCGAACAACATGCGCACCCCCTGCCCGTGGAGGTCGTCGCGTCGACGGAGGAGCAGGTCCTCGTTGAACCACATCAGGAACTCGACTTCCTCCTCGGAGCGGGACCAGTTCTCGGTGGAGAAGGTGAACGCAGTCACCCATTCGATTCCGAGTTGCAGCGCACCCTCCACGGTGTCGAACAAGGCTTGCTCCCCGGCGAGATGACCGGCGGTGCGGGGCAGGCCCCTCCGGTTCGCCCAACGTCCGTTCCCGTCGAGGATCAGGCCGACGTGCCTCGGTACCCGGCCCTTATCCACACGACTGAGATCGAGAGTCACTCCATGACCGCCATCGAGGTGAGCTTGCGGTCGAGGTGGTACTCGAGGAACCGGCGGGCGATACCCATCGCCTCGCTGGAGAGGTTGGCGTCCACGGGGGGAAGGGAGGTCAGCTCCGACCCGGCGAGGGCGGCGAGATATTCGGTGATCCCGCTGCGGAGACGCACCGCACCTTCGACGGTGCAACGGTCGCACACCGAGCCTCCACCTCCGAAGGAGAAGCGGTGAAGTCCCTCGACCCGACCACAGGAGGCGCATTGCAGAAGTGAGGGTGCAAGGCCGACGACATCGGCCAGTTTGAGCAGGTACGAGGTGATCAAGTCATGGCCCCGGTTGCCCGCCTCCAGGCTCTTCAGTCCTCGCTGGAGCAGGAGGAAGAGACGGATGGCCGCCTCGTCCTCCTGAGCGACCGCGTCGACCGCCTCGACCATGGTGCCGGCGGCGACCACGGCGTCGAGATCACCCCGCAGCCTGGGGAAGTGCTCGAGGACGGCGGCCTGAGTGATGGTGTCGAGGTTGCGACCCTCGTAGAGGATGAGGTCGACATGGGTGAACGGCTCGAGACGGCCTCCGAACCTGCTCTTCGTCTTGCGCACGCCTTTGGCAACGGTTCGGATCTTCCCGTTGTTCGGGCTGAGCAGGACCACGACCCGGTCGGCATCACCAAACGGGTAGGAGCGGAGGACGATCCCTTGGTCGTGGACGAGCGCCATGCCGGAACAGAGTATTCCGGCGTCCACGTAGTCTCGGGGACATGGCACTACCCGACACAGAGGTGGAGGCCTTCATCGAAGGTCACCCGCAGTGGTCCCGGGCCGACCAGGAGATCACCCGTACCTTCGAATTCGACGACTTCAGCGAGTCGATGGGATTCGTGACCCGGGTGGCCCTGGCGGCGGAGAGGGCCGACCACCACCCCGACATCGATATCCGGTGGAACAAGGTGACCCTGACCCTCTCCACCCATTCCGAAGGCGGCCTCACCGAAAAGGACCTCACCCTCGCCGAGGAGACTGACGGCCTGGTCTGACCGGGCTCGAGCTCCACGAACCTGAGCTGATATGCGCCGCATATGGCGCGTAGAACCCGGGGTTCGCAGTCTCGCTCACGAACCTGAGCTGATATGCGCCGTATATGGCGTGTAGAACCCGGGGTTCGCAGTTCCGGTCAGCGGAACCGGGGGGGACGCTTTTCCTGGATCGCGGCGATGCCTTCGGCGGCGTCGGGGCCGGTGAACCCGAGGAACTCGTAGGCGACCGAGGCGTCGAAGATCGGGTAGGCCATGCGCAGCCAGTGGTTGAGGGTGTGCTTGGTCCATCCCAACGCCTCCGTGGACCCTGATGCGAGTCGGGAGGCGAGTTCCCTGGTGAATGTCTCCAACTCGTCGTCGTCGACCACCCGGGCCACCAGACCGATCCGCTCCGCCTCCTCGCCATCGAGTGGGTCGTTGGTCATCAGGTAGTACTTGGCCTTGGCCATCCCGACGAGAAGGGGCCAGATCACCGCGGCGTGGTCCCCTGCTGTGACCCCGATCGTGGTGTGGCCGTCGATGATTCGAGCGGAGCGTGCCGCAACCGGGATATCTGCCATCAAGGCCGCGGCCAGACCCGCCCCGACCGCGGGGCCGTTGATCGCCGAGACGATCGGCTTGGAGCACTCGATGATGTTGCGGACCAATTCCCTTGCCTCCTTGAGGACACGACGGTGGGTCTCGGAGTCCCCGAGGATGCCCTGGATCATGTCGAAGTCGCCTCCGGCGGAGAAGGCCCGCCCCTCGGCTCTGATCAAGACCACAGCCACCTCGGGATCGGCGTCGATCTCGGGCCAGACACGCACCAGCTCGCCGTGTCCGGTCTCGGTGACCGCGTTCAGCTTCTCCGCGTTGGCGAGGGTGACGACGAGGACACCGTCGTCCTCCAAGTCGAGGTCGAGGTATTCGTAACGGTCGGGATCCATGGGCTCGACGCTAGAGCAACGCGATAATCGGGGGATGAGATTCGAGGGACGACGCGTCGTGGTCACCGGGGCCGGATCGGGGATCGGGGCGGCCACCGCCCGAATGCTGCATTCCGAAGGGGCGTCGGTGGGGATCCTCGATCGCGACACAGACCGTGCCGCGCTGGTTGCCGGAGAGGTAGGGGGCTCGGCGGTCGCTCTCGACATATCCGACATCGAAGCGGTGGCGCCGGCGGTGGCCGACCTGGTCGGAGGGCTCGGTGGCATCGACATCTTGGTCAACGCCGCGGGTTGGGATCGTGCCATGCCGTTCACCGACACCGGCGCCGATTTCTGGCGGCAGGTCGTGGAGATCAACCTGCTCGGGCCGATCGCGGTCACCCACGCCGCCCTGGGTCACATCACCGACGGGGGCGCCATCGTCAACGTGTCGTCTGACGCCGGCCGAGTGGGCTCATCGGGCGAGGCGGTGTACTCGGGCGCCAAGGCAGGCATCATCGGATTCACCAAGGCCCTGGCCAGGGAGACCGCACCTCGCGGCATCAGGGTCAACGCGGTGGCCCCCGGCCCCACCGACACCCCGTTTCTCGCCTCGTTCGACGAATCGGGAAGACTGGCCGAGGCGATGCAGCGACAGACCCCGCTGCGCAAGCTCGCCACCCCCGAAGACGTCGCCAACGCCATCGTGTTCCTGGCCTCGGCCGATGCCGGGCACATCACCGGACAGGTGCTGTCGGTGTCGGGCGGTCTGACGATGGTGTAGCGGTCTCCCGGAGACGGTCGAATCGGAGCAGGTTTATGTCGTGACGGGTCGAGCCGTCAACAGCCAGGTCGGCGAGGATCTCACCGATCACCGAGGAGAATTTGAAGCCGTGGCCGCTGAACCCGGCAGCGACCACCACTTGGGGCAGCTCAGGATGCCTGTCGACGACGAAGTGCTCGTCGGGTGTGTTGGTGAACAGGCAGGTCTTCAAGGTCAGAGTCGGGCCGGAGGCGTCGGGGAAGTAGCGGTCGACGGCTTCACGCAGCACGCGCTCGTCCTCGGCTGACGGCTCCCGCTCCATGGTGTCGGGATCGACCACCTCCCCGAGATGGTGGTACCGGCCGATCTTGAACCCGGGAATGGTCTCCACTGGGAACCCGTAGAAGTGGCCCTCTTCGACCTCGAGGTTGAAGATGGGGAACGTCTCCGGCGTGAATCTGGCGGGGACCCGGGGCTGGAACCAACCCAGGACCTGTCGCTCCGGTACCGCCAGCCCGTCGAGAAAGTCGAGGAGACCCATGCTCCAGGCTCCCGCGGTCACCACGAGACGGTCGGCGCGGTAGGTCCCTCTGCTGGTCTCGACCCGGACACCGTCGCCCTGTTCCGACCAACCGAGGACCGCTTCCCGACCTCTCACCTCGGCACCTGCGGCCAGGGCCGCATTCACGTGGGCCACGATGCCGCGCTCCGACATCACATATCCGCCGTCGGGCTGGTACACCGCCATGTGCCCTTCCGGGAGGCGATAGCCGGGGTAGCGGCGGTTGACCTCGCCCGCCTCGAGGACCTGGTGGTCGAGGCCGTGGGTGCGGCACGACTCCAGCGACCCGGTGAAGACCCGATGATCCACCGGGGCGGCGTCGACGCCTCCGGTGATCACCACGAGCCTCTCCCCCGCGGTCTCCTCCAGCTCCCGCCACAATTCGTAGGACCGTCGGAGGAGGGGAACGTAGGAAGGGTCCTCGAAGTACGCCATGCGGATGATCCGGTTGACCCCGTGGGAGGAGCCCATGCTGTTGGGGATGTCGAAGCGCTCCAGGCCGACAACCCTCTTGCCCCTGGCGGCGAGATGGTGAAGGGCAGCGCTTCCCATCGCTCCCACACCGATCACGATCGCGTCGAACCCTGAGCTCACTGCTCCTCGAAGCCCAGCCGGTCCAGTAGCAGCGGGCTCCCCTGCCAGTCCTTCTCCACCACCACGTGGAGCTCGAGGTGGACCTTGGTTCCAAAGAGAGCCTCGATCTCGTGGCGTGCCTCGGAGCCGGCCGTCCCGAGCAGGGCCCCGCCCTTGCCGATGACGATCCCCTTCTGACTGTTCCTCTCGACGATCAGATCGGCGGCGATGTCGAGCAGCCCGTCTTCCCGGGTGCTCATCTCTTCCACTCTCACCGCCAGAGCATGGGGTAGCTCGTCGCGGAGACGATCGAGGAACTTCTCACGGACGATCTCGGCCACGATCATCGTCTCCGGCTGGTCGGTGATCATATCCAAGGGGTAGTAGGGCGGGCCCTCGGGAAGCCGGGAGACAACCTCCTCCACCAACTCCGCCACGCCGTCCCCGGTCACGGCGGAGACGGGGAACAGATCGGGGAACGGCCACTCGGCGGCGGTCACCAGTTGGGAGACCGTTTGCTCCTTGGAGGCAACGTCGACCTTGTTGACCGCCACAACCACGTCGGCCTTCGCTTCGATCAAACGCTCGGCGATGAGACGGTCCCCGGGTCCCACAGGCATGGTGGCGTCGACCACGAAGATGACCAGGTCGGCCTCGCGCAGGGTGCCGTAGACCAGCGAGTTGAGCCTGTTGCCCAACTCCGTCTTCGGTTTGTGCAGACCGGGGGTGTCGACGAGGACGATCTGATGATCCTCGCCATGCACCACCCCCCGGATCGTGTTTCTCGTGGTCTGGGGGCGGGTGGAGGTGATGGTCACCTTCTTCCCGACCATCATGTTGACCAGGGTCGACTTGCCGACGTTGGGCCGCCCCACCACGGCGACGAAACCCGAGTTCACTTCGGTTCGGTCCGCTCCGATACGGCGACAGTGACCTCGGCCACCCGGCGACCCTGCATACGGGTGACTGTCAGCGCCAACTGCTCGAAGTCGAAGATCTCACCCTCTTCAGGCACCCTCTCCGCCAGGTCGAGAACCAGACCACCCACCGTGTCCCCGTCTATCTCGACCATCTCGATGCCGGTCACCTTGAGCAGCTCGTCGACGGGGAGACGCCCGTCGACCCACCAGCCCTTGCCCAACGGCAGGATCATCGCCTCCTCGGAGTCGGTCTCGTCGGCTATCTCCCCGACCAACTCCTCGAGCAGGTCTTCGATGGTGACCAGACCGGCGACCTCTCCATACTCGTCGACCACCATCAGCTGATGGCTGTGACTCTCCTGCATCTCGGCGAGAAGGGCAGCGGCGAGTTTGGTCTCGGGCACGAACTCGACCGGGCGCATGACCTCCCTGACCGACTCGGGTCTCAGGTCCTCGGTAAGCATCTTGAGCAGATCCTTGACGATCACCATCCCAACCACGTCACCGTTCGCGGTCACCGGCAGACGTGAATACCCCTCTTCGGTGGCGACCCTGATGAGGTCGTCGATCGAGCTCGCCTGATCGATCGTGACCATGTCGGGTCGCGGGGTCATGACCTCGCGGACGACGGTCTCGCTGAACTCGAGCACCGAGTCGATCAGCTCGCGCTCCTGCTCGTCGGCTTCCTCCTCGTCGGTCTCGTCGACTTCGTCGAGGCCGTTGTCCCCTTGGGGGATGAGGTCATTCGCCCATCCCCCGAGCCTGATCGCCCAACTCAACAGCCGATGCGACCGGTAGGCCAGTCTCTCCGGTTTGAGCCGGCCCAGCCGCCGCGGGATCAGGTCGCCGATGAGGAAGGCAAAGATGCCGACAGCCAGAGCAGCAGACACCCCACCGGCGGTGGACAACCCCCGGGCGAGAATCGCGGTGGCGACCACCGAGCCGATGACGAGGAACGCCGATGCCACGGCCCCGATGGCGGGACTGATCGATTCCCGGTTCTCCAAGAGCCCCGCGACCGGGCTGGCACCTTTCACACCGTCGGAGTCGTCTCGCAGTGCGTCGGCCCGGGCGATGCGAGTGACGGCGGTGCCCGCGGAACGAAGCCAGGCGGCGAAGAGGATGCAGAGAACCGCGAGCGTGACCGCGGCAGCAGTCATCGCCTCACCACTCCCATCTTGGCGAGGAGCACCCGCTCCCGCTCCTCCATTCGCTCCCCCTCGTCGTCGTCGACGTGGTCATAGCCGAGGAGGTGGAGAATCCCGTGAGTCACCATCAAGGCCATCTCGTCCCCGAACCCGACACCGTGTTCGGCTGCCTGGCGGCGCACGTAGGCGGGGGCGATCACGACATCACCGAGGACGAGCGGCGGTCCGTGGGGATCGTGGTCGGGGACCACTCCTGGCAAAAGCTCCTCGACGGGGAAGGCGAGGACATCGGTGGAGCCGTGCCGATCGAGGAACCGCTGGTTGTACGAGGCCATCTCCGACTCGTCGACGAGGAGGACGGTGACCTCGGCGTCTTCGGGGTAACCCTCCTCAGCCAGGACCATCTCGGCCAGGGCGTGCAGATCACCGATGCCGACTCGCTCGGACTGCTCGTCGGCGAGGAAAACACTCACAGGGGGCAGGGCCCCTTCGGACTAGAGGACGGTTCGTCCATCAACTACCGGGAAAGTTCGGGTACGCGATGCGTTGATGGTAATGACCGATCAGCGAGTCGAGGAAGGCCTGTCTGATCTTGGTGAGCTCAGCCAGGGTGAGTGGTGACTCCGAGAGCTGGCCGTCTTCCATCTTCTCGTCCATGATCCGGTCCACCACCTTCTCGATGGCATCGGGGCTTGGCTCCTCGGACTGGAATACCGCCCGGCATGCCGCCTCCAGGGAATCGGCGAGCATGAGGATGGCCGACTCCTCGGTGCGCGGCTTGTGCCCGATGTGACGGAAGTCATCGATGTCGACGTCGACACCGTGCATCTGCCGGGCCTTCTCGTAGAAGAAGCGCATCACACCGTCACCGTGGTGACTCACGATCCCCTCGGTGACGTCGGTGGGGATCTTGTAGCGTGCAGCCAACTCGACACCCGCGGTGACGTGACTGCGGATGATGTCCGCAGACTGGCTGGGATCGAGCTGATCGTGGGGGTTGCTCATCCCGAACTGGTTCTCGATGAAGAAGGTCGGGTTCTCCGTCTTGCCCAAGTCGTGGTAGTAGGCCATCGCCCTCGCCAGGATGGCGTTGGCCCCGATCGATCGTGCCGCGGCGTCGGCGAGGGTGCCCACCATCAGTGAGTGATTGAATGTGCCGAACGCCTCCTCTTGGAGCATCTGGAGCGCCTCGTGGTTGCGGTCGGTGAGATCGAGGAGACCAAGAGTCGTGGTGATGTCGAATGCCGACTCGAAGAACTGGAGTGCGGCCAGGCCGAGGAGGGACGCCATCACCGATACGCCGAACGCCCAGACCACGGAGACCCCGACCGCCTCGAGCACGCTTTCGTCCGCACCGACATGGAAGAACCACGAAGTCGCGGCGGCCACCCCCGCGGCGACGAGGGAGGACATGACCACCGCGCTGCGGAAGGCCCCTCGGCTGCTCACCGCCGAGACGAAGGGGATCGGGGCCAGGGCAGCGAGTATGCCGTAGACGGTGGCCCCGAGGTCCAGGGTGCCGGCCGCGGTGAGAACACCGACTGCAAGTGCCATGAGAATGGCAATGCGCTGGTCGAAGAGGACAGCGACAACGAATCCGAATGCGACCGCGGGGAGCACGTACCACGTGAAGCTCTCCTGCAACGCCACCGTGCCCCGGATCGCACCGGCGGCCAAGACGATCATGATTCCGAGCAGGCCGACCATCCGGGGGCGAGACCAGAACTCCGGTCGGAATCGAGCCAGGTAGAGCCCGATAAGAGAGACCAGGACGGCGACAACGGCGAAAAGGCCGAAGATCGACTGCTCGTCGATCGACGGAGTCGACGTGGCCTCGATGGCGGCGATGTCGAGAGCGGTGAGAACGTCGTTCTGATCGACGATGTTCTGACCTTCCTGATACTCCACCTCCACCTCGGGCACCGCGGCTGCCCGCGCGTCCCTCTGCTGCTCCCACAGCTCGTTGTCGATGAGCAGGTTGGCCTGGAGGTGAGTTGCCACCACCTCACCGGCGGCGCGAGCCGCCTCATCGTTGGGAGCTCCCTGATGGAAGACGAACGGCGGGTTGGATCGGACGTTCGCCTCGGCCGTGGCCAGTTGCTCCGGCTGGATGCCAGGGGCCATCTCGAGCCGGGCTTGGTCGACAGCCGCAGCTCTGATGATCGGGAGAAGCAGCTCCTCGCCGACGGCCGCGCGTACGACGTCCTCTGCAGCCACGCCCGCCAGATAAGTCACAGTCTCGTCGGGCAGGGCGGTGTGCTCGGCCGAGATCATGTCGCGGGCCTCGGCGGCAGGTCTCAGATTCACTTGAAGGCCGATGGAGTTGGTTGGGCATTCGGCGCCCGACTCGCACTCGATCGACTGCGCAAGGTTCTCGCCGCCGGGCAGGTATCCCTCAGGGATGCTCGGATCGGCGGTATCGATGACGATCACCGCCGGTCCCCCAGGGTACTGGTGGGCCCAGGCGCCGGACTCGTCGGTCTCAACCGATGTGGTCCCATCATGGGTTCGCACCTCGATGGCCACTCCGGCCAGACCGACGTCTGAACGTGTCTCCTCCTCATTCGGCTGGAACGAGCCGTCTCCGTCGACATCCACGAAGACCTGGCCCACGAGCGTGGCTGGAGCCGGAGGGGAGGTCGTCACGGTGGTTCCATCGCCGGATGCTGTGCTCGTCGTGGTGGATTCCTCGACCGCGGGCAGCTCCGGAATGCTGACCTCCGAGTCGGCCGGTGGCACGCCCACTGCCATGGCCGCCACGTCGTCGAAGACTTCGGCGACTGCATCTTCGACGGCGACAGCCACCTCCTCGTTGCGCTCTCGCGGCGCGGGGACAGCGGCGCGTGCTTCTTCGCGGAGGCGCTCCGTCTCCTCTTCGTCGACGACCACAGCACTCCGCTCGGCATCGAATTCCTGCTTCGCCAACGACCCGACCTCGAGTTCGGGTGCGTCCTGACCGGTTCCGAGGATGAGAATGCCCCACACCGCGGCAACCGTGGCGAGGAATACGGCCGCCCTGACAAGAGTCGAGCGCGGCATCACGACTCTTTGGCCTCGTAGCGCTGGTATGCCTCGACGATGGATGCGACGATGCGGTGTCTCACCACGTCCCGGGAAGTGAGCTCCATGAAGGCGACACCCGGGATGTCCCGGAGGATTCCCCGAACCACCCGCAGCCCGGAGTGCCGACCGGTGGGGAGGTCGGTCTGGCTGATGTCGCCGGTGATGATCATCTTGGAATTGAACCCGAGCCGGGTGAGAAACATCTTCATTTGCTCCGGTGTGGTGTTCTGGGCCTCATCGAGGATGACGCAGGCGTCGTTGAGCGTCCTGCCTCTCATATAAGCGAGTGGGGCTATCTCGATGGTTCCCCGGTCGATGAGCGAAGCCGTCTCCTCAGGACCGAGCATGTCCCACAGAGCGTCGTAGAGGGGACGCAGATACGGGTCGACCTTGGCCGTCAGGTCACCCGGGAGGAACCCGAGCCGCTCCCCCGCCTCGACTGCGGGACGGGTGAGGATGATGCGACGGACCGAACCGTTGATCAGGCTGTCCACCGCGGCGGCCATCGCCAGATAGGTCTTTCCGGTGCCGGCGGGCCCGATGCCGAATGTGAGAGTGTTCTCCCGGATCGCCTCCATGTACTTCTGCTGACCGTGGGTCTTGGGGCGGATCATCCGACCCCGCCCGACGGGGATCCCGTCGCTCAGCACCACCGACGGGCTGGGGACGTCGTCGCCCACCATCTTCACCACCTCGGCGACTCTTCCCTCGTCGAGGGTCTGGCCCTCCTGGACCAGGATGAGCATCTCGTCGAGCACGGTGCGGGCGCGCTCCACCGCCGACTGCGGGCCGTTGAGGACGATCTCGTCACCGCGCGCGACAAACCGGACCTCGGGGAGGAGGTCCTCCACCTGCCGCAGATGCCGATCCGACTCTCCTATCAGGTCGAATAGCAGGTGATGACTGGGTACGCGTAAACGCGATTCAATGGAGTCAGGGGACACGGATCACGCCTCAGATAGGCGGAACCATCACATTCTATCGGTTGCCGGCCGGTTCGGCGGAATCAGTCCAACTCGCGGGTGCGAACCGATTGCAGCAATGAGCTGATGACGGCCCGATCGGAGTCCCTTACCTCGTCGACACCTGGCGTCTTGCGCATCATCTGAATGGCAGCGAGATAACGGTCGACCAGGTCGCCGTCCTCGGAGACCAGTGCCTCGAGATCGATGAGCAGACCCGACTCCGAGGGCGCCGGCAGGAGATCGGCGGCAGGCGTCCCATAGATGTCGGACAGACGGACGAAGCGCTGCACCGAGATGGCGCGCTCACCCCGCTCGTACGCTCCAACAACCGAGGCCTTGAACTCGCCCCCGGTATGGCCTTCCACATCACCAAGCGACCAGCCCCGCTGTCGCCGTGCCGCCCTCAGACGCTGTCCGAGCGCGTAGTTGAAGTCTTCTGCCAAGGATTTCGCTCCCGATCCGTGCCATCATCCTATCCGGCACACCGCCCGATTGCACTGTCAGCAAATAATTCGTGACGCCGCGACCACGGCGGCCGTCTCCACCCTGAGGATGGTGGGCCCCAGATCCCAGAGCCGTGCATCCGGGGGGATCTCATCGTCGCTGAACCCACCTTCCGGGCCGACGACCACGACATCGGCTTTGCCCGGTGACGACTCGCCGCCCGGGTGACAAATCACCATCGGACCCGCGATCGCAGACACATCCCTCACATCCGCGGTGGTTTCCATGAGCCATGATCCCCTCGACTGCTCGGTGGCGGACAACACCCAGGAGAACACCTTGGAAGGGCTGGCCACACGGTTCTTCCCATGCTTGGTCTCGAGCCAGATGAGCCGGGCCACGCCGAGCTCGGCCAGCTTCTCGACGAGATAGCGCTGCCGGTCCTTGTTCGACGGCGGGGAGACCGCGACCGTCAACGTGCTGGGCCGCTCCACCTTGCCCTCTTTCCCCCGTTCGATCACCTGGCTTCCCAACGTCCCGCTGCCGGCAGACCCCAAACCATCGGTGTAGGAGACGTGATCTCCCCGCTTCAAACGGAGAACCTTGGTGAGGTGCTTCCACTGCAATACCGACAAGCCGATCTCGGGACCTTCCCAGGGCGCCGCCACGACGACGTGGGGGATGTGCTTCACGATTTGGAGGCAGGCCGGTCGGTGCGCTCCCCGCGTAGCTCTGCCCACCGCCGCAGTAGATCTTCCTCTTCCTCGCTCAGCGACTCGGGGACGGCGACATCGACCACTACCACCAGGTCACCTCTTTGGCGGCGTCCCAGCACCGGCATGCCCATCCCGGAGACGGTTATCACCGCACCCGGCTGGGTCCCCCGCGAGATGTCGAGGGTCGTCGGCTCGCCGTCGATCGTGGGGATCTCGACCCGGGTCCCCAGGGCCGCCTCGGCGATGCCAACCGTGATGTGATGGATCAGGTGGGAGTCTTGTCTCTCGAAGCGCGGGTCCGGGGCGACTTCGACCTCCACGAAGAGATCTCCGGGCTGGCCGTGCCTACCTGACGACTCCCCTCGCCCGGAGAGTCGGAGACGGGTCCCCGTGCTCACCCCGGCTGGCACTTCGACACTCACCTTGGTCCGGCCCGGCCGGGCTCCGCTGCCGGAGCAGTCGGGGCATGGATCGGCGATCAGAGAGCCTTCCCCGCCGCAGGTGGGACAGGTGGTGACCGACATCATCGTGCCGAACATCGACCGCTGCGTCTGGCGCACCTGTCCCCCGCCATTGCAATCGGGGCAGGTCACCGGGTGGCTGCCCGGGGACGCGCCGGTGGCGTCGCAGGTCTCACATGCCTTCAACGAGTCGTACTCGACGGTGGTCTCGGTGCCGAAAGCGGCCTCTTCCAGGCTGACCAGGGCGCGGACCAACACGTCCCGGCCCCGGGGCGGGCGGTAGGGGCGGTTCCCGAAGACACCCGAATCTCCGAACACCGAGCGCAGCAGGTCGTCTATGCCACCCAGCCCTCCGAAGAGGTCGGAGAGGTCGATGGTGTCGCCACGGTCGTAGCGCTGGCGACGCTCCGGGTTGGAAAGCACCTCGTAGGCCTCGGCGGCCAACTTGAACCTGGCCTCGGCCTCGGGATCGTTCGGGTTGGCGTCGGGGTGGGTCTCCCGGGCCAACCGGCGAAAAGCCTTCTTGATCTCCTCGGTGGTCGCCGAGCGGCCCACCCCGAGGATCGCGTAGTAGTCCTGAGCCACTTTCAGTCCGACCTGGTGCCGATCTGTTCCTCGAGCTCGCGGGTCACCTCTTCCACCGCAGAGATGGCTCGCTTGTAGTTCATCCGCATTGGGCCGATCACCCCGAGCGACCCTGCCTCGCCGCCACTTTCGTAGACCTTGGACACGACCGCCAGGTCGAGGTCCTTGCCGAGCTGGATCGAGGTCCCGGGCGCGCCGGCGAGAAGGTTCATCACCTCTGCCTCCCGTTCCATGATCTCGAGGATGCGTTGCACGGTGGCCAGGTCCTGCCAGACCTGGGTCATTCGCTGGGCGCCGCCCACGAACATCTCCGAGCCGGCGGTGCCGGCGAGATGAAGCGAGTCGACGATGGTCAACATCGCCTCCCGCACCGGGTCGGCCAGATCGGTTTCCTCCTCACCGAGATCCGGGATGGTGCCCAACTCTTCGCCCACGACTGCGGCGGTGACGATCTGCTGCGCCTCTTCCAGCTCCAGGGGGGTCACCGGAACCCGTACCCGGCCCCGCTGTTGCACCAGACGGCCACCCTCGGTGACCACGATGACCAGGATCTGCTCGCTGGAGACCTGCACCGTGTGCACGGCCCGCACGTTCTCGCGGGCGAACGCCGGGGCGACCACCACCGAGGGCAGATCCGTGATCTCGGCGAGGAGATCCGAGGTGGCCTTGAGGAGTTTCGACAGCTCCATGTGCACGTCGCCGAAGTAGGTCGAGATCTTCGCCTGGGCGGCCTGGCGGAGCCTCCCGGGACCGAGATGGTCGACGTAGTAGCGGTACCCGGCCACGGTGGGCACTCGTCCCGCCGAGGTGTGGGGCTGGAGGACCAGGCCTTCCTGCTCGAGAGCGGCCAGGTCGTTGCGGACCGTTGCCGCGGAGACGGTGAGCCGTGACCGCTCCAGCACGGCGCGTGAGCTGACCGGCTCGCCGGTCTTGATGTGCTCCTCGACGAGGGCACGGAGCACTTCGGAGCGTCGGTCCTCAAGCATTGCCATCGACCATGACGATAGGGGCGGGCTGGGAGAGAACCGAGCGGAGAACCGCATCGGTGAGCAGCGGGCGGCTCACGTACAGCCTCTCGGCATCGGCGGAGATGACCCCGGCTCGAATCAGCTGTCTGCCCTCGTACGACTCGAGGAGGGCCCGGGTCGCAGGTCCCTGCGCCACTCCGGCGGTGCGTCGTAAGCCGACGAGCACCCGGTCCAGCTCGGCGTCCCAGTCTTGGACCGGCTCCTGGCCTGCTCGTGGCGACCGACCCGACTCCACTCGATCGATGTACGCCTCGAGTCGGCGGTGATTGCGGAAGCGGACGCCATCTCTGAATCCATGGGCGCCGTTGCCGAAGGCGAGATACTCCCCCTGGGCCCAGACCGTCATGTTGTAGTCGCACTCGTGGCCGGGACGAGCCCAGTTGGAGACCTCGTATCGTTGCAGACCCGCCGCCCCCAACACCGAGTCGGCGGTGGTGTGCCGGTCGGCCTGGACATCGGGGTCCGGGCTCGGCGCCCCCCGCTTCACGTCCCGCCCCAGCGGAGTGCCCGCCTCCACGGTCAGGGCGTAACAGGAGACGTGATCGGGCTCCAGGGAGACGGCGCGGCCCAGGGTGGACGCCCACGAAGAATCGTTCTCACCCGGCGTCCCGTAGATGAGATCGACCGAGATGCTCTCGAATCCAGCGTCACGCGCGGCCCTGACCGCCCCGGTTATCTCTGCCGGACCGTGACGGCGGCCGAGTGAGGCGAGGACGGAGTCATCGAAGCTCTGCGCACCGAACGACACCCGATTGAACCCGAGCCGCACAATTGCGGCGGCACGGTCCCTTCCGAAGTCTTCGGGGTTGGCCTCCAGCGTCACCTCCGCTCCCGGGGCGAGGCCGTGACGGCGGGACAGGGCCTCCAGGACCTCACCGAGCAGACCCGGATGCACCTGGCTCGGGGTGCCCCCGCCGAAATACACCGAGTTCAGCGGGCGCCATGGTGTTGACGCGGCGATCTCGGCGATGACCGCGTCGATGTACCGGCGGGCGAGATGGTCCTGGCCGGCAACGACGGCGAAGTCGCAATAAGGGCAGACCGCCGAGCAGAAGGGGATGTGGATGTACGCGGCGGTTGCCGAGGCGAAGGCATCGGCGTGCTCTGGCCTCATGTCTCCTCGTCGACTCTCAGGGCGGCGACGAAGGCCTCCTGGGGCACCTCCACCGACCCCACCATCTTCATCCGCTTCTTGCCCTCTTTCTGACGCTGCAAGAGCTTCTTCTTGCGACTGATGTCACCGCCGTAACACTTGGCCGTCACGTCTTTTCGCTTCGCTTTCACCGTCTCACGGCTGATGATCTTGCCGCCGATCGCGGCCTGGATCGGGACGTCGAAGAGCTGTCGCGGGATGAGACTCCGCAGCCTCCCCGTCATCTTCTTGCCGTACTCCTGGGCGTGGTCACGATGGATGATGGCGGAGAAGGCGTCGACGGGCACTGCATTGAGCAGGATGTCGACCTTGACCAGATCTCCCTCGCGATAGCCGGCGGGCTCGTAATCGAGCGAGGCATATCCCTTGGTCTTCGACTTGAGGACGTCGAAGAAGTCGAAGACGATCTCAGCCAGCGGGATCTCGAAGTCGAGCTCGACCCTCTCCGGGCTCAAATAGTTCATGTTGCCCACGATGGCTCGCCTGGTGGTCGCCAGCTCCATGATCGGGCCCACATACTCGGATGGGGTGAGGATCATCGTCTTGACGTATGGCTCCGATATCCCGTTCCGGAGGCTGGGATCGGGCAGGTCCTGCGGGGAGCGGATCTCAGTGACTCGCCCGTCGGGCATTCCCACCCTGTAGGCCACAGAAGGGGCGGTCGCCACCAGATCGAGGTCGTACTCGCGCTCCAGCCGCTCCCGGACGATCTCCATGTGGAGGAGGCCGAGGAAACCACAACGGAACCCGAATCCCAATGCCTTCGAAGTCTCCGGCTCCCAGGCCAGGGAGGCGTCGTTGAGCCTCAGTTTCTCCAATGCCTCCCGCAGCTTCTCGAAGTCGTCGCCGTCGGTGGGGAACAGCCCGGAGAAGACCATCGGCTTGGGCTCGGCGTATCCGGGGAGAGCTGTCGTCGCTGGGCGGCGGGCGTTGGTGACCGTGTCCCCCACCCGGATCCGATCGATCTCCTTGACTCCGGTGATCAGATAGCCGACCTCGCCGGGCCCCATGGTCGCCACCGGTTTCGCCTTCGGTGTGACGAAGCCGATCTCATTGGCGTCGTGGACCTCACCGGCCGCCATGAAACGGATGCTGTCGCCTGATTCGAGCCGGCCGTCCACGACCCGCACGTAGCAGACCACCCCGCGGTAGGCGTCGAAGAAACTGTCGAAGACCAGGGCTCGGAGAGGAGCCTCCGGGTCACCCTGGGGAGGGGGGACGTCGGATACGAGTGCTTCGAGCAGGTCATCGACTCCGGCTCCGGTCTTCGCGGACACCCGGAGCACGTGCTCAGGCGAGCCGCCCAGGATGCCGGCGAGCTCGGCAGAGACCCCTTCCGGGTCGGCGGCGGGGAGATCGATCTTGTTGACCGCCGGGATCACCTCCAACCCGGCGTCGACGGCCAGATAGGCGTTGGCCAGGGTCTGTGCCTGGACGCCCTGCGCCGCGTCGGCTATCAGGAGAGCGCCCTCACATGCCGCCAGGGACCTGCTCACCTCATAGGAGAAGTCGACGTGACCCGGGGTGTCGATCAGGTTGAGCACGTAGACCTGGCCGTCCGCGGCGTTGTGCTCCAGTCTCACTGCTTGGGCCTTGATGGTGATGCCACGCTCCCGCTCCAGGTCCATTGTGTCGAGAACCTGCTCGCGCATCTCCCGCTCCGTCACCGCTCCCGTGCGCTCGAGGAGCCGATCGGCCAGGGTCGACTTGCCATGGTCGATGTGGGCGATGATGGAGAAGTTGCGTATGCGCGATTGATCGGTCATGGGGGTGTGGACGGCGTCATTGTACCTTCGACCCGGCCACTGCTACTCTTCACCGTCCGGTGTCCCGGCGTGCCCGAGACACTGAGATCCCGACCACACATGTGAGTTTCAACACGTTCCGACATGGCCAACATCAAGTCACAAGAGAAGCGAAACCGACAGAACGAGACCCGTCGTCAGCAGAACAAGTCGGTGATGAGCGACCTCAAGTCCAGCATCAAGAGGGTTCAGAGCGCGGCTGAAGCCGGGGAGCCCACCGAGGAGCTCTTCAGAGTCGCCCAGAAGAAGATCGACACGGCTACCTCCAAGGGCGTGCTCCATCCCCGAACCGCCGCCCGGAAGAAGGCACGGCTGGCCCATTCGCTGAAGGCGAACTAGCCGTACCAGCGACAGAAGGCGACGGTCAGTCGTTCCAGCGTGACCCGGTGCACTTCCTCGGGCTGGGTCTTCATCACCCGGTCCGCCCTCACCAACGCTTCCTGAGCCCGGCGCAGTGACGACTCCCGCACTTTCCCCCTCTGGGCCCACAACCGGCTGAGCTGGCGGTCCGAGCCGCTCACCCAAGTCTTCAGCGTCGCCTGGTCCGGTGCCGCCGCGGCGAGGGCCCGCTTCTTGAGATCCGACTCGAGCGCGGCCAGATAGACGAGGGGATGGCCGTGCACCAGAAAGTCGGAGAGCCGACGTAGCGCAGTGGCCACATCCCCTTTGGCAATGGCGTCGGTGATGTGCCACGTGGGCTCGTCAGGACGGTTCTTGAATCGATCGATGATGCTCTGGGCGGTGATCTTCCCCGAGGACCCCACCAACTGGTCGAGCGCCTGGCCCATGCTGGCGGTGTCGGTTCCGAAACGCATGAGCACCGCCTCGCGTGCCTGTCTGTCGAGCTCGAGACCTCGCGCCTCCAGATCGGCGGAGAGCCAATCCGCCGCCTGACGCTCCCACATCTTCTTCACCGACACGGTGCGACCGCCGAGCCCGCCGATCGCCTTGGGCACCGCACCGGCGAAGACCAGGATCACCTCGATGACGGCCAGATCGGCGCCACCGAGCAGGTCCACCAGAGTCTCCACCTCCACTTTCTGGAGGTTTTGGGCGTCCATGATTTCCAGTCCGAGGGGCTCACCGAACAACGATCCCGACTGGAGAAGGGGGATCATCGGCTCCAGCTCGGCGCGCAACGCCCCCTCACCCGACTCGCCACCGCCACGACCGGGCACGTCGATACGCACCACCTGGTCGCGCCCGATCCCGTGGTCGTCCATATGACGAAGTGCGATCTCGAGCATCTGCTCTCGCTCGCCGGGCCCGATACCGCTGGGGCCGGAGACGATGGTCAAAGCCATGACAAGACGGTAATCAAGGGGTACGACCGAAAAGTCGGACCAGATCACAGGCCATGGCCACGTCGTGGGCCCGGATGATGTCGGCCCGATGCTCCAGGGCCAGACCGACGTACACGGCGAGACGATGCCCGTCTCTCTTGCGGGGGATGGGGATCAGGACCGGCTTGCCCAAGGTGCGGAGATGCTCCGTGCCGGCGATCACCTCGAGCTGCATCCGCGAATAGGCCTCATAGTCACCTCGGTAGTTGAGGGCGATCCCGGGGTCGAGGATGACGTTCTCGATGCCATCCGCCGCCAAATCGGCGAGGAGGGAGGCGAAGCCGGCTGCGGTTCTCTCCGCCTTGTCCTCTCTAATCTCCACCTCATCCACCTCATGGGGGTTGGCCCCCTCAACGTGAACCGCGATCGCCGCCACTCCCCGACCGGCGATCACGCGGCGCATCGCCGGGTCGGCGAGCCCTCCGGTGTCGTTGACGATGACGGCGCCGGCATCGACGGAGGCCTCGGCCACCTCGGGTTTCCAGGTGTCGATGGCGACGAGATGACCCTCCACGGACAAGGCCTCGATGACGGGCACCACCCGGGAGATCTCGTCGGCGGCGGGGATGGTGGGATTGTCGAGATGTGATGACTGCCCCCCGAGGTCGACGAGCGTGGCGCCCCACGATCGGTAGCGATCGGCAATGAGTAGGGCCTCGTCCACCGACCGGGCGACGGTGTGGGTGTTCCTCGAATCCGGCGAGACGTTGATCACGCCCATGACATGGGTCACGCCGCCAAGCGGAAGCCCACGCTCCCCCAATTCGAGGTAGTCAGACACGAGGCGAGGTTACGACAGTCCGGGTTGAGGCCCATTGCGTGTGCACCAGACGCGCCATGTTCCCCACCCCTGCACACGCACACGGGTCAGCCGCGGAGGAACTCCTTGTACCAACGCCCACTTGCCTTGATGCTGCGCTGCATCGTGGTGCGGTCGACTTTGACGATGCCGAACAACATCGAGTAGCCCTTGGACCATTCGAAGTTGTCGAGTAGCGACCAGACGAAGTAGCCGACCACCCTCACCCCACGCTCGATCGCCTGGTGGACCGACCCGATGTGTCTGGCGATGTACTCGATACGAGCGGTGTCCTCGATGTCCCCGCTCTCCGAGAGACGATCCGGGTAAGCGGCACCGTTTTCCATGACCATCAGGGGCAGACCGGGCCGAAGCTCGTGCACACGCTCCAGGGTCCACGTCAGTCCCTCGGGCTCGACCCCCCAGCCCATGTCGGTCAACTCCCCAGGCGGGGTGGCGAATCCGGCTTCGCGGGGACCGGGCCAGGCCGGCATCGGGTCGGCGCCGGGGACGTGCCTGATGTGGTTGACGTTGTAGTAGTTGATCCCGAGATAGTCGATCGGCTCAACTGAACCCGCGAGCCGGTCGAGGTCGATCTGGCCTGCGACCCCGTACCCCCGCTGATATTCGAGAACCTCCTCCGGGTAGGCGCCGTCGAGAACGGCTCCGAGGAACAGGCGGTTCTGAATCGCGTCCACCCCGGCAGCGGCTAGGTCCGACTCCTTGGTGCTATCCGCAGGCCAGGCGGGTATCAGGTTGAGAACGATCCCCAATTGGTCGTCGGGGTTGCTCGCCGTCTCCCGCATCACCTTGACGGCGGAATGGTGCGCCAACATCAGGTGGTGGGCGGCGAGGTACGACGAGGATGGGCTCTGGACGCCGGGAGCGTGCTCTCCGGCGCTGTATCCGAGGAAAGCCGTGCACCATGGCTCATTGAATGTCGACCAGACCCGGACCAGATCGCCGAGTTGCTCCTTGGCTCGGGCCGCGTAGGCGGCGAACCACTCCACCGAATCGGGAGCGAGCCAGCCACCCCGGTCCTGGAGTGCCTGGGGCAGGTCCCAGTGGTAGAGGGTGGCGGCCGGTGTGATCCCGTTATCGAGAAGGGCGCGACACAGATCGCGGTAGAAGGCGACTCCCTCGGGATTGAGGTCCCCGGTCCCGTCGGGGATCAGCCGTGACCATGAGATCGAGAATCGATAGGCGTTGACCCCGATGTCGGCCATTATCTCGACGTCCTCCCGATAGCGGTGGTAGTGGTCCACGGCAACGTCGCCGTTGTCACCGTTGCGTGTCTTGCCCGGGGTGTGGGAGAAGGTGTCCCAGATCGACGGCCCACGGCCATCCGAGTTCCATGCCCCCTCCACCTGATAGGCGGCAGTGGCCACGCCCCAGAGGAATCCGGGGGGGAAATCGGATGATCTCAAGCTCGTCTTTGGCCTCTCCTGAATCGACATTTGCTCCTACTTCTGTACTCCGGACAGATCGATCCCTTGTAGAAAGACTCTCTGAGCGAGGAGAAAGACCACCACGGGGATCATCAGGGCCAGCATGGAGCCGGACTGGATGAGGTTAGGCTGACTGTCGTAGAGGGTGTTGAAGGTACGCAGGCCCACCGAGATCGGCTGGAGATCGGGCCGGGTCGACAGGTAGATCATCGGCTCGAAGAAGTCGTTCCAGGCGAAATAGAAGTGGAAGAGGCATACCGCCACGATCGCCGGCTTCATCTGGGGCAAGATCACCGACCACAGGGTGCGCAGCGGCCCCGCCCCATCGATGGTGGCCGCCTCGTCCAACTCCTTGGGAACCGTTAGGAAGTACTGGCGCAACAGGAACACGTTGAATGCGTTGGCGAAGAAGTGGGGCACGATCAGAGGGAGCCAGGTTCCCACCCATCCGATCCGAACGAAGACGGCGTAGGTGGGCACCAGGGTGACGAACTTGGGGAGGATGATCGTCGCGATCAGCACAACCATGATGGCGCGCCCGAATGGCACCCGGAACCGGGCCAGCCCGTAGGCCACCAGGATCGAGGAAGCCACCGCGCCCAGGGTTCCCAACCCGGCGATCACGAAGGTGTTGCGGAGCAGGAGCGGGAAATCCATGAGCTCCCACGCCCGGGTGTAGTTCTCCCAGCGGGGATCCAGTTCGTAGGCGGGCTCCAGCGTCCGCCAATTGCCCTCCCACTCGATAGGCCCGGCCCCGGGATCACCAGGGTCGATGAACAGCGAAGCCTCGCGACGAGGCTGCAACAGTGCGAGGGTGCTCTCCGATCCCTCGAGTGGCACGGTGTAGAGGTCGAGGGTCTCGCCCTCGTATTCGAATGTTCCCGGAGACATGGGCAGCACCGGTGACTCGAGGTTGGTGATCATTTGCTCCGACTTGAGCGACGTGACCAGCATGTAGCCCAGGGGCAGGAGGAATATGAAGAGGACGAAGCCGGTGAACCCGGTGACCAGCCATCCGCCGAAAGCCCGACGCCGCTGTCTCGCGGGCTGTTGACTCTCCACCTGGCGTCGGGCCTGTCGCTCCAGTGTCGTTGTCATCTCAATCCTCGTACCCGTAGTGCACCCAGTATTTGGCCGACCAGAAGAGGAGGCCGGTGACTGCCACGGCCACCACGAAGAGCGCCCATGCCACGGTGGAGGCGTAGCCCATGTCGAAGAACTGGAAGCCCTGGCGGAAGAAGTAGAGGGCATAGAAGAGAGTGGCCCCACCAGGATCCCCCGAACCGTTGTTGAGGACGAAGGGGACGAGGAAGTAGTTGAAGATCCCGATCAGGGCGATGATCACGTTGTAGAAGACGATCGGGGTGATCACGGGGAAGGTGACGTGGCGGAACAGCTGCCATTCGGAGGCCCCGTCGATCTTGGCCGCGTCGTAGAGCGAGGACGGGACCGCGTTCATGGCGGCGATGAAGATGATCATGGCGTTGCCCACCCCCCAAAGACCGATGAACACCAATGAGGGATAGACCCAGGTGCGGTCGAGGAACCAGGAAGGGCCCTCGATGCCGACCGCGCCCAGGATCTCGTTCACCCATCCGATCTGGCCGTTCATGATCCCGCCGAAGATGAGGACAGCGGCGACGAAGGGGATGATCGAGGGCATGAAGAAGAGCGCACGGAAGGTCTCCCGGGCCTTGAGCGACTTGGACACGAGGAGATAGGCCAGTGCCATCGGGAACAGGACGGCGACGGGCAGGGCGATGGCACCGAACTTCATGGTCACCATCGCAGACTGACGGACCACCGGATCGGTGAACAGTCGTTGCCAGTTGTCGACTCCGATGAACTCGGTGGGCCGATCGCTCACCAGGTCGAAGTCGGTGAACGAGAACCACAAGGACGCCACCATCGGGATGACGTACCAGAGCAAGAAGCCCACGATCCATGGCATGACGAACCAGAGCCCGGCGCGGCCCCGACGGCGGGCCAGACCTCCCCGGGCGGCTCGGGGATTGGTGGGGGCGACCGGATAGCCGATCGCCCCCCTGCTTGCTCTTGCAGCCAACTCGACCCGGTCCTCAGCCGGCGTTCTGCTCGAAGATCAGGCTGAGATCTTCTTCGACGTCGGCGATGCCGGCGTTCACGTCGAGGTCGGGGTCGGAGAGAATCGCACTCTCCAGCTCGGCCAGCCTCACCTTGTACTCCCCCCATCCGGGGACCGCCGCCTCGTGGCTGGGGTCGTCCGCGAATGCGGCTCCTTCCAGCGCCACCTGCCAGTTGACGCCCTGGGGATACCGCTCCTCCAGGGAGGCGACGAACGACTCCGTCAGGGACGGGTCGGCCGGCGCCGCGCCGTACGCCGTGAGCAACGGCAGGGCGGCATCGGTGAGCAGGTAGTACATGGTCTGGAACGCCGCTTCGGGCACTTCGGTCGATGCCAGGATGCGGAAGGTGTCGGCATGCATGTTGGCCGTCACCGTCCCGTCGTGGGCAGGCACCACCGCGAGGTCCCAGAAGTCCCCGGCGATGTCGTTCGCCTCGTCGGCGATACAGCATGTGTACCAGAGATGGGTCGTGGCCATGGCCAGATTGCCGGTCTGGAACACGTTGTCACCAACCGCGTCCATCTGCTCCTGGCTCGGTGAGATACCGAGGTCCCAGATTGCGTCGTGCCACCAGTTCCACTCCTCCTCCCAGGCCGTGGGGATGTCGGCGCTGCCGTCGTCTCCCATCGGGTAGCCGGCTCCCCAGTAGGCGCCGTTCTGGAACACACGGGTGGTCCATTGCCAATGGAAGCCCCACTGAACGGTGTTGCTTCGATCGAACGCAGGGTCGGTGGCATCCACGCCGTTTGAGTCCACCGTGAGGATCCGGGCGATCTCTGCCACCTTCTCGTAGTCCCACGGGCCCTCGTACTCGGTGCCCTCGCCGTAGATCGCGGTCCCGTCCGGGCCATATTCCTGGGGCGGATACGGGAGGCCGGCCTCATCGAAGAGCTCCCGGTTGAAGTACATGACCGAGGGGTACGAGGCGAAGGGCAGACCCACCAGGGTCCCGTCCGACTCTCGTTGATTCTCGATAGCGGCTTCCTCCCACATCGAAGTGTCGACTCCGGTCGACTCGATCAACGGCTCGATGTCGAGGTAGAGACCGGCGAACTCGTTGGACCCGTCCCGACCCACCGGGCCGATGATGTCCGGGGCGTTGCCCGAGGCGATCTGAGTGGCCAGCGTCTCGTAGGCCACATCGTTCTCCACGATGTCGATGACGAGCTCGATCTCGTCTTGCGACGCGTTGAACTCCTCTACGACCTCTCTCTGGGCGGCCTCCTGCTCAGGCTGGCCCCCGGCACCGAGACCTATGAACCATCTGACGGTAACCTTCTCCGTGGATCCGCCAGTGGTATCTGTAGAGCCTTGCGTGGTGTCTGTGGAGCCCTGTGTGGTTTCCGTACCGCCGTCGGTGGTGGTCTCGGATGATCCGCCGCCTCCTCCACAGGCTGCGATCAGCATCATCAGAGCCACCACTGCGGCGACGCTTTTCCATCGTCTCATTGCGTTTGCTCTCCTCCTTCTTCGCTATTGGGCCGGGCCAGGGCCCGACCGCCGTCCGGGCGGGGATCCGCCCGCATTGCCTCCTCCGACCCACCGGCCTCATTCCCCGGTCGACCTGCGCACCACCAGCTCGGTGGGGAGCAGGACCCTCCGCGGCCCGCTGTCCGGGTTGTCGAGAAGACTGAGGAGTGTTCGGGCTGCCTCGTGGCCGATGTCGCCCACACCCTGACGAACGGTGGTCAGAGGCGGATCCAGCTCGGCGGCGAAGTCGAGGTCGTCGAACCCGGCGACGGCGACGTCATCGGGTATCGACAGCCCCGCCTCGAGAAGTGCCTGATAAGAACCACGGGCAGCGTTGTCGTTGCCACAGAAGAGAGCGTCGAACTCGACGCCATCGGCGAGGAGCCTTCGGGTGACCTCATACCCGCTCACATGCGTGTAGTCGCCGGCGATGACCGCCCCCTCCGACGATCGTCCCGCCTTCTTCAGCGAGCGGCGGAAGCCGATGGCGCGGTCGCGCCCGGAGACGCTGTCGGTGCGCCCCGTGATGTGGATGATGCGACGACGCCCGGTCTGGATGAGGTGGTCGGTGATCCTCTGGGCCGCCGCCTCGTGGTCGATGTCGACATAGCTGGCGTCGAGGTCGGCGCGACGATGTCCGACCAGAACCACCGGCATGTCGGAAGCACGCAGGCCGTCGACCAACGGGTCGTCGATCGTGTCGGCGGTGACGATGACCCCGTCGAGCATCCCCATGGCCAGGATGTTGTCGAGGGTCTCTTCCTTGGTGCGATTCCCGAGCCACAGCATCATCCCTGCCGCCTGTGACGAGAGCGAGTCACAGATGCCGGTCAGCAGCTCCGCGAAGTAGGCGTCGGCGAAGGTGAGGGGGGCGGGGACATGCATTACCACGCCAACGACGCCGGATCGCCCGCTGGCAAGGTTGCGAGCCGCCAGGTTTGGCCGGTAGTTGGTCGACTCCAGGACTTCCATGACCCGCTGTCTCGTGGCGTCCGAGACCGGCCCGCCGTTGATGACCCGAGAGACCGTGGCGCGGGACACCCCGCTCAGTTCGGCCAGATCATCCAGCGTTCGCGCCATCGAGGGCGCCCTCCTCATTGAAAGCGCTCTCAACATATCGTAAGAAAGTCAAGCATGTCAAGGGATTTCAATGTGCATGTTTGCACAAAGGTCGGAAAGCGCTCTCAGGTGTAGAGTGCGGCGATGGTGGAGCAGGACCGGACAGCACAACGCTTCCTCACCGGGGTGAACTACTGGCCCCGTCGAAAGGCCATGTTCTGGTGGTCCGACTTCGATGCCGTCGAGGTTGCCGACGAGTTCGACGTGATCGCCGAACTGGGCATGGAGGTGGTGCGCATCTTCCTCCTCTGGGACGACTGGCAGAGGACCCCCGACACCGTGTCACCGCAAAGGCTTCGTGACTTGGGGACGGTGTGTGACCTCGCCGCCGCTCGCGACCTCGGACTCGACGTCACATTCTTCACCGGCCACATGAGCGGTCCCAACTGGGCGCCGTCATGGCTCCTCGACGCGGGCGCCCCGGCTCATTCCTCTCCATTCGTGCGACAGGTGATCAGCGAGGGCCGGGCGGTCGAATCCCGCTACCGAAACATGTTCCATGACCCTCTGGCCCTGGCCGCAGAGCGTCTCCTGCTCGAGACCGTCGTCGGCGAATACGGAGAGCACGAGGGGATCTGGATGTGGAACCTGGGCAACGAGCCCGACCTGTTCGCGCATCCGGCCTCCGCCCCTGAAGGAGCGCGTTGGGTGGAGGAGATGACCGAGCTGGTGCGATCGGTGGATCCGACCCACCCGGTGACCACCGGCTTGCATACCGCCAATCTCCTCGAGGACAACGGATTGCGGGTCCATGACGTATTCGCCAGTGCCGACACCGCGGTGATGCATGGCTACCCGATGTACGTGCCCTGGGCGCGCCATCCCCTCGACCCTGACTTCGTCCCCTTCCTCTGCGCGCTTGTGAGCGCCCTCAGCGGCAAGCCCTGCCTGGCCGAGGAGTGGGGCGGTTGCACCAATCCCGACGGACCGGATTCCGTCACCTGGGATTGGGTCTCATATGGGTCACCACGCAGCCAGTTCATGGCGGGCGAAGAGGATCTGGCCGAGTATGTCGAAGCCACCCTGCCCCGTCTCGTCGATGTCGGTGCCACCGGCGCCTTCCTCTGGTGCTTCGCCGACTATCACGAGTCCTTGTGGAGCCGGCCCCCTTGTGAGGATCATGGAGCCCGCCACGAGCGGCACTTCGGTCTGGTGCGAGGTGACGGCTCGCTCAAACCGCACGCCGAGTCGATTCGTAAATTCGCCGCCACCGAGCCGATGGTCGAAGCGCCACGGCGAGCCGTCAGCCTCGACGTCGACGCCGGCGGCTTCTACCAGGACCCCGTGGGGCACGCTCGCCGTCTCTATCAGATGTTCTAAAAAGGTGATCTGTCAGCGGTCGGCCCGGATTCAGCGCCGGGACAACTCCTCCAGGATCTCCGCCACCGACTCGGCGACGGGTTGCTCCCCGGTGTCGACCCGAATTTCGCTCAAGGCGGCATAGTGGCGTCCCCGACGCTCCCGCAACCTCCCCCGTTCGACAGAGTGGACCAGCCGCCGGTGCGACCCGCTCCTCTGCCGTTCCACCAGGATCTCGTCGGCGGCGTCGAGCCAGACGGCGAAATGCTCTGATATCTCGCTCCTCCCCCGCTCGGTGTCGATGACACTGGCCGCGGGTGCGATGACGGAGCGCTGCTCTCGCGCCGTCATCTCCAGGAAGACCTCGAGCTCTAGGTCGTGGAGCCGGTCGACACCCTCGCGCGCCGCGATCGACGAACCGCTCTCGCCGGCGCGGGCCTCCAACGATAGGTCGGAGTCGAGGAAGGGAACCGCCAACTCTTCAGCCACGGCAAGGCCGATCGTGGTCTTGCCAGCCCCCATTTCGCCGATGATGAGGATGTGACCGGGCTCGGTGGCGCTCATCGCCACATCGTTACACACTCAGGGCCAGCTCAGGTCGATCACGACGTCACCAACGGAGTCTGTGCGATGAACCGCTGTGCCAGCCGCTTCGAACAGATCGATGACCCATCCGGCGGGGTGACCGTAGTCGTTGGGTCCGACGGAGATCACTGCCACATCGGCGCCCACCCCTTTCAACCAGCCGGGATCAGAGGTGGCGGCGCCCTGATGGGGCACCTTGAGGACGTCGGCCCGCAGATGATCGAGCTCCTCTTGAGCGTGAGTCTCGATGTCTCCGGCGAGGAGCATGCTGCGAGCCGGCCCCTGGACGGTCAGCACGATGCTCTGATCGTTGGGGGACGCATAGCGACGCAACGGCGCCTCGACCACCACCTCCAGCATTCCGAGCTGCCAGCGGGTCCCGACGGTCGGGGTCTGCGCGGGGATCCCATACGCTGCGATGTCTTCGAGGAGCCGTTCTGATGCGTCGGTGGCATGAGGGGCGGTGGACTCCCAGACCCGGGCAATCGGAATCCGTCCGACGACGCCGGTCAGCCCGGTGGCATGGTCGGCGTGGACATGGGTGAGCACGACCAGCTCCAGATGTTCCACGCCGTAGGAGGCCAGCTTTGTCACGATCGCCGCCTCGTCGGGCCCACCGTCCACGAGGGCGTAATGGCCCTCGCCTCCATGGAGGAGGATGGCATCGCCCTGGCCGACGTCCAGCACCGCGACCGAACCGGCAGCCAACTCTCTTCCCGGAGTGAGGATCGTGACCAGGAGCAGACCGGCCCCCGCCAGGGCGGCAACCAGGCGATAACGGGGGAAACGGATCACGACGATCACTGCCCCCACCAGCACAGCCACATGGGACAACTCGAGCTGTGGCCACCCGGCCGAGCCCCTGGCCAGGGTCAGGACCAGTCCGGCCGTCCAGGCCGCTGGTCCGATCAGGAAAGCCGGTCCGACCACCCCCACGGCTCCGATCACGGTGGAGACCGCGACTATTGGGCCGGCGACCAGGTTGACCAGAGGCGAAAGCAGTGGGACCGATCCGAAATGGACGAGGAGCAGTGGGGCAACAGCGAGTTGTGCGCCGAGAGTCACCAGGAGGGCTCGCCGGCCCGGTCCCCCGGCCGGCCAACGAGCTCCGATCAACACACCGGCGGTTGCGGCGACGGAGAGTTGGAAGCCCGCATCGTTGGCGAGAGCCGGGTCGGCGAGGAGGAGGACCACCACGGCCAGGGCGATCAGCTGCCAGGCTTCGAGGACTATGCCCACGAGCTTCCCCCCGAGTGCCAGCCCGGCCATGACCGATGCTCTCATCACCGAGGGCTCGAAACGAGTGGCAGCCACGTATACCGGGATGGCGATCAGCCCGAGCAGCGCCCGACGACGAGGGCCCCACCCCAACGGTCCGGCGACCACTGCCAGCAGTCCGAGGAAGAGGGCCACGTTGGAGCCGCTCACCGCGACATAATGGGACAGTCCGCTGCGACGCATCGCCTCGATGTCGGGCTCATCGAGCCGGGAGGTCTCGCCGATGAGAAAACCGGATAGAAGGGCCCGTGGGGGGTCGAAGGGTCCCAGCCTCTCCTCGACCCGCTCCGCGATGACCCGCCCGGCTCGATGGGGGAGAAAGCCGCTCGGTGTGATGCCCCGCACCGAGGTGACGTCCAGGACCGACCCGTACCCCCGGCCCGATGCCTCTCCGGCGATCCCGTCGAGCGTGCCCGTCAGCTGGAGTGTGTCGCCCCGGCCCGCATCCGGGGCTTCGTCGAATTCGACGAGGACGATGCCCGGTGACGCTCGCCCCAATGCCCAGGGGCCGAATCGGCCCGCCACGACGTCGCGGAGGAGGATCACGTCTCCCCGGAATGGGCCGGGCGCAACCCGTTCGACCGGGGGCGGCCCCAAAGCGGCAGTCATCATCCAAACTGCCACTGCCACGAGGAGCCAGGGACGGGAGACCGGTGGGGGCAGGGCGGGGTGCCACGTCCTCACGGACGGACCAGGTCTCTGATCGAGCCCAGCTTCGCCTCACCGATTCCGGGCACCTCCAAGAGGTCCTCGATCCGGTCGTATCCTCCTCTCGCCTCGCGATGGGAGACGATTCGCTCGGCCAGGACGGGACCGACTCCGGGTAAGGCCTCGAACTCGGCGGCAGTAGCCCGATTCAGCGAGATCAGACCATCACCGGGAGTGGAGCCGCCGCGCTCAGGCGTTTCCGTGCCCTCCGGCCCGGGCACCACGATCTGATCGCCGGTGGCCAGCGGAGCCGCCAGGTTGATCAGATCGGCCCGTGCCCCGAGACGGAGCCCGCCGGCGGCGTCTATGGCATCGGCGACGATCGCGCCATCGGCGACGGTGACCACACCAGGTGACACCACCCAGCCCGCGACGTGCACCTCGAGGAAGGACGTCCGATCGGCTGGCTCCGAAACATCGCTCCGCGACTCGGCAGGGACGACCGGGTCGGGCACATCACGTTGCATCGAGCCCACGCCGGCACCAGCGGCGGCGGCTGTCACCGCGAGCACGCCAAAGATGACCACCTTGGTAGACCGTTCCCCCACCCCGTCTTACCTATCCGATACGGCCAGGCAAGGGAACCCCGTCGCCGTTGCCGGGTAACTAGCGTGTCGCCGTGCTGGACCCCGCCCTCTATCGGATCGAGCCGAATAGCGAGGTGCGGCTATCCGATCATGACCCCCAGTCGAAGGAAGGCTTCGACGGTGGCAAGAAGGACGGCCGGGCCGCCCTGCTCGGGCTCACCCGCCAACTCGCCGAACTGCAGCGCCGCTTCTGGGCCCAGGCCGAGCATGGGCTGCTCGTGGTGATCCAAGCCATCGACACCGGGGGCAAGGACGGCACGATCCGCAAGGTCTTCATGGGGGTCAATCCACACGGTGTCAACGTCCGCGGCTTCGGCGCTCCCTCCGAGACCGAGCTTGCCCACGACTATCTGTGGCGCATACACCAGCACACCCCGGCCAAGGGTGCGATCACCGTCTTCAACCGCTCTCACTACGAGGACGTGCTGGTGGTTCGGGTCAAGGGGCTGGTCTCATCGGAGCGTTGGGAAAAGCGTTTCCGACACATTCGGGAGTTCGAGCGGATGCTGGCCGATGAGGGGACCGTGATCGTCAAGCTCTTCCTCCACATCTCGAAAGACGAGCAGCGGGAGCGGCTGATCTCACGTATGGAAGACCCGGAGAAGAACTGGAAGTTCAATCCCGGGGACCTCGATGATCGCAAGCTCTGGGACGACTATCAGGAGGCCTTCGCCGCCGCCATCGCCGAGACGTCAACCGACTACGCCCCCTGGTATGTGATTCCGGCCAACCGGAAGTGGTATCGCAACCTGGCGGTCTCTTCGGTCCTGATCGACACGCTGCAGAGGCTGAACCCGCGTTATCCCGAGTCTGAGCACGACCTGGACGGAATCGTCATCGTCTAGTGGTCTGCGGCCACCAGTTCGGTGGTCTCCCGTGCCTCCCGCTCGGCGCGGATGTCCATGTAGGCCTGACGTGCGGTGAGCCCGCGCATCCGTCCCCCCCAGTACTGGGCGAGGTAGCTGGTCATGAACCGAAAGAAGCCCTGTGTCCGGAACTGCCGAAGATGCACCAGTTCGTGTATGACCAGACGGGCGAGACGATCGCGATCACCGTTGAGGATCTCCGGGTCGATCAAGACCCACCTCCATTGCGTCACTCCTTTGATCCCGGTGCGCCAGAAGCGGCGCGCCAGGGATGAGGCCGGCCAGAGGTTGACCCGGTCCGGATCGATCGGGGCGATGTGCACCATCAGGGCGTCGATGTCGTAACCGATTTCCCGCAGCAGGCGCCCGGCGTTCACCCGAGCACTACGTTGACGAGATTGGGTGGCCGGGCGATCACCTGGCGAACCTCCTGGCCGTCCAGCCAGCCCTGAACCTTCTCCGAGGCCAGGGCGAGCTCTTCGGCCTGCTCGGTGGTGATCTCGGCCGAGACCTCGATTCGATCCCTGACTTTCCCGTTCACCTGGATCACCATGGTCACGGTTTCTTCCCGGGCCAGTTCATCGTCCCAGGTGGGCCATGTTTCGGTGGCCAGCATGTCGCCATGACCCTTCCGCTCCCACAGCTCGTGAGCGATATGCGGGGTCATCGGGGAGAGCATCAGCATCAATAGACGGAGCACCTCTTCGAAAGTGTCCTCACGTGGCGAGTCGGCTACGTAGTCCCCGAGGGAGTTCGACAGGATCATCAGCGCCGGCACTGCCGTGTTGAAGTGGAACCGGTCGATGTCCTCTGTCACCTTGCGCACGGTGCGGTGGGCGAGCCCGAGCAGCTCTCGGTCCCGATCGTCGGGCTCGCGGTCGGAGTACACGTGATCGTCGGTGGCGATCTTCCACACCCGTTCCAGAAAGCGGCGGGTTCCGTCCACCCCGTTCTCGTTCCACGCCGCGTCGTCGGTTGGCGGGCCCATGAACAGGTGGTAAAGACGAAGAGCGTCGGCGCCGTGGGAGGCGAAGAGCTCGACCGGATCGACCACGTTGCCCTTCGACTTCGACATCTTGGAGCCGGCCATCGTGATCATGCCCTGGGTGAACAGCCGGGCGAAGGGCTCCTCGACACTCGACATACCCATGTCGTAGAGGACCTTGGTGATGAAACGCGCGTAGAGGAGGTGCAGGATGGCGTGCTCGATGCCGCCGATGTACTGGTCCACCGGCATCCAATAGGCCGGCTTCTCCGGGTCGAAGATCGCTTCGTCGTTGTGGGCGTCCGGGTAGCGGAAGTAGTACCAGGAGGAGTCGACGAAGGTGTCCATGGTGTCGGTCTCCCGGGTTGCAGGTCCGTCACAGTTGGGACACGTGGTGTTGACGAACTCATCGACACCGGCCAAGGGAGAACGGCCCTTGGGCAGATAGTCGTCCACCTCGGGCAGGAGCACCGGCAGGTCCTCTCGGGGCACCGGGACCGTGCCGCATTGCTCGCAGTAGACGATGGGGATCGGGCTCCCCCAATAACGCTGGCGAGAGATCAGCCAGTCACGTAGCCGCCAATTGATCTCTGCGGTGCCCTTGCCGCGGTCCTCCAACCAGGCGATGATCTTCTCGATCGCCTCCTCGCGATGCAACCCGTCGAGGAACTCGGAGTTGATGGTGGGACCGTCCCCGACATAGGCCTCACCCTCCCAACCGTCGGGCGGTTGGACCGTGCGGATGACATCGATCCCGTATCTGATGGCGAAGTCCCAGTCACGCTGGTCCTGACCCGGCACTGCCATGATCGCCCCGGTTCCGTAGCCCATGAGGACGTAGTCGGCGATGTAGATGGGGACCTTCCGATCGTTCACCGGGTTGATCGCATAGGCGCCGGTGAAGACACCGGTCTTGTCCCCCTCGGCCATGCGCTCGATCTCGCTGGCCTGGTTGGCAGCGGCGATGTAGGCACGGGCTTCATCCTCGGTGTCGCTGCCGCTGATCAGATCCTCCACCAATGGGTGCTCCGGCGCCAGCACACAAAAGGTCATCCCGAAGATGGTGTCCGGGCGCGTGGTGAACACCTCGAACCCGCCGCCGCCATCGACGGCGATGCTGAAGCTGGCCCCCTCGGAGCGTCCGATCCAGTTGCGCTGCATGGTCTTGACCCGCTCCGGCCACTGCTTCAACTCCTCGAGATCGGCAAGGAGCCTCTCGGCGTAGTCGGTGATCCTGAAGAACCATTGCGCCAGATTCCTCTTCACCACCGGAGTCCCGCAGCGCTCGCACAGCCCGTCGATGACCTGTTCGTTGGCCAGCACAGTCTGGTCCTGAGGACACCAATTGACCGGGGCCTCCGCCTTGTAGGCGAGGCCCTTGTCATACAGCTCGAGAAAGAGCCACTGATCCCAGTGATAGAAGCTGGGGTCGTGGGAGGCCAGCTCCCTGTCCCAGTCGTACATCGACCCCAGCCGACGGATCTGGGCCGTCATCGTCCCGATCTGGTTCTCCGTGTTGGGTCGGGGATGGAGCCCGCTGTCGATCGCCGCATTCTCCGCGGGCAGGCCAAAGCTGTCCCAGCCCATGGGTGACAGGACGTTGAACCCCTGCATCCGCTTGTAGCGGGTGAGCAAGTCGCCGTAGGTGTAGTTGCGGACGTGCCCCTGATGGATCGCCCCCGAGGGGTAGGGGTACATGCACACGTTGTAGAACTTGGGGCGGGATGGGTCCTCATCCACGTAGAAGACCCGATCCGCCTCCCAGCGTTGCTGCCATTTGGCTTCGATTGCTTCGTGGTCGTAAGACATCAGAAGAGTTCAGGCTACCTGTTGGTGCCATCATGTTCAGACGACCGAAACTGGAGAAACCTCAATGAGCATCGAACGTGTTGGTGTGATCGGCGGAGGGCTCATGGGCTCGGGCATCGCCGAGGTCTGTGCCAGGTCCGGCTGTGATGTCGTTGTCCACGAGATCGACCCCGCCGCCGCCGAGGCAGCCCTGGGCAGGGTGCAACACTCGCTGTCCCGGGCAGTGGAGCGAGGAAAGCTCGATGCCCCCGGACGCGACGGGATCCTGGGGCGGATCATCGTCAGCACCGACATCGACGACCAGTCAGATCGTCAACTCGTGATCGAGGCCGCCACCGAGAACGAAGACCTGAAGACATCGATCTTCTCCGACCTGGACAGGATCGTCACCGATCCCCGGGCCATCCTCGCCTCCAACACATCCTCGATCCCGATCACCCGTCTCGCTGCCGCCACCTCCCGGGCCGGGCAGGTGGTGGGGCTCCACTTCTTCAACCCGGTGCCCGTGATGGCCCTTGTGGAGTTGGTCACGACGGTCAGGACCGACCCCGAGACCGAGCGCCGGTCGCGCGAGTTCGCCGAGGGGCTCGGTAAGACCGTGATCCTGGCCAGAGACCGGGCCGGGTTCGTGGTCAACATGCTCCTGGTCCCCTACATGCTCGGCGCCATCCGAATGCTCGAGGCGGGCGTGGCCTCCGCTGAGGACATCGACACCGGGATGCGACTCGGTGCCAATCACCCGATGGGTCCCCTGGAGCTGACCGACTTCGTCGGGCTCGACACGACCAAGTTCGTCGCCGACGTCCTCTTCGACGAGTTCAGGGAGCGCTTGTACTCCTCCCCACCGCTTCTGACCCGGATGGTGGAAGCCGGTCTCCTCGGCAGGAAGTCCGGGCAGGGCTTCTACCGCTACGCCTGATGGCGATCCACGGCTCGACGCGCGGTTTCTGAGCCTGTGGACTCATGACAACGGTGTTGTCCCCAGGCCATAATCGCCACGGCTGGCGAAAAGGCTGAGATGCTCCGACACGAGGCAAAGACAAACCACCCGGGCCCCGACCCGATCTTGACCGAGATCATGCATCTCGTCGACATGGAGACCGGTGCCGATGGCGCCGGCTGGAACCCCGAGACCGCCCGTCTCTTCGCCATCGATACCGCCGTCACCGTGATCCGGCGCAATTTCGACATGCTCGTCGATGCCGACCGTCTCAGCGTCATAGGTCACCTCGGCGAGGCTCGCACCCTCGTCGTCGCCGGTCGGGACGGCGAGCTCGGCTTCCTTCAAGCCGCACTCGAGGCCCACCTCGCCTTGGAAGCCCCCGGACCGGTGCGCAGGCTGTGGCTCATCGCGATCGACGCCCTGATGCCCAACCCCTATCGAGCCGCGCTCGTCATCACCCGCGGAGTCCTCGGTCTCGATGCAGATCGGCCTATCGAGGGCTTGGCCGCACTCCTTCGCAGTCGGCTCGCCGCCCGACTCGGTGAAGGCGAACTGCTACCCCGGTCCTCGAATCATCTCTATCTGATCGCCTGACCCCGCAGCGTGTCCCGGATCTCGGTGAGCAACTCGATCTCGGTCGGGCCCGCCGGATCCTCGGTCCTACCTGTTCGCTCAGTCCAGGCGTTGTACGGCTTGACGACGAAGACGAAGACCGCCAGAGCGGTGAGTAGGAAGATCACCAGGGCGGTCACGAACGATCCCCACATGATCACCGAGCCGTTCACCTCCAAAACCAGCTCGCTGAAGTTCGGCTGGCCGAAGGGAATGGCGACGATGGGCATGATCACGTGCTCGACGAGCGAGTTGACCACCGTCTGGAAGGCGATCCCCATGATGAAGCCGACGGCCAGCATTATGACGTTGCCCTTGGAGACGAATTCCTTGAACTCTTGGAACATGATTCCGAACCTACTGCGTCACACTCCGCGCATGCCCGGCCGCTGCATCTTCACCGAAACGGTGCCGACCCGGTTGGTCATCTCCCCTGCCATCTCGAAACCGAACCTCTGGTAGAGACGGATTGCGGGATTGTCGAGGCGGGCGGAGAGGACGATGGCTGATCTGTCACCGACAGCCTCGAGGAGTGCACTGATCAGGGCAGAGCCGACCCCTTGGCCCTGGTACTCGGGAAGTACCGCGATCGCCAGCTCGGGCGCCCCGGTCCCCATGAAGACGGGGTTGGACCGGTCCTGCTCCCCGAGCTCTCTCAACCAGGCCGCACCAACTGCCAAATCTCCCGAATTGGCGATCATCCCGACGCGGCCACCCCGGCGCCAGCCCTCGATGTAACCGACGAGATCCGGGTTCGACCTGACATCGTGGGGCGTGACCCCGGGCTCGTCGTCGGAGTGCGATGCGTAGAAGAGCATTCGCCACAAGCTCTCCACGTCCTCCTCCACCGTGGGCCGGATCGTGATCCGACGCAATGTCTCGCTCATCAAAGCGACGGTAATTGTCATGCCTCGCCGTCGTACCTCGCCACCAGAGACTCACCGACCCGGCGGAGCTCGGCACGCAGCTCGTTCGGACTGTCCACGACGAAGTCGAATGAGAGCCCGAGGAGGAAGCGGGCGAGCCAACCCATCTCGTCTGCTCCGATGACGAGGCGAGAGGTGCGGGCGTCAACCTCTTCCACCGTGCCGACAGTGGCCGGGATCTCTCGTTCGGCTCGATCCTTCGGGACGCCAAGGGTGACCGAGGCCGCATGTCTGAAGGCGTTCACCGTGATTCCCCTCTGCACCAGTGCCACCGGGTCGGGGGTGGGGCGATTGGCAGAGCGCATCCCGGTGCCCGCCGGCGCCGAAACCCGGTCGAGCCTGAAGGTGCGCCAGTCGTCGCGATCGAGATCGAATGCCACCAGGTACCAGCGGCGCCCGGCATGAACCAAACGGATCGGCTCGATGTGTCGTTCACTCCGTCTGCCTTCGTTGTCTTCGTACCCGAACCGGACACGCACCCGCCCCCGGATCGCCGAGGCGAGCACGGCGAGGGTGAGATGATCCACGGTCATCGGGGAGCGACCGAGAGTCGACGTGGTGGCCACGGACACGTCTTCGAGACGGGAGCGGAGGCGCGGCGGCAACACGTGCTCCAGCTTGCCCAGTGCGGACAACGACGCGTCCTCCAAGCCGGCGACGGCAGTCGTTGCCGACACCCGCAGCCCGAGAGCGACCGCCAAGGCCTCCTCATCGTCCAGCAGGAGCGGAGGAAGCTTGCCTCCGGCGCCGAGCCGGTAGCCACCACCCGGGCCGGCCACCGCCTCTACCGGATACCCGAGGTCGCGAAGACGGGTCACGTCACGTCGAATCGTCCTTGTCGTCACCTCGAGACGCCTTGCCAACTCGTCGGCGGTCCAGTCAATCCGTCCCTCGAGCAGGCCGAGGAGCTTGAGCAGTCGCTCTGCGGTGTCCATCTCCCCAGGAGTGTCGTCAATTATGCGGACAGATCCTGTCCGCATTCGCCCATAGCGTAGTGGTGGTAGCGGCGAAAGAAGACGAGGATGATCTATCTCTCCACCTACCGGGACCTGAAGGCCATTGTCGAGGAGCGAACCAAACGATCGCTGAAGAGGCTGGCGGCGTCGGGGGCAGCCCCTTTGGACGGCTACCGGCGACCGGCACCGCAACCCCAGGCGGACGTCGTCGAATTGGTGTTTGCCAGTGTCTGTGACACCGAACTGATCGGGGCTTGACCGGTGAGCTGGGAGCACACCGTCGACACCGAGGCGGGCAGGCTCACCGCCCGGCCCCTCACACCGGAGCGTTTCAGCGACCTGGAGACGGTGATGGGTGAGCGCGGCGTCGCCCGCCGATGCTTCTGCATGCATTGGCGGCGGCCCGACGGCGGCTACGCCGAGCAGCGAGACAACCGTGACCGGTTCGCCGAGATCGCCAAGGATGGCCCACCGCCCGGCCTCGTCGCCTATGTGGACAACGAGCCCGTCGGCTGGGTCCAGGTCGGGCCGAGAGCCGACTTCCCGACCATCAGACGTTCACGCCTTCTCAAACCGGTCGACGAGATCGAGCCGTGGACGATCAACTGCTTCGTGGTCCGCGCCGGGCGACGCAGCCAGGGCATCGGCAAGGGCCTGCTGGCCGCGGCAGTCGCCTACGCGCGGTTCCGGGGCGCGACGATCATCGAGGCCTATCCGGTCGACGGCGAGCGCTCCTCGGTCGTCGACTACTTCACCGGAACCCTGGGGATGTTCGGCGAACACGGGTTCGCCGAGGTGATCCGGCGCAATGACACCCGCCCCATCGTCCGTCTCACCCTCTGACCCCGTGGCGTCGCCGAACCCAGGGTTCACAGCGTCGCTGAGCGACGCTACCAACCCTGGGTTCGCTGTAGCGGCCACCCCGCCCTGGCTCCGACGGCGCTTTCAGGCGGGGCTGACGGCTTCCCGGTCGGGCGGCGACACCCGTCTGCGCCGCTGGCCCACCAGCTTGGCGGCGAGGGGGCCGGTGACCGCCATCACCAGCACATAGGCCGCGGCAAGGGCGGAGAGACTGTCGGCGCCGGCGATCCCGGCGCCGAGCCCGGCGATGATTATCGAGAACTCGCCCCTGGCCGTCAGGAGAAGCCCGGCCCTGATACGACCGGCAGACCCGATACCGGCACGACGAGCCGCCCACCAGCCGGTGAGCACCTTGGTCCCCGCCGTGACCAATCCGAGTGCGAGCGCCACCGCCAGGACACCTGGGATCTCCGTCGGGTCCGTGGACAGACCGAAGAAGACGAAGAACACGGCGGCGAAGAGGTCGCGGAGCGGGCTGAGCAGTGGCGCGGCGCGGTCGACGACTTCGCCCGAGAGGCTGATCCCGACCAGGAACGCGCCCACCGCCGCGGACATGCCAAATCCCTCGGCGAGACCTGCGATCAGCAGGGTCAAGCCGAATATGGAGAGGAGACTCGCCTCGTCCGAGCGATGCAGCATGATCCCACCGATTCGGTCGCCCTGCTTGTAGGCGAAAGCGATTGCCGCGGTCATGGCCACCAGCGAGATCGCCACCGTCACCGCCAGTTCGCCGAACGACTCGCTCCCGATGGCGAGAGAGGCGAGGACAGGGAGGAGCACGGCCATGGCCAGATCCTCGAAGACCAGGATCGAGATCACGACCGGTGTCTCCCGGTTACCGGTCCATCCCAGGTCGCCCAGGAGTTTGGCGATCACGCCGGAGGAGGAGATGTAAGTGACCCCACCGAGAAAGAGTGACGGCACGACGCCCCAGCCCAGGATCAGGCCTGCGGCGAAACCGGGGACGAAGTTGAGAGCGAGGTCGACCAGACCCGAAGGGGCCACGGTGCGCATACCCCGCACCAGGTCGCCTGCGGTGTATTCGAGACCGAGCATGAGCAGGAGGAAGATCACACCCAGATCTGCCCCGACCTCGATGAACTCCTCGGAAGTGACAACGGAGATGATGCCGCCGCGCCCCAACATCAGACCCGCGATCAGATACAGAGGGATCGGCGATATCCCCAACCGGCTGGCCACTCTGGCGAGCACACCCAACCCGAGGACGACCGCTCCCAGCTCAACGACGAGAAGAGCGCCGCGATCCATTCGGGTTAGCCGGCGCTCAGGATCTCATCGACTGTCCTGATCCCCTCCGCGGTACCGACCACCACGAGTGTGTCGCCGGCCTCTATCCGAAAGCTCGGCTCGGGAGCCGGATGTGCGTTGTCGCCGCGAAGCACCGCTACCACCGACACTCCGGTTCTGGTCCGAATGCGTGCGTCGCCGATCGTCTTTCCCGCGTATGGGGTTCCCGTGTCCACTTTGAGCCAATCGATGACCAGCCCTTGGATGCGCTGTTGCAGATCCTCGAGATTGCTGATCACGGTGGACCCGCCCAAGGCCTCGGCGAGGGCGTGGCCCTCCTCGTCGGAGAGATTGAGGGAGAGGATCACCGCATCGGGATCCGACGGGGCGCAGACGAACAGCTCTCTTCGACCGCTCCGGTGATGGATCACACCGACGCGAGACCCATCTTCTGCGGTGAACTCGTGCCTGACCCCGACACCGGGAAGCGCCGTCTCCTCGATTCTGGTCACCACCAACCTCCTCAGGACCGGGTGTTGCCGACACTCTAGGGTCGACTATCATCGAACAGATGTTCGAAAGCGGTGGCCACCAGACCAGTCTCTTCGGGAGTGAGCCGGTCGACTTCGATGAAGATTTCGCCGCGCTGGAGCGGGTCTGGCTGGATGGCGAAGCCTGGATCGACTACTGCCCGCTGTGGCTATCTGGCGATCAGCGGCTCTATGAGGCCCTGGCCGACGGTGCGGAATGGTCCCAGCCGATGGTGAGGATGTACGACCGTGAGGTGCTGACTCCGAGACTGATGGCGAAGGTCGAGCCGTCGATCCACCCTGTCGTGCCCCGCATCGTGGAGACGCTCTCGGAACGCTACGAGGTGGGGCTCGATCAGCTCAGCGTGGGCTGGTATCGGGACGGCAACGACTCGGTGGCCTTCCACGGTGATCGCATCGCCCGGGAGCGACCGGTGGCGACGGTGGCGACCATCTCATTGGGGAGCCCGCGACGCTTCCTGATCCGCCCCAAGGGCGGAGGGCCGGCGCGCAGCTTCTCGCTGGGTCATGGTGACCTCGTGGTGATGGGTGGTTCCTGCCAGCGCACCTGGGAGCACGCCATCCCCAAGGTCGGTTCCTCGGCCGGGCCGAGGATGGCCCTCATGTTCCGTCATCTCTACGACTGAGCAAGCCGCCTCAGGAGCCTGTTCGGTGGAATGTGGGCCGCAGCGCCGGGTACAGATCCTGGTATCCCGCATGCGCCTGCACGTAGAAGTCGACGTCGCCGGAGGGCTCCATCGTCTCGGTGACACTCACCAGGCTCTTCGTCGCCGCTTCCACGCTCTCGAAGTTGCCCGCTCCCACCGCGGCGAGGATCGCCGCCCCGTAAGCGGCTCCCTCATCGGTGGACACCTTGGATATTGCGACGCCCAGGACATCGGCGAGGACCTGGGTCCACAGCCGGCTGCGGAGACCGCCGCCGGATCCCCGGACCGAATCGGGTGGGGCAAGGCCCGAGTCGATCATCAGGTCGAAGCCGTCGCGGAGCCCGAACGCCACACCCTCGAGCACGGCCCGGGTGAGATGGGCCAGATCGTGGCTGGAGGTGAGGCCAATGAATGCGCCGCGGGCGAGCGGGTCGGAATGGGGGGTTCGCTCCCCGGATAGATAGGGCAAGAACCACAAGCCCTCACTGCCCGGCGGCACCTGTGCCGCTTCAGTCATCAGCTCTTCGTAGCTGAGATGTGGAGCCAGTGCATCGCGCAGCCAGCGCAGACTGCCCGCGGCCGAGAGCATCACTCCCATCATGTGCCACTTCCCCGGAACCGCATGACAGAAGGAATGGAGCCTGCCCTCCGGCTCGATGGCTACTCCGTCCGACGTGGCGAAGACCACCCCCGAGGTTCCCAGGGAGAGAGCGAAGACACCGGGCTCGACGGCGCCGACCCCGACTGCGTTGGCCGACTGGTCCCCGCCCCCGGCAACGACGGGTGTCCCGGTCCGGAGCCCGGTCACCCCGGCAGCGGCGGCGGAAACGGTCCCGGTGACCTGGGGCCCCTCGTATACCGGGGGGCATATCGCGGGATCGAGGTCGAGCTCGGTGAGGATGTCAGTCGACCAGGTTCGCTGACCGAGATCGAACAGGATCGTTCCGGACCCGTCGGCGGCATCGACTGCACGTTCCCCGGTCAGACCGAAGCGCACGTAGTCCTTGGGCAGCATGATCGTGGCGACTCGCTCCCAGTTCTCCGGCTCGTGATTGGCCACCCAGAGCAGCTTTGGTGCGGTGAAACCGGTCAACGCGTCGTTCCCCGTGGTGGCGATCAGATGCTCCCGGCCCACCATCTCCCTGATCTGGTCGCATTCGGCGGCGGTTCTCTGGTCGTTCCAGAGAATGGCCGGCCGCACCACCTCGCCCGACACGTCGAGCAACACCGACCCGTGCATCTGGCCGGTGAGCCCTACCGCGTCGATGGCAGTGGTCTCTATGCCCGCATCCGCAACAGCGGAACGAATCGCCTCTCCGGCTGCATCCCACCACACATGCGGGTCTTGCTCGGCCCAGGTGGGACGGGGTGAGTCGAAGGAATACGACGAGATGCCCTCCGAGACCACGACGCCGTCCCCATCGAGAAGCAGTGCCTTGGTCGCCGTCGTCGACACGTCGATCCCGAGGAAGTGGCTCACGAAGGCAGATCGGTCACATGGCGGATCGCGGACTCGAGGTCAGGGCATTGCAGTGCCCGCCAGCGCTCGATCAGCCGGGCTGTGGCCTCGGTGGACACCGTCTCGATTCCGCCCATGTTCTCCAGCTCGCAGAAGTCATCCCCGACGTAGACCTGGTGCACAGCCCCGAAGTCGGGGACCTCGCCGCCTCCGGCCCCTTCGAGGGTCTTCACGAACAGCCATCCCTCCCTGAGATATCCGATGCGCCCCGCGGTCGGACCGGTCCCGATCTTCAGCTCGGAAGCGGCCTCGGCCGCCACGACCACGGCGCCCCCCTGGAGCCGGATGCGGGGATCATCGAGATCGGTGTAAGGCCAGAGCACGATCTCACGGTCGGGCAGCGGAGCCGTGCTCGTGCCGGCGAGGGACAGGATCGCCATGCCACCCAGGGGAACCTGGGTGATGGCCCAGGGTGCCACGGCCCTCGAGGATCCCGAGGCGGCGCTGAGACGGTGCTCGACGACCAGTTCGTCGCCCTCGGCCGTGACCTCGATCTCCTTGACGAGGCCGGGTCGGTCGGGTGGTGCCGAGATCAACACCGAGTCGCCCTCGGAGGTGACGACGCATTCGTGGTCGTCTGGGGCGTAGGTGACCGGCGCGATCTCGGGGGCGGCCCACAAGCGATGCCCACCGTGGAATCGATAAAAACCGTCATCGTGCTCGAGCCCGAGCTCGGGTGGGAGCGACGCGAAGAGCGGCGTTCCCTGGTGATGACGGAGCCCGGTGATCCGGGGGCCGAACCCGGTGGCGACATCCACCGCGTACGAGCCGAGCGTCACCTCCATCTCAGCCCTCGACCGACCAGATCACCTCGTTGACACGGTGCTCCAACAGCTCCTGGCGCCCACTCGTCGGGGCCGGGTCGATCTCACCCGACCGAACCCTCGCCTCCAGCGAGTCGAGGCTCTCCCCACCGACGAGGATGGTCGATCCCAAACCCCGAGCCCAGCCTGCATACCGCTGCTCCTTCGGTCCGGCGATGGTCTCGCGCTCGATCAGATCGGCAGCCACCAACAGAGCCTTGGCCACTGTGTCGATGCCACCGATGTGACCGTGGAACAGGTCGTTGCGGTCGATCGACTGACGTCGCAGCTTGGTGTCGAAGTTGAAGCCACCGGTGGTGAAGCCGCCCCCCTGGAGGATCTCGTAGAGGACCAGGGAGAGCTCCTCGACGGAATTGGGGAACTGATCGGTGTCCCATCCGTTCTGAGCGTCTCCACGGTTGGCGTCGATCGACCCGAAGATGCCGTTCGCAACTGCATAGGCAACCTCGTGATGGAACGAGTGCCCGGCCAGCGTGGCGTGGTTCGCCTCGATGTTCACCCGGTACTCGTCGACCAGATCGAAGTCGAGGAGGAACCCGTGCACCGACTGGGAGTCATAGTCGTACTGGTGCTTTGTGGGCTCCGCCGGCTTGGGCTCGATGAGCAAGGTCCCCTCGAACCCGATCTTCTTCTTGTGCTCGGCCACCATGTGGAGGAAGCGGGCGAGTTGCTCCCGCTCCCGACGGAGATCGGTGTTGAGCAGCGTCTCGTAGCCCTCCCGGCCACCCCAGAGCACGTAGTTCGCTCCGCCGAGCTGATTGGTGGCCTCGAGGGCGTGCTTCACCTGGGCAGCGGCGTAGGCAAAGACCTCGGGGTCGGGGTTGGTGGCGGCGCCGGCGGCATAGCGGGGATGGGAGAACAGGTTTGCGGTCCCCCAGAGGAGCCGGATGCCGGTCTCCTCCATCTTCTCCGCTGCGTAGCCCACCATGGTCTCCAGGGTTTTCGCCGACTCGGCGAAGGTTTCCCCTTCCGGGGCGATGTCGACGTCGTGAAAGCAGAAAAAGGGAGCTCCGAGCTTGGTTATGAATTCGAAGGCGGCGTCCATCTTGTCCCGCGCCGCCTCGATCGGGGGGCGGCCGGGGTCGAGCCAGGGCCGATCGAAGGTACCGACACCGAACACATCCGAGCCCGGCCAGTTGAAGGAGTGCCAGTAGCACACCGCGATACGGAGCTGGTCCTCCATTCGCTTGCCCAACACCATCCGGTCGGGGTCGTAGACCCTGAAGGCGAGGTCGTTGTCGGACCCCGGCCCTTCACGGCCGATCCTCCCGGGAACACCGTCGAAGAAGCCCATCGCTCAACCCATCGAAGACTCGGTCATCGGGCGGAATGCAATCTCGAGGATGCGGTGGTTGCGCGGCCTGGTGAGCACGTAGACGACGGCATCGGCCACGTCCTGGGGATCCATCATCCCCTCGAGCTCGGGCATGTCGGGACTACGCCCCCTTCCCATGGCGAAGTTGGTGGCGACACCTCCCGGGGCGACATTGGTGCAGCGGACACCCTGTTCCCGGAGCTCGTGGTCGAGTGACCGGGTCAACCCGATCTGGGCGAACTTGGATGCGCAGTAGACCGCCTCGAGGGGAAGGCCGCGACGCCCCGCCTCACTGGCGATGGTCACGATGTCGGCCGCATCCGACCGGAGCAGGTGGGGAAGGGCGGCGCGGATGGAGTAGATCGCGCCCTTGACGTTGATGTCGATCATCTCCTCGAGCTCGTCGGCGGGAAGCTCCAGGAATGGCCCGTAGGACCCGACGCCGGCATTGACGACGAGGATGTCGAGGCGGCCGAAGCGATCGACCGCTGCCTCGACGATGGCCCCGAGGTCCGAGGGCCGACGCACGTCGACCGACATTGCCAGGGCCCCATCCAGACCGAGGTCCTCGCCGCTGCGCGAAGCGAGCGCCAGGTTGACTCCGAGCTCTTGGAGCGCTCGGGCCGTCGCCTCGCCAATGCCGCGGCTCGCGCCCGTGATCAGCGCAGTCTTCCCTTGCAGGTCATCCATGAGACACGTCGCTTTCGTAGAAGGATGTGTGGTCAGCCATGGAGGTCGGCGAGCTCGGTCTGTGTCGCCTCTCCGGGCATCTTCCCGATGATGATCATGGCGAGGACATCGTCCATCGTCACGTCCTCGCGACGCACGGTCCCCACCAGTTGGCCGGTGAGCATGACGCTGATCCGGTCGGCGAGGTCGAACACGTCGTGGATGTCATGGCTGATGAGGATGATCCCGATCCCCTCGTTCTTCAGTTGCCGAACCAGCTGTCGGACCTGGTCGGTCTCGGCTGGGCCCAGCGCGGCGGTCGGCTCGTCCATGATCAGGATCCGGGCGTTGAAGTGGACCGCCCGGGCGATCGCAACCGACTGGCGCTGGCCCCCGGAGAGTCGTGCCACCGGCGTGCGGAAGTTCTCGAACTTGGGGTTGAGTCGACCCATGATCTCTCGGGTGGCGTTCTCCATCGCGGAGTAGTTGAGGTTGCCCATCGGCGTCGTCACCTCGCGGCCGAGGAACATGTTGCCGGGTGCGTCGATGTTCTCGGCGAGGGCGAGCTGTTGGTAGATGGTCTCGATGCCGAGCGCCTTGGCCTCCCGAGGGTTGTCGATGCTCACCACCGCGCCGTCGACCATGATCTCCCCGGAGTCGGCTCGTTGTGCCCCGGAGAGTGTCTTGATGAGAGTCGACTTCCCGGCTCCGTTCCCGCCGACCAACCCCAGCACCTCACCCGGATAGAGGTCGATGCTCACGTCCTCGACGGCGTGGACCCCGCCGAAGCTGACATTCATGTTCCGCATCTCGACCAGAGGCCCCGGCCCGTTCATCGTTCCGCTCTCCTCCGGTAGTAGACGTCGACGGCCACCGCGGCGACGAGGACGACGCCAACCACGATGTCCTGCAAGGGAGCGTCGATACGCAACAGGACCATGCCCGACTGGAGTGACTGCATGACCAGGGCGCCGAGAACCGCTCCCGGGATGGTTCCGATCCCACCCGCCAACGACGTCCCACCGATCACTGCCGCGGCGATCACATATAGCTCGGCGAGGGTGCCCAGGCCGCTGGTCGCCGCATTGAGCCGGGCGATGGTGACCGCGGCAGCAACCGCCACCAGGATCCCCATGAGCATGAACGTCCGCACCACGGTCCAGCGGGTGTTGATCCCGCCCAGCTCCGCGGCTTCGGGATTACCACCAATCGCGTAGACGTAGCGCCCGAACTTGCGCCGGTTGGCGATGAAGACCATGAGAAGCATGACGCCGACCGCGATCAGCACCGGGTAGGAGATGCCGAGGGGGATCTGGAGCCCACCCTCCGGCCAGGGGATTCCCCGTTCCTCGGCCAGCGCCCTGGCCAGGTTCTCCGGCAGGTAATAACTGTTGAGCACCCAGACCGCGGCGATGACCGCGGCACATCCGAACGTGCCGAGGCCGATCACCGCCCACATCGGCCTCTGTCTGAACCCGTATCTCTTGCGCTGCCGTCTGCTGTTGATCAGCGACCAGATGATGGCGGCACAGGCGAGACCGGCAACCACCCAACTGCCCACCTCACCGATCGCCCCCTCGGATCCACCACCGAGGAGCTGAAAGGTCGTGTCCATTGGGGCGACTGTGCGCCCACTCGCCAGTGACCAGGCCACACCGCGCCAGACGAGGAGCCCGCCCAGGGTAACGATGAAGGAGGGAACGCCCACATATGCGGTGATGAACCCCTGGAACATCCCCACCAGGGCTCCCAGGATCAAACCGACGACAAGGACGATGATCCAGGTCAGGGGATGGTCGAAACCGAGCATGTCGGGCAGGATCTCGGCCTGGAGCAGTGCCATCGCCATCCCGAGCAGGCCGAGCATCGACCCCACCGATAGGTCGATGTTCCGGGACACGATCACAAGCACCATGCCCGTCGCCATGATCGCCACCGGAGCGAACTGCACCGACAAGTTCCAGAGATTGCGGGGGCTCATGAAAGTTCCCCCGGACAGGATGTGGAAGCCGATCCAGATGACCAACAGAAGGGCGACCATGCCCAACATTCGGGTGTCGATCTCCGTCGAGCGGAGCAGGCCCCGGAACGAACGAGGCTGGGGGTCTCCGATCGGTTGCTCGGTCTCGGTCGGCGGGGCCTCGGTCACACTCATTGGCTCAGTGCTCCGAGAATAGACAGCACCCCCGGATGGTGACCGGGGGTGCTGTTCATCATCGTCAACCTCTCAATCGGTGGTGTCTACTCGCAGACTGCGACCGAGCCCGGCTCCACTCCCTGGCAGAGCTGGTCGGTCGTGATCCAACCGGCGTCGACCACCAGGTCCAGGTTGTCCTGGGTGATGGCGATCGGCTCGAGAAGGATCGACGTCATCGAGTTGCCACCCGGCGAGTCGAACTGGACGACACCCTCGATGTCGGCGAGAGGAGTGCCTTGGGCGAGAGCGACCGCGGCTTCACCTGCGGCCGTGCCCAACTCGCGGGCGTCCTTCCAGACCGAGACCGCCTGGGTTCCCAACGCGACCCGGTTGAGGGCGGCGAGATCGCCGTCCTGACCGGAGACGGGAACCTCACCAGCGAGTCCCTGCGCCTCGAGCGCGGAGACCACACCGCTGGCCATGCCGTCGTTCTCGGAGAGAACCGCCTGGACATCGTTGTTGGCCTGGGTCAGGAACTGCTCCATGTGTGTCTGTGCCAGTGCCGGGTCCCAGTTGTCCGTGTAGGTCTCGCCGACGATTGTGATGTCACCTGCGGCGACGGCCTCACCGATCACCTCCTCGTAGCCCGCCCGAAGGAAGTCTGCGTTGGCGTCGGCCTGGTTGCCCTTGATGATCACGTAGTTGCCGGTGGGTACCAGGTCGAAGATGACCTCGGCCTGGAGACGACCAACTCCGACGTTGTCGAACGTCACATAGAGGGCCCCCGGGTCCTCGATAAGCCGGTCGTAGGCGATTACCGGAATGCCCTGTTCCAGGGCACTGGCGACGGCCGGGAGGATGGCGGTGCCATCCTGGGCCAGGATGATCAGGACGTCGGCGCCATCGGTGATCAGCTGCTCGACATCCGTGAGCTGCTGTTCGGCCGATGATCCGGCATCCGCGGAGATGTACTCGGCTCCTCCTGCCTCGAGGGCCGCCTGGATCGCCGGTTCATCCCATCGCGCCCAGCGCTCCTCGTTGTAGTTGTTCCACGAGACGCCGACGACGATGTCGTCGTCGCCTGCGGCAGTCGTGGTGTCGCTCGACGGCTCGGTGGTATCGGTCGCCGGTTCGGTGGTGTCCGTTCCCGCCGAAGTCGAGGTGTCGCCACCCTCGTCGGCCGGACTACAGGCCGCAACGAGCATGGCCAGCACCGCGAGCAATGCGACCAGGTATCTGTTCCTCTTCAATCTTTCCTCCTCATGGGGGTGCGCCGGGTGACATCCCGGTCCTTGCCCGCTCCGGGATGTTCCCTCGGCAATCGGCGCGAGCCTACAGATCAATTGTTTGGGTCTGCAACAAATTTGAGGAGATTTGCGAGGCAACCCCGTCGGGCAGTGCGGCGGGGCCTTCGCCGGATGGGTCGATCGTATATTGTGTCGTCCCCAACAAAGGGCTGAACCTGGCCGAAAGCCGCATCTCAGACATCTCGGGCCGCAGACGGGGTATCGCCGCCGACGAGTTGCGTCGGCACAATCTCTCCGCCGTTCTCGACCGGCTCCATGTCGGCGGTCCGATGACGCGGTCGCAACTCGCCGATCTGACCGGGCTCAACCGGTCGACGATCCGCGACCTGCTCGCCGAGCTCGCCCAGCTCGGTCTGGTCGTCGAAGACCGGGGCACCACCGGGAGCGGGCCGGGTCGTCCCTCGTCGATCGCCCGCGCCAGACCGGAGGGAGCCGTGGTCCTCGCCGTGGAGCTCGAGGTGGACTCGATGGCCGTTGCCACCGTGGGCTTGGGTGGCGAACTATTCGACAGCGTCAGAGTCGCCAACCCCCCGGCGCGGCGGACGCCCCGCGAGGTGGTGGACGAGCTCGCCCGACGCGGCCGGCCCATGCTGGACGCGCTCCCCCCCGACCACACCCTCGCCGGCGTCGGCATCGCTGTAGCCGGCGTCGTGCGCCGGCACGATGGATTCGTCCACGTCGCCCCCAACCTGGGCTGGAGCAACGTCCCGCTGAAGGGCATGATCGCCGAGCAACTGGGTCTGGATCGAGTGATGATGGCCAACGAGGCAGATCTCGGTGCACTCGCCGAGCACCGGCGCGGTGCGGCCAAAGGCTCCCGCCACCTGATCTATGTCGCCGGCGAGGTCGGGGTCGGTATCGGGATCATCCACGACGGCAAGCCCATGCTCGGAGCGGCCGGCTATGCGGGAGAGGCTGGTCACAACGTGATCAACCCCTCAGGCCAGCAATGCCGTTGCGGCTCGGTGGGCTGCTGGGAGACCGAGGTGGGTGAGGACGCTCTGGTTCGTCACGCCGGCCTGCCGGCGAGCGAGCCCCGGGAAGGCATGATCGACGAGATCCTGCGGCGCGCCCACGCCGGTGACCCTCGCACCTTCGCCGCACTCGGCGAGATCGGGAGATGGCTGGGGACCGGAATCGGAAACCTGATCAACACCTTCAATCCCGACCTGGTGTTGATCGGGGGGTTCTTTCACCAGCTTTATCCGTTCCTGGAGCAGTCGTTGCATCGAGAGGCCCAGGCGACTGCTCTGGCTGCTCCCTGGCTGTCGTGCTCGATTCGCCGCAGCGAAATCGGAATCGACGCCGCCCTCGTCGGGGCAGCCGAACTGGTCTTCGCCGAGGTGGTGGGAAACCCAACCGCGTTTGGCGGGCCCCACCCGGCTCGGCATGGCGCCGCCGACCTGGTGACGCCAAGCAGTGCATAGTGGCTAGAGGCTCGAGCAGGTGTCGAGTCGTCTAGCTCTTGGCGTCGGCGAAGATTGCCTCGATGACCTCGAGATTGGCCACCGCATCCACCACGGGAGTGGGGACTGCGCTGTCCTGGCGGATCGACCGGGAGAAGGCGTCGACTTGCACGGTGTACGGGTCCGCTGCCGCGATCTCATGACTGACCATGTGGGGGTCGACCGGGCCATTCCCACCGGCGAAGTGGAGGATGCGGGTGGCCCGATCGGGCGGGATGTTGAAGGGGATCTCCACGGTGAGCCGGCCCTCTGTCCCGTAAACATCGACCCGCTGATCGGGCTCCATCTGCGTCGAGCAGAGGAAGGTCGCGATGCGACCGTCGAAGTCGATGAGCCCGGCGGTGACGATGTCGGTCCCCAGAGCCTCGTCGCGGTGAATCGTGCCCTTGACAGTCGTGGGCTCGGTCCCGACCAAGAACCGGGCCGCGTTGATCGCATAGCACCCGATGTCATAGAGGGCGCCGCCACCGACCTCGGGGATGTTCCTGATGTTCTTCGGGTCGTCGTTGTAGTAGGAGAAGACGGTTTGGACGGCGCGCAGCTCGCCGATCGCCCCTTCGTCGACCATGCGCTTGACCTCGATCCACAGCGGGTGGAGACGGTACATGAAGGCCTCCATCAGCTTCACGCCCTCCCGATCACACGCCTCCCCCATGATCCTGGCATCGCGGCTGGTCATGGCGAGTGGCTTCTCGCAGAGCACGTGCTTACCCGCCTCCGCCGCTGCCACGGTCCACTCCAGGTGCATGTGATTGGGCAAGGGGATGTACACGGCCTCGACGTCGGGATCGGCGAGCAGTTCTGCGTACGAGCCATAGCTCTTCTCGATCCCCAGAGCCTCCGCGATCGCGGCGGCACGCTCCGGGTCGCGGGAGGCGATGGCCGCTGCCCGGCTCAGCTCGGAGCCGGCCATGGCCGGGATCACTTTCTCGACCCCGATTCTCGCCGTGCTGAGGACACCCCATCGCACGGGTGTCAACGACTCTTCCATCTTCCTCACTCCGATTCCGGGACCCGGCATTGTGAACCGGTCGGCCGGTGCGGGCAAGACCGATGAGACTGGATCACCCCGCGTCACGCCGTTGGAACATCACGCTCCTCATCGCCGGGGCTTTGCTGGGCGCCGGCGTCACCGCGGGGTTGCTCCTCTTCGTTGCCGCTGGGCTCGATGACGACAGCCCCGCGACGGCATCCGGCCCACCGAACTTCGTCGAAGAGACGGCTGTGAGCGGTCTCGACCACACCTACGACGGCGACTTCCAGTTCTTCGTGGGCGGCGGGGTCGCCGTGCTCGACTGCAATCGCGACCTCCTTCCCGATCTGTATATAGCGGGCGGCTCACGACCAGCGGGCTTGTTCGTCAACCAGAGCGAACCCGGCGCCGAGCTTCGATTCGAGGCCTTGCCCCATGAGGTCACCGATCTCACCGCGGTCACCGGGGCATACCCCCTCGACGTGGACGGCGATGGGAATCTCGACCTGGCGGTGCTCCGGGTCGGGGAGAATCAGATGCTGCGCGGGCTCGGGGAATGCCGATTCGAGCGTGGCAACGAGACCTGGAGCATCGATGGGGGCGACGAGTGGACTGCAGCTTTCAGCGCCACCTGGGAGACGGGCGAATCCCTCCCCACGCTCGCCTTCGGCAACTACCTCGACATCAACGGCCTGGAGCAGCGGGATTCATGCGCCAGTCACTACCTGATCCGGCCGCAAGGGCCGGGCGGTTACGGCCCCGCCCTGGAGCTCTCCCCGGGATGGTGCACATTGTCGATCCTGTTCAGCGACTGGAGCGGCACAGGAGACCGCGACCTGAGGATGACCAACGACCGCCACTATTATCGCGAGGGCGAGGAGCAGCTCTGGCGAGTCGATCCCGGCGTCCCCCCCACCTTGTATCGGGGCGAGGACGGTTGGGAGAGCATGCAGATCTGGGGAATGGGGATCGCCAGCCACGACCTCACCGGCGACGGCACCCCTGAGGTCTTTCTCACCAGCCAGGGCGACAACAAGCTGCAGACCCTGGCCGGGGGGTCGGAGCGCCCAACATATGAGGACATCGCTCTCACTCGTGGGGCCACGGCCCATCACCCCTTCGCAGGTGATGTCAACCGTCCCTCGACCGCTTGGCACGCCGAGTTCGGCGATGTCAACAACGACGGCTTCATCGATCTCTTCGTCACCAAGGGCAACGTGGAAGCTCAACCCGAGTTCGCCATGGAGGATCCCAACAACCTGCTGCTCGGCCAGCCCGACGGCACCTTCACGGAGGGCGCGGGCAGTGCCGGCGTCCTCGACTACGGCAAGAGCAGGGGCGGTGCGCTCACCGACCTGAATCTGGACGGTCGGCTCGACATGATCGTCGTGGAGCGACGGGACCCGGTCAGGCTGTGGCGAAACACAGGATCGGGGACAGATGGCAACTGGCTCATGCTGGATCTCGACCAGAGTGGCCCCAACCCCGACGCGGTCGGAGCGAGGATCGAGGTGCGACCGGGGGGCGGGATGATCATCCATGAGGTCACGGTCGGTGGTGGTCATGCCGGCGGCGAGGCGGGGCCGGCGCATTTCGGATTGGGCGCGACGGACGAGGCGTCGGTGAGGGTGACCTGGCCCGATGGCGAGACCGGCGACTGGATGACCCTGGCGGTGAATAGACATTGGGAGATCCCGCGCTCCGGTGCCCCACGACCGATGCAAGACCTGGTGTCCCGATGAGTGCCGATAACGGCACCGCTCGTCTCCGCCCCGTCGATCTGCCCGAGTTCGGGATGCCGGGATCGATGCCGGTGATCCCCGAGCACTTGTACATCGAGCGCATGGATCGATTCCGCATGCGATTCACGGAGTTGGGTTACGACCGGGTTGTGGTGTACGCCGATCGAGAGCACAGCGCCAACCTGTCCTATCTGACCGGTTTCGACCCACGGTTCGAGGAAGCGTTGCTCATCGTGGGTGGCGAGGGCAAGCCGACCATCTTGGTGGGTAACGAGTGCGTCGCCATGGCCGAGGCCGCACCTCTGGAGATGAACGTCCGGTTGTTCCAGGACTTCAGTCTTCCCGGGCAGCCTCGTGACCGCTCCCCACTCCTCACCGAGGCACTCGCCGACGAGGGCATCGGCCCGGGGCGGCGTGTCGGCGCGGTCGGTTGGAAGACCTTCTCTGACGCACGGATGCTCGACATCCCCTCCTACATCGCCGATGAGATCCGCTCCGCCGCAGGTGGTGCGAACGTGGACAACGCCACCGGCATCCTCATCGACGCCGGGGATGGGATGCGGGTGCACAACGAGCTGGAACAGCTGGCATATTTCGAATGGGCGGCCTGTCAGACCTCCTCGGGTGTGCACCGGCTGATCCTGGGGCTGGAGCCCGGGCTCACCGAGCACGAGGCGGTGTCACTCCTCGGCTGGAACGGCACTCCCCTGTCGTGCCACTTGATGCTGACCGCCGGTGAACGTGCCCGGCTCGGTCTGCTCAGCCCGGGCGATCGTCGCATCGAGAGGGGCGACCCGCTCACGGTCGCCTTTGGCATCTGGGGGGCTCTCAACTGCCGCGCCGGCTTCGTGGTGTACGGCGATCATGAGCTGCCCGAGAACATCGGGGACTATGTCGAGCGCCTGGTGGCGCCCTACTTCGAGACGGTCGCCGAGTGGTACCGGGCCCTCCACGTCGGTCAGCGAGGGGCGGTCCTCCACGAGATCGTGGACCGCCGACTCGGTGACCCGTTCTTCGGGATCTTCCTCAACCCCGGTCACCAGATCCATCTCGACGAATGGGTGAACACACCGGTGGGGCCGGGCTCCGAGGTGGAGTTGAGGTCGGGGATGGCGCTGCAGGTTGACATCATCCCGGCGACAGGCACCCCTTATTTCACCACGAACATCGAAGACGGCATCGTCCTCGCCGATGCAACGCTCAGGGAGCGATTTGCCGCCGGCTACCCCGATGCCTGGACCCGCATCCAGCGGCGGCGGGAGTTCATGCGGGACTCGCTGGGGATCGACCTCCACCCCGACGTGCTACCGCTGTCGAACATGCCCGCCCACCTGACGCCTTATCTGCTCGATCCGGGCAAGGCGATGTCGCTGCTCTGAGTCACGTCCCAGACGGCTCCACCCCCACCAGCACCCATCTCTCCCCCGTCAGGTGTCGAAGGACGAAGTCCAGATCGAACACCTCGCTCTCGCGTCCGGTCTCGTCGCCTTCGGCGTCGTAACGGATGTGATCGACATGGCCGGTCCCTGCGAAGACCAGTCCCGCCGAAGTCTGGCCCTGGGGCGCCTCGTGGAGGCGCAGGGCCAGACTTTCGAAGGTGTACACGTCGGCGACCCGTGTGCCGGTGGCGATGGCGGTGTCGAGTCGGGCCTGCATCTCGTCGAGACGCTCGCCTCCCGATGAGGAAGCCAGAATCGTGCTGTTGGCGGATCTCAACGCCTCCGCCTCGAGGGCCAGGTTCTCCGCGAGGTTGGCCGCCAGGTCGAGGGCGAATCCCGAGTCGACCTCGAGATCGAGTTGCCGAACCGAGGCATCGACCTCGATTTCGGGGAGATCAGCCCGCTCGATCTCGACATCGGGCAGGATCGTCGATGTCGCGGACGCAGCAGGTTGGCGTGCCGCGCCACCGGCGAGCAACACCGCAGCGGAGAACAGCACCGCCGATGCGCCAATCACTAGGCCGTGGGTGAAGCTGGCCGCCGGAGCAGCACCGGCGAGACGCCGTCCGATCCAGCGGAGCGCCGAGGTCTCGCCGACGTTGGCGAAGGCACGCTCGAACAGCTTTTGCGTCGGGCTCATCAACGCCAGGCTGGCGAGCAGACCGACCTTGGCACCGAATTCGGTGGTGGAGGGTGCGATCAACAGCGTGGCGAGAAGACCTATCGCCGCCGCGAAGACGACCCGCGCCGCCCTCCCTCCGGGCACGGTCTTCGGATCGGTGATCATGAAAAAGAGGAAGACGAGCACCTCTGGAGAGGTGACCACGGTCGTCCAGAAGCGGCCATCGCAGACAGGGGTGGGAGACCAGGTGGCGATCATGCAGTGGCCGGAGGCGGAGAGGATGCCGAGTCCCAGAGCGAGAACCGCCCAGAACACGACCGCCATCTCCAGCAACGCAAGACGTCGGGTGATCAGGACCCCACCGATGATGATGACTACGTAGGCGAGCACCATCCACGGTCCGATTGGCGCCCACCAGAAGTCGAGCGGCTCCACGAGGTCGCGGCCCAGGATGAGAAAGGCGAGGACCAGCCCGATGTTGGAGGGGTTGAATACATGGCTCCCTCCAAACCTGATCAGGTACTTGGTGAGCACCGAGAAGCCCGCTATGACGGAAAACCAGTACCAACCGTCCCAACTCCAATAGTCACCAGCGCCCGTTCCCACCAGACGCAAGATCAACGCCACCCCACTCCCGGTGAGCATCCCGCTCGCCGGCCAAACCACCTTGCCGGTCTGGCGGAGGGTGATCGCCACGTCGATGGCTCCGGCCGTCACTATTGCGGAAAGGATCTGAGGCACTGACACCTCGAACCCCAGAGCGGTGATCCCGATGATGTGGATCGAGATGATCACCGCCGCGGTGTGGAGCCTGGCGTCGCGCCGGTTGGGCAGCACCAAGGGAACGCGGCGCGCTCCGAGTCGGACAGTCCTGGTCGCGGTGCTCATCGCAGAAGCGCGAGCCTAGGACCCCTCGGATCCCTCCGTCTCGGCCTGGGTGCCGGCGTCTTCGGCCGAACCGATCTCGCGCAGCCACTTCGAAAGGAGGACGATGAGAAGGACCCCGTAGGTATCCGCCACGACCGAGACGTTGTACTCCCAGCTCCACCACATCCAGAACCCACCTGACCAGACACCCACGTCGGAGCCCAGCGGCTGCTCTCTGCCGAACACATACGCACCCGACCAGATGGCGTAGGCCGTCTGCACCAAGAGGATGAGGCCGATGACGATCGAGAGCGAGTGGTCTCTCCACCAGACACCGGATGGTTCCCTGCTCGGGAAGAGACCGCTACCCAAGGGTGCTACCACCCAAGCCCTCAGCCCCCTGACCGGATGACGACATGGTCAGGCGCCCAGCTTGTCCTTGATTGCCTTGATGTCAGCGGACATCTCGTCCGACCCGTCCCGGCTCTGCGGCGACCCGCGGTGGATGAAGTAGGTGGCGAGGATCACGAAGCTGGCCAGCTGCAGGAACTCGCTCTGCCAGTTCTCGAAGACACTGGAGAGGAAGGCGTTCCAAAAGTCCGATGAGAACAAGGCCGGGATCTCGGTGCCATGCTGGATCGCCTCGTCGACCTCGGCCTGATATTGGAAATAGAACTGGCCAACCAACGAGAGCAGGAAAGCTCCGATGAGCACCAGGCTCAGGAGATGGTCGTGCAACCACTCACCGGTAGGCGGCCTCGATGACGGCTCCTCACTCCTCATTGCCGAGTCCACGCGCTCCACCTCCCAGGCTTTCTCGTGAGCCGCCATCTGTTTGCGCGTCTTTTCACGACCGGGTCGAATACCCGTAGTGCAAGGTCACGAAACGGCGAGTTGTCAGAGCGGCTGGTCTCTGCTGGTCTCGTCCTCGGGTGGCTCACCGGGGTGCGGCTCGACGATCATCGCCGGCCTTTCCAGACCCTTCCCCTCGGGGAGAACGTGACTCAATCGCTCGGCGACCTCGTCGAGAATTCCTTGGGCGTCGGCATCAGGGCCCGTAGTAACCGAAAGACGAAGCATGGTCTTGCCCGGCGCCTCCGAGACCAGCTCCATCCGGCCCTGCCGCACCTGGTCGGTGGACCAGCTGAGCTGTTGTGGGCCGGGTTCGCGGGCATCGGGCTCGACACCGAATATCTCGACGGCGTTCTCGTCGACGAGACCCGCCAGCGTGGCGGGATCGGTCCCGACACGGAAGGTCCTGATCATCTGGGACATCCGGTCTCCCTCGTCACCGGTAGGCCTGAGGTCAGTGGCTTGCTTGTTCGGAGGTGGTTCGGGCCGCGTCCGACGCCTCGTCACGCAGCCGCTCACCGGCCTGTCGAGCCTCGTCTTTGATGTCGTCCGCCGAGCGCCTGGCCGAGTCTTTCATCTCGGCGGCCATCTCCTCGCCGGTCTCCTTCACCTCGTCCATCGCGTCCTGGACCAAAGGCTGGGCGCGTCGCGCCGCCGACCTCTCTGCCTCGGTCGGGCCAAAGATGCTGGCGATGAGCAGGCCGCCTCCGAAGGCGATGAGCCCGGCAGCCAGAGGATTGCCTCTGGTCTGTCGTCTCACCATCTGGGGCACCTCTGTGATCGTCTCCTCAGCCTCGTGCATCTTCTCCGCGGCCGTGTCGGCCATTTCCGACATTCGGTCGGACATCCGCTCTCGGGTTTGTGTCATGGTTCCTCCAGCCCCTCTGTCAGTCTCTTGCCACGGGTATTCCGTCTGCTCGTTGCCCATCACGTCGTCCCTGAGGTCGATGACACGGCGCCGCACTCGATAGGTGCTTCTCGCCAGGACCCGCCCCGGGCGAACCCGGTTGCCGATCTCGTCGACGTCGCGGCTTATTCGACCTCGACGTCTGGCAATGTCCTCTCTCAACTCGTCTGTTCTCTCAGCCACTCTCTGTCCTTTCTCAATTCGGAAATGGTCTCATCGGGCACCGGCTCTACTTCACTCATCCGGTCGCGCCCGATCATGAAAGTGATCCCGGCCACCACGGCCCATATCAGACCGACGACCAGGAATCCCAGCGCGATCGAGTCGAAAGCGATGGCCAGACCCCAGGCAAGGGCGAACGACAGCATCACCACGGTGATCCAGCCGGCGAGCGCGGCAGCGCTCAGCAAGCCGGCCGCCTTCCCCGCCCTCTTCGCCTCTTCGGTTATCTCATGGCGGGCCAGTTGGATGTGGTCTCGAAGCAGCGCACTGAAGTCCTCGCTGATCCGCCCCACCAACTCGCCCACGGATTTGTTCGGCTCTTCGATCGGATATGGCTCCCGTTCCCAGGCAGTCATTCCGCACCACCCGGTCTCGTGGTGCCCGGACCGGGTTGGCTCAGTCTCGGCCCGCCGCCTTCAGGCGTGGGGCGCTCGACGCCCCGCGAGGTGGGGGGCGCCGCGCGGCGAGGCGCTGTCGGGCCGTCGTCCATGGAGTCCATGTCGACGTTGCGAACCAGGCGCCCGGCGAGAAGGCCAACACCGAACGAGATGCCGAGGAAGGTGCCCGGATTACGACGGGCGAATCCTTTGACGTCATCCATGATCCCGTCGAAACCCCGATCGCTGACATGAGTGGCGAGCTCGTCGATCCGATCCGCTCCCTGCTGCATCCACGATGCGAGGGGGGTCTCGGTCTGCTCGTTCTCGGCCAGTGTGCGAAGGTCCGAGGAAACGGTCCGCAGGCCGTCACTCGCCCGGTCGGTCTGGTGCCGGGCCTCTTCCTTGGCCCTGTATCGGGCCTCCTCGTAGAGCTCTCTCCCCTGCGTCTTGGCCTCTTCGGCCACCCGACCTATTTCCTTCCGAGCCGATTCGCCGACCCGGCCAGCCTCCTCTCGAGCCACGTCCTTGGTGTCTTGCCGCCCTTGGTTCCGATCTGTGTCGGTCACGCCTGCCTCCTCTGGTGCATACCAGGACTTGCCCGAGGTCCCGATCGCCAAAACACCAGCCCCAGAGAGTGGGAAAAATGAAATGCACCGCCCCGGATCGACCGTGGGTTGTCAGCCCCCGCTCACCGCCTGCAACACCCGGATCTCGACACCGTCGTCGACGCGGGTTCCCAGGTCGGATTGATCCCGGTCGACGAACATCGACACGTGGTCACGGAGCCGGCCGGTCTCGTCGACGAGATGACCACGCAACCCCGGCTCCTTCTCGAAGAGGTCGTCGAGTGCCTCTCGCAGTGTCTTCCCCTCCACTTGATAGACCAACCCGGTCTTGGCCACGTTGGCGAGAACACGGGGGAGACGAAGTGTCGCGGTCACCTGACCACCTCGACCGAGCCTATCCGCGGAAAGGCCAGTCCCAACTCCTCCCAATGGTCTCCTCCGTCCCGGGTGAGCCAGAGCTTGCCACCGGTGGTGCCGAAACAGAACGTGCCCTCGCCGTCGCCGTCGAAGGCCCCTCTGAGCACTCCGGTGAACTGGGGCTCGTCACGCCAGCCGGTCCCGGCGACCTCCCAGGAGTCCCCGTCGTCGTCGGAGCGATACACCTGAAGTCGTCCCTCGACGGGGAGCCGGTTGACGTCGGCCTCGAGCGGGATGGTGAAGAGACGGCCGATGCTGTCGTCACGCCACATGACGAATCCGAAGTTGGCAGGCAGCCCCTCCTCGATGCGCTCCCAATTGTCGCCGCCATCGGAGCTCCGATAGACACCGGTGTGGTCCTGGCGCCATATGCGTCGCGGGTCGGCGGGATCGTGGGCGATGCAATGCACGCAGTACCCGACCTCCGGTCGCTCGGCGTCCTCGGGTAGGCCTGCGGGATCGACTCCATCGTTCTTGGGTTCCCATGTCGTCCCGCCATCGTCGGAGCGGAAGACACCGACTGCGGAGATGGCGACCCATTGCGATTGGCCGTCGACCTGCACACGATGGGCACAGAGCCCGCCGAACCCGGGCTGCCAGTCCGCGCGGGTCCGGTGCTCGTTGAGCCCCGTCACCGGCGCCCAGCCGACGCCACCGTCATCCGAGGTGAACAACCCCGCCTCGGCGACCCCCGCCCAAATCCGGCCCCCGGAGGTGTGGAACGTCCAGATCTGGTCCATCTTTCGCTCCGAGTCCGCCGGCCAGCCCGGCGGATCCACGATCTGCTCCCAGTCGACGAGATCGTCGCTGCGGTGGATTCCGACACCGAACCAATTGCTGCCCACCGCGGCGAGGTGGGTCCCATCAGGCGCCGAGCCGAAAGCGGTGACCTTCCATCCCGGGAACAAGGGCCCGGATACGGACCAGCCTCCGCTGATGTCGTCGACCAGGTACCCACCCTTCTCGGTGCCCACTGCGATCCTGGTCACGTGTCCCCTCGGTCGGTTTCTCAGGGTGAATCTACCCCGCAATTCACTACGTTCCTTCTCAGGAGGACAGACATGCCGGCTACCAGCCCAGCCCAAATCCATCGTGAGTTCGAGAAAGCATTCAACGAGGGGGATGTCGATGGCTTGCTCGCTCTGTACGAGCCCGATGCTGCGCTGATAGTCCAGCCTGGCTCGGTGGCCACCGGTTTCGATCAGATCCGCCCGGCGCTTCAGGCCTTTCTCGACACCGGGGGCGAGATCAGTCTCGATACCAGAGAGGTGGTGACAGTGGGCGAGCTGGCCTATCTCACCAACCGGTGGTCGCTCACCGGGACCAACCCCGACGGGACGCCTCTTGAGATGGGTGCGGTCACCGCCGAGGTGGCCCGCAGACAGGATGACGGCTCTTGGCTATACGTCATCGACAACGCGATCGGAGACGCCGCGGCGGGCGAGTGACCCCCGCGTGGGACAGGGCTGCTGACAACACACCCGGCTCCCGTTACGCTCGGCTTGCCGAGCTCTGAGCCGAGGATGCCGACATTTCTGATCGTCGCCTATCAGACCGCCGGAGGACGTGCCCTCCGAAAAGTGCTCGACGACGTCACGCTGCAGAACTCCGGTGCCGAATTCAGGCTCCTGGTGCCGGCCACACGCACCCAACACCTATTCACTTGGACCGCAGGCGAGTCGGAAGCGGTCGCCCGGACAACCGCGGAGACCGTCGCTGAGCACCTGAGATCGTCAGGTGTTCCCCTCCGAGAAGTCTTCGTCGGCGATCCCGATCCCGTCCTCGCGGTCAGCGACGAGTTGGCGGTGCGACCGGACATCGACGGGATCATCGTCTCCACGTTCCCGCCCGGCAGATCACGATGGCTGCGCCTCGATCTCCCCACCAAACTCGAGAAGTCGACCCAGCTCCCCGTGATCCATGTGATCGTGGAGCCGGAGGAGGCCTGAGAGGCTGAAGGCCAGACCTCGTCGGCCTCTGCGTCGTCTCAAGCCATCGCCGTCGACGCCAACCATGTCTCGAGCACTGGCATCGCCGCCTCGTATCCCCGTCGAGCAATCTCACCGGCGGAGTCGAAGTCGAGCATGGAGACACCGCGTATGTCCAAATCGAGGTAGCAGTCGGCGAGACCATCGTGCACTTGGACGTCGCGCTCGCGCATCGAGGCAGTGATCATCGACCGCATCAATACCGCTGAGATATCGGGATAGGGAGACCGATCCTTGCGCAACTTGGAGGCCAGAGCCTGCCACCCTGACACCGAAAGACCGTAGTCGCCATGCGAGCCGGGTCCCTGTGGTGGCGCTACGTCAGATGCAACGATGAGCCCACGCGGCGCCTTCGAGCGGGCTACATCGATAGGGAGGTTGTTCAAGACACCACCATCGATGAGTAGGGCGTCGCCGTGCGGCACCGGTGGCATCACCCCGGGGATGGCGCAGGTGGCGCGGATGGCCAGAGTGACACGCCCCGAGTCGTGGATATGGGGGCGCGAAGTGGTGAGATCAGTCGACATGGCGAAGTACGTGAGCCAGAGGTCTTCGATACCGCGGTCGCCCCAGGTTTCCATGGCGTGCTGTGCGATCCGGGCCCCCTTGGTCAAAGAGACCAACGGCAGCGTGTAGTCGAGGACATCCGAGAACTTGGATTCCGACCACTGAGTGATTTCGTCAGGTGTCAAGCCGGTGGCGATCACTGCACCGAGAACCCCTCCTATCGAGGTGCCACCCACGAGATCAACGGGGAAGCCAATCTCGACAAGGGCACGGTAGACGCCGATGTGGGCGAACCCACGTCCGCCACCACCGCTGAGGACGAGGGTGTTGGGCCGCCCCACGGAGAGGCGGGCCAGACGAGCGAGGTCTGTCGACGGCGGTCGCTGCACGTGGACAACGGAGTCAGCTCCGAGTCGGTGTCGGAGCGACGCGGATCCGGATGGGGTCGTTCTCGACTCGTGCACCACCACCGCCGTACGGCGTACCGCGGTCGGGCAAGCCCCGAGGATTGCCTCGATTCGAGCCAAGTCATGCTGCTCGATGTGCGGTGTCACCAGGATGAGAAGATGGTCGACCATCCCCAGTCCCCGCCGCGTCCATTGCCCCGGGTCCCGTCCGAGCTCTATCACCAGGAAGTCGACGTCGAGCTCCGCCTCGTGAAGGAGGCGGCCCACCCGGATCTCTTCCACACTCCCGCGTTCGCTATGGGCGATCCCCGGAACCTCGAGCATGGCGTCGACCAAGGAAGGCGACAATCGCCGGACCTCGCCGTGGCGATTCAGCTCCTCGACGATGGCCGATACGAAAGGCTCCATTGTGATGGATTCCGCCGCGACGAGACCGACCGTTGTGCTAGGCGCAGAGCGCCATCGCGGGTTCCGAGCACGCTCCATCGCGTCGAGGTAGAGCTCGATCATCATCCTCGGTTGGCCCTCGATCAGGGCTAGGAAGACCTTCTCGCTCATCTCGGCGACAACCGTGTCACGCACCGCGGTCACCGTTGCCGAGCGTGAGGTGTGGCCGAGTAGGCCGATCTCGCCGACGACATCGCCCCTCCCCAGCTCCCCCACTTTCACGTTGCCGCTGACGGGATCGTTCCTCGACGCGATCAGACGACCCCTCACCACGAAGTACACCGAATCCGACGCCGCCCCCTCGGAGAACAGAGTCTCGCCTTGCGCCAGCCTCCGCCAGCTCGCAGAGCCGCAAGTTGCGACCAGAGTGCCCTCGTCGACGATCCCGAAGTGCTCGGCCAACAGCTCCGCGAGCTCGCCCTCCTCCGCTCTCCTGACCGCCGCATGCACCAGATCGTCGCTCAGGCCCGGGTCGCCAAGGAGCATCGTGCAGAAGTCTCCGACGGGGATCGACACCAGCCGGGATGAGTCCTGGGCGGTGACGGTGGCGTTGCGAGGTCCGCCCCCCAAGGCAACCATCTCCCCGACCAGGGACCCGGGCTGATCGACGAGGGCGATGACCGCGGTCTGATCGTCGACCTGCCGGGACACGCTCAACGCCCCTTCGAGGAGGATGTAGACCGTGTCGCTCTCTTCGCCCTCCTGGATCAGGACCTGACCGGGAGACAACTCCACTCGATCGGCCGCTGGAACGTCTTCGAAGGAGCGCAACATCCTATCGGTGCTGGATATGGGCAAGGCCAGCCAAAATAGTAGGACGAGACCCGCCTCGGTCGGGATAAACCCTTGATACGCGACTCCCGGGGCCACGCGCGGAGGATCCTGAGATCAACCTGTTAGGTCTCAACCGCCGACCCACGATTGGCGACCTCCAGCCCCCGGACGACCCCTCGGTCGTCACCCCTACCGCAAACGCGGTGCCGTCGAGCTCGACGATGTCGAACATGTCCTGCCAGTCCACACCGCCCAAGACGTCGGAACGCACCTTTGTCCAGGTTCGGCCGCCATCAGATATCCATACAGATGCGTTTACATCTCGCCCCGACGTAGGCCCTGCTTCAAATGACCCACCGGTGCGAGGGTCAGGGCTGTCGATCCCGACCGCCACCATCGTCGAGCCCACAAGACCTCCTTGAGCACGCCAGCTCAAAGAGATACTCAGAGTGAGACACAGGAACCGAAGCCACTGTCGCCTAGCAACCGAAGCCAGGCCGAACAGTGAGACACACCACCCGAAGCCAAAGAGAGACAGACCTACCGAACTCTCACAGGTCGACGCCAAAGTGGATGTGGAGCTGAGGGGATTTGAACCCCTGACCCCTTGACTGCCAGTCAAGTGCTCTGCCGAACTGAGCTACAGCCCCGATGGAATCAAGCGTGAGCAGATGCCGCTGTCATGCGACGGTATTGACTCACACTCGAGCATCAGTTTATGGCCCGAATGACCTCAAGGCGAAGTTTGCCGACCGTCGGTGACCGCGGGCTCCTCCCACTTGATCACCGGAGCATCGCCCCAGAGCCGCTCCAACGAGTAGAAGTCACGGGGCTCGGCCTGGAAGAGGTGGACGATGATGTCGCCGTAATCGACGAGGACCCACTCCCCCTCGGCGCGTCCCTCGACCCGGAGGGGCTTGACACCGTGGGTCTCCTGGAGACGCTCCTCGACGTTGTCGGCCAGGGCTTGGACGTTGATGCGAGACGATCCGGTGGCGATCACGAACACATCGGAGAGGAAGAACGTTTCCTCCACGTCGAGCAGGACAATGTCGCTCCCCTTCTTGTCTGAGATGGCGTCTGCCGCCACCCGGGCCATGTCGACACTGCGCTCTACGGTGAATCCTCCAACGTGTTCAGACCCATAACCATATCTCCCTCGTCCGGTTCCGCGTACAAACCGCGCCCCTCGATGTAGTCGTGGACCGGCTCGGTGACCAAGTAGCGGTAGGGACGTCCGGTCCGCACTCTCTCCCTGATCTCGGTGCCACTGACCTCGAGCAGACCCATTTCGACATTCTCGACACGGGGAATCCCCTCGGGTAGAGCCGGGGCGCCCGGTCGAGGTGCCACCGCAACCGTCACTCGATTCACCACGTCCCCCCAACGATGCCAGGTGGGCAGGCCGGCAGCGGCATCGGCGCCCAAGATGAGGAACAGCTCCTCTTCGGAGGGGAAGGTCGCCAAGGTGTCGACGGTGAACGTGGGGCCGTCGCGCACCGCCTCGCGGGTGTCGACCGTGATCTCCACGACATCGGCGACTGCGAGACGGCACATCTCGATCCGTTCGGCGGCCGGGCTGATGAACCGTCCCGCCTTCTGCCACGGATCACCGGCGGGGAGGATCAACACACGATCGAGGTCCAACTGGTAGAGAGCGCACTCCGCGGTATGGAGGTGGGCGATGTGGATCGGGTCGAAGGTCCCTCCGAGAATGCCGGTGCGCACGAGCCGAGGGTAGAGATGCCCCTGCCAAAGAGCGAAGATGAGCGGATCAGCGCCGTATCCGGCGCCAGCAACCCGGGGTTGGTGTTTCGGAGTCGCCCACGTCGCCGGGTCGACAATCGTCGGCGGGCTGGCCCTTGGCGCGGGGTGATCAGCCGGAGAGCCCGGGATATGTCGGTATCGAAGCAACCGAGCAGCGCCGCCGGGTCGACATACACGCCGTCGATCCTGGTTGACATGTGCACCCCGGGCACACCGTGCGGGGCCCCGGCGATACCGACCACCTGACCCCTCCTCACCCGGCGCCCGGTCGCGGTCCTCACCTCGGTCAGGTATGAGACCGAGACCTTGAACCCGGGCACCGGCTCGATGGTGACGGTCCGCATCCCGGCTACGGAACCGGCGAAAGTGACCACCCCGGAAGCCGGCGCCTTCACCTCGGCGCCGACCTGACTGGAGTAGTCGACGCCCCAGTGCCCGGCGTATTGACCGGCCGGTGCGAAGCCGGCCACGACCGGCCCACTCACCGGAGCCGACAGACAGATAGCGGCGATTGCGTACACGACGAGCATTCCCACCCCCTAGCCGGAACGTAATGGAGGCGGTTTTCAGAAACCAGGGGGTCGCTAACTAACTTCGGTGGTGAGAGAAGGAGAAAGATGACTACTGCCCGCATCGGGCTGATGGGTTTCGGGCGGATCGGCCGCAACGTCTTCCGGCTCCTCCACAACCGGGACGATCTCGACATCGTCGCCATCGCCGACATCTCCGATCCCGCGGCCCTCACCTACCTGCTCAAGTACGACTCGATCTACGGGCGCTTCCCCACCGAGATCGAGTACAAGGACGGCGGCCTTCACTACGGCGGCAAGCACGTCTCGTTCAGGGACAGCAAGACACCCGCCGACACGGTCTGGGGCGAGGATGACGTCGACATCGTGCTAGACACCACGAGCCGCTATCGCAGCGCCGAGTCGTTACAGGGGCACTTGGACAGCGGCGCAAGCAATGTCGTCCTCACCTCGAGCCCGGAGAAGCCCGGGGAGATTCCGCTGCTGCTGTGGGGCATCAACGACTCGATCCTCAACGATCGGCCCGCCATAGTTGCGTTGGGTTCGAATACGTCCAATGCGGCGGCGCCCATCCTCCGCATCCTTGACGAGGCGTTCACCCTCACTCGGGTCTACATGACCGTCGTGAAGGCGATGTCGAACGCCGGTCGTCTCGCCGACGTCCCCACCGAGGCATATCGGACCAGCCGCGCAGCCGGCGAGAACATCATCCCCGCCGAGACCAACTCGGCCGACATCATCACCCAGGTGCTCCCCGAGCTCACCGGGAAGCTGATCGTCACCGCCCTGAACGTGCCCGTGCCCGACGGGTCGACGGTGGACATGGTCGCCGAGACGGTCGACAAGGTGACGGAGAACGAGGTCAACGACGTGGTCAAGGGTCAAGTCAGCGAGAAATACAGCAATGTCATCGAATACGTCGCCGACCCCATCGTCTCCTCGGATGTGAGGCTCAACTCGCACTCGGGCATCTACGACAGCCTGGCCACCATGGTCACCGGGGACAACATGGTGAAGACCATCACCTGGTTCAACAACGGCTGGGGATACTCCCATCGGGTGGTGGAGACCGCTGCCGTCATCGCGGCAAGAGGAGGTTCACGATGACCAGAGTCGCCATCAATGGTTTTGGCCGGATCGGGCGGACGGTGTTCCGGATAATCGCCGAGCGCCCCGACACCGGTATCGAGGTGGTCGCCATCAACGACCTCTCCGACGACGACATCCTCGCCTACCTACTCGAGTACGACTCGGTGATGGGTCGTTTCGAACAGGAGGTCTCGGTCGCCGACGGGATGATGAAGGTGGGCAAGCACGAGATCAGGATGCTGATGGAGCGCGACCCTTCCGAGCTCCCATGGGATGAGCTGAAGGTCGATGTCGTCATCGAGTCGACGGGAGTGTTCCGGGACAAGAAGTCGTTGCAGCAGCACATCGACGCCGGGGCGAAGCGGGTGATCCTCACCGTGCCTTCCAAGGACAAGATCGACGAGACGATCGTGCTCGGGGTCAACGACGATCAGCTCGGGCCCGAAGACCTCATCGTCTCCAACGCCTCCTGCACCACCAACTCGCTGGCGCCGTTGGCCAAGGTCCTCCACGACTCATTCGGAATCAGGAAGGGGGTGATGACCACGGTCCACGCCTACACCAACGACCAGCGACTGGCGGACGTCCCCCACAAGGACCTGCGACGCAGCCGGGCGGCGACGGAGAACATCATCCCCACCACGACCGGCGCCGCCAAGGCGGTGGGCGAGGTGCTGCCCGAGCTCGACGGCAAGCTCGACGGCATGGCGATGCGGGTCCCCGTGCCCGACGGCTCGACAGTCGATCTGGTGGTCGAGTTGGAGCGGGACGTGACAGTCGAGGAGGTCAATGCGGCGATGAAGGCGGCCGCAGACGGCCCGCTCGCCGGGATCATGGAGTACACCGAGGATCCGATCGTGTCGACCGACATCATCGGCAACCCCCACTCCTCGATCTTCGATGCCAGCGGTACCCAGGTGCTCGGTGGCAACCTGGTGAAGGTGATGTCCTGGTACGACAACGAGTGGGGTTACTCCAACCGCGTCGTCGACCTCATCGAGCGACTCGGCGAGGTGATCGAGGCGGAGGCGGCTGCTTAGGCCTCACGGGTCGACGGGGTGACGAAGACTCCGGCGAGGGTCACCGCCGCCGCGGCGAGCACGGGGACCGCCCTGGATCCCGACGCCTCGGCCACCACCCCCGCCATCGCCGGGCCCGCCGCACCCATCACCAGGAACACGAACGAGGTGAGGCCCATTGCCGTGCCCAGGCTCGACTCGCCGAAGAGCTGATGACTCTGCATCCCCTGTAAGGGTGAGAGGGCTCCGATCCCGAACCCGGCTACCACGGCGAAGACCGCAGCGAGCAGGGGTGTGCCGGCGAAGGCGAGGATGACCATCCCGGCCGAGATGGCGACGATCGCCAGCCGGAACGACCCGGAGACACCAAGTCGGGCCACGATGGGCATCAGTGGCAGTCGGCCTCCGAGCTGGGCGAAACCCCTCGCCCCCGCCCAGAACGACGCGACTCCGAGGGGCAAGCCGGCCGCGGTCATCGCCGGCACCTGGTAGACGAGGAGCGTCGCTCCCCCGATCCCCACCAGACCGACGGCGAGGACGAAACGACGGGCGGCTTTGCTGCGCAGTGAGGTGCCCAGGCCGCGCCAGATGCCGACATCGCGGGAGGCAGCCACCTTGACGTCGATGGCCACGGCACCGATGGCCAGGACCAATGCGGCCGAGGCGGAGATCAAACGCAGGGTGAGACGCCATCCCATGGGGCCCACCATCCAGCCGGTGAGGGGGACGTAGATCGCCGAGGCGAACGCACCCCAAATGGTGAGCACGGCTATCGCCCGGGTCGTCGCCCCCGGGCTGATCCTCACCGCCACCGTTTGGGTGATGTGGTACATGCCCAGGGCGCTGATCAAACCTCCGCCCAGGATGGCGGTCACGGCGAAGAGCTGCAGGGAGGGGGCCCCAGCCGCCACCTGGAAGAGGGTCAGGGCAACCACCGCGGCGATGGCGAAGGTGATCCGGCTCCCGAAACGGTCGAGCAGCCACCCCCCGGCCAGGGAGGCGACGCCACCCACGAGGATGGAGAGCCCGAACGCGCCGGTGAGGGCCGACTCGCTCCAGCCGGTGTCGGAGATGATCGGGTCGAGCAGGACCCCGAAGGCGTAGTACCAGGTCCCATAGACCGCGATCGTGATCAGACCGAGCACCCCGATCCGCCACCGAGGAATGATCTTCCCGTTCTGTGAGTGGAGGTGTGCCAAAACTCTCCCCGAGCCCCGTTCTGTGAGTGTTTACCTACGCCCTGGGTGCACCAACACTCACAGAACGGTTCAGGACCTCCCCCGCAACACCCGCCATACCTGTTCGGAGGTCACCGGGACCTGGACGTCGGCGCCGCCCAGAGCGTCGGATACTGCGTTGAGCACGGCCGGGGTCGACCCGATGGCGCCGGCCTCGCCGATCCCCTTCGCCCCCAGCGGGTTGGTGGGGGTGGTGGTGACCGTGGCACCGAGCCGGAATGAGGGAAGGGTCGTCGCCGTGGGTATCAGATAATCGACGAAGGAACTGGTCACCAAGTTGCCGTCGGGGTCGTAGACGACGCCCTCCCAGAGTGCCTGGCCGATCCCTTGGGCCAACCCCCCGTGACGCTGACCCTCGGCCAGCATCGGGTTGACGATGTTGCCGGCATCGTCGACGGCCCACATTCGATCCATTGTCACCGCGCCGGACTGGGGATCGATCTCGACCACCGCGAGGTGCATCCCGAATGGATAGTTGAGACCGCCTGAGCGGAGGTGGATCTCCTCGTCAAGACCCGGGGTGAGGCCCTCGGGGACATTGCCCCGCATGGCAGCGGTGACCACCTCTTCCCAGGTGACCGAGACGTCGGTTCCCCGCACCGTGGCCCTGCCCTCGGCGAGGACGATATCGGCATCCGAGGCCTCGAGCAGGTGCCCGGCGATCTTGGCCGCCTTGGCCGCAACCTTCTCGGCGGCGGCGAAACTTGCCGAGCCTCCCTGAGCTATGGAGCGCGAGCCCGAGGTCCCCCATCCATATGGGGAAGTTGCCGTGTCGCCCTGTTCGATCTTGACCCTGGTGACGTCCAGCCCGAGAACACCCGCCACGAGCTGGGCGAACGAGGTGCGATGCCCCTGACCCTGGTCGAGTGTCTCCACGTAGCAGGTCACCGATCCGTCCGCATGGACCTGGATGCGGGCCGCACCCCAGTTCTCGAAGCCGCACACCTCGACATAGGCGGCGAGCCCGATGCCGAGGAGACGGCCCTGCTGGCCGGCCTCGGCCTGCTCTTGGCGCAACCCCTCGTAGTCGGCCATCTCGAGGAGGCGGTTGAGAGCCCGCTCGTACTCGCCTGTGTCGAAGACATAGCCACCGGCCTCCTTGCCACCCGACGACGGATAGGGGAACTGGTCCGGTTGGATGAAGTTGCGACGACGCACCTCTGCAGGATCGATCCCGGTGGCGGCCGCCACTGCCTCTACCACCCGCTCGACCGTGAGGGTGGCCTCGGGCCGGCCCGCCCCCCGATAGATGCCCCGGGGCGCCCGGTTGGTCCACACCCCACGCATCCGCCACCCGTAGACCGGGATGTCGTAGGTGCCCGTCCCCATCCGGGGGGTGATCTCCATATACGACAGGTAGCGGTGACGACAGCCGAGGTCGATGAGGCTGTCCACCCACAGCGCCTTGATCCTGCCATCCCGGTCGGCGACGACCTCGTAGCGGTGACGCTGTGCCCTGCCGTGACCGATGGTGAGCAGGTGCTCGCGGCGGGTCTCCGACCACTTGACCGGTCGCCCGGTCATACGGGCGGCGATGACGGCGAGATATTCCTCCTCGGCCAGGTCGAACTTGCACCCGAAGCCTCCACCGACAAACGGAGTGATCACCCGCACCGACGCCTGGGGTAGGTCGAAGTCGGCGGCGAGCTGTTCCTGCATCAGCTGCGGCGCCTGGCTGGACAGGTGAACGGTGAGCCCGGACTCCTTCCACTCGGCGAGGATCACCCGGTTCTCCATGGGGGCGGGGACCACACGCGGGTGCTCCACCACCCCGCTCAGCCTGACCGGTCCGTCCACTGCGTCGAAGGCGGCCCGATCACCCTTGGAGCGGTCGTAGGCGACGTTCGATCCGGACGCCAGGTCGGGATGGAGCGGCGGTGCTTCCAGGGCTTGCTCGACATCGCCGACCACGGCCAACGGTTCATAGTCGACGAAGACCAGGTCGGCTGCGTCCCGGGCCCCGGCGGCGGTATCGGCCACAACGGCGGCGACCGGGTCTCCCGGCATCAGCGCCCGCCCCTGCACGAGGGGAAGACGACGGGGAACGTTGCGGTCGGGTCGAGGAGTCGGGGGCATTGCCACCCCTGCAACGTCCTCAGGGGTGATCACCGCCCAGACTCCTGGGGAGTCGACAGCAGCCGAGATATCGATGCCGGTGATGTCGGCATGTGCAAACGGGGATCGCACGAGGGCCAGGTAGAGAGTCCCGACGGAGGCGAGATCATCGACGTATCGCGCCGTCCCCGACACCAGGGCCGGATCCTCCCGCCGTTGCACGGGCGCGCCCAGAAAAGATGGGATGGCGGCTTCGGTAGTCACCGGCGGCAGGTTAACGAGCAACTTCCGGTGCGAGCCGGTGTGGGCCCAAGACCGGTGAACACGTCAACCCGGGGTTCACAGCGTCGCCGAGCGACGCTCCCAAACCCTGGGTTCGCGGAGAGGGGTCGGGTCCCGGCGCTATTCGAGCAGGGAGAGGACCGTGGAGCGGAAGTCGTTGGGCTGGAAGGGCTTGGTGACGAAGGCATCTGCGCCCCCCTCGTTGGCCCTCCGCCGCGACTCCTCCTCGGCATGTGCCGTCAGCACGACCACCGGGATCTTCTCGGTGCTCCGATCCCTCCTGATCCGGTCCAGGACCTCCCACCCGTCCATGCCGGGGAGCCCGATGTCGAGGACCACCAAGTCCGGGGACTCGGAGCTCACGGCTTGCAGGCCCGATTTCCCGTCATCGCGGGTGATGATCTCGAGATCGGCCGCTCGCAGACAGACTTCGATGAGACGCCGGATTACGGCGCTGTCTTCGACGACCAGGATTCGTGAGCCCATTGATTTACACCTCGGTTGTGCCTATTTGCAGGCACACCCATATCGGCACCACGCAGATGGTGGTTTAGACATTCTGAAATGCCCGTCCCGCCGGCAAAGTCAAGGTCTCCACGAAGTCCTCGAGCTGTCTCAGGGTGCGGACTTCGTGGACCGAGGTGCAGTGCTGCCCGTATTGGGACATGGCCGAGTCCCCGGTGTCCCAGTAGGCGCGCGGTTCCGGATTTAGCCACACCAGTGCCCGTGCCGTGCGCGCCACCTCGCCGAGCACCGCATCCCGGGCGGGTCGGTAGTTGTTCCGGGCGTCGCCGGTGATGATCACGGTGGTGCGTGGGGTCAACTGGCTCCCGTATCGGCTGTAGAACGTCTCCATCGAGTTTCCGTAGTCGGAGTGCCCATCCAGCCAGACCACCTCGGCTTCGGTGGTGATCCTCTGCACCGCCGAGTTGAAGTCGATTCCGGGCCCGAAGAAGTCGGTGACCTCGTCGATGGTGTCGACGAATGCGAAGGAGCGAAGGCGGGAGAAGTGGGTGGACATGGCGTGGGTGAACTGCAGCGTGAATCGGGAGAAGGTCGCCATCGACCCGGAGATGTCACACAACAGCCAGACCTCCGGCTTGTGCGGGCGAGGATGTCGGAACTGAGGATCGGCGGGGACACCCCCCGTGGCCAGGGACTTTCGCACCGTGCGGCGGAAGTCGAGACGCCCGGTCCGCTTCTTGCGTCGCCGGGCCAGACGGGCCGCCAGCTTCCTGGTGAGCGGCCCGATGGCCGCCTCCATCTCGGCGAGATCGTTCGAGGTGGCGTGCATCAGGTCGATGTCCTCGATGAGGGGACGGCGCAGCGTCTTGGCGACGGCCTCCCGTCCACGATCGGCCACGAGACGACGTCTGATCTCTTCCTGGATCTCCTCGCGCAGCCGCTGGATGAGGGCCTCCACCTCCTCGCGGAGAAGACGCTCCTCGAAGTCGGACAGAGACTGGTCACCGGTGAGCGCCTCGAGCAGCTTCGCCTCCATCTGCTCGAGGTCGAGACGGCGAAGGGTGCGATACAGGTAGTAGGTGCCGCCCACCGGGCGTCCGGGCTCCATCCCGGCCAGCCTCTCCACCGCCTCCCGGACTCCCCTGCGAAGCGCCTCGGAGTCCATCCCAGCCAGGGCGTCGAGCAGCGCCTCGAACAACTGCTGCTGGTCCATCTCGGAGGATCCGCCGGCCCCCGTACCCTCCCCGATCTCCCCATTCGACCCGGTGTCTCCCCGGATCTCGCTCTCCGGTGGGTCGGGTGGAGCGACCGTCGAGAAGTAGACGTCGAAAGCGGTGTCGAAAGCACGCTCGTGACGGAGGTTCTTCACCAGGGTGGCCCGCAACGTCTCGCGCAGGGCCACTCGAGACCCGATGTCGATGGCTTCGACCGCCTTCATGGCATCGATGGCCTCGACCATCGACACCGGCACGCCCGCGGCACGCAACTCGTCGATGAAGCCGGTGATGACCGGGAGCATCAGCCCTGAGGCGACGAGGTGAGCTCCTTGGCCGCCTTCTCGATGTCCGTTTGGTACTTGAGCAGCACGTGAAGGGTGTCACCGAGCACCGCCTCGTCGACCTCCTCGATAGAAAGAGCGAGCAGGGTTCGGGCCCAGTCGATGCTCTCCGACACCGAGGGCGACTTCTTCAAGTCGAGGCTCCGGATCGAGCGCACCACCTTGGCGACCTGGGCGGCGAGGTGCTCGGAGAGATCAGGGACCCGCGTGGTGAGGATCTCCTGCTCGCGCTGTGCGTCCGGGTAGTCGATGTGGAGGAACAAACACCGGCGCTTCAGCGCCTCGCTGAGCTCGCGCGTGTTGTTCGAGGTGAGGAAGACCAAAGGTTGGGTGTTGGCGGTGATGGTGCCCAGCTCGGGAATGGAGACCTGGAAGTCGGAGAGAATCTCCAGCAGGAGCGCTTCGGTCTCGACCTCGACTCGATCTACCTCGTCGATCAAGAGAACCACGGGCTCTGTGGAGCGGATCGCCTCCAGGAGCGGTCGGGTGAGAAGGAACTCTTCGGAGAAGATGTCGTGGCTGATCTCGTCCCAGTCGTGGTCGACGTCGGACTGGATGCGGAGGAGCTGCTTCTTGTAGTTCCACTCATAGAGGGCCTTGGACTCGTCGAGGCCCTCGTAGCACTGGAGCCGGATCAGATCACGCCCGGTGACCGCGGCCATCGACTTGGCCAATTCGGTCTTGCCCACCCCCGCGGGGCCCTCGACCAGGACAGGCTTTCCCAGCCGATCGGCGAGAAAGACGACCTGGCCGATGCGATCATTGGCGAGATAGGCGCCGGAGCGCAGCGCGGCGATGACGTCGCTGGGGGCTTGGAAGTCCATCGGTCTCATCAGTGGTGGCGACAGTCTATTGGCGACCCGCTCCGATCCAGAAGCGACATGTTCAGCACCGGGAGCAGCGTTAGCCTGTGAGGTCTTGTGCTTCAGGCCCTATGCGCATAATCATCGTGGGTGCCGGGGCCGTAGGGTCCTACCTCGCCGAACGCCTGTCCTCCGGCGGGGAGGATGTCGTGGTGATAGAGGACAACGAGGACCGGGCGGCCGAGCTTCAGGATCGCATCGATGCGATGGTCCTTCACGGAAACGGCGCCAGCGTGCAGATGCTCGAGCACGCCGGAGCCGCCGAAGCCGATCTCCTCATCGCCGTGACCAGTTCCGACGGAGCCAACATCCTGGCCTGTCACACCGGCACCATGCTCGGAATCGAGACAACAATCGCCCGCATCGAGGATGGCGAGCTACGGGAGGGTGTCGACCGTCTCGGCGTAGACATGGTCATCGACCCCTCGATCAATGCCGCACAAGCCCTAGTCGGTATCGTCGGTCTCGGCGGGGCGAGCGAGCTGATCGAGTTCGCCGACGGCAAGCTGGTGATGATGGGGGCACTGGTGCCGCCCAACGCCCCGATCACGAACGGGCCGCTGCATGAGCTGCGGATCCGGCAGGCGGAATGGGGGTGGGTAGTGGCTGCCCTGGTGCGGGACGGCCACATCATCGTCGCCCACGGTGACACTCTCGTGCTCCCAGGTGACCACATCTTGTTGATGACGACCGACGACAGGGTGGATGAGGCCGCCAGGCTCCTCGGGCTGAAGCGGAGGCACCTGGATCGGGCGATCATCATCGGGGGCACCAGACTCGCCGAGCTCACTGCCGACGTCATGGTCGAGTCCGGTCTCTCGGTGGTGGTCGTGGACGAAGATCGAGACAGGTGCCAGTACCTCGCCTCCCGCCATCCAGATGCACTTGTGATCCGTGGTGACCCCACCGACCCCGACGTCTACGACGAACTCGACATGAGCCTCAAAGACGTCGTCATGGCGCTCTCGGGCTGGGACGAGATCAACTTGCTCAGCTGTCTCGTCGCCAAGGCGAGCGGAGCCGGTATGGCGATATCCCGATTCAACCGGATCGCTTACGTGGGGCTTCTCGCCGGTCTTGGCATCGACGCCGCCGTCTCGTCCCGCCTGCTCGCAGCCTCAGCGATCCTGCGCTTCGTGCGCCGAGGCCGGGTCGAGCAGGTGGCGACGTTCTCCGACACCGACGCCGAGGCGATCGAGATAGAGGTGGCCGAAGGTTCGGCGGCGGTCGACAAGTCACTGGTCCAACTCGGATTGCCGGCCGGGGTCGTCATCGGTGGGATCTCACGAAACGGGACCACGTTCGTCCCCGATGGGTCGACAGTGGTGCGAACCGGTGATCACATCATCTTCTTCGCCCTACCAGCCGACATCGACGAATCGTCCGCCATCTTCACCGCATGAGGACAGTGGCTAGTGGCGCGCGCGCCCCTGCACTGACCCTGCTGAAAACGGTGGCTTACGTCCTCGGGTCGATCCTCATCTACGTCGCAGCAGCAATGCTCGTCTCCGCCGGGGTCTCCCTTGTCTTCCAAGAGTACGACTCGGCTGCCCAGATTGGCCTGGCGGCGCTGATCACAGGGGTTGTGGGTTTCGGGACCCGTCGCCTGGTGGAGCGACCCACGTCGATCACCGTGAAGCAGGGCTTTGCCACCGTGGGATTGGCCTGGTTCGTGTTCTCCTTGTTCGGAGCGCTTCCGTACCTGATCACAGGGTCCATACCCACCATCAGCGATGCCGTGTTCGAGACCGCATCCGGCTTCACCACAACCGGCGCATCGGTACTCGCCGACCCGGGGGTCCTGCCTTTCGGCGTTGCCTTTTGGCGCGGGATGACCCATTGGCTCGGTGGAATGGGTGTGATCGTCCTCGGTGTCGCCGTGCTTCCTCTTCTCGGCACCGGAGGTATGCAGTTGGCGAGGGCCGAGTCGCCGGGGCCAACGCCCGACCGGCTCACCCCGCGCTTTCGGGAGACCGCCCGGCGGCTCTGGCTCTTGTACGCGGTGATCTCAGTGATCCAGCTGCTGTTCCTCATCGCGGGCGACATGTCGGGGTTTCAGGCATTGATTCACACCATGGCCACCATGTCCACCGGTGGGTTCGGCACGGAGCCCGACTCCCTCGCCGGCTTCAGCGCCTACACCCAGTGGGTCGTTGCAGTCTTCATGTTCATCGCCGGTGCCTCCTTCGCACTCCATTTTCGGGCGTGGAACCGTCCCATCGAGTACCTGAGGAACGTCGAGTTCCGTCTCTACACATTCATCGTCCTGGCGGCGGGAGTCGTCGTCACCGGTGGCCTGCTCGCCGACATGGAGACTGGGGAGGCGATTCGGGCCGGATTCTTCAACACCATCTCGGTGATCACCACGACCGGCTTCGCTTCGACCGATTTCGGGCTGTGGAGGCCGGCCCTGCTGGTGATGCTGGTCGGCATGATGTTCCTCGGGGGGATGGCGGGGTCGACGGCCGGCTCCATCAAGACCTACCGCATCGGTGTGCTGTCCAAGGCCGCCTACGCCGACCTAAGGAGGTTGGTACACCCACGCGGCGTCTTCATAACCCACTTCGGCCAACAAAAGGTGTCCGAGCCGGTCATCGAGGCGGTTCAGTCGTTCTTCCTCTTCTACATGTTGATCTTCATGACCGGCACCTTCGGGCTGGCGTTCATCGACGCCAACCTCTCCGAAGGACTGGATCTGGTCACCGCCACCTCGGCCGTGGCCGCGTCGCTCGGCAACGTCGGACCGGGACTGGGGGACGTCGGCCCGGCATCCAACTACGCAAGCCTCCCCGACCTGGCCAAATGGCTCCTCGCCAGCCTGATGATCATCGGCCGGCTGGAGATCTTCCCCGTGCTCGTGCTGTTCACCCCGGACCTGTGGAAGCGCTAGCTCACTCCTCTTCGGAAATGTCGGGGGTGTACTCGAAGGCCAGATCGCCGATCCGCACCTCGTCGCCGGGTTGGGCGCCGGCCGCGTCGAGAGCCTGATCGACACCGAGTCGAGCGAGACGACGGGCGGCGGTATCCGCCGCTTCGATGAGGGTCAGGTCGGCGAACCCGACCGCCCGCTCGGCTCCTTTTCCCGATACCCGCCAGGCACCGCCCTCACGGGTGATGGTGAATGTCGGGCCCAAGGGCCGATGTAGCACGTAGCCCCTTCGCTCCGGGGCGACCCGCTCCGCCTCGTCGACGAGGTCGGCGATCGCATGCAAGGTCTCGTCAACACCCTCACCAGTGAGGGCCGAAACCGCCATGGCTCCGAGGTCCTCCGCAGCCTCGCCAGCACCGGGCAGGTCCGCCTTGTTCATCACCACGAGGCTGGGACGCGCCGCCAGCTCCGGTGAGTAGCTCTCGATCTCCCGGCGCAGGATGGAAAGTTGCCCCGCAGGGGGCTCGACCTGGGTCTCGGCGGGATCGAGCAGGATCACCAGGACCCGGGCTCGTTCGGTGTGCCGGAGGAACTCGTGACCTAGACCCCGGCCCTCCGCGGCGCCTTGGATGAGACCCGGGATGTCGGCGAGCACGAACTCACGCCCTTCGAAGCTGACCACGCCCAGGTTTGGCTCCAGGGTGGTGAACGGATAGTCGGCGATCTTGGGCTTGGCTGCGGACACCCGCGAGATGAACGTCGACTTGCCCGCGTTAGGGAATCCGATCAGGGCGGCGTCGGCCAGGAGTTTGATCTCGAGTGTGAACCACTCCTCCGGCCCGTATTCCCCCTGTTCGGCCAGGTTGGGAGCGCGATTGGTCGGGCTGACGAACGCGGCGTTTCCGAGACCACCTCTACCGCCCCTGACCGCCACCACCTCCTGTCCCTCCTCGACCAGGTCGGCGATCACTGTGCCGCTCTCGTCGAGGACCACGGTTCCCAATGGGACCGGGAGGACGAGGTCTTTCCCCCGCTTGCCGTGGCGAAGCTCGCCCTCTCCGTGGGTCCCGTTGCCGGCGGAGTGGTGTGGGTTTCGCTGATAGCGGAGAAGGGTCGCGATCGAAGGATCGGCACGCAGGATCACCGACCCCCCCGCACCACCGTTGCCCCCGGTCGGCTTGCCCTTGGGACGGCCTTTCGCCCTGACGAACGCAGCCACCCCCGCACCCCCGTTGCCGGCCCGGAGGCTGACACGGACCCGGTCTACGAACACGACCGGAGCGAGGCTCTACTCGCCGATGACGGAGACGTTGCGGCGGTTGTTGCGGACTCCGTATCGGACGGTTCCCGAGCTGGTGGCGAAGAGGGTGTCGTCCCCTCCCCGGGAGACGTTCTCCCCCGGATGGATGCGGGTGCCACGTTGCCGGACGATGATCGCCCCGGCATTCACGAACTCACCGTCGAAAACCTTGGGACCGAGACGCTTCGCAGCCGAGTCGCGACCGTTCTTGGAAGATCCGCCCGCTTTTGTCTTTGACATTTCCTACTCCTCCTCGGTGGCGTCCGCCGCCTTCTTGGCCGCCGCCTTCTTCTTCGCCGCCGCCGGGAGCTTGATCCCGGTGATCTCGACGCGGGTGTACTTCTGACGGTGACCCTGGCGGCGTCGGTATCCGGTCTTGTTCTTGTACTTGAAGATGTCGATCTTTTCCCCGGCCGACTCCCCGAGCACTTTCGCCGTTACCGAGGCCTTGGCCAGCGAGGCGGGGTCGGAAACGGCGTTGCCGTCATCGTCGACGACGAGGAGCGGGGAGAACGTCACCTTCTCGTCATCGGACTTGATCCGCTCGACCTCGATGATGTCACCCGACTTGACCTTGGCTTGTTTGCCACCGGCTCGGATGATGGCGTACATGGTGGACCTCTCTGAAAGGGGGGAAACCTGGGGAAATGGTACCTACTCGCCGCAACTCGGCAAAGCGGTGCTCGATCCGGGGATCAGGCCTCGATCTCGGCTGCGGCGGCCTCGGCCGGGCTCGGTGCCGGGTTGAGGTTCTCCTCGATGATCACTCCCCGGCCAGAGCAATGCTCACAACGCCGGGAGAACTGCTCGAGAAGCCCGGCGGAGACGTTCTTCCTCGTCATCTCGACAAGGCCGAGGTGGGAGACTTCGAACACCTGGGTCCGGGTCTTGTCCCTGGCCAGTGTCTCCTTGAGCCGACGAAGGACTTTCTGTTGGTTCTCGATCGACTCCATGTCGATGAAGTCAATGACGATGATCCCGCCGATGTCGCGGAGCCTTAGCTGACGGCCGATCTCCTCCGACGCCTCCAGGTTGTTCTGCAGGACCGTGTCCTCCAGTGTGCTGGAACCGACGAACTTGCCGGTGTTGACATCGATGACCGTGAGGGCCTCGGTCCGATCGATTACCAGGTGGCCGCCTGAAGGCAGGAACACCTTGCGGTCGAGAGCCTTCTTCAACTGGTCGTCGACGTGATACCGATCGAAGAGCGGAATCTCGTCTTCGTAGAGCTGCACCTTGCTGACCAGGTCGGGAGCGGTGGACTGCAGATATTGGATCACCGTGTCGTAGGAAGCCCGGTCATCGATCAGGAGCTTTCGGAAGTCGGCTGTGAAGTGCTCCCGGATCACTTTGATCAACAGTTCGGGCTCTTCGTGGATGAGACTCGGTGCCTGGCCGTTCTCCGCCTGCTCGGAGATTGCCTCCCACTGCTTGGTGAGCCGCGAGATGTCGGCGGCGATCTCCTCGGGAGAGGCGTGGAGGGCGGCAGTCCGCACGATGACCCCGAAGCCCTCGGGGCGCACCATGTTGATGACATCGCGGAGACGGTTCCGGTCGGTGTCGGGTAGACGACGACTGATCCCGACATTGTCCGAGTCGGGCACCAACACCAGATAGCGGCCCGGCAGCGAGGGTATGCCGGTGAGACGGGCGCCCTTGGCGCCCATGGCGTCCTTGGTCACCTGAACCAGGACCTTGTCACCCTCCTTGAGAACATCCTCGATCCGCTTGCCATTGCGACCACCGTTGCGGCGGGTGCCGGCAGCGACGTCGGAGGCATAGAGCACCCCGTTCTTCGAGGCCCCGAAGTCCAAGAAAGCGGCCTCCATCCCGGGGAGGACGTTGCGTGCGATCGCCAGGTAGATGTTGCCTGCTACCGAGTTGCTGTCGTCCTTGGCGACATAGTGCTCGACGAGGACCGGGCCCTCGAGGATCACGATCTGGGTCTGCGATTTGGTGGCGCTGACCAACATCTGCTTCCGGGCCGACTCGATGGGAACGATGATGTCGTCTTGGGCCGGACGCCTGGAACGAGCCCGTGACGTGTCGATCCCGTTACGAGACTTGGAGCCGGAGGGTTGCTTGTCCCTCTTCTTCCTGCGCTGCTGCTTGTCCTGTTTCTGTTGGGACGAGGGGGCGGCGACCCGGCGCACCTCGACCTTTTGGCCCTTGACCGTGACCGTCTTCATTTCCTCGACGGTTCCGCCCGCGGATGACTTGCGGACGATCTCTGGGCCCTTCCTGCGGAATAGAGCCATTTGTTGTCACTCCTCTGAAAATATGTAGGCCGCAGCTCCCAATCCTGGTGGGCGCGAACGACCGGAAAGAGTCGAAAGCGAGAGACGCCGAGATGAGAAGCCCATGGCGTTTCTCGACCAATCACAGGGTAGCAGGCGACAGCCGCGAAACCTAGACGAGACCCTCTCGCCCGCCGTTCACAGCCCCAATGAGGGCTGTTCGGGCTCGGAAGGGTCGTAACACATCCGACATCTCGCCTCATAGGCGTCCTGAGCGCCGAGGACCACCAGATCGTCCGACCGAACGATCCTCTGGGTGTAGAGGCCAGGGCCTCCGCAGCGATGACAGACCGCCAGCATCTTGGTCACATATTCGGCTCGGTCACACAATGCCGGGATCGGCCCGAAGGGCCGTCGCAGATAGTCGGTGTCGAGCCCGGCAACGATCACCTGCTTCCCCGTTGCGGCGAGGTCGTCCACCACACCGACGAGAGCCTCGTCGAAGAACTGGCCCTCGTCGATGCCGATCACCCGGGTCTGATCGGTCACCGCCCGCACCAGATCGGTCGAGCTGTCGACCGGCTGGGCCGCGATGCTCCATTGCGAGTGGGACACCACCTCGGTCTCGGCGTATCGATCGTCGAGTCGGGGTTTGAAGACCTGGACCGGGATGCGGGCGATCTTGGAGCGGGTGACCCTGCGGATCAACTCCTCGCTCTTGCCGCTGAACATGGGCCCGCACACCACCTCCACCCAACCCTCTTTGCTCCTGCGATCCATGCCCCGACGAGCCTAAAGCCTCGACGGGGCGACCCGAACCGCGAACCCAGGGTTCGGAGCGTCGCTGAGCGACGCTGGGAACCCTGGGTTGCGCGTTTGGCCCCCCGCCCGGCCCGGCCTGGTCGCCCGCCCCGGCCGGCCGGCCGGGCGTGTCCCTCCGCCTAGGTGAGTTGGTTCTCCCCGGGAACCGGTGTCCTCAGCAGCCAGACCGAGTTGGCGACGCCCAGCGCGAGGCTCATCGCCATGAAGAACGAGCCGCCCTGGCTGAGGAACGGCAGTGGCAGGCCGGTGACCGGCATGATCCCCACGGTCATCCCGATGTTGACGAAGACATGGAAGACGATCATCGCCGCAGTGCCGGTGGCGATCATCGCCCCGAAGCGATCCCGGGCGTTGGCCGCGATGACCAGCAACCTCCACACGATCACGGCGAAGGCGAGGAGGACCAGGACCCCGCCGATCAGGCCGAACTGCTCGGCGACTGCGGTGAAGATGAAGTCGGTCTCCTGCTCCGGGACGTATTGGAAGGCGGTCAAGGAGTCCGGAGCGAGGAAGCCCTTCCCGAACAATTGACCGGACCCGATGGCAGCCTTCGACTGGGCGAGTTGGTATCCGATGCCTTGCGGATCGATCTCCTCGCCCTGAGGGAACAGGACCCTGATGCGGTTCATCTGGTACGGGCTGAGCAGGTCGAACCTGATGACGGCGACGATCGCCGTGATCGCCACCGTGGAGAGCGTGAGCATCTGTCTCCAGGTGGCGCCGGCCATGAAGATCATCACGACCAGGATGAATCCGAAGACCAATGCCGTCCCCAGATCGGGTTGGCGCAGAATGAGGTAGCCGGGAACGACGACCAGCGCCACCGCCTGCCCCAACCGGGGCCAGGTGAGGACACGTGGGCCGACCAACTCGTCCCGGGGAGTGGGCGGGGCCAGGAGGGTGGCCAAGGCGATGATGACCGCCACCTTGGCGAACTCGGCGGGCTGCAGGTTGAAGATGCCCAGTGGGATCCATCGGTTGACCTCGTTGATGGGCTCGAAGAAGAACACAACTACCAATAGGACGAGGATGACCGTGGATGCTGCAGCGATGATGCCGCGGTACTCGCGGTAGTCGATGTTCGAGGTGACCGCGAAGATGAGCAGGCCGGCGGTCACGAAGATCATCTGGCGCTCCATCGAGAATGTTCCCGTGCCCCTGGTCGCCGAGTAGATCATCAGCAGGCCGAACCCGGAGAGAAGCAGCATGGTCGCCACCAGGATCCAGTCGGTCCGGTTGTTCTTCCGGACGACGGCCACCTCGCGGATACGGTTGAGCACCGCCGTCATCAATCGGCCTCGTCCCCGGCGATGATCGGGCCTGGCTCGTTGCCCATCAGGTACTGAAGGATGTGCCGCGCCACCGGGGCGGCGATGCCGCCGCCAGACCCGCCCTCGTCGATGACCACGGCGACCACATATTGCGGATTGTCGACCGGCGCCACCCCGATGAACCAGGCGGTGTTGTCCTTGGTCTGTGTCGTCTGGCTGGTCCCGGTCTTGCCACCGACCAGCTCCAGACCGGGGCCGAAGTCGGCGAAGGCGGCCTCCGCGGTACCGGAGGTGACCACCCGGTTCAGATCTTGGAGTAGCTGAGTCCGTGTGCTCTCCGACAACGGCACCGAGTCGACGACGGGCGCGGATATGTCCTCGATCAACTCGCCGTCGGGACCGACGATTCGATCGACGACCCGCGGCTCCATCACCCGGCCCCCGTTGGCGAGGATGGCGTAGGAGACTGCGGCCTGCAGTGGGGTCGCGGTGAATGCCCCCTGGCCGATCGCAAAGTCCATGAGATCGCCCCCGAAGAACGGGCTGGCCAGCTCGGGGTTGAGACGGGAGGCTTCGAGCCGGGGCGGCTCGTCGGGATGCTCTCGTTGGTACACGGCCCACTCCTCGAACAGCTGACGGGTGGGTACGATCCCTTCGGCCTCATTGGCCAGGTCGATGCCGGTCTCGGAGCCGTAGCCGAGGCTCTTTGCCCAGTCCTGGATCACGTTCTCGCCAACGGTCTCGCGTTTGAGCCAGGTCCCCAGCCCCACCGACCAGAAGAACTTGTTGCACGAGTTCTCCAGCGCCCCATGCAGATCGAGCCGGCCCAACTCACGGGGGTAATACCAGTCCTTCTTCACCTGAGCCGAGCCGTCGTTCAACGGAATCACGAACTCTCCGTCGCAGTTCACCTCACCCGCCGCCGGGTCGATTCCCTCCACGTCTGAAGGGAGCGGCAGGTTCTCCTCGAGGTAGGCGGTGTAGGTGACCGCCTTGAACGTCGATCCCGGTGGCCACAGACCGCTCACCGCCAGGTTGTTGAAGGCAAACGCATCGTTGAGAGCGGAGAAGGTCTCGGTGTCGATGCCGGTCACGAAGAGCTGAGGATCGAAATCGGGCACCGAGGCCAAGGCGAGGACTTCGAAGGTCTGCGGGTCGAGCACCACCGCGGCTGCCCGCTTGGTGTCACTGAAGACCTCCTCTCCGTTCGCCTTGTCTACTTCCTTCACCTCATTGGAAAGGGCGATTCCCTGTTCCAGGGCCAGCTCGACTATCTGCTGGAGCTCGGAGTCGAGGGTGAGCACAATCGAGTCGCCTGGGACCGGATCGACGGCGGGGCGTTGCTCGATGATCTCTCCGCGCAGCACCCGGTACTCCTGAGTGCCCGAGGTTCCCTGGAGCACGTCGTCGTAGTGGGCTTCGATGCCCAGTTTGCCGATGCGGATGGAGGGGTCGAGATCGGGCCGGGCTTCTAGGTCATCTTTATCGGGCAGGCCGAGATGACCGGTGACATGGGCCATCGTGTCCCCGACCAGATACACCCGCTCCGGCACCTTGACGATCTCGACACCGGGCAGCGAGCTGAATTGCTCCGCGATCTGGTAGGCCAGCTCCTTGTCCACGGTGGCCACCTGGAAGCGGCCGTTGATCCCGGCCTCCTCGTATGCGGCATCGAGCGCGCCGGCATCGATACTGAGAATCGACGAGAGACGCTGGATGAGGACCTCCCGGGTGTCGGGCTGGACGAATGTTCGGTCGATGAACACGGCGGGGACCAAGCGGCTGGTCACCAGAAGGTTCCCATTGCGGTCGTAGATCTCACCTCTGGAGGCATGGGTCGTCTTGCTCAGCCAGGCCTGCTCCTCGGCGGCCCGGGCGATGGCCGGTCCATGCGCCACCTGCATGAACCACAGCCGGAGCCCGATGATGGAGAACATCAACACGAAGGCCATGCCCAGGATGGAGAGACGAACCGCGAACTTCATGCGTACCGAAACGCCGTCGGATCGCGATCGATGAGACGGACCACTATCGGGGCGAAGATCGAACTGAGGATGAGATTGGCCAGGGGCACCAGGATGAGGAGGTCGACGACACCCTCGCCGAGCAACACCCTCTGCCCGAACAGGGTCCCGACCAGGAGGAGGAGAACCACGCCCCCGAATGTGAGCATCCCCGCCCAGAGGGCGGTGACGATCCGCCCAATGTCGGCACGTTCCCGAGTGCGGAGGGCGAGATAGGCCACGATCGTGAACACTATGGCCCGCAGACCCAGCACCGCCGACCCGAGGAGATCCACCGAGAGCCCGGCGAGAAAGCCAATGGCGAGCACGCCTTCGGGCCGGAGCCGGGTGAGGGCCAGCAAGATCACCACCAGCATGACCAGGTCGGGGACGAATACCTCGGTCTGGCTGAAGAGGGTGGTCTGCAGGACCACGGCCACCAGGAGCAGGGCGGCGATCAGGGCAGTGGTTCGAAGCCGCATCAGCCGTCCGCCCCCGACGTCGATGTCGTGCCCATCGTGGTCGATGTCGTCGTCGACGAGGTCACATCCTCCTCGTCGGTGGCAGCGGTGATCGGATCGGGAGGCCAGGCCAGGACCACCACCACCCGCAACGTCTCGGGCGTCGTGAACGGCATCACCTCGGTGGAGACAAGGTCGTCCACGGTCGGTGCGGCGTCGAATATCACCTGACCGACCGGGTACCCGGATGGGAATTTGATCGATGCCGAGGATGTGACCACGCGATCGCCGGCGAGCACCGGCTCCCGGGCGTCGAGGATCTCGAGACGCATCGCATCGGTGCCGATCTGAGGCACGAGCATCCCTACCTGGGTCCCTACCGTGACCGCGACACTGTCCGGGCCGGCGGTTATGGGCACGACGATGGCGGTGCCACTCGTGGCCTGCTGAACCGTGCCCACCAGATATCCACTGGTGTCGATCACCGGCTGGCCAACGGTTATGCCCTGAGCGGTGCCCTTGTCGATTCGGAGCGCCCTGTCGAACACGTCAGCCCGGCCTATCACCTGGGCCACGGTCCGGGCCAGCGCGTTCCCGGTGGAATCGATCTCGTAGAACTCCTCGTAGAACTCGAGACGGGCCAGATCGTCGGCCACGGCGATGACCGCCGCCTCGGCCTCTGCGAGATCTTCGGCCAGTTGTCGGTTCTGTTCTCGGAGCGTGGCGATGTTCGACAACGAGTCGACGGCGTCGATCACCGGGTTCACCACGAACGCCGCCGCCTTCTGCAGCGGCGCGACCAGGGTTTGGGTACCGGTGCGCAGCACCGAGGTCACCCCCGCGCCTTCCGACCTGACGTCGAACGTCATGAGCAGCAGCCCCAGCACCAGCAGCGTGATCAGTGTGGGAAAGGTCCGGTCGCCAGGCTGCCGACTCAGCATGACATCAGACGGGGTAGGGAATCACGGCCGGGCGGACGACACCAACACATTGTGGAGCGCGTCGAACTCCTCCAAGCACTTTCCCGAGCCCAGCACCACCGACTGCAGCGGATGGGCCGCGGTCACGATGGGCATTCCCGTCTCATGGGCCAGACGATGGTCCAGCCCTACCAACAGCGCCCCACCCCCGGTGATCACGATTCCCCGTTCAACCACGTCTGCCGCCAGTTCGGGCGGTGTCTTGTCGAGGGTGTACTTGACCGCGTCCACGACGGCCTGTGTCGGCTCCTCGATCGCCTCCCGCACTTCCTGGCTCGACAGGAGGATGGTCTTGGGCAGCCCGGTCACCAGATCTCGACCCCTGATCTCGGCGGAGGGCTCGTCCGCATAAGGCCACGCCGATCCCACCGCGATCTTGAGCTGCTCGGCCGTGCGCTCCCCAACGAGCACATTGTGCTCCTTCTTGACCCAGTCGATGATTGCCGAGTCGAGCTCGTCGCCACCGACTCGGATGGAGCGAGACACGACGATCCCGCCGAGGGAGATGACGGCGACCTCGGTCGTCCCACCACCTATGTCGACCACCATCGAGCCCGACGGCTCGCCGATGGGGAGCCCGGAGCCGATGGCGGCGGCCATGGGCTCTTCGATGGTGTAGGCCCGGCGCGCGCCGGCGTGGTAGGCGGCCTCCTCGACGGCGCGTCTCTCCACCGGAGTGATGCCGGAGGGGACACACACGACTATCCGGGGACGGGCCCACTTGCGCCGGTGCACCTTCTGGATGAAGTACCGGAGCATCTTCTCGGTGATGTCGAAGTCGGCGATCACACCGTCACGGAGCGGCCGGATGGCGGTGATGTTGGCCGGGGTACGGCCGATCATCCTTTTCGCCTCCATCCCCACGGCGAGTGCCTTGTTGTTCTGGGAGTTGATGGCGACCACGGACGGCTCGTTCAGCACGATGCCCCCACCCCGGACGTAGACCAGCGTGTTGGCGGTGCCAAGGTCTATGGCCATGTCCTGGCCTGCAAATGAGAGAAGGGTTTCAGCCATACAGGGGAGCGCTCCCGGGCAGACCGACGGGATTGTAGGGGGGAACCCTATCTTCTGCCATCGGCGGGGTCTTGTGTGAGTAGATGTCGTATGGCGACATCATCTGCTCGACCTTGGAGCTCATCCGAAGAAGAGCTCCAACTCCCGAGCCGCGCTCTCCGGGCCATCGGAGCCGTGGACGATGTTTTCGGTCACCACCAGACCGAGATCGCCGCGGATGGTGCCCGGAACCGCCTGTTTGGGGTCGGTCGCGCCCATCAAGCCCCTGCATACCGAGATGGCATCCTCTCCTGACCATTCCATGGCCACCACCGGTCCAGAGGTGATGAATTGGACCAGCTCAGGGAAAAATGGCTTGTCGACATGCTCGGCGTAGTGGTTGCGGGCCAGGTCCTCGGTGATGGTCAGGCCGCGGATCTTCTCCAGCCCGAGGCCCTTTCGCTCGAGTCGTGAGATGACCTCCCCGACGAGCCCTCGGGCCACCCCGTCCGGCTTGACCATGATGAATGTGTGTTCGACAGCCATGAGGGCGACAACGCTATTCGTCACGCCCCGATTCGGCGATCTCAGGTGAGCAGGTCCCTGACCTCACCAACCAGGTAGAGCGAGCCGGTCACCAGGACAGCGCCCTCGGCGCCGGCCTCGGCACGCGCCATGTCCAGGCCGTACTCCACTGTCTCCGAGGGAACCACCGGGATATCGGGCAGGACGTCGAGAACCTGCCGAGCAAGGTCGGTGGAGGGCATGGCTCGTTTGTAATCGACGGCGGTGGTGATCACGCCGTCGATGATCGGGGCGAGGCGTTCCACCATGAGGGCGATGTTCTTGTCCCCCATGACCCCGAGCAGCACCTGCCAGCGAGTGGTCGGGTATTCCTCCTGGAGCGAATCGACCAACGTCTCCACAGCATCTGCATTGTGGGCGCCGTCGACCAAGACGAACGGCGAAGTGGCCAGGGCCTCCATCCGGCCCGGAGCGGTGGCCACCGCGGCGGCGTCTCTCAACGCGTCGGTGTCGAGCTTGCGCCCGACGAGCGCTTCGCTGGCGGCGATGGCGATAGCGAAGTTGGTGAGCTGATAGCGGCCGTGCAGCGGGAGGAAGATGTCCTCATAAGTGGCTTCGGCCCCGCGGAATGTGGCGAGCCAGCCCCCCACGCCGCGCTCATAAGTCTCCACTCCGTAATCGGCCTCGTAGCGGCGATGTTGGATCCCCAGCGCCCGGGCGGTGTCGTTTGCCTCTTCGAGGGCCGGCTCGGGCAGCGGCCCGGTGACCAGAATCGTTCCGACCCCGGCGATGGCCAGTTTCTCCCGGGCGATTCCCCGCAGGTCCTCGCCCAAGAACTCGGTGTGATCCACCCCGATGGAAGTCACCACACAGACGTCGGCATCTACCACATTGGTTGCGTCGAGTCGGCCCCCGAGCCCGACCTCGATCACCGCGGAATTGACCGCCTGGTCGGCGAAATAGGCGAATCCGGCGGCGGTTATCAGCTCGAAGTAGGAATTGGGCTCCTCGCCCGCACTCTGCCTGAGATCGGCGAAAGCCGCCACGTCCGATATCGCCAGGGCGAACTCGTCGCTGGTCGAAACCCGTCCGTTGACCGCGAGTCTCTCCTCGATGCGCTGGAGATGGGGGGAGGTGTAGGTGCCCGTTGTCAGTCCGTGGGCGACGAGGATGATGGTGGCGAGACGCGCCGTGGACGTCTTCCCGTTGGTGCCGGCGACATGGATGATCGGGTATCCCTCGTGGGGGCGTCCCATGAGGTCGAGAAGGTCTCGCATCCGGGCGAGACCGGGTTTACCCCCCAGACCGATGTGGCGGTCGAGATACGCGTTGGCCTGTTCGTAGTTCATGGAGCGAGGCCCCGGGAGGTTACTCCCGGGGCCCCTTGCGCTCGCTTTGTGTCCTTGGGATGGACTAGCTCTCGCGTGCCCTCCGAGTCCGCGAGGTGAGCAGGGTGAGCCCACCCACCATGAGCAGGATGATGCCCAAAGCGGCCATCTCGTCGGCGTACAGACCGGTGAACGGCAGCACCGCGGGATCGGAGCAGGTCTCGATGGTGATCGATCCGGAATCGTCCGCCCCGGCCGGGAACTCGAACCCCTCGTTGGGAGTCGCGACCCAGGTGTAGACCGCACCCTCGGGCACGGTGATCGTGCCGTCGGCGCTCAGGCTGCCGACCACGTCACCGTCGGAGTCACGGATCACGACATCGGCGCCACCGGCGACCGACATGGTGACGGTGATCCGACCCACGCCGTCCTCGCCGTCCTCGACACAGACACCGGTAACGGTCACCAGGATCGCGGCCCCGACACTGGACCCGATCGTCGTCGTGGTCGACTCCACGGTGGTCGTGGTCGACTCAACCGTCGTGGTCGTCGTCGCCGGAACCGTGGTCGTGGTCGCCGGAACTGTCGTGGTCGTGGTCGGCGGAACCGTGGTCGTGGTCGGCGGAACCGTGGTCGTCGTCGGCGGAACCGTGGTCGTCGTCGGCGGAACCGTGGTGGTCGTCGGCGGAACCGTGGTGGTCGTCGGCGGAACCGTGGTCGTCGTCGGCGGTGCGGTTGTCGTGGTCGTGGTCTCCGGTACCGAGCAGACGATCAGATGGCTGTAACCGGGAGCGTTGGATCCAGTAGACGGGTACGAGTGGCCAGCGACCGGATTGAGATAGATGAAGTTGTCGGGGTCGCCGGAAGCCTGCTTCACCACTAGGGCAACCCACTCCTCACCGCTAGGAGGATCTGGCATCACGAAGGCCGTTTCGCCAGACAGGTTCAGCTTCGTACACGAGCCTGCGGCTAGGCCAAAACGGGTTTCCCAGAAATCCGCGTCGTTCGAACCATCACCCGGAGATGACGTGTACGTGTCGTCGGGTGGCTCGTGGCTGGCACGGGCAGCCGGATCAGCCAACAGAAACACCATTGATGCCACAAGCACGGCGGCCGTCAGGGCCGCCAGGAACGTTCGCCCGTTATGGGCGATCCCAGCCTTCATTTTTCTTCCTATCCTCGAATTGCTCGGGATAGGTCGGTCTCACCATTGGCTCGACCGGACCGAGGTGACCGTGTTACAGGTCCGGTTTCGATGCCTCCCTATTTCCCCTTATACGGGCGACCACTCTTCGTGGTCAATGGCCACAGTGTGACACACCGGGACCGACTGTCAACCACGTTTTTCTCATGATCGCAGCCGTAGGAGAAGCTAACCGATGCCCGCTTCCAATGCTGCTCACGCCCATGGGTCAGAGGACCCATTTCGAGTCACCAGGTCAGCGCTCGGAACTGCCGCAGACTAGGAGTCTTGGCGAATTCTCCTCGAGACGAGCAAGGTGACACCGCCCATCGCCACCATGATCAACCCGGCGGTCCCCATCCCGTGGGTGTCCAGCCCCGTGAAGGGAAGGACCTCGACGGGGAGGACCGCTACCGGGGAACAAGTAGGGATGTTCAGGGTGCCGCTGTCGGGTTGACCCGACGCCAACTCGAATCCCTCAGCGAGAGTGGCCTCCCAGGTGTACTGATCGCCCTCCGGGACGGTGAGCGTTCCGTCGGCGCTCAGGAAGCCGACGGACTCACCGGATGAGTCCCGGACCACCACGTTCGCGGCGTCTCCGACCGACATGGTCACCGTGATACGTCCCACGCCCTGGTTGCCGACGAGCTCACATGCTCCGTTCACGGTTATCAGGATCGAAGCGCCCACCTGAGCGCACAGGACCGTGACCGACCCGCTGCTCTGGAAACCCTCGGGAAACTCGAAGCCCGGGCCGGCAGTGGCCTCCCAGGTGTACTGACCCTCGGGAACCTCCACACTGGCGTCTTCGGTGAAAGTGCCTACGACGTCGCCATGAGAGTCCCTGACCACGATCTCTGCTCCACCGGCTACCGGGATCGAGACGGTCAGCTCTCCGACCGGCTCACCACCCAGCACCTCACATTCCCCCTCGACGGTGACCACGATCGCTGCGCCAACCTCACCGTCGGGCAGCTCATCGTTGGTGAAGACGCAGGTGACGGTCTCGCCGGCAAGCAGGTTTATCTCCGGGAGCGGAGAGTTGCTGTCGTCGCACACAGCCGACTCCAATTCCCAGCCTTCCGGAACATTCTCCGACAGCGAGTATTCGCCTGCCGGCAAAGGACCGGAGTCGTGCTGCTCACCATCAGACAGGGAGAACCCGTCGGGCAGATAGCTCGCATCGAATCCGAACTCCTGTGAGGTGTTCGAGCCCTCCGTCACTTCCTTGACAACGACGATCCGACCCATCTCAGGGCAGTCCAAAGTGACCGTCATGGCGCCCGAGAAGATGCCGTCCTCGCCGAAACGCACGACAACGACGATCTCTTCTCCCAGGATCAAGGTGCCCTCCCCCTCCACGGTGACATTCGGAGCGGCCTCGACGTCGCGAACCACAACTTCGGTTCCACCTGATCGCACCAACAGGTCACTGTTGGGATGCACCGAATGCTGGTTGACCGCTACGGCGATGACACCGCATTGCCGGCCTTGAAACTCTGGATCAACCGGTTGAGTCGCCAACGTATGAAGTGTCCCCGGGTCGCCCTCTCTGGTTCCCCCGGGGATCTCCACGTCGAAGTCGGCTGCGTACGCCAAGGGCATGTTGAACATGCATAGAAAAAGCAACAGTGCCGCGGAGGTCACGATCGATCGGAGTGTTTGGCTAAGACTGTCTCTCATCTGGCCCATCCCTTCCTCTTGCTTGGGACAGGTCGGTCTCACCACTGGCTCAGCCGAATCGAGGTGACCGCGTTTAAGACTCGGCTTCAGGGCCTCCCATCTTCCCCAATCGGCCGCCTATTGGAGGCCGACTCGCCATCCCATATTTGGATGAATGGCCCCAATTGCATGCCCCGACCATGAGGACTTCAAACAAGCCAAGGACACACACATGACTTGTGGCCTGGCGTCAGGCGGAGCGTTCTGTGGGCTCGGAAACCCGGCGATTGGGGACCAGGGTGGGGTTGACCTTCTTCTCGACGACATCCCTGTCGATCATCACCTGCTCGATGTCGTCCCGGCCGGGAAGGTCGTACATCGTGTTGAGCAGAACCTCTTCCATGATCGCCCGCAAGCCCCTGGCACCGGTGGAGCGCTTCAACGCCTGCTCTGCGATGGCCTCGAGTGAATCCGGGGTGAACAAGAGCTCTACCTCGTCCATCTCGAACATCCGAGCGTATTGCTTGGTCAACGCGTTCTTGGGCTCGGTGAGAATGCGGACCAGGGACTCCTTGTCGAGATCCTCGACGGTGGCAGTCACCGGGAGACGCCCGATGAACTCGGGGATGAGGCCGTATTTCATCAGGTCCTCTGGCAGAACCTCTGCGATGAGCTCGGTGGGCCGCCCGTCATTCTTCGACTTCAGCTCTGCTCCGAAGCCGACACCACGCTTGCCGATCCGGTTGGCGATGATGTCCTCGAGTCCGCCGAATGCGCCACCGCAGATGAACAAGACATTCGTGGTGTCGAGTTGGATGAACTCCTGGTGGGGATGCTTGCGCCCACCCTGGGGCGGCACGGACGCCACCGTGCCCTCCAGGATCTTGAGGAGGGCTTGTTGGACGCCTTCACCGGAGACGTCTCTGGTAATCGAGGGGTTCTCCGCCTTGCGGGACACCTTGTCGATCTCGTCGATGTAGATGATTCCCTGTTGCGCCCGGTTCACGTCGTAATCGGCGGCCTGGAGCAGTTTGAGCAGGATGTTCTCCACGTCCTCGCCGACGTAGCCGGCCTCGGTGAGGCTGGTGGCGTCGGCGATGGCGAAGGGGACATTGAGCTGACGGGCGAGGGTCTGAGCGAGAAGCGTCTTGCCGCTCCCGGTGGGCCCGATCACCACGATGTTCGACTTCTGCAACTCGACATCGCGCTGGATGTCCCCGGAGCGGATTCGCTTGTAGTGGTTGTACACCGCCACCGACAGCTTCTTCTTCGCCTCTTCCTGACCGACGACGTAGTCGTCCAGGTAGGTCTTGATCTCGGAGGGCTTGGGCAGCTCGGTGAAGCTGATCTCCTCGGTGGTGGAGAACTCCTCTTCGATGATCTCGTTGCAGAGGTCGATGCATTCGTCGCAGATGTAGACGCTGGGCCCGGCAATGAGCTTCTTGACCTGCTTCTGGGACTTACCGCAGAAGCTGCACTTCAGCAGCTCCCCGCCGTCACCGAGTCTTGCCATCTGAGAACGATCCTCCGCTTAGTCGGACGATGAGGCTACCGCGGCGAGCTCACGACGGGTGAGCACTCCATCGATTACTCCGTAGTCCTTGGCCTCCGGCGCCATCATCCAGTAGTCGCGCTCGGTGTCGAGCTCGATCTTCTCCAGGGACTGGCCGCTGTGATGCGCCAGGATCTCGTTGAGCTGCTCACGCATCTGGACGATCAGTCGGGCCTGGATCTCGATGTCGGAGGCCTGGCCCGATGCACCACCATGAGGCTGGTGGAGCATCACCCTGGCGTGGGGCAGCGCGAAGCGCTTGCCCTCGGCGCCACCGGCCAGGATCACGGCCGCCGCCGAGGCGGCCATGCCCATGCAGACCGTGTTCACGTCGGGTCTGATGTACTGCATGGTGTCGTAGATCGCGAAAAGTGACGTGATCGAGCCGCCCGGGGAGTTGATGTAGAGGAAGATGTCCTTATCCGGGTCGTCGGACTCGAGATGCAACAGCTGCGCCATGATCAGGTTGGCGATGGTGTCGTCGATCGGGGTGCCCAGGAAGATGATGCGGTCCTTGAGGAGCCGGCTGTAGATGTCGAAGTAGCGCTCGCCGCGACTCGTTTGCTCAAAGACCGTAGGGATCACATAGTTGTCGGCGTTCATTCTTCTTCCTCCTCGGCCGTCACGACTTGGTCGTCTTCGACTATCTCGGCCTCGACTTCATTGACCTTCACACTCAGATCGACCGGATTCCCGTCCTCGTCGACCGGGCTTGCGTTGGAAAGGATCGCATCCAGTGCCTTGTTTCTGAGAATATCACTGGCCAGTGCCAATTCCCGACCGCTCTTCCGGAAGGCGTCGAGATATGCCACGGGGTCCCCGGAGCGAGCCGCCATGGCCTGGATGGTGCTGGAAAGGTCCTCCTCGTCGATATGCATTTCTTCTGCCTCGATGACAGCGTCGAGGACCAGCCGGGTGCGCAGCGACAGCTCCGCCTGACCGCGGAGGTCGGCGAGGAAGGCCTCCTGTGTGATCCCGGACGCTTCGAAGTAGTCCTCGAGCTGGAGCTCGGCCTCTTCCAGACGATGAAGGAAGTCGTGGAGATGGCGATCCATCTCGGAGCGCACCAGACCCTCGGGGAGGTCGATGTCGATCTGGTCCCGCAACGTTGAGAGGGCCTTCTCCGAGTACTCCCTGGCGACCGCTCGCAGCTTTGCATCGGCGAGACGCTCTTCCAGCTCTGTCGCCAGCTCCTCGACGGTCTCGAACTCGGTGTTCTCCTCGACCCACTCGTCGGTGAGCTCGGGGAGGATGCGCTCCTTGACCTCGTGGACTGTGACGGTGTAGCCCACCGTCTCCCCGGCCCGCTCCCCGAACCCCTCAGGAAGTGTGCCCTCGAAGGTGAGGACGTCGCCGGCTGAGGCACCGGCGACGTGGTCGTCGATTCCCTCGATGAGCAGACCCGACCCCACCTCGTAGAGGAGCTCCTCTGCGGTTGCCTCCTCGATCGTCTCGCCCTCCTTTGTCGCGGAGAGGTCGATGGAGACGAAATCACCTGTCTTGGCGGGTCGCTCCACCTCCTCGACCGTGGCGAACTGCTCGAGCATCCGTCGTGTCTGGCTCTCCAGATCCTCCTCGGTGACGGCGGGATTGGTCACCTCGACTTTGCGATCCCTGTAGTTGGGCAATTCGATGGTGGGCCAGAGCGTGACCTTGACCGCGACTTCCACTCCCCCGTCCACGTCGTCGATGGACTCGAGCTCGGGGTTGATCGCCGGTTCGATCTCCTCCTCGGTCAGGACCTCGTTCAACTTCGGATTGAGCAGGTCCTCGATGGCCTCCTGGCGGACCCGATCGGCACCGACCGTGGCCTCGATGATTGGGAGAGGAGCCTTTCCGGGCCGGAACCCATGGATCTTGATCTCCTGGGCGAGCTTGCGGGCCGCCCCCTTCTTCGCCTCGTTGATCTGATCGTCGCTGATCTGGAAGCGGACGAGACGCTCGAAAGCGCTTGACTCGGTGACGGTTGTTGGCATTGATTCCCTTTTGGTGTTCACGTGCGACCGCCCGGCGATGCCGGGCGGTCTCCGGGGTGACCGACGGGACTTGAACCCGCGACTTCCTGGACCACAACCAGGTGCTCTACCAGACTGAGCTACGGCCACCATGTGGCGAACGGATCTCCAGCGCCCCCGGGAGGACTCGAACCCCCAACCTGCGGATTAGAAGTCCGCCGCTCTATCCAGTTGAGCTACAGGGGCGGGGCTGACTCGACCCCGGAGGGCGACCCGTTCGAGCGGGTGAAGGGAATCGAACCCTCACCGCCAGCTTGGAAGGCTGGAGCTCTACCATTGAGCTACACCCGCGGTGCCAATTCCATTGTAAAGGCTTGGTCGGGCTGGTCGGACTTGAACCGACGACCTCGTGCTCCCAAAGCACGCGCGCTACCAAACTGCGCCACAGCCCGAGTCGACCGTCAGGGTACCTGGGCAACCTTTCCTGTCACAGACAGTTCTTACGTTCCAACCATGGAACTCGAGGCAGCAATCCTCGAGCGGGTGAGGAATTACGCATCTCTGTCGAGATGGGAACGGTCCGAACTGGGCCGCGACCTGCGACGGCTCGGTCTCTCCTATGGCGAGATCATGGACCTGATCACGGTGAAAAAGTCGACCCTGGCGACATGGTGTCGCGACGTCGGGTTGACCGAAGAGCAGGTGGCCGCGATCAAGGTGCGACGGGC
>DATFGI010000050.1:0-21103 GCA_035249605.1 Acidimicrobiia bacterium
CCCAATCCTGGAGCAACGGCCGGGTGGGGATCATGGGCATCTCCTATTACGCGGTGATGGCCTGGGCGGCGGCCGAGCGCCAGCCCGAGCACCTCAGCGCCATCATCGCCTGGGAAGGCTTCACCGATCCCTATCGCGACGCCTACTACCACGGGGGGATCCTCAGCGAGTTCACCAAGCGCTGGCAGGAGCGTCAGATCAACCCGATCCAATACGGCCAGGGGTCACGGGCCCCGGTCAACCCCAACACCGGGCAGTCGGTGGCGGGACCGGTCGACCTCAGCGAGGAGGAACTGGCCGCCAACCGGTTCGAGTCCTTCCCCGACATCAAGGCCCATCCCTTCTGTGACGAATGGCATCGGGACCGGACCATCGATCTCGGTCGTGTGGAGGTCCCCTTGCTCACCGCGGCCAACTGGGGCGGTCAGGGGATCCATCCCCGGGGAAACTTCAACGGATTCGTCGAGGCCTCATCGGAAGAGAAATGGCTCGAGGCCCACGGCGATACCCACTGGACCCACTTCTACTCGGCATACGGCCGCGACCTGCAGAGACGCTTCTTCGACCACTTCCTCCGCGGCGACGACAACGGTTTCGAGCAAACCCCACGCGTCCAACTCAACATCCGGCATCCCGGGGAGAAGTTCGAGTGGCGTGGCGAGGACGAGTGGCCACTGGCAAGGACTTTGTGGACCGAGCTGAATCTGCATCCTGACCTGACGCTCTCCCCTCAGCCGGTCGACGCCGCAGCCTCGCTGCAGTACGAGGCATTGGGCGAAGGTCTCCACTTCTCCACCGTCCCGTTCACCGAGGAGACCGAGATCACCGGGCCCCTCGCCGCCAAGCTGTTCATCTCCTCGACGACCACCGACGCCGACCTGTTTCTCATCGTCCAGCTGTTCGACCCCGCCGGCAACGAGGTGACGTTCGAGGGGTCGACCGATCCCAACACCCCGATCGCCAACGGGTGGCTGCGGGCCTCCCATCGGGCCCTCGACCCCGACCGCACCCTTCCCTGGCGGCCGTTCCACCCCCACGACCGGGCGGAGCCGCTGGAGCCGGGAACCGTCTACGAGCTCGACATCGAGATCGTTCCTACCTGCATCGTGATCCCGCCCGGGTATCGGCTCGAGCTCTGGGTCAGGGGCCGCGACTACGAGTATCGGGGGCCACTCGACGACTACGGCCAGACCTTCTATTACGCGACTCGGGGAACCGGCGGGATGACCCACGCCGACCCGGACTCACGCCCCGAGGGTGTGTTCGGAGGGTCGGTGAGCCTCCATGTCGGCCCCGAGCATCCCTCCCATTTGCTGATTCCGGTGATTCCCCCCAAACCGACCGAGGAGACGCCCGAATGACCACGACCACAGACTTCGTGATTGCCGGCGGTGGCCACAACAGCCTGATCACCGCGGCGTACCTGGGCAAGGCAGGCCATGAGGTGGTGGTGCTCGACGCCCGGGCCGAGGCCGGGGGCGGAGCCGCCACCGAGGAGATCCTGCTGCCCGGGTTCGGCTTCGACACCTGCTCCACCGGTCACACCCTGATCCAGGTCAACCCGGTGCTGTCCCGGGACGAGCTCGGTCTCGTCTCCGAGTTCGGCCTGGAGTACGTCGACCCCGATCCGGTGGCCCACGTCGTCTTCCCCGACGGAGAGCACTTCACCATGTGGCTCGACCTCGAACGCACCCTCGAGGAGATCCGCCGCTTCTCGAAGAACGACGCCGTTTCCTATCAACGGATGCTCGACGAGTTCGAAGAGGTCAAGGGGATCTACGGGGCGTACCGCTTCACCCCGATCGGGTACGGGCCTTCTCTCGACGAGCGTCTCGCCGAGCATCCCCACGGTGGGGTGTGGATGCGGCGCAACGTCATGTCGGCGTGGGAGGTGATCAGACGCGAGTTCGAGAGCAGGCACATGCGCGCCTTCATGGCGTGGATGGCGTTCCAGACGGCACAGCCGCTCGACTCTCCCGGCTCCGGCTACCTGGCCTACTCCCTCGCCGGCGGACGGCAACGAAGGAGCTGGTCGATCCCCCTCGAGGGCTCGGCGAGCCTACCCCGGGCCCTGGTCGCCGCCATCGAGAAGACCGGCGGGTCGGTGATCACCAAGACGATGGTCGAGTCGCTGATCGTCGAGGATGGTCGGTGCGTAGGGGTGGAGACCGAGGACGGCGACCAGTACCGGGCGCGGCTCGGTGTCGTCTCCTCCATCCACATCAAGAACCTGGTGGGGATGGCGCCGTCGGAGCTCTGGGGAGACGACTTCCTCTACGGCGTCGACACCTACGACGAGGGTCTCTCCTCGTTCGCCTCCTACTACGCCACGACCGAGGCCCCCCGGTTCGCCGTCGATGGAGGGGACATCGAGGTGGTGTCGGCGGGACCGGCGCCGTGGGCGGAGGACGTGATCGAGTTCGGAAGGGGTCTGCGGGAGCGTCGTCTCCACCGGCCAGGGACGTTCCTCCTGTTCGCCACTCCAACGATCGTCGACCCATCGAGGGCGCCAGCGGGACATCACACGGTGAAGATCCTGAGCATGGCTCCCTACGACGCCCCGGAGGACCTCGGCGACTGGGAGAAGGGAAAGGACGTGCTCGCCGCAGAGCACCTCGCGGTGCTCCAGCAGTGCGCCCCCAACCTCAGTGATGACAAGATCCTGGCCCGCAAGGCGAAGAGCCCGGTCGACATCGAGGCCACCAACCCGCACATGTGGCGGGGGACCATCCACGGTGGGGACCGCGGGCTGGCCTATGGAGGAGCACAACGCCCTGTGCCGGGCTGGGCCCAGCACAGGATGCCGATCCCCGGCCTCTACCAGACCGGGGCCACGACCCACCCCGGCGGGTCGATCACCGGAGGGCCCGGTCGCAACGCGGCCATCGTGATCCTCGACGACCTCGGCACGTCCATCGAAGAGGTGGTCGCCGCTTCTACGTCCGACGTGCAATGAACGCGCCTATACGACGTTCGTTGCACGTCGGTGACGACACCCGACCCGATAAGGAGGACATCCCTTGACACTCGAGCTCGCATTCGCCCCCAACGAGGACCCGTTCGTCCTCGTCCATGGCGGGTTCTACCGCCGCTGGTTCTCGATGATCGACGACATCTCCGAGCTGGAGGCGGCGGTCGCCCGGCTCGAGGGCACCACCGAGGACAAATGGGTCCCGGTCTGGGAGGAGTTGGGTCAGCGTCACGAGGCGGAAGGTGACCGTCTCGAGGAGGCCGGTGACTTCGAGGCGTCGAGACGCGCCTATCTCCAGGCCAAGACCTACTACGCCATCGCCCGCTTCCCCGGGGAGATCTCAGACGTCAAGACCCGGGTCAGTGAGGACTGTGCCCGGGCATACCGCAAGGCGTGCGCCCATCTCGATCCACCGATGGAAGTCGTCGAGTTCGAGCATCAGGGCGAGATGATCCGGGCCCACTTCCGGGCTCCGCACAGCGAGACACTCGTTCCCGCGGTCCTGGTCATGTGTGGCGCGGACGTCTTCAAGGAGGACCGAGGCTGGGCCCAGGACCTGTGCATCGACAACGGGATGGCCGCCCTGGTGATGGACGGGCCCGGCACAGGGGAGAACCCCTTCCCCTGGGCTCCGGAGTCGGTGAGCGCCTGGGAGGCCGCCGTCGACTACCTCGCTGGGCGACCCGAGGTGGACGGTGACCGGATCGGTGCCTTCGGCATCAGCCGGGGCGGGTACTCGGTGATGCAGCTCGCCGGGACCGCGCCCGGCAAGCTCAAGGCGGTCGTCGCCAGCGCCGGGCACCCCTTTGGCTATGTCATGGGCGACGAGGAGCTCGAGGAGTTCGTCAGGGTCCGCAATGAGAGGGCCACCTGGCGGTTTGGCGCCCCCGACGATCCCCCGTCGTTCCCGTCGACGTCGGTCGAGGAGGAGCGGGCGGAGTTCCCCCGCTGGGCGCTCTCCGAGCAGGGGATCCTGGACAACATCACCATGCCCGTGCTGATGATCAACGGAAAGCACGACCACCTCGCCCCCATCGGCAACATCTACTTCATGCTCGAGACCGGCCCGGCCACCGGCAAGGAGGCTCGGATCTACGCCGACGCCGGCCACTGCGCCTTCAAGTACTTCGACCACTGGGCGCCGGCGACGTTCCGCTGGCTGGCCGAGAAGCTGGGACGGTGACCGGGGAACCGCTCGACCCTTCGGCGTACGCCGGCAAGTACGAGAAGTGGATCGAGCTGATAACCCACAACCACCAGGCCTCGAACCCGCGTGCTGTCGAGCGGCAGCGCTTCACCCCGCTAGCCAAGCCGTTGTCCGAATCGAAGGTCGCCCTCGTCGGCTCGGCCGGTGTCCATCTCGACGATCAGCAGCCGTTCCATGTCGAGACGGTGGCCGGCGACCCGACCTATCGCCTGCTCCCGGACGGCCTCGACCCGAGTCGGCTGCGCTTCACCCACACCCACTACGACACCTCCTCGGCGATGGCCGACCCCAACGTCGTGTTCCCCATCGACCGTCTCCACGAAGCCGCGGCCGAGGGGCGGATCGGATCGACCTCGTCGGTCCACATCGGGATGATGGGCTTCAACCCCAACCCCGCCCCCATCGCCGACGAGACGGCGCCGGCCGTGACGGAGATCCTCACCAGGGAGGAGGTCGACGTCGTGGTGCTGGTGCCCGGCTGACCGATGTGCCACAGGTCGGTCGGCCTGGTGCAATCGCAACTCGAGGGAGCAGGGATGGCGACGGTGATCGTGAGCATGAGGCCGGAGATCTCGTTCGCGATGAAGGTCCCTCGCGGCGCCTATGTGCGGTTCCCTCTGGGCAACCCCTTCGGTGAGCCGGGTCGGCCCGACCAACAGAACCGGATCCTGCACGACCTCTTCGATCTTGTCGAGAGTCTGGAGGAGCCGGCCCTCGTGGAGCTCCCCTATCGGTGGAGACGATGGCTGTGACACCGCACGATGTCATGAAGGAGAGGACGGCCGCGCTCGAGGACGCCTTCTATCGGCTGTTGGCGGTCTGCGACGACTACCGCACCGCGGTGGATGGGCTGCTCGCCGATGAGCGCGGATCTGCAACTCCACGAGATCAACTCGTCCACCGGCTCGATCAGCTGTCGGGTCGTATCTCCCGGATCGTCACCATCCTCGAGGACGACGCCCTCACCGAGATGCTGCCCATCCTGGACCGTCTCTTCACCCTGGAGCGCGCCGAGCGGGGCGAGGACATCTGAGCCACTCGCGCAACCCAGGGTTACCAGCGTCGCTGCGCGACGCTGGGAACCCTGGGTTGGTGTGCACACGCCAGGGTTACCTCAGATGACGATCAGCTCGTGGGGGAACTTGGTCACCTGCTCGTTGCCGTCTTCGGTGAGGACATAGGTTCGCCCGAAGAAGATACCGAGCTTGCCGTCGGGCGTGATGATGGTCGGCTCCAGCATCGCCACGGTTCCCGCCTCGAGATCCAACTCGTTGTCCTCGGCGACCACGTGGTCCCACATCACATGGGGAGGGTGGCTGACGAAGTCGATGCAGTGGAGGAAGAGGGGCCGTGAGTCGTAGCCCTTGTCGCGGAAGAACTGACTCGCCTTCATCACCTCGTCCCAGCTGTTGCCGCCGACGAGTTGCTCCGCCATGAGGTCGTAGCCGGGGAGCACCACCTCCTCGAAGAACTCACGGATCCAGGCGGGCGGCTCCCCGATGCAGATCGGGGTGCCCAGCTGCACCGAGTAGCCGTTGTAGCCACAGGCCAGCTCGTTGATGATGATGTCGCCCTCCTGCAGCTCGCGGCTCGAGGGCCATGGGTTGCCGAACACCATCCCAGGGTCGTCCATCCGGGTCGACCCGATGATGTTGAAGTCCATCTGACCGCCACCGTCCATGACGGCGTGGGTGGCGGCCGCCGCCAGCTGGTACTCGGTGACGCCGGGGCGGGCGGCGGCGATCATGGCGTGGAACGCCTGGTCCATCAGCTTCCCGGCCTTACGCACGTATTCGATCTCCTCGGCGCTCTTGACATGCACCAGCTCGTGGAAGAAGTCACCGACTCGCTCCAACCTGGCCTTGGGCAGACCGTCCCGGAGCCGCTCCCACTCGTCCACCGGGAGGTGGTGCCCATAGACCGGGTCTACATGGGAGATCCCGACGGTTCCCTCGGCCAGCCCCCACTCCTCGATCACTTCCACGATCACCTCTCCCGACCGGCCCCACCGGGAATGGCGCACATCCGAGAGTGGCGTTGCGCGGCGGACCGCCTCGCGATGGGCGCCGCCGGGACCACAGACCAGCACCGGCTCTCCCTCGGGAGGCACGACGACATAGGCCGACATCCCGTGCCACTCCCAGTGGTTGCTGAGCCATCGCATCCCGCCACCCCAGCTCCAGTGATTGGGGCCTCCGGACGCGATGAGCACGTCGAGGTCGAGTCGCTTCATCTTCTCCTGGGTGGCGGCGAACCGCCGCCGGTACTCGGCGTCGGAGAACCGCTCGTACACCGCATCGGAATACCAAGGCGTGTTGGCGATCCTCCCGAAGACCTCGGTGCGCAGCTTGCCCGCGGCGTCCTTGAAGTCGATGTCACCCGGTGTCATGAGCTCCTCCTTGGCGTCAGTTTGTGCGAACCCAGGGTTCGTAGCGTCGCTGAGCGACGCTGGGAACCCTGGGTTGCGGTTCCGTCCATGCCGTCAGCCGATGGAGCCCAACAGACCTAGGCCATCGAGGTCGGCACGCAATGCGTTCGCCCGCTGGTCGCTGAGCGGGATCAGCGGCGGGCGGACCGGGCCTTGGGGCAGACCCATCAGACCGAGCCAGGTCTTGAGCTCGGCGATGGGGATCGCCCCCTCGCCGCGGGCCAGCCAGCTGTCCCGAATCCACCGCTCGAATGCGTCCCGCTCCCGCTCCAGGGTGCGGTGCAGCGCCCAGGCGCCATCGAGGTCACCGGCGTCGGCCAGGCGGGTGTAGTCGAGGATGGGGCGGTTGTCGGGCGTCTGGTACATGGCCAGCGCCGGGGTCGACATCAGCGACTGGAACCCGTGGTCGAGGTGCAGCCCGAGCCAGTCGACCTCGTTGGCGTCGCACACCACGATCCGATCGCCGACCAGGTCCTGGACCCGGAGGAGATGGTCCTCCGGCTTCGGGTTCTTGATCCCGCAGACGGTCTCCAGCTCACTCAGCTCGACGATGAGCTCGGGGCTCAGGGCGTAGCCCGAATACGAAGTGTTGAAGAGGAAGAATGGCACCGAGGACTCCGCGGTGAGCCGGTGGTACCAGTCACGCACGATGTCGTCGGAGGGCTTGATCGGGAAATAGGGATTGATGGCGATGACGAAGTCGGCGCCGATCTGCTCGGCATGGCGGCTGAGTTGCGCCGCCTCCGAGTAGACGTGATGTCCGATGTGGACCATGACCGGGACCCTTCCCGCCGTGGTCCCCACCACCAGCTCGTGGACCCGCGCACGCTCCTCGACGGTCATCGACCAGAACTCCCCCATCACCCCGCCGCAGAAGATGCCGTCGACGGCGAGCGCCTCGATGTAGTAGTCGACCGATTTGCGGAGGGCGCCTTCATCGATCTCCCCGTCGGGGGTGAAGGGTGTGGGGATGGCGATCCACAGTCCTCTGACCTTCTCGAAGGCTGTCTCCTTCGCCGGTGTGAGTGCAGTCATGGTGAACCCTCCTATCGAGCCGGACGGCGAATCGGCCGGGGTCGTGTGGTCAGCCGACGCTAGCAGCACATACGTTTGTGCGGTTACGCTGCAACCCCCCATGCAGCCGGAGTACACCAGGTCGGAGGCCAAGAGCTGGGCCCGGGAGACGTTCCACGGCGCCTGCAACGTGATCATCCCGTCCTACACGTCGGACCTGCGTTCTCTGAACGAGCCGGCGATCCGCCACGACGTGCGACGCAACATCGAGCTCGGGTTCTGGGGGGCACTGCTGGTCTCGGAGGCAGGAACCACTCTCGACGAGATGCGCCGGTTCATCGAGGTCGCCTTGGACGAAGCCGATGGCGGGCACCGCTTCCTGCTCCAGGGCGTCTTCGACACCGCAGAGGACATCGTCACCATGGCCAACGACGCCCGTGCCCTCGGGATCGACGGGATGTTGCTCGGGCACCCCAACAGCTTCTACCCGAGCTCTGCCCAGCAGGTCGAGGACTACACGGTCGACATCTGCAAGGCAACTGATCTCGCCGTCGTCCTCTTCGTCGTCGAGCACTCCAACCTGAGACGGCTCGACGCCCGTGGCTTCCCCGCAGACGTGCTCGAGCGGCTGACCAAGGTAGACACCATCGTCGCCGTCAAGTACGAGGTGGGTCGTCAACAGACCGCCAACACCTATGAGACCTTCCGTCGCCTCCAGAGCGCCGACGTCTTGTTGTCCGACCCCATGGAGTTCACCGCCCCGATGTGGGTCGACATCTTCGGCATGCAATGGATGGGGACGAGCAACTACGAGTACTACGGGTCGTATGTGCCCCGGCTGCTCGAGCTGCTCCACGCCGGCAAGACCGAGGAGGCGATGGAGGAATACTGGCGCATCCAGCCGGCCCGCGACGCACGGTCGGCGACGATGAGCTCCGGCGGCGCCAACCTGGTGCACCGGTATCTCTGGAAGTTCCAAGCCTGGCTCAACGGCTACAACGGAGGGCCGATCCGTCAGCCGGCGATGAAGCTCTCGGAGAGTCAGATGAGGACCTCGGCCGACGGTCTCCGCAAAGCGGGCATCCCCCTGGCCGAGGAGCCGTTCGCCGAGTTCTTCACCGGCCGCAACCCCGCATAGTGAGGATCCTCGACGCAACCACGGTCGAATCTCTGATCGACGACCGCATGGTGCTCGATGCGATGCGCGAGCTCTTCTCCCTGCCGCCCGAGGAGATCGGGCTCGCCAGAGTCGATCTGAAGCATCCCAAAGGTTGGCTTCGATCACTGCCGGCCTACATCGAAGGCAAGGACCTCCTCGGCTTCAAGGTGTTGCACCAGACCGCGCGGCTCGGCATGCGATACACGATCTATGTCCACCGGCTCAGCACCGGTGAGCTGATGGGCCTCGTCGACGCACTCGAGGTCACCAACCTGCGCACCGGTTCGGTCTCCGCCGTGGGCACGGATCACCTGGCGCCCGACGACGTGGAGGTGGCGGCGATCGTAGGGACCGGTCCCATCGCCCGCGGCCAGCTCCGTGCGATCGAGCTGGTCCGGCCCGCCACTGAGATCAGGGTCTTCGCCCGCTCACCGGAGAACCGAGCCGCCTTCGTGTCGGACATGGCCGGCTTCGTCACCGGTCGCCTCGTCGACGCCGCCACTTTGGACGAGGCTCTCGACGGGGCCGCCCTGGTCACCCTGGCCACCAAGGCCACCACGCCCGTGCTCACATCGGCTCACCTCAGCCCGGGGATCCATGTCAACTCGGTCGGGCCGGCGAGCCGGGACCGGGTCGAGGTCGATCCTGCGATCTTCGCCAGGTTCGACCGTGTGGTGTGCGACTCGGCCCTTCTGGTGCTGGACGAGGCAGGAGACGCTCACCAGGCGGTTGCCGAGCACGGTTTCGACCCCGACAGAGCCGAGGAGCTGAGTGCAATCGCCTCCGGGCGAGCCCGGGGCCGGGTGAACGACGCCGAGATCACCCTCTTCAAGTCGGTCGGCACCGGAGCCCAGGATCTGATCGTTGCCGGCCGTCTCCTCGAGATGGCCGAGGAACGGGGAGCCGGGTCGGTCATCGCCGACCTGAACTCGATCAAGCCGCTTCCCCGAGGAGGGTGAGCCGGCCGCGCTTAGGGCGGGATATGGTCATGCCGATGGTCGAGGATCTCTATCCCAGGTTCAGTGAGGGAGAACTGGCGAATCGTCGTCAGTCGATGGCCGAGCTGATGGGCGCCGCCGGGGTGTCACATCTCCTCGCCTATGGCGCCGAGCGGGTGGGGTCGGCCGTCCCCTGGCTCTCGGAGTGGCCGGTCACCTCGGAGGCGGCGCTCCTCTTCACACCCGGTGAGACGCCACACCTCCTGGTCCAGCATTACAACCATCTGCCCAATGCCCGAACCATCGCCACCGATTGCGAGGTCGACTGGGGAGGGCCGTCGACGATCGCCCGAATCGAAGAGTTGCTCCGGGCCCGGGTCACGCCCGGTCAGAGAGTCGGGGTGCTGGGCCCCCTTCGCCATCGCAGCCATCTCAGGCTGGCAGGATCGGTGGGCGAGTTGGTCGAGCTCGACAGCGAGTTTCAGAGGCTGCGACTGGTCAAGTCGGCCGAGGAGATCGAAAGGCTGGAGGTGGCCGCCCGGCTCTCAGACCAGTCCGTGCGCGCCATCGTCGACGAGGTGGAAGTGGGTATGGACGAGCGGCAGGTGGCGGCGATAGTCGAATCCGCCTACCTGTCGGATGGCGCCACCAACCACATCCACTACTTCGCCGCCACGTCGATGAACGAGCCCGACAAGTGCGTGCCGTCACAGTTCCAGTCGACCCGGAGGTTGCAGGCGGGCGACATCCTCTTCTGCGAGATCAGCGCCAACTATTGGGGCTATGCGGCCCAGGTCCTGCGTAGCTTCACCATCGCCGCCGAACCGACCCAGCTATTCGACGATCTCCACCGCGCCGCCGACGCCGCCTTCGATGCGATCGCAGCAGTGATCCGTCCCGGAGCCCATGCCTCAGATCTGGTCGATGCGTCGGATGTGATCGATGAGATGGGGTTCACCATCTACGACGACCTCCTTCACGGGTACGGAGGCGGATACCTCCCACCGGTCCTCGGAACCAAGAACCGCCCCAATCTCCCCACACCCGACCTCACCCTCGAGGAAGGGATGGCCCTCGTCATCCAACCCAATGTCATCACCCCTGACGAACGGGCCGGAGTTCAGACCGGCCACCTCGTCGTCGTGACCGCCGACGGGCACAGGTCCCTCCACGATGTCCCCCGCGGTCTGGTCCGGATCGGCTGACGGCTCAGCCCGTCCTGATCAACTGCAGCGGGAAGTCGTGCAGCGAGACCGCACCCCGGTCCGTGACCACGCACAACTCCCCTACCTGCACACCGACCGTCTCGTCGGCCGAGATCACGTTGGGCTGGATCACCAGGGTCTGACCCGCCTCGAAGACCCAATCGTCATCGAGGTCGTGAGTGGTCTGCCGGGTGCGTATCGACGGGGGCAGCAGCCCGATACCGAATCCGTGGACCAGCCCGTCCCTGATGGTGTAGCCGCTCTCCGCGATGACATCCGACGCCGTCCAGACGTCCTCGACCCGAGCCCCGGTTCGGATGGCTTTGGCGACGGCGTGGTACACCTCCTCGGCGACGGCATGCAGCTCGGCGATCTGCGGGGTGGGATCTTGGGCCACGGTGAAGGTGCGGAGACCCTGGCCGGCATAACCCGCGTGTGAGATGCTGATCTCACAGGTCACCACGTCCCCGGTCTCGATCTGACGGTTGGAGAGGACCTGTGCCGGCACACACCGGTCAGGGTTGCTCATCGGCGTCGAAGCGATGTAATAGAAGGTGGTCAACCCGCCCGCGGCCAGATACGAGGCCTCGATGGGAGCGGCCAGCTCGAACTCCCTGATCCCCGGTCTGAGCGCGTCGCGGAGTGCGGTGAGTGCGGCGTCGGTGTGCCCGGCTCCACTCTTCAGCCACTCCAGCTCCTCGTCGCTCTTCTTGAGCCGAATGCTTCGGAAGTCCGAAGTGACATCGGTGAACCGGCAACGGTCGCCGGTCGTGCGTCGCATGGACTCGTACTGCTGATACGGCATCCACCCGACTACGCCGACCTCGACCAGACCTCTGGCGAGAAGGTCCTCCCCGACGGTGGTGCCGTTGTCCACCCCGCCCCATTTGACGTCGTCGAGGAACGAGACATCGGAGGCGTTGGGCACGTGGTTGTAGCTCTGGGCGAAGAGAGTCGGCTCTCCCCGGCGGGGGAAGACCACGTAGTTGTCACGCATCCCCATGTAACCGGAGAGGTAGTACACGTCCGCCTGGGCGGCACGATTCTGCGCCGACCATCCGAACACCACGAGAGCGTCCAGCCCGCTTCGGTCGAGGAACGATCTGACGCGGTCAAACCGTCTGGCGACCTCCTCATCTTCGAATCGTGGGTACATTGCGCTCCGGGATGCTTGCAAAGCTCACTCCATTCTTCGAGGGCGGCACCGTAGCCAGTGACCGTCGGGTTAGTGTTTTGAGGTTTGCGAAGTGATGCCCGGAATCGGTTGACACCCCGCCGCGTCGCTGGTTAGCGTGCAAACGATTGGGCTGACGATCGAGCCTGTTCGTGCGGAGACAAATTGAGGAGGACTCCCATGAGACGAGAATCGATTGCGTGGAGGATATTGGCGTTGTGCGCCATCCTCGCGCTGGTAGGCGCGGCGTGCGCCGGGCCGACCACCGACACCACATCGGCATCGGGTTCCACTGTGGAGGGCGGGGGTGACGTCCCCAACCCTGATGTCCTCGTGGCCACGGTGAACGACGACGTGTTCAACCTCGATCCCGCCGCAGTGAACGGAAATGACGTCGGCATGGACGTCATCCTCAATGTGTACGACAGGCTCGTCTTCATCTCCGCCGAGGATGGCTCGGTGATCCCTCAGCTCTCGACCGAGGTCCCAAGCCTCGAGAACGGGTTGATCTCCGAGGACGGGCTCACCTACACCTTCCCTCTCCGTGAGGGGGTGGTGTTCTCCGACGGGACCGACATGACCGCCGAGGACGTCAAGTACTCCTGGGACCGGGTCGTCGAGATGAATCTCCCCGAAGGCCAGGCGCCGCTCTTCGAGAACGTCGCCGAGACCCGGGTAGTCGACGACTTCACCTTTGAGGTGACCTTGAACGAGGTTGACGCTTCCTTCCTCGCCTTCCTCGCCGCCCACCCGGTGGCGTCGGTGGTCAGCCAGGAGGCGGTCGAGGCCAACGGTGGCATCGTCGCCGGCCAGCCCAACGAGTACATGGCTCAGAACATGGTGGGGACCGGTCCCTACACACTCGCCTCGTGGGAGCGCGGCGACCGGATGAGCTTCGACATCAACCCCGACTACTGGGGTGAGCCCGCGCACCTGCCGGTGCGTTGGGAGCTGATCGTCGACTCGCCCGCCACCGGCCTCCAGGCCCGGGAATACGACATCGTCGACATCAGCCCCACCGATGTGCCCTCCATCGAGCCCATCGCGCACGCCGAGGTCGACACCAGCATCCTCGATCTCCAGGTGCTCCAGATCGGCATGAACATGAACATCTGCGACACCTGCCTGCCCGATGGCGACACCATCCCCCTGGACTTCTTCCAAGACGTGCGGGTGCGACAGGCGTTCAACTACGCCTTCAACTACCAGGGCATGATCGACGGGATCCTGGGCGGGCTGGGTGGTCGCAACAGCTTCATCCTGCCGGCGGAGATGTACGGCTTCGATCCCGAGGCCCCGATCTACGAAACCGATCCGGCCAAGGCCGAGGAGCTGTTCCGCGAGGCAGGCTATTGGGACGAGGGATTCACGATCTCGATCGCCAGCGACCAGACCCACGAGGGATTCACGGGCGCGGCGCTGACCCTGAAGGACAGCATCGAGGCACTCAACCCCAACTTCCACGTCAACGTGATGGCAGTGCCCGAGGCCCAGTTCGACGAGATCCTGGCCACCGACCCGCTGCCGGTTGCGATGTGGTCCTACACCAGCTCGCAATACAGCACGCCGGACGCCTACCTGTTCGACAGTGCGATCTCAGACGGCAGGTACGGAGCGGTCAACAGCTTCGTCGACGGGTACTCCGATCCGGAGGCGATCGACGCCCTGATCAACTCGGCTCGCACCACCTTGGACGAAGAGGAGCGACTTTCCATCCTCTCCGAGATCCAGAATGTCCTCTACGAAGAGGCGATGTGGGTCATGCCAGCCAACGAAGGTGCCCCCTCAGCACACGGCGAGTGGGTGACGGGTCATGTGGAGAACCCGATGTGGGCGCGGCCGTCGCAGTACTGGGCCCTCTACGACAAATGAGGTAACTCGATAGTCAATGTCGCTTCGAGTCGCACACGACGAGTTCGGAGTGCATCGCACCGCCGGACGGGTGAGGTCCCGTCCGGCGGTGCTGCAATACGAGCGACTATCCCGGTCCCGCAAATAGACTCGCCGGAGGAAGTCTGACGCATGCATAGGTACATCGCCCGCCGCCTGCTGGCCTTGCCCTTCGTGATCATCGTCGTCAGCATCCTCGTCTTCTCCATGACCCGGCTCGGGGGCACACCCATCGGGCAGTACCTGGAGCCGGGGATGACCGCCGAGGAGATCGCCGCCCTGGAGGAGCGATTCAATCTCGACGAGCCCTTGCACATGCAGTACCTGGCATGGCTCGGCGGGGTGCTCACCGGCGAGCTGGGATGGTCGGCGGTGGCTGCGGCGCCGGTGGAAGACGTCTTCCGGGCGAGGATCCCGGCCTCGTTCGAGCTCGGAGTCGCGGCGGCGCTGTGGGCGGTGACCCTGGGGATAGGGCTGGGGACCTTCTCGGCAAGACGCCGCAACCGAATGCCCGATCAGCTGACCAGTGTGTTCGCTGTCGGTGGAGCCAGCATGCCGACGTTCTGGCTCGGGATCGTCCTCCTCATCATCTTCTGGTCATATCTCGGCTGGTTCCCACATGGCCGATCGGACTTCGAGATATGGGCGAGCATGGCCCATCCCACCGGCTTCTATGTGATCGACTCCATCATCGCCGGGCGTCTCGACGGCGTGGTGGATGCCGTCTGGCATCTCACGCTGCCCGCGCTGACTCTCGGCTACGGCGCACTGGGCATCGTGACCAGGATGATGCGCTCATCGTTGCTCGAGGAGATGGGCAAGGACTACGTCGACGCGGCCCGGGCTCGGGGCCTCCCCGAGCGGCTGGTGGTCCGGCGTCATGCCCGACGCAACGCGTTCATCCCCACCATCACCGTGATCGGGCTGTCGATCGGGATCATGTTCGAGGGCACCGTGGTCGTCGAGACCATCTTCGGCTGGCCCGGCCTGGGCAACTGGATGGCCGACTCGGTGCTCAGTGGTGATCAGGCAACAACGCTCGCGTTCGTCATCTTCACCAGCATCCTGTTCCTCACCGTCAATCTTGCCGTCGACGTCACCTACGGGTATCTCGACCGCCGCGTCGTCATGAAGAGGGCCTGAACATGTGGTTCCAGGCTGTACGAGCGGAGAGGGCACCCCGGGTGCTGCGCGACACGCCGATTCGGGTCAAGGCCCGGCGGCTCTGGGCGACCGCAGGCGATGTCTTCAGTCGTGGCAGCACCGCCTTCGGCGCCATCCTCATCGTCCTGCTGCTGAGCATGGCGATCTTCGCTCCCCTGATAGTGGACGTGAACCCACGTGGCGCCTATCAGATGCCCCGTGACCTGAGTGCGGTCGGCGTCCCGCCGGGCAGCGAAGGACATCCGCTGGGCACCACACGGCTCGGGGGTGACGTCCTCTACGGAATCGTTTGGGGGGCCAGGCTCTCGCTGCAACTGTCGATCTACGTCGTCGCCGGGGCGGTCGTGATGGGTCTGATCGTCGGCTCCACCGCCGGCATCCTGGGTGGCAAGGTGGATGCGGTCTTGATGAGGCTGGTGGACGTGTTCCTCTCCATACCCACCCTGGTCTTCCCGCTGGCCATCGCGGCCATCCTGGGGCCGTCCTTCATCAACATCGTGGTGGCGCTGGCCGTCATCATGTGGGCGCGTTACGCCCGCATCATCCGAAGTCAGATCCTGCAGGTGCGTGAGGAGGACTATGTCGACGCGGCGCGGACCATCGGCGACTCCAGGTTCGGGATCATCCGACGCGACATATTGCCCAACTCATTCACACCGGTGGCCGTCCAGGCGACGCTCGACATGGGTCACGCCGTCCTGTTGGGCGCCACGCTCGCTTTCATCGGTCTCGCTGTCGCCGGTCAGGCGGAATGGGGGACATTGGTCAGCGAGGGCCAGGCCGACATCGTCGCCGGCAGATGGTGGACCTCCACCTTCCCCGGTCTGATGGTGTTCCTGTGGGCCCTCTCGTTCAACCTGGTGGGCGACGGTCTCCGGGACGTCCTCGATCCCCGCACCGAGGGTCGCTGAAAGGGGTTTTCAGCGGTACTTGACGCCGGTGCCGGTACTGAACACGAGGACGCGGTCCGCGGGCCCGATCCAGCCCTGATCTCGCAGGATCCCCAGCCCGGCCCAAGCCGCCCCGGCCTCCGGACAGGCGTCGACCCCGGTGGCTGCCGACATCGCCGCGGCTGCCGGTTCGATGTCCGACTCGGGAACGGCCACGGCCGTGCCGTTGGTCTCCCGTAGCGCCCGCAGGCAGAGGAAACCCGCGATCGGGTTGGGGACACGCAGCCCGTAGGCGGTGCTCCTCGCATCGGGCCAGGGCTCGGTGCGTTCCCTGCCCGCCAGGAACCCCTCGACCACCGGGGCACAGCCGTCCGATTGGACCGAGACGAGCCGGGGGCGCTCCGGCCCGATCCAACCCATGAGCTCCATCTCGTCGAACGCCTTCCACATGCCGACGAGACCGGTCCCTCCCCCGGTGGGATAGACGATCACGTCGGGGAGGTCACCGTCGAACTGCTCCCACAGCTCGTAGCCCATGGTCTTCTTGCCCTCGACACGGAATGGCTCCTTCAGCGTGGACAGGTCGAAGTCCCCTGGCGACCGATTCGCCGCCAGCCACCGCCCCGAGTCGGAGATGGTCCCCGGGACCAGCTCGACCCGAGCCCCGTAATGGCGGCACTCCTCCACGAATGGGCGGGGCGTGTCCTCGGGCATCGCCACCAGCACCTCGACACCGGCGGCGGCGCCATAGGCGGCCAGGGCGCCGGCAGCGTTCCCGGCGGACGGGGCGACGAGTCGGTTCACACCGAGGGAGACCGCCGCAGAGACCGCCATGGACATCCCCCGCGCCTTGAAAGAGCCGGTGGGATTGCGGGCCTCGTCCTTGATCCAGGTCGTTGCGTCGGCCCGAACCAGCGGTGTCCAGCCCTCGGTCAGGGAGACGGCTGCCTCCGGCTCGATGGGGAGAACTCCACGGTATCTCCACAATGACGACACCGACCGGTCGATCACCGAATCCGGGTCGGTGTCCGGCTTCAACCTCATGTTGACCTGTAGGGGGAGCCCACAACTCTCACATGTGGAGTGGAGCCGACCGACTTCGTGGTGAGCATCACAGTCGAAGCAGGTCAGCGATTCCATATCGGGGTTGAAGCCGGCGGGGGCGCGGTTGTGCACAATCGTTCTCTCGGGTGGATTACCTTGGGGCAGCCAGGCCATCAATCGTTTGCAGCATCGATCGTAACCATGACCCTCTCACCATGTCACACCCCCAACCGGCGAACCCAGGGTTGGTAGCGTCGCCCAGCGACGCTGGGAACCCTGGGTTGGGTGGGATGGCGACGAGGTCACCTGTGACCTCCACCGGATGACAGGCCGATTCGCCCGCTCGTGGCTCGATCGTGTTCGCAGCCACGAGCGTGTGGTGGCGCTGGCGGGGTCGACAGCGCTGATGATGACCGGTGCCGGCATGGCCGGGCCGGTCCTTCCGGTGTTTGCCCGTCAGTTCGGGGTGAGCATCGCCGCCGTGGGCGCAACCGTGGCCTCGTTCGGCCTGGCACGGCTCTTGCTCAACGTCCCCCTCGGCTCTCTGGCGGATCGTCGCGGGCGACGGGTCCTGTTGGTAGGAGGCCCTCTGGTCTTCGCGGCCGGGATGGCGGGCGCCGGGCTGGCCGGGGGAATCGTCGGTCTCACCGTGTGGCGTTTCGTCTCGGGTGCGGGATCGGCGATGTACATGACGGGTGCCTTCGTCTACCTCACCGACATATCCACACCGGCCAATCGGGGCCGGCTGATAGGCGCCAACCATGGCGCCCTGCTCTTCGGACAGGCGATCGGCCCCGGTCTCGGTGGGCTCATCGCCGATCGCTTCGGGATCAGAGCCCCGTTCTTCGTGATCGCCACCGCCGGCCTTCTCGCCGGTGTCTACGCCTTCGTCCGGCTCGAGGAAACCCGACCGCAGCATCCACAAACACGGGTCACCTCGGAGACCGCGCCTTCCCCAGGTTGGCGTGGTGTGCTCAAGTCGAGGGCATTCCTCGCCATCGCCGTGGTCAACTTCGTGGTCTTCTTCACACGAGCCGGCGCCAACCACACACTGATGCCCCTCCAGGGGGTGTCCCAGCTCGGCCTCAGTGTCGGTGACATGGGTCTGGTGTTGACCGGGATCGCCCTGGTGAGCTTGCTGCTGCTCCCGTCGGCGGCCACCATCTCCGACCGACATGGCCGCACCACCGCCATCGTCCCCAGTTTGGGGGGAGTGGCCGTCGCCTTGACGGTGATCGCGCTCGCTGGCGGGGTGACCTGGTTCCTGATGGGCGCCGGCGTGCTAGCGGTCTCCGCCGCGATCTCGGGCCCGGCGCCGGCGGCGTTCGCCGCCGATGAGGCCCCCGAAGAGATCAGGGGGCTCGCCCTCGGCATGTTCCGCACCGCCGGTGACCTCGGTCTTCTCCTCGGACCACCGCTGCTCGGCTGGATCGCGGACGTCGGTGGCTACGGGCTCGCCTTCGGGGTCAACGCCGCCATCGTGGCGACGGCCACGGTGACCTTCGGGGTCACCACCAGGAAGACTGCGTCGAGGTCGGGGTGACCGAGCGCCCCAATCTGCCCCGTCGCCGACTGATCGTCGACATCACCCCGCTGCGAGAGTCGCCCCGATTCCGCATTCTGTATCTCGGTCAGCTCCTGGCCCACTTCGGACGTCAGATCACCGTGGTAGCGGTCCCGTATCAGGTCTTCCTCCTCACCGGGTCGACACTTGCCGTCGGCGCCCTGGGCATCGCCCAGTTCATCCCGCTGATGGCGGTGTCTCTGGTGGGCGGGGCTGTCGCCGACGCGTTCGACCGGCGCAAGCTCCTCGTCGTCGGTCACGTCCTGCTAGCCGGGACCGCCCTCGGGCTGATGTGGAATGCCTCGGCAACAGAGCCGCTGGTGTGGCCGCTGTACGCACTCAGCGCTGTTAACGCAGGACTGAGCGCCGTCAATGGCCCGGCGAGGATGGCCGCCATCCCCGCCTTGCTGCGAAGACAGCTGTTACCCGCCGGATTCGCACTCAACTCCACCATGCACGAGGTGGCGGCGGCGGTAGGCCCTGCCGTGGCCGGGCTGCTAATCGCGGGATACAGCCTCCGCTTCACCTATGCGGCCGAGGCGGTCGCCTTCGTCGCCGCGGCATTCACCCTCTTCTGGGTAGGTCCCCTCCGCCCCGAGGGAGGGGGACGTGCCGTGAGCGTTACCTCGATAAAGGAGGGCCTCGCCTACCTGAGGGGACAGCCGCTCCTCCAGTCGGGTTTCCTCATCGACCTGAACGCGATGATCTTCGGGATGCCCCATGCCCTCTTCCCCGCGATCGGCACCGAGATCTTCGGTGGCGATGCCTCGACCGTCGGCCTGCTCTACGCGGCCCCGGGCATTGGCGCTCTGATCGCCGCCCTGACCTCGGGTTGGGTCGGCTCGGTGTCGCGCCGCGGCCGCGTGATCATCATCGCCGTGGTGCTCTGGGGTATCGCAATCACCATCTTCGGGTTGGTAGGCCATCTCGCCTTGGCTCTGGTCCTCCTCGCCGTGGCCGGCGCCGCAGACGTGGTCTCCGCGGTCTTCCGCAACACCATCCTCCAGTTGGTGGTACCCGATGCCCTGCGTGGTCGTCTCTCCGCGGTGCACACCGCAGTGGTGGGTGGCGGGCCGAGACTGGGTGACCTCGAGGCCGGGGCGGTGGCCTCGCTCACCTCGGTCCGATTCTCGGTCGTGTCAGGCGGTATCGCGTGCGTGCTCGGGGCACTGGCGATTGGCCGGTTCATGCCCCAGCTGTGGAACTACCGCGACGAGGCCCTGGAGCCTACTGCGGACCACTAACGCCGGACCGCGGCGAGAAGTCGGGATACGTTCTCGCCCAGGATCAGCTCTCGCTGATCCTGGGACAGCCCGGGTATGCCGTCGACCGTTGCGACGGGTGTCGGGTCGCCCATGGGGAACGGGTAGTCGGTGCCCATGACCACATGCTCCGCGCCCACGTGCTCGATGAGGAAGGCGAGTGCGGCGGGGTCGTGGAGGACGGTGTCGTAGTAGAGCCGCCGTGCCAGCTCCGCAGGCGGGGTGGTGATGTTCTGCGCCGACAAACGGGGGACGGCGTCGAAGCCACGCTGCATCCGGCCCAACTGGTAGGGAACGAACCCGCCGCCGTGCACGACCAGGATGACCAGGTCGGGAAAGCGCTCCAACACCCCACTGAACAGGAGATGGCCGACCGCGATGGTGGTCTCCGCCGGGCGACCCACCATGTTGTCGAGAAAGTTGCGTGACAGGTCGACCCCGGGGAGCGGGTCGCAGGGATGGAGGACGATGAGGCATCGCAGGTCGGCGGCCGCCTCCCAGAACGGGTCGAGCCCGGCCTTGTCGAAGTCTGCGCCGTCCACGGTGGTGGCGATTTGGACGCCGGCCATCCCCAACTCCCTCACCGCGTGCTCCAAGACCTGGGCGGCGCGTCTCGGATCCTGGAGAGGGATAGTCCCCAAGGGAGCGAACCGATCCGGATGACGATCGGCCTCGGCGGTGAAGATCTCGTTGTAGCGTCTCGAGTACTCGGCACCGGCTTCGGCCTCGAGCGCATAGGCCGTCAAGTCGACCCAACCGGAGATCAGTTGCACGTCGACACCGGTGGCGTCCATGGCGCCCAACCGAGCATCGAGGTCACTGAGGGCGGGCTGAAACTGAGCCAGGTTCACCCGATCGGCGATCACCGCGTGCTCCCCCCGGCCGTCGTCCCTCAACTCCATGCCGAGCCGGGGGCCGTCGGTCCGCAGCAACTCGATCAGAGCCGGCGGTATGCAATGGGCGTGTACGTCATAAGTGGTCATTGGACTCCTCGGTCAAGCGCGGCTTGCGTCATGCGAGCGGAGAGGGCGACGTCAGGCTCCAGGATGTAAACACCCCCGTTGACCCGGTCCGTCGCGTAGACGGTGAGGTCCTCGGACACGTACAGATCATTGATCTGAGCGGCCGCCTGACCGGGAGGGCACTCGGGGATCCAGTGAGCCACATCTTCGGGCTGGTCCGGATCCGAGATG
>DATFGI010000051.1:0-38780 GCA_035249605.1 Acidimicrobiia bacterium
GCGCGCGACTACCTGACTATTGCGAGCACTTGCCCCGCGGCAACTGTGTCGCCGGGCTCCACCTTGAGGTCGACTACGGCGCCGTCGCTCGGGGAGGTCACCTCGTTCTCCATCTTCATGGCCTCGAGGACGCAGATCGCCTGACCAGCCTGCACGGTGTCACCCGCCTTGACATGGACTTTGACGATCGTTCCCTGCATGGGTGCAGTGACCACACCGTCCGATGCGACGGCAGGGCCGGCCGCCGAGAGCTTGGGAGGCCGCCTTCGCATCTGGCCACCGGCCGTCGGCTCCGGGGCCCAATAGCTGACCCGAAAGCGACGCCCACCGATCTCGACGGTGATGTCCCGCTTGGCCAGGTCCTCCTCCTCGGGGAGGGCGGGCACCGCGGTGGGCTCGGCGCCCTCCAAGGAGACCACCTCTTCCAACCACCTCGTGTGATGGTTGCCGTTCATGAAGTCCTCGTGCTCGAGCACCTTCAGATGCGCCGGGATGGTGGTAGCCACCCCGACGACGTGGAACTCACGAAGCGCCCGCTTCCCCCGATTGATCGCCTGGTCCCTGGTGGCGCCCCAGACCACCAGCTTGGCCAAGAGGTTGTCGTAGTACTGGGAGACACTGGTGCCCGGCGTGATCCAGGAGTCGACTCTGACCCCTGGCCCTGCCGGCTCCTTCCACTCCACGATCTGACCCGGTGAGGGGAGATAGCCCTGATAGGGATCCTCGGCGTTGATCCGGAACTCGATGGCGTGGCCCCGAGGCTCGGCCTCGTCGATGGTGAGGGCCTCTCCGTTGGCGATCCGCAATTGCCACTCGACCAAGTCGAGGCCGGTCACCATCTCGGTGATCGTGTGCTCCACCTGGAGACGGGTGTTCATCTCCAGGAAGTAGAAGTCACCGTTGGCGTCGAGCAGGAACTCCACGGTCCCGGCATTGACATACCCACAGGAGCGGGCGGCGTCCAGGGCCGCCTTGCCCAACGCCTTGCGCTGTCTCGGGGTGAGACCGGGGGAGGGGGTCTCCTCGATCAGCTTCTGATGACGTCGCTGCACCGAGCAGTCACGCTCACCGAGGAACAATCCCTTCCCGCTCTGGTCGAACAGGACTTGGGCCTCGACGTGACGTGGCTTGTCCAAATACTTCTCGACATACACGGCGGGGTTGCCGAAGTAAGCTTCGGCCTCGCGCCGGGCGCCCTCGAAGGCTTCTGCGACCTGATCGGCGTTCCGGACCACCCGCAATCCCTTGCCCCCTCCGCCGTGTGCCGCCTTGATCGCCACCGGATAGCCGAACTTCCCGGCCAGTTCGGCGACCTTCTCCACAGTGTCGACCGGCTCGGTAACCCCCGGCACGGTGGGCACGCCGAACTTCTCGGCGTTACTCCGCGAGGTGATCTTGTCACCCATGCCCTCGATGGCGGAGGCGGGCGGTCCCACCCAGATGATGCCGGCCTGGTCCACGGCCCGTGCGAACCCGGCGTTCTCCGAGAGGAAGCCGTACCCCGGGTGGATGGCCTCGGCGCCCGACTCGTGTGCGATGCGAAGGATCGCCTCCTGGTTGAGGTAACTCTCCGACGCCGGGGCCGCTCCCACGTTCCACGCCTCGTCGGCCAGCTCGACGTGGAGGGCGTCACGGTCGAGCTCGGAGAATATGGCGATCGTCCTGATCCCCATCTCCTGTGCGGTCCGGATGACGCGGACCGCGATCTCGCCGCGGTTGGCGACGAGGAGGCTCTTCATTGAGGCCCGTTTCCGTGCTTCTTCGGCGGCAGAGACTCGCGTTTGGTGCGCAGCATCTCCATCGCCCGGATCAGTTTCACCCTCGTCTCCCTGGGCTCGATGATCTCATCCACCAACCCCAGCTCGGCGGCCACGTAAGGATTGTTGAATCTCTCCTCGTAGTCGGCGATGAGCTCCGTCCTCCGCCCCTCGGGGTCGTCGGCAGCGGCGAGCTCCCGTCTGTGGATGATGTTGACCGCTCCCTGGGCGCCCATCACGGCGATCTCGGCCGATGGCCAGGCGAACACCAGATCGGCTCTGATGCCCCGAGCGTTCATCACCAGGTAGGCCCCCCCGTAGGCCTTGCGGGTGATGACACTGATCCGGGGGACCGTCGCCTCGCAGTAGGCGTAGAGGAGCTTGGCGCCATGACGAATGATGCCACCATGCTCCTGATCGACGCCGGGCAGGAACCCAGGAACGTCGACGAAGGTGATGAGGGGGATGTTGAAGGCGTCACAGAAGCGGACGAAGCGAGCCGCCTTCTCGGAGGCGCCGATGTCCAGGGTGCCGGCGAGAACGGCGGGCTGGTTGGCGACGATGCCGACGGCGTGCCCGTCGAGTCTGCCGAACCCGACGATGATGTTCTTCGCCCATTGCTCGTGGACCTCGAAGAACTCCTCGGAATCGAGGATCGTCTCCACCACGTCGCGCATGTCGTATGGCTGGTTCGACTCGTCGGGGATCATCGAGTCAAGGGTGTCGTCGGCGCGGTCGGAGCGGTCGGAGGGCGCGTAGTAGGGAGGAAGCTCCATGTTGTTCCGGGGCAGGAACGAGAGCAGGTAGCGCACCGCCTCCAGGGCATCCTGGCCGTCCGGGTAGACGAAGTGGGTGACCCCGGACTTGGAGGCATGGGCCGAGGCGCCTCCGAGCTCCTCCATGGTGACCTCTTCACCGGTGACCGCCTTGATGACGTCGGGCCCGGTGATGAACATGTGGGATGTCTGGTCGACCTGGAAGACGAAATCGGTGAGGGCGGGCGAGTACACGGCGCCGCCGGCGCAGGGGCCCATGATCACAGAGATCTGCGGGATGACACCGCTGGCCCGTACGTTGCGCTCGAAGATCCGGCCATACCCGTCGAGGGAGGAGACACCCTCCTGGATGCGGGCGCCACCCGAGTCCTTGAGACCGATGACCGGGGCCCCGGTCTCGACGGCGAGGTCGAGGATCTTGCAGATCTTGTCGGCGACCACCTTGCCCAGGCTTCCTCCGAAAACCGTGAAGTCCTCGGCGAAGACGAACACCGGACGCCCGTCGATCGTCCCGTGGCCGGTGACCACGGCGTCCCCGGGCGGCTTCTTGTCCTCGATACCGAAACCGGTCGACTGATGCTTGACGAATTGGTCGATCTCGTTGAACGACCCCTTGTCGAGCAGGACATCGATCCGCTCCCGAGCGGTCAGCTTCCCGGCCTCGTGCTGGCGGGCGACGGCGCGCTGGGTCCCCGAGTGGAGGGCCTCGTGCTTGAGGGATCTGAGTTGGTCGATGCGCGCCTCGGTGCCCAAGACTCCTCCGTATGCTCGGTTTTCTAAGACTCGCCGGGAGACAAGTTGGCTACACCCTATTTCCAGCTGCGGTTAGACCGCGTCCCATCCACCCAGGACCTGGCCCGAGAGCAGTTGGCCGAGGTCCCGGTCCTGGTCACGGCCTCGGAACAGACCCATGGCAGGGGACGCTCGGGTAGCGGCTGGCTCAACGCCGATCGGGCCCTCGCCGTGTCTCTGGCCTTCAGGGCGGAACGAGGAGACGACCGCCCCTTCTCGCTGATGGCCGGGGTCGCCGCAGTGCGGGCCACGGACGGCACGTCTTTGAAATGGCCCAACGACCTGATGAGCGGCGAGTCCAAGGTGGGAGGCATCCTGGTGGAGAAGAGCGGCGACGTGGTCGTGATCGGCCTGGGCGTGAACCTGTGGTGGCCTTCCCCGTCGGACGGCGCGGGTGCCTTGCACGAGGAGGATCCGGGTCGGCAGCGTCATCTCGAGTTGGGAGCGCTGTGGGGCGCCGAGCTCATCGAGCTCCTCGGTGGTCCTGGTTGGCCGAGGGATGAGTACAGCGCCTCCTGTCGCACCCTTGGTCGCGACATCACCTGGGATCCCAACGGCCGTGGCCGTGCCCTCGACATCACCGACTCGGGCGCCCTCCTGGTCGAGACAGCGACGGGACGCGAGGAGATTCACTCAGGCGCGGTCACCCATATCCGACCGTCGTGATACGGAGGGCGTGTTAACCGAGGTCCTCTATCTGAGGAGCGGGCATGGTTGCCTTGAAGAAGGCGAGGATGCGGGCCCAGCCGTCCTCCGCCGCTGCCGGCTCATAGCCCTCGCCGTTGATGTCGAGAAAGCCGTGGCCGGCTCCCTCGTAGAGCAGCCACTGACCGTGGTCGTTGCGACGTTGTGCCTCGTCGACGGTGTCCACCGAGATGAGATCGTCCTCCTTGCCATACAGTGCGAGCACGGGCACCGGGAGATGGTCGAGATAGTCCGCTACCTGGTGTTCCCGGTCGTCGTCCCCGGTGAGCGGGGTGTAGCAGAGCACCAGTGACCTCACCCAGTCCCGGGTCGCCGCCTTGATGATCCCGTACCTGCCGCCGACGTCGCTGGAGAGGATCCCGACCCGGTCGTCGACATTCCAGGCGACGTCGTCGGAGGCTACGAACTGATGCAACTCGTCTATGACGGACAGGGCGTGGTCGTCGGTGATCGAGTTGTAGAGGTCGAGACCTTGCCCGGGGCGCCCGTAGACGTCGACCGACAGTGCGGCGAAGCCAGACCTCGCCAGTCTCCGGCAGAGGTCCTTCTCGAAACTGCCCATCCCCTCCAGGTCGGGCAGCACGAAGACGACCGGGACCTTCCCCGCCTCATCGGGGCGGGAGATGTAGCCGGTGCGATGCCCGGCACCGACCGGTATCGGCAACGAGCCGTACATGATCGGATATGTCCCCTCATGGGCGAGCACAGCCAAACGAAACCTCCGCGAGTCTGGGCGGCACATTAACGCTTCGCCTTTTCACCGAGGTCGACTGGTTATCGAGGAACCAGGTTTAGTGTGACCCCGTCTAACCCTCGATGGCGCATACAGCTCCCACCGCACGCCGCGGGCTCCCCAAATGGCTCAAGGTCACCACGATCGCTCTTCTCGTCGTGGCCAATGTCGCCGTGCTCGTCTTCATCTGGGCGATTCAAACCGGGAACAACCTGCTGGATGTCGCCGACACCAACGATGAGGTCACCGGTGCTCTCGACCCGACCAGCGGCGACGACCGGACTTTTCTCGTCGTCGGCTCCGACTCCAGAGCCGGGCTCGAGGATCTCAACAACTTCGGATCGGTGGGCGGGGCCCGCGGGGACGTCGTGATGCTGATAAGACTCGACCCGGCGACGAGCTCGGCGCGAATGCTGAGCATTCCACGGGACCTCCTGGTCGACATCCCCGGCCAGGGCAGGAACCGGATCAATGCCGCGTATGCAATCGGTGGGCCCTCCCTGATGGTGGAGACGGTCCAGGCCAACCTCGGCGTGGAGGTCAACCACTACGTCGAGATCGACTTCGTCGGATTCCAGGCAATGGTCGACGAGGTGGGCGGCATCGAGATCGCATTTCCCTATCCGGCTCGTGACTCGAAGTCGGGTCTGGACGTGGATGCGGGGACCCAACTCCTCGACGGTGAGCAGGCATTGGCCTACGCCCGATCAAGGCACTACCAGGAATTACAGGACGGGTCGTGGGTGTCGGTCGATGCCAGCGACATCGGCCGGACCCAGCGTCAGCAGGACGTCATCCGCGCTCTGATCTCCAGCCTGAAGCGACCGAGCTCGGTTGCCGAGGCCGGGGAGATCACCACGGCGATGGGCCAGCACATGACCATCGACTCGGCGCTGGCCGAAGCATCGGTGGCCTCCCTGCTCTGGGACTTCAAGGGCATCCTCGCCGGCTCGATCGAGGGGGAGACACTTCCCACCTACGGGGACACCGTGGACGGTCGGTCGGTGCAGATCGCCAGCGAACCGGACGCCTCCAACATGCTCGCCAACTTCAAGGCAGGCAACTCGTTCGCCGACCAACCGCTCCGTGTCGAGGTGTTGAACGGCAACGGTGTCGCCGGGGCGGCCGGAGACATGTCGCAGCGCCTGGAGTCGTTGGGTTTCGCCGTGGAGTCGATCGGCAACGCCGAAGCCAGCACATACGACGAGACCACGGTCATCGTCCCCGAAGGCAGTCCCGACGGCGCGGTGATCACCTCGGCGCTGGGTTTTGGTGTAGTGGAGCACGGGATTGTCGATAACGGCTATGACGCTGTGGTGATCGTTGGATCGGACGCCTCGTAGGTCGCCGAAGCCCGCCCAGTAGGATGGTTCTTTCGTGGATGTAGCAATCATTGGCGCCGGCTATGTCGGCCTGGTCACCGGGGCCGGTCTGGCCAATCTCGGCCACAACGTGCGAATCGGCGAGGCCGACGAAGCACGTGTGCAAGGTCTCCGGGCCGGTGAGGTGCCCATCTACGAGCAGGGCTTGCCTGATCTCCTCTCCCGGGCCACCGAGCGGGGGGTGATCAGCTACCACTCCTCCAACGCGGAGGCGGTCTCCGGAGCCGGATTGGTCTTCCTCTGTCTCCCCACGCCGGAGGCGGCCGATGGCAGGGCCGACCTGGGGTTCGTGAATGCAGTCATCGACGAGTTGGCCAACGAGGTTCCCGACGACACGCTCTTCGTCGTCAAGTCGACCGTTCCCCCCGGCACCGCGGCCGGCCTGCGCAAGCGTCTCGCCGACCTGGGCAGCCCGGCCCGGGTGGTCTCTCATCCCGAGTTCCTCCGTGAGGGCAAGGCCGTCGAGGACTTCATGGAGCCGGATCGCATCGTCGTCGGCGCATACGACCCGGCCGACGCCGAGCGAGTCGCCTCCCTGTACGCGAGCCTCGACACCGAGGTGATCCTCACCGACCCGACGTCCTCGGAAATGATCAAGTACGCCAACAACGCCTATCTGGCGGCCCGTCTCACCTTTGCCAACGCCCTGGCCAATGTCTGCGAGGCGGTGGGCGCGGACGTAGTCGACGTGATCCACGGAATCGGGCTCGACCATCGCATCGGCCCCCATTTCCTCCAGCCGGGCCCTGGCTACGGCGGGTCTTGCTTCCCCAAGGACACCGCAGCCCTGATCGCCGTCGCCGCGGACGCGGGGTACGACTTCCAGTTGCTCCGCGCCGTGATCGACGCCGACCACGAGCAGCGCCGTCGTGTCGCCGAGAAGGTTCGCCAGGCCGCCGGGGGTGGCTTGCACCGGCGCCGTGTCGCCATGTGGGGCGTCGCCTTCAAGGCGGGGACCGACGACGTCCGGGAGTCGCCGGCGTTGCGCATCGCTCGTCTCCTCCAAGCGGAAGGCGCCGAGGTGGTCGCGTACGACCCCGAGGCGACGTCGGACGAGCTCACCATGGCGGCGGACCCGATCTCCGCCACCGCCGAGGCCGACGTCCTCTTGGTCGCCACCGAGTGGCCCGAGTTCCTCACCGTCGACATGGAAGAGGTGGCCCGGACCATGAGAGGCCATCGTGTCGTCGACGCCCGCAACCTGCTCGACCCCAAGTCAGTGCGGGGCGCGGGTCTGGACTACTGGGGGCTGGGGCGTCCACGGGCCTAGCCCATCAGCAAACCCAGGGTTGGTAGCGTCGCTCGGCGACGCTGGGAACCCTGGGTTTGCTGTATGTCAACGGAACAGGTCCTCATTCACCGGTCTGATCAGTTCTGCGGCCCGGCCCTCGGCGCGGGGGCCGTCATATCCTCGGACCAGGGCGGCGGGGGTTCCGGCGCCCTTGCCCATGACCAGATCGGCGGCGGCGGCGATCTCGTCGGCCACCGCCACCTCGGTCACCTCGAGCTCACGCCCGGACCAGTCCCGGGTGCCCTTGAGATCGAGGATGGGGGAGAGGCCGGACACACCGATCGCGATGTCGGTCAGACCGCGCCGCCACGGGCGTCCGAAAGTGTCCGAGATGATCACAGGCATGTCGAAGCCGAGGACACGCTCGAGTCGCTTCCGGATGCGGTGTGCCGACCGGTCGGGGTCGTCGGGCAGGAGAATCATCGTCCCCTGAGCGGCGTTGGATCGGTCGACCCCGGCGTTCGCGCAGACAAAGCCGTGCTTGGTCTCGGCGATGATCAAGTTCCCACGTCTGCGGATGATCGATGAGGCGACCTCCTCGATCAGCCTCTTCTTGAACTCCTCCTCGTCGCCCACGATCTCGCGGATCGCGCCCTCAGCCTTGGAGACGATCTTGTGGGTGACCACCAGCACGTCGCCGGGCCGGGGCCCGATCACGGTGAGACCCTCCTCCAGCGCGGTGGCGACGTCGTCGCCCGGCTTGACCTCCCCCACACCCAGGACCGGATGGATCTCCAGGGTCATCGCCCCATCAGCTCCCGGGAGAGTCGGGTCGCCTGACTCTTCTCCCCGATCAGGGTGTCGGTGACCCGAAGCTCCACGCCCCGCAACCGGTCAGTCTCGGCCGCGTCGGCGTGGTCGATCACCAGTCGGTGGATCAGACCCTCGTAAGAGGCCAGCACCGCCTGGTTGCCGGTGCCGAGACCGAGCGACGACATCACCCGATCCGCCGGGCCCTTGACCGTCTTCCCACCGATCAGGGGGCTGACTGCGGTCACATACGGGTGTCCCTGAACCGCCTCCCGGATCCCGGGAACTGCCAGCATCGGCCATATCGAGAGCGGGGGGTTGGAGGGCCCGATGACCAACATGTCGGCGGTGGCCATCGCCTCGATCACACCGGGGGCGGGTCCGGCTCGGTCGGCTCCGGCGAAGCGGATCTCGTGAACGTCGTCGCGATGGCCTCTCGCCACGAAGTACTCCTGGAAACTGACCCAACCGTCATCGAGACGTACTTCGGTGCGGAGCCGCTCGTCGGTCACCGGGAGCACCGTCGCCTCGATGCCGAAGCCATCGGTCACCGTCGCGGTCACCTTCGACAATGGGGTTCCCTTTGCCATCTCCACGGTGCGAAAGACTTTCAGGGCGAGATCTCTGTCCCCGAGCCGGAACCGGTTGTCCACACCGAAACGGGCCAGTTCGTCGTTGAAGTCGAAAGTGTCCCCGGCGCGTCCCCAACCCTGGGGCCCCTCCTCATCGGCAAGCGTGTAGACGACGGTGTCCAGATCAGGAGATATGTGGAGCCCGTGGTTGTCGGCGTCATCCCCGACGTTGACCACCACGGTGAGGTCGACGTCATCGAGGGCGGCGAGACCGCGGGCCAACCTGGCTCCACCCACCCCGCCGGACAGCTCGACGACTCTCATGTTGACACCGGTTGATATTGCTCAGCGTCGCGCACCCGTTCACAATGGCAGTTCCCAATGTCCCAAACCACTCCGCAGGTCGCGGACACCGAAGCTGTCGAGATGACCGTCGACGCGCCGAGGGTGAGGGTGCTTCTCACCGCCGTAGCCGACGCCGATCTCCTCGCAGCTCTCGCCGTCGTCGCCCGGCAAGTCTACGAGCCGGCGCCCGAGGTGGTCGTGGTAGGGGGCGCCCCGGAGGCCGATCTTCCCGGCAACGTGGCGACCGCGGCCAGTCTCGAGGATGCGATCGGCTCCACCGACTCTTCCTACGACTATCTCTGGCTGCTCCACGCCGACGCCAGGCCCAGACCCGACGCTCTCTCTGCCCTGATCGCCGAGAGTGAGCGCAACGAGGCGTCGCTGGCAGGCTCGAAGCTGCTCAAGGCGGGAACCATGGACGAGCTCGAGTCGGTCGGCGGGGCCACCGACGTGTTCGGAGAGCCCTATTCGGGTCTCGACGAGGGCGAGATCGATCTCCAGCAGTACGACGTCGTGCGCGAGGTGGCCTTCGTCCAGTCGGCTTCGATGCTGGTGCGTCGAGACCTCGCGCAGGGTCTGAAGGGGCTCGACCCCCTCCTCCCCCCGGTCTCCGCCGGGCTCGACTTCTCGCAGCGGGCTCGTCTCGCCGGTGGCAAGGTGATCAGCGTGCCCTCCTCGGAGGTGTATCACCAGGCTCGATGTGAGAGAGGAGGGGCCTGGCTGGAGCAGGCGGGCCGCCTCCGCGCCATGGTCACCGCCTACACCCCACTCACACTTCTCTGGTTGCTGCCGTACGACTTCCTGGTCTCGATCCTCGACTCCTTGGGCAGTCTCCTCCTGTTCCGTTGGACGCCGCTGGCGCGCTACGTGTATTCCTTTGCGTGGAACACATACCACCTCCCCTCGACCATCAAGCAGCGGCGTCGCCTCAAGGCGATCCGGTCGGAGGGGGACGAGGAGCTCTTCCGGTTCCAGGCTCGGGGATCGCTTCGGCTGCGCGCCATCGGCGATGAGCTCAGTGCCAAGGTGCTCTCGCTGTTCGACGACGACCAGGCCCTGGCCCGGGGAACCAAACGGGTGTGGACCGCACCTGGCATCTGGGGCGCCGTGATCGGCATTCTCGTGATCGTGCTGTCAGCTCGGGTGATCTTCTTCTCGGGCATGCCCAATACCGGGTTCTCCTTCCCCTTCGAGCCCCCCAGTGTCTCTCTTCAGCGCTGGCTGGGAGGATGGAACGCGTCTGGTCTGGGATCTCCGGCGACCGTCCATCCCTCGGTGGGTCTGACCGCTGCGGTCTCCGCGCTCTGGTTCGGATTGGAGGGGGCAGCCCGCACACTCATGACGGTCGCCCTCGGTGTGCTCGGTGTGGCCGGGTTGGGGAGACTGGTGGGGCGAATCGGGCTGCGCGGCCCCGGTCGCTACCTGGCCGGTCTCGTCCTCATCTCGGGTCCGGGCACGGCCGCCCTGACTTCGCGCGGATCCTGGCTGGCGCTGGCGGCGGCCGCGGTGCTCCCCTGGACGGTGCGAGCGACCCTGGTCCATCCCCATCTGGCTCGTCGCGGCCGGCTGGGACGTGTCGGCTGGGCACTGCTGACCGGGTTGATACTGGCGTCGCTGTCACCCCTCCTCGTCGTGGTGGTGCTGCTCACGGTGGTGGTCTGGCGCGGGTTGGGCGGCGACCGTGCCACTTTCGTGCTCGCCGGGGTGGTGCTGTTCGGTGGCGTGGCCGGCGCCGCCTTCATCCTCGGTGACCCGGGTTGGGTGGTCGATCCGGCCCGGCGCCTCGCCGTCGAGATCGGCAACGTCTGGCCGTTGCTGGTCCTGGTCGCCGTGGTCCCCATGTTCGTGATCGAGGGCAAGCAGCGGCTCATTGCGCTCACCGGAGGGGTTCTCGCCCTCGCCGGCATCGCAATCGGGTTGCTGGTGCCACTCGGTCCGGGGACCGAAGAGGCGGCGTTGGTGATGGCTTCGTTCGGTGCCGCGCTGGCCACCGCGGCCGCATTGGACTCGGTCAGACGCAACGTCTTTGCCCTCGTGTCCTTGGCAGGTGGGATCGCAATTCTCCTCTTCTCGATCGTCACCCTGGGCAACGGGCGACTCGGGCTCCCCGCCGGAGACGTGAACGGGAGACTGGAGTTCGCCACGACCCTCGCCGACGAGGACGGTCCGGGGCGCATCCTCCATGTCTCCGTGGACCGGTCCCTGATCCCGGGCGAGGTGCGCGCCGGGCCGGGCTTTTGGTACCGGGTCCTCGATGCCCGGGGGACGACCCACGATGAGATCTGGCTGCCCGAGCCTCGGGCCGGTGACGAGCAACTGGCCGAGGCCCTGGCCGACATCGCCTCCGGTGCAGATCTCAGGCCCGGCGCCCGGCTCGCGTCCCACGCCATCGACTGGGTGGTGCTCGAAGGTCCGACCTTCCGTCTCGACGATGTCCTCGTCGCCCAACTCGACCTGGTCCCCATCCCCCTCGACCCCGACGCCAGGGTGTACGAGAACCTCGACGCCGCGCCGTTGGCCGCGGGCAGCGGGGTGACGTGGCGGCGTTCGGGAACCGGGTTCTCCGGTGAGGAGACAGACGGGCGCGTCGATCTGGCGGTCAATCACGCCGAGGGCTGGGGACCGGACTCCATGCGGGACCAGTGGCATGCCACCGTGGACGGCGGCACCGGTCGCGCCCTGTACACCCCGGCGCCACTCCACCTGGGCCTGGCCTTGCTGGCCTGCGTCGGGCTGTTCGCTTCCATGGCCGCAATAGTGCTGGGGAGAGTGCGGCGACGATGAGGTACCTCGCCGCCGTGGTGATGGCCGGTCTCGCTCTGGTCGTCACCTTCGTCCCGCCTCCCGACCCCCCGATGCCCGATGCCGAGACCGGGGTGGAGACTCCTCCGATCTCGGTGTGCCCGGCCGTCGAGACCGGAGACCAGCACAGCACCTTCTCGATCCTCTCATCAGTCAACGGGAACGGCAGGCTCTCCGCCTTCGCCGCCGGTACGGAGACCGGCGCCGCCGAATTCAGCACCGGTGCGTCGGGCTCGGTGACCCTGCCGGCAACGGACGTCGGTGCGGTTGGCCTCACCGGGGCACTGATCGAGATGCCGTCGGAGACCACGGCCACGGCGGTGACCGCCAGTGGTCCCAGCGGGTTCGCCGCCGAGTCATGTGCGGACACTCCCACCGTCCAGGCCGTCATCTCCGGGGGTTACACGGCCAACGGAGGAGCTTTCCAGTTGCTTTTGCTCAATCCCTATGCCGGGGAGGCCACGGTCGATCTCACTGTCGCCACCGAGACCGGCCTCGAGTCCGACACCCGGTTCAACTCCGTCATCGTCCCCGCCCTGAGCACGATCACCATCGACATGACCGACCTCATCCCGGGTCGGGAGCGGATTGCGGTGACGATGACCACCACCAGAGGCTCGGTCCTGGCGGCGGGACGTCAGGTCGACGGGGAACGAACAGCTCTGTGGCGTGCGGTGGAGCCGGGGGTGGACTGGTGGCTCCCGGTCCCAGGTGGTGGAGAGTCCAAACAGCTGCTGATCACCAACCCCGCAGCCAGCGAGGTCCAGTTCCGGCTCGACTTCTACGGTCCCGAGGGCCTGGTCGAAGAGCAACAGACCGGGCTCATCGAGGCACGGGGGGAGGTCATAGTCCCACTGACCGAGGTTACGACGGAGCCAGTGGGGGTGAGGGTCATATCCGCCGAGCCGCTGGTTTCCACCCTGTTGATCGACTCCGAGGAAATGCTGGCGGCGACCACGGGAAGCCAGGTGGAGGCGCCGTCCTGGCTGTTGCCCGGGGCACGAGGGCCGGCCGGTGGGGCCGGGGATGTCTTCGTGTTGAACGGCGGCTTGGAGACGGTGACCGTGACGATCCGCTCGTTGAAGGAGGAGTCGCTGGTGCGCAACTTCGAGCTGGCATCCGAGGACGTCCTGGTGACCGGTCTGGTCGAGGCGGATGGGTACCGGATCGAGTCGACCGGTCCCGTGGTTGCCCTCTGGACCGCCCTATCCGGCGGTGACGGCTCGGCCGCGCTCGGCATCCCCCTTCAGGATGGATGACATCGTCGTCCGGGTGGGGTTGGTCGTCGCCGCGATCGGAGCGGCGTTGGCCGTGGCCTGGTACCTGCAAAGACGGGCGCGGCGCCCGGGACGGCCGGTGGCCGATCCCGGTCTGCCTCCCGGGTTCTACTACTTCTCCTCCCGGACCTGCGGCACCTGTCGCTCTGCCCGGGCTGAGCTCGACCGGCGGCTCGGCGCCGGGGGGTACGCCGAGTACCGATGGGAGAACGACCCCGAGGTCTTCCAGCGTTTATCTGTAGACGAGGTCCCGGCGCTGTTGGTGGTGACGGAGCGTCGGGGAGCCCGGCTGTTCGCCGGTCGTCTCGACGTCGCGTTTGGTGACCGTTGATCCTTGTATGGGGTTTTCGCGATCTCTACCGTGGCCCCATGACAGTCAGCTGTACGAGATGCGGTGCTCCCGCCGCCGCCACCATGACCTTCAACTACTCGGACGGGGCTGTCTGGCTGGACGACCTGGACGACCCGACGGACAAGCTCGGATATCTGCTCTGCGCAGACCACGCGGACCGCATGACCCCGCCCCAGGGCTGGACCCTGACCGACCGTCGCACGGTGACCCGACTGTTCGCACCAGTGCAAGTGGCCTGATGACCCTCGACCGCGACTTGCTCGACGCGGTCAAGGATCTAGACGAACATGGGCTGCGACGTCTCCAGATCCTCACCCGGGCGCAATTGGAGCGGACCGGCGCCGCCGAGCTCCCCGGCCACAAGGTGAGCTTGCGGAGCCAAATGGTGCGTTGCGGGAAGCCCGGCTGCACCAAATGCCCCCACGGGCCCTACTGGTACGCGTACTGGACCGAGGACGGGCGGCGGCGGAGCAGGTATGTGGGCCGTTTGCTCGACGAATCGTTTTCGTAACAACGTGCCCGGACTTAGCATGAACGGCCCAATGGACTGTCCCCGCTGCTCCCACGGAGATGTGCTCGAGATCGAGCACATCCTGCCCGACGGCATCGAAGTGGTCTTCTTCTGGTGTCACAATTGCGAGGAGAAGTGGTGGAACCGGGATGGCGTCGACATCGACGTGGCGCAGGTCCTCGAGATAGTCCGCCAGTCGAAGCCGTGACCGCGCTCCGGGACACGCTGCGGCGGGTCCCACCCCTCCCAGCGATCATCCTGATCGCGTCGTCCCTCGTCATCCTGGTCGTGATGAATCCGGGGCTGATCCTGTCCGCCACCACTCCCACCGGAGGCGACACCGGGGCCCACGTGTTCGGCCCGGCGTATCTGCGGGACACCTTGCTCCCATCGGGACGGATCCTGGGCTGGTCCAACGACTGGTTCGCCGGATTCCCCGCCTTCTACTTCTACTTCCCACTGCCCTCACTCGTCATCGTTGCCCTCGACGTGTTGTTGCCGTATGGCGTCGCCTTCAAGATCGTGACGGTCCTGGGGCTGCTCGCCATGGCGCCGGCGGTCTACTTCTTCACGAGAACGCTGCAATTGGGACGCCCCATCGCCTTGATCACCGCCGGGGCCGGGGTGGTGTTCGCCTTCCTCGAGAGCTACTCGATATATGGCGGCAATGTCGCGTCCACGCTGGCCGGGGAGTTCTCCTACTCGTGGTCGTTCGCCCTGTCCCTCGTGTATCTCGCGTTCTTGATCAAGGCGGTCAGGGACGACTCCAAGTATGCGAAGTGGGCCGCGCTGACATTGGCCCTGACCGCCCTCTCCCACATCCTGACCACCCTGGTGGTGGTGTTTGCATCCCTGTTCGTGCTCGCCTGGAAACATGCATTCTGGCGGAGTCTCCTCATATGGACCTGGGGCTTCGCCATCGCAGCGTTTTGGGCTTTGCCCCTCATCATGCGGATCGGGCTGACTTCGGACATGGCATGGAACCCGTTGAGCCGATGGGAGGAGGTGTTCCCCGTCGAGGTCTGGCTGCTCTTGCCGGCGGCGATACCCGCCGCGGTGTGGGCCGTGCGGAAGACGACCCGGGTGGTTCCACTGGTCGCCGCCACCCTGCTTCCCCTCGTCTATTTCCCGTTGCCCTCGATCCTGCCCGATCTTTTCCCCGGCATGTTCGGGGATGCCCGCTGGAAGCTCTACAACGGGCGTCTTCTCCCCTACTGGTATTTCGGTGTGGCCTTCTTCGCCGCCCTGGGGCTGGGCGCCGCGGTCGTGTGGCTCTCCCGGCGTCTCCCCAGCCGGGTCCACACCAACTGGCCCCGGGCCGTGCTGGCGCTCGGCTTCGCAACGGCCGCAGGTCTCGTCGCCGACTCCACCGAGTTCCCCGGATGGGCATGGGTCCTGGTCGCAGTGGCAGGGGTGGGAGCCGTTGCGATCACCTACATGTTCTCGGCGACGGTCAACACCAGGAACTTCCTGACCACGACCGCGGCGGCGGTCGTGGTGCTTGGCGCCACTGCCGGGGTGACGTTCGTAGATGGCTGGTCGGCCTGGAACTACGAAGGATATGAGGCCAAAGAGCCCTGGCCCGAATACGAGGCCTTGATGATGGAGTTGGAAAGTCTCCCACCCGGCCGGGTCCAATGGGAGGCGAACAGCGATCTCAACAAGTACGGGACACCGATGTCACCGATGCTGATCCCGTATTGGACCGAGGGGTCGCACAAGTCGATGGAAGGGCTCTACTTCGAGTCCTCGTTGACCACTCCATTCCATTTCATCAACCACTCCGAGATGTCTCATCGGCCTTCCAACCCCATACCCGGCTTGCAGTACCACACCTTCGACATGGAGAGGGGTCTGCGACACATGGATGCGTACGGGGTCCGCTACTACGTGTCGTTCACCCCGGAGGCGGCGGAAAAGGCCAACGGCATCGACGGCTTCGACGAACTGGTGGTCACCGAGCCGTTCCACATCTTCGAGCTCCCGGAGACCGATCTCGTCGTTCCCGCCAGCCACCAACCCGCGGTCTACGAGGTCCCCGAGCGAGGTCTTCTCGCCTCGCTGGTCGGCTCGGGAACCGTTACCGGCGCCGACGGCGAGCCCCTGCCCAGCTTCCACGACATGGCGTTGCAGTGGTACGAGGACGTCGAGGACATGGATCGTTGGGTGGTCGCCGACGGACCAGAGCAGTGGCCACGGATCGAGTCCTTGGACCAGAGGCCTGACACCGTGCTCTCCGTGCCCGAGGACGCGGTCAGCAACATCGTGTTGGAGGACCATCGGATCTCGTTCACCACCGAGGCGGTCGGGGTGCCCCACCTGATCAAAGTCTCGTACTTCCCCAACTGGACCGCCACGGGTGCGGAGGGGCCGTGGCAGGCAACCCCGTCGCTGATGGTCGTGGTGCCCACCGACCGGGAAGTAGTCGTCGAGTTCCAGGACACCTGGGTCGAGACCGTGGGGAAGCTGTTGACATTGGGGGGCGTGGGAGCCTTCGCGGTGATCGCGGGGATCAGACTGCGCAGGGAGCGGCTCACACCCGACGGAGAAGACGTCTGATCTTGAGTAGGCCGGCGATGGTGCGGGGGGCGCGCTTGACCAGCGATGACCGGGCGGCGCGCATCTCGGCCACGATCACCGGCACCTCCACGATCCGATAACCCGCCCTCTCCGCCCGGACGACGAGCTCGGTGTCGAAGAGGTCCTTGGTGCTGACCACCCGCGGCGTTATGTCCTCGACGAGACTTCTCCGAAATCCCTTCATTCCATGGGTGTCACTCACCGTGGAGTCGAGGAGGACCCGGAGCATGAGATTGAAGACACGGGTGGCGATCCGCCGGATCAGGGGGCGGCGGTCCTCGGAGCGGGGGTCGCGCTTGGAGCCGATGACCAGATCGATCTCGGGTGGTTGCTCGACCAGTTGGCGCAGGAAATCGCCGGAGAAGTAGTCGATGTCGAAGTTCACCACCCAGTCTCCTTCGGCGGCGAGAAAGCCATGTCTCATCGCGGCCCCGTAGTCGGCATCGGGTAGCGAGTCGATGACCACTCGCGGGTCGTTCGTGGTCGCCTTCGCCACGTCGCCGGTGCCGTCGGTGGAACCGTTCTCGACGAGACGAATGGTGAATGGCACCTCGGCCGAATCGACGGCGGCAATCAACTGGGGTAGGGCCTCCGGAATGAAGTCGGCCTCGTTGTAGACCGGGACCACGACGGTAATGGAGATGGGCATGGCAGCGGCCGGAGTGTAGGAACCGCCCGGGCGAGGGGCCACGATGCCATACCTACACTCGTGCGGCAGTGGATCCCCACGCCGTCTTCAAGGCCTACGACGTACGCGGGCGGACCGACAACGGTCAGCTCGACGAAGAGCTCTACCGGGGCGTGGGCGTCGCCCTGGTCGAGACCCTGGGCGCAACCCAGATCGCGGTCGGCCGGGATTGCCGGCATACCAGCGAGTCGTTTGCCGCCGCGCTCGCCGAAGGGGCGGTCTCGGCTGGTGGCGACGTCATCGACGTAGGTGAGGTTCCCACCGACGCCGTCTATTTCTACTCCGGCGCCGAGCGTGTCCACGGTGCTGTAGTCACCGCATCGCACAATCCCGCCGAGTACAACGGGCTCAAGCTGTGCGGACCTGGCGCCGCTCCGATCGGGATCGAGTCGGGTCTCGCCGAGATACGAGATGCGGTGGTCGCCGGCATCTCGCCGACCGGCCCCCGGGGCTCGCTGCGCGAGGAGTGGATCGTCGACGCATACGTCGACCACCTGTTCTCGATCGTTGCCGCCGACCGGATCGGCCCGCTGAATGTCGCCGTCGACGGTGGCAACGGAATGGCCGGAGTGGCCGTGGAAGGTGTCTTCGACCGGATCGACGCCTCTCTCACCGGTCTCTATCTCGAGCCGGACGGCGACTTCCCCAACCATCCCGCCGACCCACTGGTCCCTGAGAACCTGGAGGATCTGGAGGAACTGATGCGTCAGGAGGACTTCGACCTGGGCGTTGCCTTCGACGGTGACGCCGACCGGGCCTTCTTCCTCGATGACGAGATCCGGCCGCTCACCGGGTCGACCGTCACCACTCTCATCGCGCGACGGGTTCTCGCCGATCACCCCGGCGAGCCCGTCGTCCACAATCTCATCACTTCGAAAGCCGTGCCGGAGATCGTCCGCGAGTCCGGTGGTGAGCCGATCCGCACCCGGGTCGGCCACAGCTACATAAAGCAGGTGATGGCGGAGACAGGAGCGGTGTTTGGTGGTGAGCACAGCGGGCACTATTACTTCCGTGACAACTACCGGGCCGACTCGGGCATGTTGGCCATGCTCTTCCTCATGGAGGTCCTGAGCCGGGAGGGCCGTCCCCTGTCCGAGGTGCGGCGCGAGGTGGAGCGTTACGCGTCATCGGGCGAGATCAACTTCGAGGTCGCCGATCCCGGGGCGGTCATCGAGCTGATCGCCGATCAGTTCGATAGCGCCCCCCAGGACCGGCTCGACGGTCTGACAGTCGATTTGGGCGATCGATGGTTCAATCTGCGACCATCGAACACCGAGCCCCTGCTCCGCCTCAACGCCGAGGCGAGAGATCCCGGTCAGGTATCGGCCCTGGTCGGGGAGATACGACGACTGTTGGAGGAAGCATCTTGAGTCTCATCGACCCCGATCTGGCCGAGGTACTGGTCTGTCCCGTGGACAAGTCCGACCTGGAAGAGGATCCATCGGCATCGCGTCTGGTCTGCACCGAGTGCGCCCGGCGCTATCCCGTGCGGGACGGCGTGCCCATCATGTTGGTGGAGGAGGCCGAAGGTGGCCCCGATGAGTGACATGCTCGCCCAGATCCGGAGTCTGAGCGATCAGCTGCGTTGGGCAATCGATCTGGACCCGCCCCACATCGGCACCTTTTCGGAGGTGCTGTTCGCCGGGATGGGAGGCTCGGGCATCGCCGGGGACTACGCCGGCGCCGTGACGCGCGCCGCAGGGACAAGGGTGGCGGTGCACAAGGGCTACGGCCCGATACCGGCCTGGGCCGTCCGGGTGCGCCCCCTGGTGATCGCAGCTTCCTACTCGGGCAACACCGAGGAGACGCTGGACATGGTCACCTCGGCTTCTGAGTCGGGTCTCCCCGTGGCCACCATCACTACGGGTGGCAGACTCGCCGAGCTGACCACCAGGCACAACTGGCCGACGATCACCGTGCCCACCGGTCTCCAGCCGCGGGCCGCCGCCGGGTACATGATCGGAGCGGCGGTGCGGATTCTCGAGGCCTCGGGGGCGGTCGACGACCAACGTCTCGCCTTCGTGGAAACGGCCGATCTCGCCGAGCGGATGGTCGAGGAGGGGAGCCCTGCCTGGGAACAGGCCCGGTCGATCGCCATGCAGCTGGCGGGCAGGATCCCGATCATCTACGGAGGTGGCCCGGTGTCTTCGGTAGTGGCCCAGCGATGGAAGACCCAGATCAACGAGAACGCCAAGGTCCCTGCCTGGTACTCGGTCCTGCCCGAGTTGAACCACAACGAGATCGTCGGCTGGGAAACCCTTCCCGACACCACCAACGAGCACTTCGGCGTGGTGGTCCTCACCGACGAGGCCGATCACGACCGCGTACGCAAGCGCGTCGCCATCACCCGTGAGCTGACCGCCGAAGCCGTCCCCTGGGTGGGAGAGGTCGCTTCGAGTGGCTCGTCGACGCTCGCCCGGCTGATCTCGCTCACGGTGGTCGGCGACCTGACGTCGCTGATGCTCGCCGAGCGACTTGGCGTCGACCCCGCCCCCGTGGCCACAATCGAGAAGTTGAAGAAGCTCCTAGTCGAGGATTGAACACATGAACTACGACATCGCCAACCCCGATCTCCTCGAGGGAGGTGCGCGCCGAATCGCCTGGGCAGGGCGCCGGATGCAGGTCCTGGAGACGGTTCGGGAGCGATTCAGGGAGGAGAAGCCACTCGACGGCCATGTCGTGGCCGCCTGCCTCCACGTGACTGCCGAGACCGCGAATCTCATGCTCGCCTTGCGCGATGGGGGGGCCGAGCCGGTGTTGTGCGCCTCCAACCCGCTGTCGACCCAGGACGATGTCGCCGCAGCGCTGGTCGCCGAGGGCATCCCGGTCTTCGCCATCCGCGGCGAGGACGACAGCACGTATTACAAGCACATCCACGCCGCACTGGACCATGCCCCCGCGGTGACCATGGACGACGGCGCCGATCTGGCCACGCTGTTGCACACCGACCGCCGCGACATCGAGGTGATCGGATCGACCGAGGAGACCACAACCGGAGTGATCCGGCTCAAAGCGATGGCCGCCGACGGCACACTCCGAGTCCCCGTGGTCGCCGTCAACGACTCGGCCACCAAGCACCTCTTCGACAATCACTTCGGCACGGGCCAGTCGACACTCGACGGGATCATCCGCGCCACCAACATCCTCCTCGCCGGTCAGAACGTGGTGGTGGTTGGTTACGGCGACTGCGGCCGGGGCATAGCCGACCGGGCCGACGGGCTCGGGTCAAAGGTGATAGTGGTCGAGGTCGACCCGGTGCGAGCGCTGTCAGCGGCGATGAGTGGCTACCGGGTGATGACCGCGGCAGACGCCGCCGAGGCGGGGGATGTCTTCATCACCGTCACCGGGAACAAACACGTCCTGCGCATGGAGCATTTCGCCAAGATGAAAGACGGGGCGATCCTGGCCAACAGCGGCCACTTCGACATCGAGCTCGACCTGCCCTCGCTTTATGCGGAGTCGGTGCACCGGCGCCCGATCCGGGACAATCTCGACGAGTTCGAGATGCCCGACGGTCGTCGGCTCCTGCTGGCGGCCGAGGGCCGCTTGGTCAACCTGGGGGCGGCCGAGGGCCATCCCGCCGACGTCATGGACATGTCGTTCTCCAACCAGGCGCTCGCCGCGGAGTACCTGATCGCCAATCGGGACGACCTCGAGCCCCGCATCTACACCCTGCCTCCCGAGATCGACGAGCAGGTCGCCTCGATCAAGCTCGCCCACCTCGGTGGAGGCCTGGAGCAACTGACCCAGGCCCAGATCGACTACCTGAGCGGCTGGCAAGAAGGGACGTGACACCCCCTCCGCGCGCCGTGGGAAGGGGAGCCCGATAGTGGGCTCTGGGACGTGTGAAAGGGTGTCATCCGGCCGCCGGCTCCTTCGACACACTCTGCGTTGAAGGGCTGGAGAAGATGACGGGTGCCGCGGTCAGAGTGTTCCCCATGCTCTCCGTCGAGGACTTGGAGGCCACCCGGCGCTTCTACGGTGGATTGTTGGGTGGTGTGGAGACCTATCGCTTCCCGGAAGATGGCCCGCCCGCGTTCGTGGTACTCCGTCTCGGCGAGTCAGACATCGGGATCGCCAGCCTCGGTGAGCCACTCCACGGTCAATCCCTGCGACCGGCTGCAGGTCACAGGATCGAGTTGTGCGTGTACGTCGACGACGTCGAGGGCGTCGTCACGGCGATGAGGGAGCAGGGTGTCCCCATCGTCCTCGAGCCGACCGACCAGCCTTGGGGGGAACGGATCGCCTATGTCTCCGATCCCGAGGGCAACCTGGTGATGCTGACCGTTTGATCGCAGCATCGCGTTCCTCGGGGAGGGGACCCAATGGTGGGCGCTGCGACGACTGAGAACTGCGTCCAGGGGTCATGTCGCCGGATTCTGTCGGTCCCATGGCCTAGATGTCGACGGGTGATCTGTCTCGTATGTCATCAACTCACCCCGGGGCGAGTGTGCTCGACCTGTCGCGGCAGCCTCCGCCCCGCCCCGGAACGGATCCTCCCCGGGGGTCTGCGGGTGGTCGCCTCCTACTGTCACGAGGCGGCGGCGCGGGACCTGATCCACCTCCTCAAGTACCGTGGTGTGCCCGACTTCGCCCGTCACGTCGCCGGAAGGCTGGCGGCCCGCTTGCCGCCCCTGCCGCTGGTCCCCGTTCCCCGGGCCCTGTCCCGTCGCCTGAGATATGGGGTCGATCCCTCCCGGATCCTGGCCGAGGCGCTCTCGGCCCATCTCGGCGTCCCGGTCCTCGACATCCTCCGGCCCCGAATGCACGTCGCGCGTCGGGCGGGTCGGAACCGGTCGGTCGGCCCGCCCGAGTTCCAGGCCCGTCGCTCGATCCACTTCCCCGTGGTCCTCGTCGACGACGTGGTCACGACCGGGTCGACTCTGCTGGCCGCAGCCCGCGCCTTGGGTCGGGAGTGGGTCACCATGGCGGTGGTGGCGAACTCCGCGCCGGTGCCTAGTCTCTCCGTCCGTGATTCTCCCTAGTCATCGCGATGGCCGGTAGGGCCTCAGTACTGATCGTCGACGACGCCGAGCTCTTCCGTGAGGCGCTCAAGGCCGCCTTCACCCAGGAGGGGTTCACGGTGGCTGCGGTCGCCGGTGACGCCATGTCCGGAATCGATCTGGCCCGCGAGCACGAGCCCGACCTGGTGATGCTCGATCTACTCATGCCCGGGATGTCGGGGCTCGAGGTGCTGGGCACGATCCAGAAGGCAAGCCCGAGAAGCCGGATAGTCCTGCTCACCGCCTCGGAGTCCCCCGAGGACCTGCTGGCCGCGATCAAGGCGGGGGCTTCTGGCTATCTCACCAAGGACACCCCCTTGCCCCGGCTGGCCGCGGCGATGCGCGACGTGCTCGACGGGGGGGCGGCGATCTCACCTGCGATGGGAGGAAAGCTGTTCTCGGCCCTGCGCGACATGCTGAGGCACAGCGGCTCGACGGCGGGGCGACGACCCGAGCTCACCGGTAGGGAGATCGAGGTGCTTGGTCTGGTCGGCGAGGGCAAGACCTCCAAGGAGATCGCCGACGAGCTCTACATCTCGGAGAACACCGTGCGCAACCATGTCCGCAACATCCTCGACAAGCTGGGTATGAAGTCCCGGTTCGAGGCGGTCAACTGGGCGCATCGCGAAGGGTTGATCGACCTGCGCTGACCACCCCTCATCGGGTCAAATCCGGGTGGCCGGTACCATATGGGGGCCACATGCCCATCTTTCAAAAGCTGCTTCGTGCTGGCGAAGGCAAGACCCTCAGGGAGTTCGAGGCGATAGCCGCCGCAGTCAACGACCTCGAGCCGGAATTCGAGGCGCTCGGTGACGAAGAGCTGAGATCGAAGACAACCGAGTTCAGACAGACCCTGGCCAACGGAGCCGAGCTCGGAGACATCCAGGTCGAAGCCTTCGCCACCGTGCGGGAGGCGGCGAAACGCGTGCTCGGACAGCGTCACTACGACGTGCAGATCATCGGCGCCGCCGCCCTCCATCATGGGATGGTGGCCGAGATGAAGACCGGTGAGGGCAAGACCCTGGTGTCGACAATGCCGGCCTATCTGAACGCATTGACCGGTCTCGGGGTCCACATGGTCACCGTCAACGACTATCTGGCCAGCAGAGACGCCGAGTGGATGGGAGCGGTTCACTCCTTCCTCGGGCTCACCGTCGGTCTGATCCAGAACAACATGCCGACGGCGGAGAGACATCCCGCCTACCAAGCGGATATCACATACGGGACCAACAACGAGTTCGGCTTCGACTACCTGAGGGACAACATGGCCATGTCAGCCGAGGCCCGGGTGCAGCGTGGCCACGTCTATGCCATCGTCGACGAGGTCGACTCCATCCTCATCGACGAGGCACGGACACCCCTGATCATCTCCGGCAGGCTCTCCGACAGTGCCAAGTGGTATCGAGACTTCGCCAAGATCGCCCGACGTCTCCAGCCAGAGGTCCACTACGAGGTCGACGAGAGGAAGCGTCAGGTCCTGGTCACCGAGGAGGGTGTGAGCAGGGTGGAGCAGATCCTCGGGATCGAGAATCTCTACGACCACGCCGCGGTCGATTTCGTCCACCACCTGGAGACCTCCCTCAAGGCGGAGACCCTCTACCACAGCGATGTCGAGTATCTCGTCGACCATGGCGAGGTGAAGATCGTCGACGAGTTCACCGGCCGGGTGTTGGAGGGACGCCGCTACTCCGAGGGACTTCACCAGGCGATCGAGGCGAAAGAAGGCGTGGCCATCAAGGAGGAGAACCAGACGTTGGCCACCATCACCCTGCAGAACTACTTCCGGCTCTACGACAAGCTGGCGGGAATGACCGGCACGGCCGAGACCGAGGCCGCCGAGCTCGCCTCCATCTACAACCTCGAGGTGGCCACGATTCCCACCAACGAGCCGGTGGCCCGACTGGATCAGGGAGATCTGGTCTACAAGACCGAGGCGGCCAAGTTCGCTGCCCTCATCGAGGACGTCAAGGAGCGCCACGAACGGGGCCAGCCCGTGCTGATGGGGACCATCTCGATCGAACGCTCGGAGATGCTCTCGCGCGCCCTGGACAAGGTCGGGGTGAAACACGAGGTGCTCAACGCCAAACAGCATGCCCGGGAGGCCGAGATCATCGCCCAGGCGGGCCGACCCGGGGCGGTGACGGTGGCCACCAACATGGCGGGTCGCGGCGTGGACATCATGCTCGGCGGCAATCCCAACGGCATGGCCAAGACCGAGTTGAAGCGGCGCGGGATAGATCCTTCCGACCCGTCGTACGAGGAGCTGGAGAAGAAGCTCACCGAGGAGTTCTCCGCCCAGATCAAAGAGGACAAGCAAGTGGTGATCGAGGCGGGCGGGGTGTATGTCGTCGGCACGGAGCGCCACGAGTCGAGACGCATCGACAACCAGTTGCGGGGACGTTCCGGTCGTCAGGGCGATCCCGGGGAGAGCCGTTTCTACTTGTCGCTGCAAGACGAGCTGATGCGACGCTTCCAGGGGGAGTGGGTGTCGGGGATCATGGATCGGCTCAACATGCCCGAGGATCAGCCCATCGAGGCCAAGATGGTGAGCAAGTCCATCGAGCGGGCCCAGCGTCAGGTCGAGTCGCAGAACTTCGAGATCCGGAAGAACGTCCTCAAGTACGACGAGGTGATGAACACCCAGCGGGAGAACATCTACGCCTGGCGCAAGTCGATCCTCGAGGGCACCGCCTCTGAGGACCTCATCGACGATTGGGTCGAGGACGCCATCGCAGGGGTGGTCGAGACCCAATTCGGCGGCCTCCCCAAGACCGAATGGGACTGGGACGCTCTCAAGCTCGATCTCGAGCAGTTCTATCCCACGAAGATCGACGTCTCCAAGTTCGAGGGCAGCTATGAGCTGGAGGATGTCGTCGACTTCGCCGTGGAGGAGGCGCTGACCCGCTACCAGGAGCGCGAGGTGGAGCTGGGCAAGGACATCCTGGAGAAGGTGGAGAAGTCGGTGATGCTCTCCGTCATCGACAACAAGTGGCGGGAGCATCTCTCCGAGATGGATTACCTGCGGGCCGGGATCGGTCTGCGCGCCATGGGTCAGCGCGATCCCCTTTCCGAATACCAGCGCGAGGCCTACGACATGTTCATGGACGCGGTCGACTCGGTGAAACGGGACACGGTTCGCTACCTGTTCCGCGTCGAGGTGGCTCAGCCCAAGACCCAGCCGGAACGAGTCGAGGCCAACCCCACCGGCTCACAAAAGCCGACGAAGCCGGTCACCTCCGACAAGGTGGGCCGCAACGACCCCTGCCCCTGCGGCAGTGGCAAGAAGTACAAGCGCTGTCACGGGGCCGCCGCCTGAAAACGCCGAGCCTTCCAAGGGCCGGCGAACGCCTGTAGAACCGGATCGCCGCATAAGCTTGGACCTCCCGTGGAAATCACCGATCCGTCAGCATTCCTGTCCGAGCAGCGAAAGAGGCTGTCCGAGGCGCGCGGCTTCCTCGACCTGGAGGGAAAATCCGACGAGCTCGAGGAGCTCCGAGAGAAGGCGTCCTCTCCCGATCTATGGAACGATGCCGACGAAGCCCGGATCGTGAGCCAGCGTCTCGCCCGCTTCGAGGGCCTGTTCGCCAAGGTCGAGGGTCTCGCCACCCAGATCGACGATGCCGAGGTGCTCCTGGAGCTCGCCGCCGAGGCCGACGACGCCGAGTCGCGAGAGGAGGCCCTGGAACTGCTGAAGGGGGCCTCGTCCTCCCTGGACGAGCTCGAGCTCGAGTCGCTCTTCTTCGACGAGTACGACGACGCCGACGCCATCCTCAGCGTCCACGCCGGTGCCGGTGGGGTCGATGCCCAGGACTGGGCGGAGATGATGACCCGGATGTACCAGCGTTTCCTCACCGATGCCGGCTTTGCGGTCACCATCGAGGAGATCACCGAGGGAGAAGAAGCGGGGATCAAGTCGGCGACTCTGACCGTCAAGGGCGACCACGCCTATGGCACCCTGGAATCCGAGCGCGGGGTGCACCGGCTGGTCCGGATCAGCCCCTTCGATTCCAACGCGAGACGTCACACCAGCTTCGCCGGCGTGGATGTGGTCCCCGACCTGGGGGACGCCGCCGACGTCGAGATCAACGAGGACGATCTTCGCATCGACACCTATCGCTCCCAGGGCGCGGGTGGTCAACATGTCAACACCACCGACTCCGCGGTGCGGATCACCCATCTCCCCACCGGGACCGTGGTGCAATGCCAGAACGAGCGCAGCCAACTGCAGAACAAGGCCCGGGCGATGGCGATGCTCAAGGCCCGTCTCGCCGAAAGGGCCCGTTTGGAGCGTCTCGATCATCTGGACGAGATAAGGGGTGAGAAGGGGGAGGCCGCCTGGGGGCACCAGGTGCGAAGCTATGTCCTCCAGCCCTATCAGATGGCGAAGGACATGCGCACCGATCACGAGGTGGGCAACGTCCAGGGTGTCCTCGACGGCGATCTCCAGGGTTTCGTCGAGGCGTATCTGCGCTGGAGGAGGTCCCGCTATGAGGCCGGAGACGATTCCAACTAGGACATCGGGCCCGGTTAGCGTCCCAATACCGCACACTGCGACCGGTGCTGCGAGACTCTTCTTCCGGTCCCCATGATCAGACTCGACAACGTCACCAAGGTCTACGAAGGCGGCACCGTTGCCGTCAACGACATCTCCCTGGACATCCAGAAGGGAGCGTTCATCTTCTTGGTGGGTGCGTCAGGCTCGGGCAAATCGACCATCATCCGCCTCATGTTGCGGGACGAGCCGGTGACCCGCGGCAAGATATGGGTGGCGGGAAAAGACATCACGACTCTCCCCAGATGGAAGATCCCGTTCTTGAGACGCTCGGTGGGGACGGTGTTCCAGGATTACAAGCTCCTGCCCAACAAGACGGTGAGGGAAAACGTGTCCTTCGCACTCGAGGTGCTGGGCCGGCCACAGTCGGTGATCGGCCCGCAGGTCGATCAGGTGCTCGACCTGGTTGGACTCGACGACAAGGGGGAGCGCTACCCCCGTCAGCTCTCCGGAGGCGAGCAGCAGAGGGTCTCGGTGGCCCGCGCCTTTGTGAACCGGCCCCCGATCATGCTTTGTGACGAGCCCACCGGGAACCTCGACCCCAAGACGTCGGTGGGGATCATGAAGCTTCTCGACCGGATCAACCGAACGGGGACGACGGTGGTCATGGCCACCCATGATCACGCCATCGTCGACGCCATGAAACGACGGGTCGTGGCCCTCGAGGGTGGGAGAATGGTGCGCGACGACGCCACCGGCGGGTACGAGGCGGGCCAGGTGTGAGTCGGGTCTTATTCCTCCTCAAGGAAGCGATGGTCTCGCTTCGGCGCAACATGCTCATCGTCGCCGGTGCCATCCTTGCCGTCTTCATCTCACTGACCCTCGCCCTCGGTGCCCTGGTGGTCAACGAGATCCTCCGGGTCAACACCATCGCATGGCAGCAGGGGGTCCATGTCATCGCCTTCCTCAACGACGAGGGTGACAGCGGTGTCCCTGTGGGAGCCCACGACGAGCTTCTCGGAGACGTCCAGGGATGGGAGGAGGTGGAGGGCGCCTTCTACTTCACCAAGACCGACGCCTGGGAGGAGTATCAGCAGTTGTTTGCCGGCCAGGAGGAGCTCCTCGGGATCAACCCCACGATCCTCCCGGCCTCGATCAGGATCGAGCTCACCGACATCGAGTTGCACAGCTCGGTTCGATTCCGTCTCGAGCAGCGCACCGGCACGGTACGCCAGGTGGCCACGGCTGCCGAGTCGATAGAGCAGCTGCAGAACTTGTCGAGTGTGCTCAACGTGCTCGGTCTGGGCATGGCGATCGTGCTCGGTGTCGCCGCGGTGGTCCTCATCGCCAACACCATCCGTCTCGCCATCTACGCACGACGCGATGAGGTCTCGATCATGAAGCTGGTGGGGGCGTCCAACTGGTTCATCAGGGTGCCCTTCCTCCTAGAGGGCATGATCGAGGGCTTGGTGGGGGCGGCGCTGGCGGTGTTCGCCGTCTGGCTCGGCGCCACCAATCTGGCCCAGGCCGGACAGTCGTTCGCGCTGTTCCGGCTCGACGTGAGCCCGCAGTTCTTCTTCCGGTGGGGTCTGCTCTTCTTGATATTCGGCGGCCTGGCCGGGATCGTCGGCTCCATGCTGGGGCTGAGCAAGTACCTGCGGGACGCCGACGGGACCGGTCCCGACGTCCCCACCGGTTTCTGATGGCCAACCCGGAGGACTCCGGGCGGGTCAAAGTACGGGATGGGGCGTCCGGGCGGGTCAAAGTTGTGGCCACCAACCGGAGGGCACGTCGCAACTACACGGTCCTCGACACCTTCGAGGCCGGTCTCGCTCTCTTGGGCTCCGAGGTGAAGTCGCTCCGCGAGGGGAAGATGGAGCTGAAGGACTCCTACGGCGACATCCGTAACGGAGAGGCGTTCCTGGTCGGGGCTCATATCGCCCCCTATGAGTTCGCCCGGGACGGAGGCCACGAGCCGGAGCGTCAACGCAAGCTGTTGCTCCACCGGCGTGAGATCGACCGTCTCGCCGGGGGCATCGCCGAGAAGGGCCTGACCCTGGTGCCGCTCCAGGTGTACTTCAAGGACGGCAAGGCCAAGGTGGAACTCGCCCTGGCCCGGGGCAAGACCACGGTCGACAAGCGCCAAACCCTCCGCGACCGGGAGCACGCCCGGGAGATGGAGCGGAACGTCGGACGCAGGACGCGCTCCTGAGGCAGGGAGCCCAATAGTGGCCCGTCGGCATTTCATACCCGGAGCAAGTCGAAATACCGGGTGTAGAATGGCGGTTCACCCAAACAACGGGGGTGAAACGGTTTCGACGTTGAGTGTTGAGGCGTTGGAAGCGAGCCGGGGTCTCCGGGGCCCCGTCAACAAACCGGAAACACCAATAAGTGCCGAAGACAACTTCGCACTGGCTGCCTAATTAAGTAGCCCGTCCTCCTGGTCGGCTCCCACCCGATCAGGTCAGGGCGTCGCAATGTGGGATGCCCCTTCCGGGGCTCCAGGACCGGAAGGCCAAGCACAACTCTGGATAGACGCAGGGAAACTCGTCGTCAGAGTCTCTGCGCTCGAAGCTCGCTGACGACTGCGCTCGGAGATGCCGGCGCCAACGGCTTAGCGGACCGGGGTTCGACTCCCCGCACCTCCACAACTGATGCAATACGCACCTCTTCCCACCGACGAGCAGATCGAGCGCGTCCGCGGCGCGATCGGAGCCGACTCGCTCACTCATGCCCGACGTATCGAGGGCGGTCTCGGGTCCACCATGGATGTTCTCGTCGATGGCTCCAACCGGCTGGTCCTGCGTCGGTATGGCTCGTGGTACGACGAGCGGGGAGAGAACGCCGCCCTCCGTGAGACCCGGGCGCTCGAACTGATGCAGCGGGCGAATATCCCTGCGCCGGCGCCGATATGGGTGGACACCGAGGGTGTCTTCGAGGAGCAGGCCACCGTCATCTCCTACATAGAGGGAAAACCCTTGCTCTCCCCGTCGAACCCGTTCGATTGGGCCGAGCGTCTCGCCTCGGTGTTGGCCCGGATCCACGACGTCCGCCTCGACGAGGACGACCAGGAGACGTTCGCCGCCGGTGCCGGCGAGGACGTGCGACGCATATCGGAGAATCCCGAAGTGGTCCTGGAGCATCCGCTCGGGGAGGACTTGCTGCGACGTCAGCTGACCTTGGCCGGACACGACGGCGAAGGCGACAACGTGTTCAGCCACGCCGATTTCTGGCCGGGGAACACGTTGTGGAGCAAATCGGATCTGGTGGCGGTGGTCGACTGGGAATCGGCGGCGACCGGGCCCCGGGCCATGGATGTCGCCTACTGCTCGCTGGACATCCGCTATCTGGGCATGGACAAGGTGGCCGACCACTTCGTCGAGACATATCGGGAGAGCACCGGGGCCGATCTCCCCGCTCTGGACCACTGGGAGGCGATCGCACTGTGCCGGCCGATGCCCGACATTGCGCGCTGGGTCCCCGCTTGGGCGTCGATGGGCAAGGACATCTCACCGGAGACGGCGAGGGAGCGGTACACCTCGGTGCTGGAGAGCTTCCTCGAGCGCACCGGATGAACCTCCCGGAATGCCCGGGCCACCGGTTAGTTTGCCGCCGGTGAGCGCATATCCACAGCGGGTGACGATCACCGAGTCCTCATCCAGGGATGGTCTTCAGTCTCTGGGTGTCACCATCCCGACCGAGGCCAAGGCGAGCCTGATCGACGATCTCGCCGGAGCCGGGCTCGTCGCCTTCGATGCGGTCTCGTTCGTCAGCCCGAAGTGGGTCCCGCAGATGTCCGACGGCGCCGACGTAGTGCGCGGGGTGAAGACACCCGGCCTACGACTGATCGGGCTAGTCCCCAACATGAAGGGTCTGGAGAGTGCGCTCGAAGCCGGGTTGACCGATGTCGGGGTGCTGACGGCGGCGTCGGACACCTTCAGCCAGCGGAACATCAACGCCAGCGTCGACGAGGCCATGCATCGGATCCGACGCATCATCTTCGAGGGCCCGGCCGATCTCACATACCGCGCCTACATATCCACCGTCACCCACTGCCCGTTCGAAGGCGAGCAGGACCCGGACTGGGTGGCCCACCTCGCCGAGACGCTCTACGAGTGGGGAGTCGCCGAGGTATTCCTCGGGGAGACGATCGGGAAGGCGACCCCGGCTCACGTTCACCGTCTTCTCGACGAGGTGCTCGATCGGGTGCCCGTCGAGGTGGTGGGCGTCCATTTCCACGACACCTACGGCCAGGCCATAGCCAACACCGTGGTGGCCCTGGAACGGGGCATTGACCGGATGGACTCGTCGGCGGGCGGTCTCGGGGGCTGCCCTTACGCACCGGGAGCAACGGGCAACGTGGCGACGGAGGACCTGATCTGGCTGCTCGACGGTCTCGGGATCGACCACGGTGTCGACCTGGCCAAGGTGGCCGGGGTCGCCCAGCAGTTCTGTGCTGACAACAATCTCGAATACAACAGCCGAGCTGGGCTTGCCTCGCTGGCGGTAGGGGAACTCGAATGAAGTCGATCTACATAGACGACGATCTGGCGGCGATCCGGAGCCAGGTCCGGGACTATGTCGAGCGGGAGGTGGTCCCATCCATTGCCACCTGGGAGCAGGAGCGTCTCATTCCCCGTTCGGTACTCGACGAGATGGGCAAGCTCGGCTTCTTCGGGCTGCGCATACCGGAGCGATACGGGGGGATCGGCATGGGCCACGTCGCCTCGGTGGTGTTCGCCGAGGAGTTGGGGCGGAGCACGTCGGGCGGGTTCGCCATCACCGTGTTGGTCCACACCGACCTCGCCTCGCCATACGTGACCAACTTCGGATCAGAGGAGCAGAAGGAGAAGTGGTTGCCCGGGTTCGCCACCGGTGAGTCGATCACCGCCATCGCCGTCACCGAGCCCGACGCAGGATCGGATGTTGCTGCGATCCGCTCCACTGCGCGCAGGGACGGGGATGGGTGGCGGCTCAACGGAACCAAGATGTTCATCACCAATGGCGCCATCGCAGACATCGTGTTCATCGCGGCCAAGACCGACCCGGACGGGAAGGGCTCCCGGGGCATCTCCATCTTCGCCGTGGAGAAGGGCACGGAAGGATTCGTCCCGAGCCGCGCTCTGGAGAAAATGGGCTGGCACCCTTCGAACACCGCCGAACTGGTCCTCGACGATGTATGGGTGCCGGCCGAGAACCTCATTGGTGAGGAGAACCAGGGCTTCTACTACATCATGGGCAACTTCCAGAACGAGCGGCTCGCCATCATGGGCCAGGCGCTCGGCGAGGCGCAGCGGGCCCTGGAGCTGACTGTCGACTACGTCAAGGGACGTCGCGCATTCGGCGAGCCGTTGTGGCAGAAGCAGGCCATCCGCCAGCGTCTGGCGATGAGACAAGCCGAGGTCGACGCCGCCCGCGAGCTCACTCATCGGGCCGCCTGGCTCACCGACCAGGGCGAGGAGACCGTGCGTGAGGTGTCCGAGGTGAAGGCGCTGGTCGGTGAGCTGGTCAACGATGTCCTATACGACTGCGTGCAGTTCCACGGTGGGATGGGGTATATCGCCGAGACCGCGGTGGAGAGGATGTACCGCGATGTACGCATTCACTCGATCGGCGGCGGCGCCACCGAGGTGATGCTCGAAGAGGTCGCCAAGCGCCTCTAGTGACCCGTCACTGACCGCGGCGGGAGCGGGCAGCCTCGATCTCCTGCGGCTCCAGGGGATGCCAGGACATCTCAATGGCGAGCCAGAGCGTCCTGGAGATGGGATAGACGAAGATGGGGACGAGGACGTTGGTACCGATGGTGACCGCGAGGACGAGCGCCCAGGGGACGTCGGGGTAGGTGGCGAAAGTCATGCCGGCGAAGACCAGCAGGAACGTGGCGAAGATGATCGCCGTGTTGATGACCACCGCACCCACCCAGTAGCCCGGTTCCCGCTCGAACCTGAGCCCGCATCGAGGACAGTGATCCCGCATCGCGAACCAGCCCGCGAAGGCGTCGCCTCCACAGCGAGGGCATCGGCGGCGAAGGGCGCGGCCGAGCATGGTGAGCCGGGAAGGCTGCTGGGTGGGAATCACCGGTCGAGGGTATCGTCGCCGACGTGATCAGTGAAGAGGCGGCTCGTCTCCGGCGCGACTACGAGAACGAGGGCCTGGTCGAGGAGGATATGGCCGACGATCCGGTCTCGGAGTTCGAGCAATGGTTCGCCGGTGTGCTCGCCGCACGCATCCACGAGCCGAACGCTTTCGTGTTGGCGACCGTCGACGACGACTTGGCTCCCTCGGCGCGGGCGGTGCTGATGAAGGACTTCTCCGACGAGGGACTCGTCTTCTACACCGGGATGGAGAGCCGGAAGAGCCGGGCGATGAAGGTCAACGGCAGAGCGGCCGCCACGTTTGTCTGGACGGAGTTGCACCGTCAGGTGCGATTCGAGGGCACGGTGACCCCGGTGAGCGCTGAGGAGGCGGACGGCTACTTCGCCACCCGACCTCGCGGCGCGCAGATCGCGGCCCACGCCTCGCGGCAGAGCGAGTTGGTCGAGTCGCGGGAGATACTCGAAGAGAGATACGCCCATCTCGAATCGGAGTTCGGCGAGGAGGTCGTACCCCGGCCCGGCCATTGGGGCGGCTGGCGTCTCCGATCCGAACTGGTCGAGTTCTGGCAGGGTAGGCCGAACCGGTTCCACGACCGGGTCAGGTATCGCAGAGAAGGAAAAGCATGGACGAAGGAGAGGCTGGCCCCGTGAGGGTCCATGTCGTCGGCTCTTCGGGGACGTTCCCGGGCCCGGGTCGGCCCTCTGCCGGCTATGTCGTCGAGCATGGTGACACCAGGGTCTGGTGTGATGCCGGTGCGGGGACATTCATGTCGTTGCCCTTCGACCCCGACCTGATCGACGCCGTTTTCATCTCCCACCAGCATCCGGACCATTGTGCTGACCTACTGGCCGCTTACCACGCCTGGACCTTCCGCCCCGAGCCGCGCGACCCGGTGCCGCTCTATGCACCCCGTGGGGTGTGGGATCGGGTTTGCGCCTTCATCGACACCGAGCCCGAGTGCTTCGACTACACCGAAGTCTGGGACGGAGACCGGGTCGGCATCGGCAACATCGAGGTCTCCTTCGTCGAGGCCGACCACTCTGTGCCCACGGTGGCCTCCCGATGGGAAGCGGACAATCGCAAGCTCTTCTACACGGGGGACACCGGTCCGGCGGGAACCTGGCAGAGCCACGCGTCCGGAGTCAACGTGATGTTGTCCGAGGCCTCGTATCAGGGTGCTTCGGAAGACAAGCCCTTCTCACAACACCTCACTGCCGGGGAGGCGGGCGAGATCGCCCGTGCCGCGAGGGCGGAGAAGCTGGTGCTCACTCACATCCCTCCCTATCTGGATCCCACCATCTCGGTAGCCGAAGCGGAGAAGACCTTCGACCGACCGGTGCGTCTCGCCGTGCCCGGGACCAGTTTCGACGTCTGAGCGGGGCGTATAGCGTGACTGACATGGCAGACAGGCCCCGCGACGAGTTGCGCCCGGTGAGCGTGGAGATCGGATACACCGCTTCGACCCCGGGGTCGGTGCTGATCGCCATGGGCCGGACCAGGGTGCTGTGCACCGCATCGGTGGATAGCGAGGTCCCCCGGTGGATGCGTGACGGGGAGAGGGGCTGGCTGACAGCCGAGTACGCCATGTTGCCGGGATCGTCCCCGGAGCGGGTTCGCCGCGACCATGTCTCGGGAGGCCGCGCCAAGGAGATCTCCAGGCTGATCGGTCGGGCGCTACGCGCCGCGGTCAATCTCAAAGCGATGCCCGACCTGATGGTGAGAGTGGATTGCGACGTGATCGAGGCCGACGGTGGGACCCGAACCGCCGCCATTACCGGTGCCTGGATAGCCCTGCACCAGGCCCTGCAAGATTCCGTCGAACGCGGGCTGCTCCCCAGTAACCCGGTCATCGACGAAGTCGCCGCGGTTTCGGTGGGAATCGTCGACGGGGAGAAGATGCTCGACCTCGACTACGCCAGGGACGTCGCCGCCGAGGTCGATATGAACGTGGTGATGAGTGGCAGGGGGCTGCTCGTCGAGGTCCAGGGGACCGCCGAGGGCGCCCCGTTCACGAGAGGGGACCTCGATGAGCTGCTCGACCTCGCCACCAAGGGCATCGAAGAGCTCCACGACATGCAACGGCGGGCGGTGGAGGGTTGATCCCACGTCTGGTGATCGGGTCCAAGAACCTGGACAAGACGGCCGAGATCAGAGAGGTGGTGGCTGAGACCGGTCTCGCCGCCGAGATCGTCGAGGGGCTCGATTGGGAGGACGTCGAGGAGACCGGCTCGACCCTCGAAGAGAACGCATTGCTCAAATCCCGAGCGGTGGTGGCGGCGACCGGACTGCCCACCATCGCCGATGACACCGGTCTCGAGGTCGACGCTCTCGACGGTGCGCCGGGGGTGCTCTCCAGCCGGTTCGCCGGGGAGCAGGCCAGCTACGCGGAGAACGTGAGCAAGTTGCTGGGGATGATGAGTGGAGTGGGTGAGAGGTCGGCTCGGTTCCGGACCGTCGTGGCGCTCGTGATGCCGGATGGGGTGGAAGTGACCGCAGCTGGGGCCCTGGAGGGCGAGATCGTCGAACCGCCCCGCGGGACCAGGGGATTCGGTTACGACCCGGTCTTCGAAGTCGACGGCCGCACCCTGTCCGAGATGGGTGTCGAGGAGAAGAATCGCCTGTCACATCGTGCCCGGGCAATTCGGGCACTGTGCGTGAAGCTCGGACTGTGAGACGACACGTGGTCATCGTCGGCTCCGGCTTCGCCGGCCTCAACGCTGCCAAGGCGCTCCGCGGGGCCGACGTCGACATCACGATCGTCGACCGCAGGAACTTCCATTTGTTCCAACCGCTCCTGTACCAGGTGGCGATGGCGGCGCTGAACCCATCCGACATCGCCTATCCGATCCGGTCGGTGTTCAAGCGTCAGGACAATGTGGTCAGGGTTCTCTTGGGGGAGGTCAGCGATGTCGACCTGACCGACCGCACCGTCACCGTGGGTGATGAGACCATCGGATACGACTTCCTGGTCCTGGCGACCGGGGCCGCTCACTCCTATTTCGGTCACGACGAGTGGGCCGACACCGCGCCTGGCCTGAAGACACTCGAAGACGCGCTGACCATCCGGGGTCGGGTTCTCCGTGCCTTCGAGGAGGCCGAGTCGGCTCCGGACCGGGCCGGCCCCCTCCTCACCTTCGTGGTGGTCGGTGGCGGCCCCACCGGCGTGGAGCTGGCCGGGGCGCTGGTCGAGATCGCGGTCCACGCCATTGGCGACGAGTTCGACGTGGTCGACCCGACGACAGCCCGGGTGGTGATGGTGGAGGGATCGGATCGAGTGCTGCCCCCGTACCGGGAGTCGCTTTCTGAATCCGCCCGTCGCCAACTCGAGGGGCTGGGTGTCGAGGTGCTCACCGAATCGCTCGTCACAGACATCGACGAGGGAGGGGTCACCCTATCGAACGGAAGACGGATCGAGGCGGGCACCGTGCTCTGGGCCGCCGGCGTGGAGGCGTCCCCGATCGGAGCCCTGGTCGGTGAGACCGATCGGGCGGGAAGGGTGATGGTCGAGCCGGATCTGACGGTCCCTGGCCACCCCGAGGTGTTCGTGGTGGGCGATCTGGCCGCAGTGCCCGGTGTCCCCGGCGTGGCGCCGGCGGCGATGCAGATGGGCCGTCACGTCGGCCGTGTCATCAAGAGCGGTGTGCGTCGTCCCTTTCGCTACAGCAACAAGGGGATGCTGGCGACGATCGGGCGTGCCCGGGCCGTGGCGGACATCAAGGGTTTGCGGTTCAGCGGCTTCCCGGCCTGGATGGCGTGGCTGCTCATCCACATCTTCTATCTGATCGGGTTCAGGAATCGGTTCTTCGTCCTGCTCGGATGGGCCTGGCACTACCTGACGTTCCGACGTGGTGCCCGGATCATCACCGGGGTGCCGCGGGACCGGTGAGAGGGGGCTGGGTGCGATCACTGGGAGCGTTAGCCTCCGGCGCCTATGAGTAGAAGAGCCGGCTTCCGTGACGCCCTCCAGTCCTCACTCGTGCTGTGAAACCGGCTCGTCTCAACCACGCCGGTCTCACGGTGACCGACATCGACGCAGCCGTCGCCTGGTACGGGACCGTGTTCGGGCTTCGCCTGGTCTTCGGTCCGGCGGAGTTAGCAGGCCCGGGGCGCTCCCAAGTCATCTTCGGAGAGGGCTTTGGGGCCGCGATGAGGGCGGTGATGAGCGACGAATCCGGCGTCGCCCTCGAGCTCTTCCAGTTCATCGAGCCGCCCACTTCCCTCCGGGACGAGAACTTCGAGTATTGGAAGACCGGCATCTTCCATATCTGCCTGACCTGTGCCGACGTTCCTTCCCAACTCGATGCTGTCGCCGCCACGGGGGGTCGGGCCCGAACCGAACCGCTCGAGGCCGGAGCGGGCAGACTCATCGCCTACTGCGAGGATCCGTTCGGCAACATCCTCGAGCTCACCGACCGGAGCGTCGACGAGACCTATCCGGCGGTGTGATCGCCACGAGGCATCGCCGAGCCGGTCGCATAGCTGCCCGGCTCCCGTCCATGTTCGGCTGAATGGGGAGAAAATTTGCGGCTGGAAATCGGCTGCGCGGCAGGAATCGGCGACGTAGCCTCAGTGGTGCACGGGAGCGAAGGAGGATATATGAGGCGAAGAGCCTTGACCGTGACGACTGTGGTGGTTCTCATGGTGGGGGTGCTTGCCTTGCCGGCGCCCGCTGCCATCCACGAGTTGGTGGCATCGCATTGCGCCGGGGAGGAGCTGCCCAACAATGGGGCGAATATCGACCCACGCGGGCAGACACGTGAAGGACAGTCGTTCTTGCGGGCACTTCAGGCGTCGGGTTTGTACGACATCACATTCGGTGAGGACCCGGCCGGAAATACGGGGCAGTTCGTCACGATCCGTCTCGATGACGAGAGGCCGAGCAGCAAGTTCAGCTGGGACGGGACATCGTTCTTCTCGTTCCCGGTCCCAGGCATTGGGACGGTGTTCGTGCCGCTCGCCGATCCCGACCACCCTGCATTCGAGAACTGCGCCAACCTTCAACCCTGAAACCAAGCACTGGGGACGGGCCTTCGGGCCCGCCCCCAGGTGCGGGCGAGAGGACTTGAACCTCCACGGGAGTTATCCCACAGGGACCTAAACCCTGCGCGTCTGCCAGTTTCGCCACACCCGCGCGGACTGAGGAGAGAAGAGTGGGCCGCGTGGGACTCGAACCCACAGCCTTGGCGTTAAGAGCGCCCTGCACTGCCAGTTGTGCTAGCGGCCCGAGTCAATTCTAGGAAGAGGGGGTGTCAAGCCCGAATTCTTCGGCGAAGACATCGATCCATTCCATCACCACATTCCAAGCGTCGGCGGGCCTCCGCATCTTGACGGTGCAGATCCCATGTTCGAGATGATTCTTGCGATGACCGGTGCCCTTGGGCTTGATGAACGTCTTGTGAAAGTTTGCCTTGTCAAGCCCTGTTTGCTGTCTCCAGAACTGCTGAGCGTCACCGTCGTCATTCCCTTCGTGCAGGTGTAAATGCATCGAGAAGCGGGCAATGGGGTTTATGAACGTGCGTACCCAACGGATAAAGAGCCGAAGCGCACGGGGATCTGTATTGGCCATGCTCAGGTGGCCGCGGCTCTTGGCTCCCTCGGCCCAGTAGAGCACGAGACCGGCGACAAACAATGGATCGGCAATCAATTCGGGCAGTTGGTCGCGTGCGATGCTTCTGAGTTGTTCGATCTCCTCCAACCGCCTGCGGTTCGTGTTCCTCGGGATCCCCGGCTCCGGAGCCCGTCGCACCTTGATCGCGGCCACCTGCTCTTCGGTCAACCCGACGTCGCGACACCATGTCGCCAGGGTCGACTTTTTCACCGTGATCAGGTCCATGATCTCGCCATAGGAGAGACCGAGCCGTCGCAGGTCGCGGCCC
>DATFGI010000052.1:0-135614 GCA_035249605.1 Acidimicrobiia bacterium
CCACTGGGCCGACGGCGGCGAAACCACCATCGACAAAGCCAAGCTCTACTGCCGGCCCTGCCACACCCAACAACACCCCAACGACCGCAACCAGCGACGCCGGCGACGAGCCCAGGGGTGAGACGTCCCCTCACCCCGGAACCGCCCCCACCCAATGACTTCACAAGCGAATAGGGTCGACGCCGATGCCGATCGCAGTTCTCTCCGCGCTCGGTGCCGAGATCGAGCTGCTCATCGACTCGCTGGAGTCGAAGTCGCGCGCCAACCTGGCCGGGTGGTCGATTTGGGATGGATCGCTCTCGGGTCGTGAGGTGGTGGTCGCCCAAGCCGGCTTGGGCAAGGTGAACACTGCGGCGTTGGCCGCCCTGATCTGGGAGCGGCATCATCCCGAGCTGTTCATGTTCACCGGGGTGGCCGGTGGCCTCGACCCGGCCTTGGGTGTGGGAGACGTCGTTATCGGGGAGAGGACCATCCAGCACGACGCCGGGGTGGTCACCCCGGAAGGCCTCGAGGTGTACCAGGCGGGCCACATCCCCTTCTACAACCCAACCGACCATCTTGGGTTCGCGCCTTCCGCCCGGCTACTCGAGACCATGCGGACGGTGGCAGCACAGACAGCACTCACCTCGGTGCTCGACCGTATGCCCCACGTCGTTTTCGGCACCATCCTCACCGGGGATTTCTTCCTCCAGGATCCGGCCACCCGCGACCGTCTCCACAGTGCCCTCGACGGTCAGGTGATCGAGATGGAGGGCGCCGCCCTGGCCCAGGTGGCCACCCGTTTCGGGGCCGACCACTTGGTCATCAGGTCGCTGTCCGATCTCGCCGAAGGCGAGGCGGTAGCCCACTTCGACCGATTCGTTCCCGAGGTGGCGGCCAACTCAGCCCGTCTGGTCCTCGCCCTGATCGAGCGGCTCCAAGAAGACGAGGGGGATCACCCGGTCGGTGCGTGATTGGTAGACCGCATAGTCGGAGTAGGCCTCGACCACCCGGGGCCACCATTCCCGCCGCTCGTCTTCGTCAGCGGTCCTCGCCGTCATCGGCTTTCGGTCACTACCGGTCTGCACCACCACCTCGGGGTTGGCGATGAGATTGCGATACCAGGTTGGATGCCGGGGCCGGCCCCCATACGAGGCGATAACCACCAACCCGTGTCCATTTCTCAGATAGAGCAGCGGAACGGTGTGTGGTTCGCCCGTGACATGACCGGTGGTGGTGAGCAGGAGCATGTCGTTGTCGACCAACCTCCGGCCGACCATTCCCCCGGTGAGCCGGTAGAGGCCAGAGTGGAACGCCGACCAGAATCGGACCGAACCGTCCCTCAACCCGGAATTCCTTCCCGCACCACCTCACGGAGCAGATCGAGACGCATCGTCCCGTGGTCGAGGACGGTGGCGTGGAACTGCTTCAGATCGAATGCGGATCCCAATCTCTCTCGGGTCTCCGCCCTGATGTCGAGGATCTCCCTCTCCCCCAGCTTGTAGGCGATGGCCTGACCGGGCCAGCCGAGGTAGCGGAGCACCTCGTCCCAGGCCTGGTCCCGGGTGCGAAACCCGTAGACCTCCATGAAGTCGACGGCGCTCTCGAAGCTCCACGGCTCCCCGGCGAAGAGTGGGGACGAGTCGGGAATGGTCTTCTCGAGATGCAACCCGATGTCGACCACCACGCGGGCGGTCCGGTACATTTGCTTGGCCAGCATCCCGAAGTAATGCCGGGGATCGTCGAGATAGCCGAGCTCCCCCATCAGCACCTCGGCGTACATGCCCCAACCCTCCCCATAGCCGGGATACCAGGTCATCACCCGCTGGAAACGGCTGATCTGCTCGTGACGGGTCATCGCAGTGCCGATCTGGAGATGGTGGCCGGGGAAGCCCTCGTGATATGCGGTGGACACGTGCTGATAGAGAGGGAAGACTTCCTGATCGCCGATCGAGTACCAGACCCCTCCCGGGCGTGTGTAATCCTCCGACGGCCTCATGTAATAGACACCGAGCGGGCTGCCCGGTGGGGCCAGTTGCACCGTCAGCTGCATGATCTCCTCAGGGACGTCGAAGTGGCGGCCGGCTAGCTCGGAGACGGCCATCGCCAGGGTGGTCTCGACGAAGGAGAGCAGGGCATCGGTGCCTCGAGCCGTCTCCTCAGGATCGGTCTCCAGGTACTCCTTGACCTCCTCGAATCCCGCCCCCGGTCTTATCTGATCGGCGGCCCGCCCCAACTCGGAGTGAAGACGGCGGAACTCCTCCCATCCCCAGCGGTATGCCTCGTCGGGGTCGACTGACATTCCCACCATCCGGTCCGCGGCCCGGACATAACGTTCCCGGCCGACAGCGTCCTTTTCCCCGGCGTGGGGCAGATAGGCCTCCTCCAGCCAATCGGCGAACTCCCCGAAGGCGGAGCGCGCCTTTCCGGCCGCGGCGCGAAGCCGCTCCGACCCGTGACCCGATGCCTTCAACTTGTCGAGCACTGCGTCGACGGAGGCGGGATCGGTAGCCATCTCCCGGGCCTGGTCCGCCACGGATGCCACCTGACGCGCCGACACCGTCATCCCGGCGTCGACCCCTGCTCGGAGCAGTTCCCTGTAGTCGGCCAGAGGCTGGTCGACGGTCTCCAGCCTGGACACGACGGCGTCGGGGTCGTCGGGGCTCATCACGTCGAAGACACGCCGGATAGTGTGAAAGGGCGAGGCCATATGGCTCAGCTCGAGAAAGTGATCGCCCGCCTCGTATCCCTGATCGGCCTCTTCGTGCGATCCGACGATCACACGGGCGGCGAGACGGTCCTCCAGAGTGGGCGCGGCGAGGAATGGCTCGATCTTGGGCCGGTATTCCGAGCGGAGACGGCGTTCCGCCTCGACTCCCGCCAAACCGAAGCCCTCGCCCCAGAGATGGTCAGACCCGGGCACACCGAGGAAGGTGGACGTCACCGGGTCGAGCGAGCAGGCATCGTCGACCAGCGAGTCGGCTATCTCGAAGATGGTGCTCATCCCCCGGCACGCTACCGGGGGTCAGTCGAAAGACTCCTCACAGGTCTGGTCCAGTCCCGGCCCGTCAAGGGTCTCGAGCGCGGTGGCGGGGTCTTCCATCAAGAGGTGGGCATCGGTCTTGATCTGCTCGAGGTCGTAGGCCTGCTGGCCTGGGGTGTCTCCACCGACGCCGTAGTTGTAACGGGTGATGCGCAACGAGGCGATCCGATCCGAGGAGACCTTGGGGAGAATCTCGACGAAGTCACCGAGACGCTCGACCGGGATGTCGGTCACCACGTTCTCCTTGATCGCCGAGGCGAGGTCCCCAAAGCCGGCGAGCAGGTCGAGGGGGGAGGTCTGGGCAGCAAGGGCACCGAGGACGCATCGCTGCCGGTGCATCCGGGCGAAGTCCCCCGAGTTCCTCCTGATCCTGGAGTAGGCGAGGGCATGATGCCCGTCCATGTGCTGCGCCCCGGCCTCGATCACCACGTTCTCGATGCCGCCATCCTCATGCGGATAGATGGGGTCGACGATGGTCTCCGGCACGTCGATGGTCACCCCGCCCAGCGCGTCCACCAAGCTGACGAACCCCTTCAGGTCGACCTTGGCGTAGTAGTGGACGTCCACGTCGAAGATCAGCCCCAGGGCCGCCTTGAGGGCATTGATCGAAGGTTCCTGGGGGCCGGGGAAGGCTTCGGGGTACCACTCCCCGTTGGCCCAGAGGTGGGTGATTATGTCGGGGAAGCAGTTGCAGCTCCACAGGCCCATGCCCTCGGGAAGGGGGGCGAAGGACAGGTTGCGGGGCACCGAGAACATGGCGACGTTGCCGCTCTCCGGCTCGATGCTGACGAGGACGATGGTATCGGTCCGGGTCCCGATCCTCCCCTCCCCCGCATCGCTGCCCAAGAGCATGATGTTGAGCCGATCCTTGCCATCCCATAAACGAGGTGCGGCTGTGGTCGTGGTGGTGGCGGGCACCGTGGTGGGAGCCGACGAGCCCGGGGCGCTGGAACCCTCTGTCGTGGTCGTGGAGACCACCGGCGCCGCCACTGGCTCTCTCGGAGCGAACACGCTCTCGATCAGGTCGTATTGGGTGAGGGCCAGACTTGCGATGGCGAGATGGGGTGCCACCACGATGGCGATGGCGACCCCGCCGGCCACCCAGTCGAACCAGCCTCTCCGGGCTCCATCGGCGAACGCGTCGAGCGTGGCGACCCCGCGATAGATGAGTGCCACCGCGTTGAGGGCAACGATGGCGAGGAGCGCATCCGGGGTGACCCACGCTTTGACCAATTCGATCTGGGCGAAGAAGACGGCGACGAGGGCGACCAGGAGGAGAAATCCGTCGACGAGCAACAGAGCCCGTCCCAACCGGATCCTTCCCAGGTGAAGGTGGCCCCAGCCGGGGACGATCGAACTCGCCAGTGAGGCCCAACCGCTTCTCCAGGTCCGACCCTTGCCCATGAGATGGGGCTATGAACGCACGAGGTGGCCGGAGACGTTCCCGGCCACGACGTCAGCGACGGACACGAGGCTCCAGCCGGGCCACGTCCAACGGGGCGGTGTCGTCCACGGTGACGTAGGCAGCAGGATTGACCGAGCGGATGACGCCGCTGACCTCGCCGAGTCGCCTGCGCTCGACGACACAGAGCGTGAGCCGCACCTCTCCCTCCAGACCATCACCATTGAACACGGTGGCTCCGAGGCCGAGGTCACGGAGAAAGGGAGCCACCATGGGGCTGTCCACGGGCGCCACCACCCGAACTACTGCCTGGCCGATGGCGAGCCATTCCTCGACCATCGAGCCCAAGTAGGTGCCTATCGCGAATCCGGCGGCGAAGGCGACCATCCGGGCCGGATCGTCGATGCCGTCGAGCACCCGGGCCACTGCCACGACCCAGACGATGGCCTCGATGAAGCCCAAGGTGGCGGCGAGCCCTCTCCGGCCCCGGCCGAGCACAACGATGCGGACCGTGGCGATGCCCACGTCGAGTGTGCGCAATATGAAGATGAGGGCCAGGTCGGCCAGTAGTCCCAAATCCATCTCGTATCAGTGTCTCAGTTCAGAGCCCGCTGCCCGGGCTCTCGTCGCCGCCGCCGCATGACTCGTCGAGGCTGCCCAATCCGAGGGCGGCGATCGCGGACTCGGGGTCCTCCATCATCGCCTGTGCGTCGGCCCGGATCCGTTCCACGTCGTAGAAGACGCGCCCGGGTTCGGCTCCGATCCGATATTCGTCACGTGTTATCCGAAGTGAAGCGATTCGTTCGGTCTCGACCTTGGGGAGGAGGTCGATGAAGTCGGCGAGACGCTCCTCGGGGATGTCGGTGACCAGACTCCTCTTCAGCGCTTCGGCGATCGCGCCGAAGCGCAACAGGATCTCGGTCGGCGCCGACTGCTCGATAACGGCTTCGATGACACACCGCTGACGATGCATGCGTGCGAAGTCGTTGGACTGGCGGCGGATGCGAGCGTACGCCAACGCCTGGTGACCATCGAGGTGCTGGGTGCCCGTCTCGATGGTGATGCTCTGCACCGAGCCGTCCTCATGGGGGTACTCCTCATCGACAATGGTCACCGGCACGTCGATGGTGACCCCGCCCAATGCGTCCACGATGTCGACGAAGCCGTCCAGGGTGACCAGGGCGTAGTGATGGATGGGGATGCCGAACAACTCGCCGAGGGCGGCTTTGACCGCGTTGATGCCGGGATTGTCCTGGCCGGGAAACCCCGCCGGGTTGTCCTCCGCCGCCCGGTAGAGGTGTGTGAAGATATCGGGAAAGCAGTTGCAGTCCCATATCCCCATGCCCGCGGGGAGCGGCGCGTTGGAGAGGTCCCGGGGCACGGAGAACATGGCGACGTCGCCCGTCTCCGGGTCGATGCTCACCACGATCGTGGTGTCGGTGCGCAGACCGGACCGTCCCTCGCCGGCGTCGGCTCCGAGCAAGGCGATGTTGAGCCGTTCCAGCCCATCCCAGAGCACGGGCCGACTGTCGGAGGTTGCCACCGTCGAACCGACCAGCAGAGTCGTGCTCGCCCCGGGAACGGTGGTCGTGGTGACAACCGGGCCTGCCGACGGGCTGGGGGCGCCGAACACGCTGTCGATCAGGCCGTACTGGGTGACGGCCAGGTAGCCGAAGCCGAAGTGTGGAGCGACCAGCACCAGGGCCACCACCACCATCAACACGTTGGCCTGGAGCCGGGGAGGCTGTTGCTCACTCACCGACTGGTAGGCGTCGGTGGCGGCCAACCAGCGGTAGCCGAGCAACACCAGGTTGATCGCCATCATCAGGGCGAGGCCGGAGCTCGAAACCCAGAGCTTGAGCATGTCGAGTCGCAGCCACAGGAGGAGCGCGACGGCCAGCACAACCAACGAAGCGTCCACGATCAGGAGCCGGCTCCCCCTCGTCTTCTCCCCGGCGTACACCTGTCCCCATCCGGGGACGATCGCCGAGGCGAGGGCGGCGATCAGGCCGTCGCGGGGGAGCGGACCGGCGAGGTCGGAAGATGAGGACACGGGATTCCGATTGTATGGAGAGGACCCGTCGAATCGATAGCTTGTAAGGGCCGATTCTGCTCGTGGACATGGCAGAATCCCACCGGCGCGGTCGAACCCCGCCGTCACCAATGTGATGATCCCCGAGCGAACACAACGGATCCGGCCCCATGGAGCGCGCTACGCCTACCTGCGAAGCGACGGCACCGCCTATATCGTTGGCGGCAGCGCCGTTGCCGGAGTGGCGGCGTACGCCTATCAGCTGATCGGTGGCCGCACTCTCGGAGCTGAGGCCTTCGCCCCGGTCTCGGTGCTCCTGACCATCCATTTCCTCACGTTCATCGTGCTGCTCTTACCCATCGAGCAGTTGGTGGTGCGTCGTCTCACTGTGGACCGCTCACTGTCGGGCCTACCGGCGCGAGCCTGGTGGCTAGGTGGTGTCACCGTCGCCGGATCGACTCTCTTCGCCTGGCTCGGCGTCGACCTCTACTTGAATGGGGACCGCCGATTCATCGCATTCACCGCGCTCACCGTCGCCGGTCACTTCGTCTACGCCGTCGCACGAGGCAACCTCGCCGGACGTAGGCGTTTCCGGGAGTACGGGCTGTCCTCAGGATGGGCATCGCTACTGCGGCTGATCGTCGCCGTAGGCGTGACCCTGGTGAGGCCGTCGGCGTCGGGGTTTGCCATCGGGCTGGTGGTCGGCCCGGCCATCGTCATGGCATGGCGACCGTTCCGACGGGTCGATGTGCACCGCCCCGAACTGGACCTGGCGCAAGGCATGACCGATCGCGGTCTCCTCAGTGGCCTCGTCCTCGCCTCCGCCGCATCGCAAGCCTTGCTCCTGGGTGGTCCGATCATCGTCGGGCTCTTGGGCGGCTCCCCGGTCGAGATCAGCATCGCCTTTGCCGCATTCACCCTGGGGCGGGCGCCGCTCACGTTCGGGTACAACCTCCTCGCCCGCGTGCTGCCCCCCTTCACCGAGATGGCGGCCCGGGGCGAGCGGGAGGAATTGCGGGCATGGGCCCGGGGAATGGCATGGGCTGCCGTCGGCCTCTCAATGGTGGCGGCTGCCTTGGGATGGCTAGCCGGGCCCTGGGTCGTGGAGACCGCATTCGGCAGCGGGTTCGTCCCCAGCAACCTGGCCGCGGCAGTAGTTGCGGTCGGCGTGGTCCTGGCCGGGGCCGGATTGTTCGTCGGCCAGATCCTGGTGGCGCGCAACCAGTCGTTCCGACTCGGAGTGGCCTGGTTCGTCGGTGTGGTCGCCGCCGCCTCGGTGGTGGTGCTCGCCGCGGGGCTGGGCGCCGTGGAGAGGGTGTCGATGGCGTTCGCGTCCGGCGAGGTGGTCGCCCTCATCGCTCTGGTCACCGGAGCGGTGTCACACGCCGAGACCGAGCGGCTCAGCCGGGGCAGCCGTGCCGGCTATCTGATCGCCAAGCGAACCCTCGACATCGGCGTATCGCTGACGCTCCTGGTGCTCACCCTTCCGTTGACGATGGCTGCAGCCCTGGCAGTGAGGCTGGAAGGTCCGGGGCCGATCTTCTTCCGGCAGATCAGGATGGGCCGTGACCTCCGCCCGTTCGGAATGCTGAAGATAAGGAGCATGCAGGCCGACTCCGACGAAGCGATTTTCGCCCGGCACCTGGCGCGGCTGGACGCCGCCCGTCACACCGGTGTCCGGCCCAGCATCCGAATCGAAGACGACGCCCGGGTCACTCCGGTGGGCCGATTCCTGAGACGCTGGTCGATCGACGAGCTGCCCAATCTCTGGAACGTGCTCGAGGGATCGATGACACTCGTTGGGCCCCGGCCCCTCGTGGAAGCCGAGGCCGAGCTGGTGGGTCTGGGCAGCGAGAGGTTCTCGGTCAAGCCCGGCATCACCGGTCTTGCGCAGGTGGCCGGGCGTGACGAGCTCACCCTGGAGGAGCGGACCGAGCTCGACGAGCGTTACGTCACAGAGCGGTCGATGGCCATGGACTTGAGGATTCTGGCCGCTACGTCCTCCGCGGTCTTCACCTCCCGGGGAGGCTGACCCGAATCGGCGTGATTAGCGTCGTTCCATGCCACAAAAGGAAACGGCCACCAGGGCATTCACCACCGTGGAGGAGGAACTTCGTTCAATTTCGCGGTGGATGTACGACAACCCGGAGAACGCATACGAGGAGCACGAGGCATCCTCACGACTCGCCCAATTTCTCCGCGCCAACGGATTCGAGGTGACCCATCCCGCCTATGGCATGGCCACGGCGTTCGAGGCGACAGTGGGCACCGCCGGGCCCCGCGTGGTCATCTGCGCCGAATACGACGCGCTTCCCGGGGTCGGGCACGCCTGCGGCCACAACCTCATCGCTACTACCTCGGCCGGGGCAGGGGTGGCACTGGCCGGCCTGGCCGAGGAGCTGGGGATCAGGGTCACCGTCCTGGGAACACCCGCCGAGGAGGGTGGCGGTGGCAAGATCGAGCTCCTCGAGGCGGGTGCTTTCGACGATGCGGCCGCCTCGATCATCATCCATCCCAGCCCGAGGAACCTGGTCGACCCACGTCTCCTCGCTGCCCAGGGGTTGGAGGTGGTCTATCTCGGCAAGGAGTCGCACGCCGCGGCCACTCCCCACATGGGGCGTAACGCCCTCGATGCGTTCGTGTCCGCGTACAACGCGATCTCCACGTTGCGTCAGCAGTTCGAGCCCTCCGACCGCGTCCACGGTGTCATCTACGAGGGGGGCGACGCTCCCAATGTGATCCCGGCCCGCACCAGGTCGCGCTGGATCGTGCGGGCGGCGACCAAGGATCGATTCGACGTCCTGCGCGAGAAGGTGCTCGCCTGTTTCCACGCCGCGGCGGCCGCCACGGATTGTGGGGTGGAAATCGTCTTCGAGGGCGAGCCCTATGTCGACCTGATCAGCAACCCGGTGATGGCGGCGCTGTTCGCGGCCAATTCCGTCTCACTGGGTAGGGAGATGCCCTCGTTCGCCGAGACCGGGTTCGAGACTCACGCCTCGTCCGACATGGGCAACGTGAGCCATGTCGTCGCCTCCCTGCATCCCTCGATCAAGATCGACACCGATGCGGTGAATCACCAGCCCGAGTTCGCTGCAGCCACCATCACCCCGTCTGGGGAGAGGGCGCTGCGCGACGGGGCTCTGGCAATGGCCTTCACGATCATCGATATGGCGCGAGAGGATGTCTGGGCCTCGTTATGAGACATCACGACAGCCTTCATGCGTGACCTGTGTTGGATGGTTACGGTTTCTCAGCCATGAGCAGCAAGCAGACGGCCGAGGAAGCTTTCGGCGAAGTCGAGAAGGACCTCCACGAGATCTCCCGGTGGATGTTCGACAACCCGGAGATCCAATACCAGGAGTACCAATCGTCGGCCCGCCTCTCCTCGTACCTGGCCGATCACGGCTTCGAGGTCGACTACCCCGCGCACGGCCTCGACACGGCATTCTCGGCGACGGTGGGCACATCGGGGCCGAGGGTGGTGATCTGCTGTGAGTACGACGCTCTCCCCGAGGTTGGCCAAGCCTGCGGTCACAACATCATCGCCACCGCGGCATTGGGAGCGGGCATCGCCGTCGCCGGGCTCGTCGACGAACTGGGGCTGAGGGTCACGGTTCTCGGCACCCCCGCCGAGGAGGGCGGGGGAGGCAAGGTCGACCTCATCGATGCGGGCGCCTTCGAGGACGCGGCTGCTTCGATGATGATCCACCCCTCGCCCAAAGACACCCTCGACCCCAGCTTCCAGGCGCGGAGCAGCTACACCGTCGAGTACCACGGCAAGGAGTCACACGCCGCCTTCGCCCCCCATGTGGGGGTCAATGCGCTGGACGCTTTCGTCCAGGCCTACATGAACACCGCCACACTCCGTCAGCAGATCCTCGGCTCGGATCGGGTCCATTGCATCATCGACCAAGGCGGGGACGCCTCGAACATCATCCCTGCCTACACCCGATCGACGTGGGGGATTCGCTCCGCCAACTCGGAGCGTCTCGAGGAGCTGATCCCCAAGGTGCATGCCTGCTTCGAGGCGGCTGCCCGGGCCACCGGCTGCGAGCTCGACATCACCCCCAAGGGCCATCCCTACCTGAACATGATCAACAACCGGGTGATGACCGAGCTCTTCCAGGCCAACTCCACCTCTCTGGGGAGGCCGTTGCCCACCGAGGCGGAACAAGGTGCGTCGGGAGGCTCATCGGACATGGGGAACGTGAGCCAGGTGGTGCCCTCGATCCACCCGATGATCGCCATCGAGGCCGGAGGGGCGGTCAATCATCAGAAGGACTTTGCCGCCGCCACCGTGACCGAGAGTGGGGAGGCCGCGATCCGGGATGGGGCCCTCGCCATGGCCTTCACGATCATCGATCTGGCTGAAGGGGACCACTGGGCATCGCTGCACGGCGCGAATGACGGATGATTCGTGACGAAGGTGGTCATGAGCGATACGTGATACGTGGCACGTACCCCAAGCACAGGCCGCAGTTCACCGTTACGCTCTGCGCTCACACACGAGAAATGGGCAGGGTGTGACACAAACTCAGGTTCAGACCGTCCTGCAGGTCCAGGATTTGCGGACGCAGTTCGACACGCAGGACGGGATGGTCTACGCGGTCAACGGCATCAGCTTCGACCTGCGCCGGGGGGAGTTCCTCGGAGTGGTCGGCGAGTCCGGGTCCGGCAAGAGCGTCACGATGATGTCGCTGCTGCGCCTCATCCCCATGCCGCCCGGTGAGATCGTCTCGGGTGAGGCCATGTTCGACGGCGAGGACCTGCTCAGCATCGACCTCGATCACCTCCGCGACATCCGAGGCGGCAGGATCGGCTTCATATTCCAGGACCCGATGACCTCGCTCAACCCGGTGCTGACAGTCGGCTACCAGATCATGGAGTCGCTCCGCCTCCACACCGAGTTGAACGACAAGCAGCGCCGTCCCCGCGCCGAGGAGCTGCTCGCACTGGTGGGGATCCCCGACCCCGGGGCCCGACTCGACAACTTCCCCCACGAACTGAGTGGCGGCATGCGCCAGCGCGTCATGATCGCAATGGCCCTCGCTTGCGACCCGGAGATCCTGATCGCCGACGAGCCCACGACCGCCCTCGACGTCACCATCCAGGCTCAGATCATCGAGATCGTCCGGGATCTGAGGGAGAAGCTGGGCACCGCGGTGATCTGGATCACCCACGACCTCGGGGTGGTAGCCGGCCTCGCCGACCGGGTGCTGGTGATGTACGCCGGCCAGATCGTCGAAGAGGCGCCGGTCGCGGAGCTGTACGCCAACCCGCAGCATCCGTACACAGAGGGCCTGCTCGGCTCGCTTCCCCGGCTCGACCAAAAGGGCAAAGAGCTGGTCAACATCAAGGGCCAGCCACCCAGCCTCTACGAGCCACTCGCCTTCTGTCCCTTCGCCCCGCGCTGTCCCTACGTGTACGACAAGTGTTGGGATGAGAACCCACCCCTGATGGAGATCGGGGCGGGGCGCAAGACAGCATGTTGGTGGGATCTGGACAATGACAGGCCCCGGTATGGCAACTGAGATGGAAACGACCACACCCACGACGAGCAACGGCTCCGACGTGCTGGTCAGCGTGCGCAACCTGAAGAAGCATTTCCCGATCATGAAGGGCGTCTTCCGGCGACAGGTGGGCTCTGTCCGCGCCGTCGACGGGATCAGCTTCGACATCGAGCGTGGGGAGACCCTCGGATTGGTCGGCGAGTCGGGTTCGGGCAAGTCCACCACTGGCAGGGTGATCCTGCAGCTCACACCGGCCACCGAGGGCGAGGTCTACTTCGAGGACAAGGTGCTCACCTCACTCAAGGGTGACAAGCTGCGCGGCCTCCGACCGAGGATGCAGATGATCTTCCAGGATCCCCATGCCTCGCTGAACCCTCGGATGACGGTGGCCTCCATAGTCGGTGAGCCCCTCATCGAGCATGGCAAGGCCCAGGGCCCCAAGCGCAAGGAGCGCATCAACGAGCTGCTGCGCTTGGTCGGGCTGGAGCCCAAGCACGCCAACCGCTACCCGCACGAATTCTCCGGCGGCCAACGGCAGAGGATCGGGATCGCGAGGGCCATCGCCCTCAACCCCGACTTCATCATCGCCGACGAGCCGATCGCCGCGCTCGACGTCTCCATCCAGGCACAAGTCGTGAACCTGCTCGAAGATCTCCAGGACGTGCTCGGCCTGACCTACCTCTTCATCAGCCACGACCTCTCCATGGTCCGTCATATCGCCGATCGAGTGGCCGTGATGTACCTGGGCAAGATCATGGAAATGTCTGATGTCGAAGCTCTCTACGCCGATCCCAAGCACCCCTACACGAGGGCTCTGCTCTCGGCGGTTCCCGTGCCCGATCCCGTGGTCGAGGCGACCCGAGAACGGATCATCCTCGAAGGCGACATCCCGAGCCCGGCCAACCCCCCTCCCGGGTGCCCTTTCAACACCCGATGCCCGATGGCACAGGAGCGGTGCGTGCTCGAGGTTCCCGAGTGGCGTGAGCTGGAACCGGGACGATGGGTGGCCTGCCACTTCGCCGAGTAGCAAGGCGCCGGAATTCGTTGCATTAGTGCGTCGGCAGGTGCCGCCCAGGCTCCCAGTTTCTTGCGCTTCGCACGCTTGACGGTGTTACCGTTCCACCGATGCCGGACGTTCGTTCCGGCAATGGAGGAAACTAACGATGAAGAGAACCAGACTGCTGGCGCTCATCGCCGTACTAGCCATGCTGGTGGCGGCGTGTGGGCCAGCCGATGGTGAGGGGACCACTACCACCGGTGAAGGCGGTGCGGATGGTTCCACCACCACAGGGGCTCCAACCGACACCACGGCACCCCCCACCGGGGGCAATGCGGGTGAAGGTGGGAACCTGCTGCTCCTGCAGTGGCAGGCGCCCTCACAGGCCAACCCGTATCTGTCGACCGGCACCAAGGACCTACTGGCCGGCTCGCTGGTGTTGGACCCACTCGCCGAATTCGACCCGGACGGACAGGTAGTCCCGGTTCTGGCCGCCGAGCTCCCGACCGCCGACAACGGTGGGATCTCAGAGGACCAGACCCAGATCACCTGGACCCTCCAGGAAGGTCTGCTCTGGTCGGACGGGACCCCAGTCACGTCGGATGACGTGGTCTTCAGCTGGGAGTACTGCTCCAATGAGGCGACCGGCTGTGCGACTTCGGCGTACGCCAATGTCGAGACGGTCGAAGCGGTCGATGACCTCACGGTCACCGTCACCTTCGTCAGCCCACAGCCGTTCCCGTTCGTGCCCTTCGTGGGATACACCAGCCCGATCATCCAGCGCGCCCAGTTCGCGGACTGCGTCGGTGAGGCTGCGAACTCCTGCACAGAGCAGAACTTCGCCCCGATCGGCACCGGTCCGTTCATGGTCACGGAGCTTCGTCCCGAGGACACCGTCCTCTACGAGATGAACCCCAACTACCGCGGGGTCGAGAATGGCCAGCCATTCTTCGGCTCAGTGGAGATCAAGGGTGGCGGTGACGCCGAGGCGGCGGCCCGTTCCGTGCTGGAGATCGGCGAGGCCGACTACGCATGGAACCTCCAGGTGGCCCCGGAGATCCTCGAGCCAATGGAAGCCGCCGGTATTGGGACCGTCTACGTCAACTTCGCCTCGAGCGTCGAGGCGATCAGGTTGAACCAGACAGATCCCAACGGCGATCCGCGTTCTGAGTACCAGGGAGAGCCGACTGCGCCGACGGGCGGCACGCACCCGGTGTTCTATCAAAACGAAGTTGTGGCACGAGCGCTGTCCATGGCGATCAACCGTGAGGAGCTCACCGCGGTCGGCTATGGCTCGACGGGAGAGCCCACCTGCACGTTCTGGCCGGTCGGCGAGGAGGCAACCACCACCTTCAACGACTGGTGCCTGACCCAGGACATCGAGGGCGCCAACGCCCTGCTCGAGGAGAACGGTTACGTGGACAGCGACGGCGACGGCATCCGGGAGACCCCGGACGGCATCCCGATGTCGTTCACGTACGTCACGTCTACCAACGCAGTGCGCCAGTCCTTCCAGGACCTGGTTGCGGTGTACTGGGAGCAGATCGGTGTCGAGGCCAACATGAGCAACGTCGACGCCGGCCTGTTCTTCGACGGAACCTGTGCCAGCGATGACTGCATTTGGAAGTTCTTCCGGGACATCCAGATGTACACCAACTCATCGGTCGGCCCCGACGCGGTTTCGTACTTCCTCGGGTTCCTGTGTGACCAGATCCCGACCTCGGGTAACAGCTACGGCGGCGAGAACCTCGACCGCTACTGCACCGAGGAGTACGACTCCTTGTACGCAGAGTTGACCGGGATGACATTGGATGACCCAGACCGGATCCCCACGATCCACCAGCTTCAGGACCTGGTCCTGACGCACGCGGTCATCCCACTCGTCAACCGCGGCACGGTCTCGGCGTTCTCCAATGCCATCCAAGGCGTTGGCGACCTGAACCCGTGGGACTCCGAGTACTGGAACATCGAAGGCTGGACCCGCAGCTCTTAGGGCTGTTCTAGACTTCGATTCGATTGAAGAGAGAGCCTTTCGGGGGCCCGGCCCCCGAAAGGCGTCTCTCACGTAGATCCTGGGCAGGACGAAATGGGCCGATACATCGTGCGGCGAACACTTTTCGCCATACCGACGTTGCTGGTGATCAGCCTGATCATCTTCACGATCCTCGACCTCGCCCCTGGTGACCCGACCTCACAGCTCCCGCTCACCATTTCCCAAGAGATTCGCGAGCAGATACGGGAGTCGCTCGGGCTGAACGAACCGTTCCTCATCAAATGGCTCAAGTGGCTGCAGCTCATGTTCATCAACGAGCCGCTCAACGTCTTCGACTCCGTCTTCCGCACGTGCATAAGCGGCGACTGTGAGACCCGCGACCGGATCATCTCCTGGTCGTCCCGGGCCCCCGCTCTCGACATCATCTTCCAGCGCGTTCCCCAGACCCTCTGGGTCCTGGGCCTGGCCTTCATCTTCGGTATCCTCATTGCCATCCCGGTAGGCGTGATCTCCGCCTACAAGCAGTATTCGGCCTTCGACAACGTCGGGACCTTCGTCACCATGGTCGGCTACTCGGTACCGGTCTTCTTCACCGGTATCGTCGCAATCCTCGTATTCAGTGTCTGGCTGGGATGGTTCCCCTCGTTCTATACGACGACCCACGTCGTCGATTGGACCAGTTGGAACAGCGTGTGGTTCCAGATCGAGCAGATGATCATGCCGGTGACCGTCCTTTCCCTCTTCAACGCGGCCGCCCTCAGCCGCTTCACCCGGGCCTCGATGCTGGACAACCTCAACGAGGACTACGTCCGGACCGCCAGGTCGAAGGGCCTCCGGGAGAATCGCGTGGTGCTCACCCACGTGATGCGGAACAGCATGATCCCCGTGGTCACCTTGATCGCCCTACAGGTGCCGGGCATCTTCGCAGGTGCCATCATCACCGAGCAGATCTTCCGGATCAACGGTCTCGGCCAGCTCCTCATCATCTCCATCGGCCAGTCTGACGTGCCCATGGTGCAGACCCTCACGTTCATGTTCGCCGTGCTCATCGTGCTCTTCAATCTCATCGCCGACGTGACATATGGCGTGTTGGACCCACGGATCCGCTACGACTGACATGACGAGGACGTAGAGATGGCGACCATTCAGGAGCGAGTCGACGAGCAAGCGGGTCAGGAGACCCTTGGCGGCGAGAAGCATCGGTCTCTCCGCGAGGACGTCTGGCGCCAGTTCAAGAAGCACAAGGGCGCCCTGGTCGGACTGGTCCTGCTGGGTCTGATCGTCTTCATCACCATCTTCGGGCCGATCATCTACGGGGTCGACCCGTACGCCATCGACACCAGCGCAACCAACGACCCGCCGTCGATCGATCACCCGTTGGGCACCGACAACCTGGGCCGTGACGTCCTCGCCCGGACCCTGGTCGGAGGTCGTATATCCCTGGCGGTGGGGTTCGCCGCCATGCTCTTCGGCCTGGTCCTGGGGACCGGCATCGGCATCATCTCTGGCTTCTTCCGAAAACTGGACGGTCCATTGATGAGAGTCACCGACCTCTTCCTGGCACTGCCCATCCTCCCCCTCCTGCTCGTCATAATCATGCTGTTCCGAGACAGCCTGGCAAAGGCGTTCGGGCAGGAGCTCGGAATCTTCCTGCTTGTGGTGTTCATCATCGGCGTGACCAGCTGGATGCAGACCGCGCGGGTGGTCCGTGGTGACGTCCTCACGCTCAAGGAAGAGGAGTTCGTCCTTGCCGCCAACAGCATCGGCACCAGGAAGCGCAAGATCATCACCCGCCACATCCTTCCCAACACTTTGAGCCCGGTGATGGTGTCAGCCGCCTTGGGAGTTGCTGTCGCCATCATCACCGAGTCCGCACTGTCCTTCCTCGGGCTCGGATTCCCGGCGTCGTTCCCAACCTGGGGGCGTCTTCTCTTCGACGGCAACGACTACCTGCAGCTCTCCCCCCTGCGTGCGATCGTCCCGGGTGTCCTGATCTCATTGACCGTCATGAGCGTCAACTACATCGGCGACGGTCTACGCGACGCCCTCGACCCCAAGCTGCGCAGCAAGTAGATGGTCGGCTTGATGGTCGGCCGACTTCGAGCGATTGCCTCCAAGACCCAGGCCTGAACGCGATACCGGGGACTCACCTCAGTCCTCGGAGTTCCGGGGGGTGATCGTCGCTCGAACAGGACGCCGGTCGGCCAGCCTGATGGTCGGCCGACTTCGGGCGATGGCCTCCCGGAGCTGTGACTGACCCCTACGCCGGGGATTCACCTTTCAGTCATCGTCTTCCAATGGATGATCGTCGCCCGAACAGACGCCGGTCGGCCGAGTGCTGCCGCGCCCGTCTCAGGTTCTACTCTCCGCCAATGCGTCTTCGGGTGGTCGCCACAGCTCTGATTGCGGCGATGGTCGCCGTCGGCTGCGCGGGGGATGAGATCGAAACCGGCCGGCATCTGCTCGGCTCGCACACCGTCGATCGCAACCGGGAGATGCCGTACCTGCTCTGGATCCCCGATGGCTACGACCCCGACGCCGAGCCGGGCTACCCGATGATCGTCTCGTTGCATGGGACCGCCCCGATCGAGTACTCCACCGAGTTCGTGATGCAATACGGTCTCCCCGCCGTCCTCGCCGTCGGGGACCAACCGGAGGACTTCCAGTTCGTGGTGGTGTCACCGCAGGGACTCGACGCCGTGAACTGGTGGGACCGTGGCCAACCCCAGGAAGTCGGTGAGATCGTCGACGAGATCAGCTCCCAGCTCGCTATCGACACCACCCGGGTCTATCTGACGGGCATCAGCACCGGTGGCCAGGGGGCCTGGCACGTCGCCCTCCGCGACCCGGAGCGTTATGCGGCCGTTGTCTCGGTGGCAGGGAGCGGGTTCCTGACGACCGGGATCATGGACGATGCTGCGTGCCGGCTCTCCGAGGTGCCGATTTGGGGGATACACGGCGACAACGACCTGATCAGCGTGTACGAGATCATCCGCGCCGAGGTGGAGGCATATGAGGACCTGTGCGACGAGGATGTGCGCTGGACTTCCTATCCGGGAGTGGGGCACTACCAGTCCTGGGAGATGGCCTACCGGGACCCTGCGGTCTATGCCTGGCTTCTCGAGCACAGCACGGGTTAGCTGCACGTCTGCGGGAGCCGGCTAAACGCGGAAGGGTTCGCCAGGGGGCAGGTAGCGGATGGCACCGTCTTCGAGACGGAGCTCGGCGGCGCATTCGTCCGCCGCCTCCGCGGCCTGTGCCCTCTCCAGGTCGAGCACAGCGACCAGGGCGATCGTGGGCTGGTCGGTGTTGATCAGCTTGATGCCGGTTGGCCCCGTGCGGTGCAGGCTGACCCCACCCAGCCGAATGTACACATTCTCCTCGATGATCTCGCTGTCGGTGTCGGCGTCGAAGTTGTGCTGGCTCCAGCGACGCCGTCCCAGCGCCTCGCACTCCAGCCAGATCTGATAGCGATGGTGGCCCACCCCCCAGAACCCTGGCTCCAACTCGAGTCGAAACTCGACCGCCCAAGGGCCACCCTCGAAGCCGCTCGGCTCGGACGCCGGCGCCATGGAGGCGACCCCGCCGCCACAGCCCGCCAATACGACCACGACGGCGAGCAAACGACGGGTCATCGACTCAGATGCCGAGCGCCTCACCGAGCAGGTCGCGCTGGTGACGCGGGCTGCCCAGCAGGAGTGAGCTCGACTTGGCCCGCTTCAGATAGAGGTGGGCGTCGTGCTCCCAGGTGAATCCGATTCCACCGTGCACCTGGATGTTCTCCCCCGCCACCCACACATACGCGTCCGAAGCGACAGCCCCGGCCAGTGGAGCTGCGATGGCGAGCTCGTCACGATCGCCTGTGACCCTCATCGCGTGATAGGCGGCCGACCTGGCGTGCTCGACACGCATCAGCATGTTGGCGCAGCGGTGCTTTATCGACTGGTAGGAGCCGATGGGGCGCCCGAACTGGTATCGGGTCTTGGCGTACTCGACCGACATCTCCATACATCGCTGCGCCCCTCCGACTTGCTCGGCGGCGAGAGCCGCGGTGGCCAAGCGGAACACGTGTTTCAGCCCGGCAATGGGGTCACCGCCCTGAAGCCGGGCGAGGGACGATGCCCCTTGGAACGTCACTGTCGCTTGTCTCCTCGTCGGGTCCAGGACACTCTCCTGTTCCACCGTGACGCCGCCGTCCTTGGTATCCACCGAGAACACACCGACACCGTCGTCGGTGCTCGCCGAGACGAGAAGGAGATCGGCGAGATGAGCGTCGAGTACAGCTCGCTTCGCTCCGTCGAGAACCCAGCCCCGACCGGATAGCGTGGCACGGGTTTCCGGTCGGTCGAATTCCCATCCTCTCGGCCGTTCGAACACGGCAAGAGTGGCCATCGTCTCCCCAGACGCCAGACCCTCCAACAGATCGCCCTTCTCCTCCCCGCCCAGTTCCTCGATCAGAGCGGTCGCCATCAGGCCGGCGAAGAACGGGCCCGGGGTCACCATGCGCCCCATCTCCTCGAGAAGCACGCTGAGCTCGACCCAGGTGAGCCCGGCACCCCCGTGCTCTTCACCGATGACGAGCCCGGTCCAGCCCAGCTCGGACATCTCCTTCCAGAGCACAGGATCGAACCCGTCCTCGGACATCATCAGCTCCCGCACCCGCTCCAGCGGGATCCGCTCGGCGAGGAACTGGCGGGCAGTGGAGCGGATGAGCTCCTGTTCCTCGGTGGGGGCGTAGGAGACGGCGGGCGACTCAGCCACGTGGTACCTCGGCCCAGGGCAGTTCCTTGTCGACACGGGGCTCGCCGGGAAGACCCAACACCCTCTCCCCCAGGATGTTGAGCATTATCTCCGAGGTCCCTCCTTCGATGGAATTGGCCCGCGTCCGCAAGTACGCCTTGCGCGGCTCGTGCTGGGCGAATCGCCCTGGTCTGCTCAACTGGTAGCCCCCGGGGTAGAGCGTCCCGTCCAGACCGAGCAGCTCCACGGTGAAGGCGGTGATCTCCTTGTTCAGGTTTGCCCATGCCAGCTTGCCGGTGGAGCCCTCCGGGCCGGGGATGCCCGCGCCGGCCAGCTCATTTGCCCGGAGCGAGGTGAGCCGGGCCGCCTCCGCATCCGCCCACAGCTCGAGAAGCCGATCCCGGAGCACCGGGTCGTCCTCTCCGATCTCCCGCCAGACTTCAACGGCCTGGCCGATGTACCCGCTCGCCCGGGGGATGGCGCTTCCCCCGATGGCCACCCGCTCGTTCATCAGCGTGGTGAGGGCGACCCGCCACCCGGCGCCAACGGCGTCTATGCGGTTCTCGTCGGGGATGCGAACGTCGTTGAAGAAGACCTCGTTGAACTCGGCTTCACCGGTTATCTGGTAGAGCGGCCGGACGTCCACCCCCGGGGATTCCATGTCGACGATGAAGTAGGTCATCCCCTGGTGCTTCGGTGTGTCGGGGTCGGTTCGGGTCACCACCATCCCCCACTTGGCGAGGTGGGCCAGGGTGGTCCACACCTTCTGCCCATTGACCACCCACTCGTCGCCGTCCTTAACCGCCCGGGTGGCCAGCCCGGCGACATCGGACCCGGCCCCCGGCTCGCTGAACAGCTGGCACCAGATCTCCTCGGTGGTGAACATGGGACGAAGCCAGCGCCGCTTCTGCTCATCGCTGGCATGGGCGTCGAGAACACCGGCGCCCATGGCGATCCCCAACAAGTTGGTGTACCTGTTCTCGATCGAGGCCCCGGCCTGCTCGAGGCGCTGGTTGATACGGGTCTGATGACGTGGTTCCAATCCGAGCCCACCGAATCCTTCCGGATGCCAGGCCCAGGCCAACCCCTTGTCATACTGGGCACCCCAGAACTCGACGTTCGGGGTGTCGTCGGGCGGATGCTCGGCGACCAAGGTGTCGACCAGGGCGTCGACCCGCGTGTAGTCGGCGTCAGACATCGCTATTTGACCTTTCGCTCAAACTCGACTCCAACGCTACCCGGTCGAGGGGTCTCAACCGTTCTGTGAGTGTTTGTGCACACGGGGTGTGCAACAACCCTCACAGAACGGTCTCTACCGCGACTTCACCCTCTTGTACCGCCGAATCGAGAGCGGGGCGAACACGGCGATGAACACCACCACCCAGATCAGCGTGTAGAGCACCGGGTTCTCCAGCGGCCAGACGGTGGGCTCGGGTGTGCCAGGTGGGATGTTGCCGAACAGCTCACGGGTCGCCTGGGTGACCGCCGACACCGGGTTCCATTCGGCAACCGTGCGCAAGACCGACGGCAAGGTCTCGAGCGGCACGAAGGTATTGGCGATAAAGGTCATCGGGAAGATCACGATGAACCCTGCGTTGTTGATCACCTCCACGCTGGGCACGAGCAGGCCCACGAACGCCATGATCCAAGAGATGGAGTAGCCGAACAGCAGCAGGAGAGCGTACGCACCCAAAGCGTTGAGCCAACCGTTGTGTATCCCCCAACCGACCAGGAGCCCAGTCAATGACATCACGACCAGTGTCAGTGCGTTGTAGATGACGTCGCTGGCGGTCCGCCCCACCACCACCGCCGACCGCGACATCGGCAACGAGCGGAACCGGTCGATGATCCCCTTGGACATGTCCTCGGCGAGACCGGCACCGGTGAAAGTGGCGCCGAAGACAATGGTCTGGGCGAAGATCCCACCGATCAGGAACTCTTTGTAGTTCTCGCCGAGCACCGTCGCCCCGCCAAAGATGTATGCGAAGAGCAGCACGAACATGATCGGCGAGATCAGGACGAACACCAGCACCTCGGGGACCCGCTTGATCTTGATGACATTCCGCTTGGCGATCATGGCGCCGTCGGAGAGAGCGAGACGTAACCGCTTCATGCCGGCACCTCCTCCAGGTTCTTGGGCTCTTCGGCGTGATGCCCCGTGATGGACAGGAACACGTCGTCGAGCGTGGGACGACGAAGTTGCACGTCACTGAGCTCGATCCCTCGGTTGTCGAGCGCACGCAACGCCTGGGTCAAGGTGGAGGCGCCACCCGTGATGGGCACCACCAGAGTCGGCCGGCGGTCCTCCCGCTGGACCTCGCCCTGGCCGAAGGCGGCGAGCACCTCGCCGGCGGCAGCCAGCTCGGCTTCGTTGCACACGGTGACCTCGATGCGATCGCCGCCAAACATGTCCTTCAGCTCGCTTGCCGTGCCCTGAGCAAGTGCGTTGCCATGATCGATGACCATTATCTGGTCGGCGAGCTGATCCGCCTCCTCGAGATATTGCGTGGTCAAGAGCAGAGTCGTCCCCCGCCCCACCAGATCGCGGATGATGCTCCACAGCTCCACCCTGCTTCGCGGGTCGAGGCCGGTGGTCGGCTCGTCGAGGAAGAGAACCGGGGACTCGGCGACGAGGGCGCCGGCGAGGTCGAGACGTCTCCTCATGCCACCGGAATACGTCTTCACCGGGCGGTCTCCCGCCTCGGCGAGGTCGAATCTCTCCAGCAGCTCACGAGCACGCTGTCGGCTGGTCTGCTTGCCGAGGTGATATAGCCGACCGATCATGTCCAGGTTCTCGAACCCGGTTAGGTGCTCGTCGACTGCGGCGTACTGTCCGGAGAGCCCGACCATCTGACGCACCTTCCCCGGCTGGGTGCGGACATCGGCGCCAGCGACCGTGGCCGACCCGGCGTCGGGGATGAGGAGGGTGGTGAGGATCGACACTGCAGTCGTTTTCCCCGCACCGTTGGGGCCGAGCATGCCGAGGATGGTCCCTTCGGAGACGGCGAGATTGAGACCGTCGAGCGCAACTACGTCCTTGTAATGCTTGACCAGCCCATGGGCTTCGATCATCTGACTCAAGTGTTCTCCTGACTGTGAGACGGCACCCCGGAGCAGAGAGAACCTCCAACGGCGACGCTTGTTCCCATCGTGACCAATTTATCGGAGGAATGTGACGGAATTTCCCGCGAGCATCTCAGGTCGTGGGTCCGCGAGATCCTGACTGAGTCCCTCCGATGTAATGAGCGTAAATCCCTTGACTCATTACCGATCGCTGGATACACTGTAAGGAGCAAGACTAGAATAGCTCATTACGAGGAGGAGCTATGATCCCCAGAGACCAGTTCGAGCCTCTGTTCGCCCAACTGACCTCGGCCTGGGACGCCCACCAGGCCCTGCTTCGGGCGGAGGCACCCCTGGCCCAGCTGGCCGAGTCCTCGACCCGTCTCTATGACGCGAGGTTCGCCATGGCCGACTGGCATCGCCGCCACAACCATCAGGAGGCCTGATGTTTGCCCCCTACTGCGAGGCACACGGATCACGCGTGCTGCTCTCCATGAGCAGCATTACCGCCATCGAGACCGGCGAGGACGGGCTGGTCGCCCACTTCGTCTGCAGCTGCGGGACGGAAGGGACCTGGGTCGCCGGCTAACGGTGCGCCCCGAGCTCAGAAGACCTCGGGGCACCAGGGGGCCTGGCTCGTTCGGAAGAGTCGGTGGAAGTCTCCTACCGCAGCCGGGTCGCCGTCTATGCGGCCCGCCCCCGCCATAGCGGTTGCGCTGCCCCCTCCCAGATAGAGATGACCGAGCACGTCGGCGGGCATGGTCAGCTCCGGGTCACCACTTAACGGCACGCAATGCCCGACCCCCGCCACAACCTCGAGGCGAAAACCCTGGGCCGGCACAGGCCGAGACGGATCTGAGACACCGAAGGTCACCACGGCGTCGCTCTCGTATGTTCTCGCCTCAAGGGCGCTGGGAACATCCATGAGCCGAACCCAGAGCGAGTCCGAGACCGAGCGTCGCACCCGGCGCTGGTCGCTCACCATCTGCGGCAGCGGGTCGTCGACCGGCAGGTTCCAATAGGCCACGTTGGGGAATAGGTCGATCTCGGCCAGAAACCTCCAGATCTCACGATGGGCGGCGGGATCGATGCTGATCACCTCCTCCACCGATATATCCCCCGTGGCCACGAAGTCGTCCCATTTCGAGTTCTGCCGGTAGATCGCGTAGCCGGTGGGAGTGCCCTCCCGCTCGGCGACGACGTATCGCTGGGCCGACTTGCCTCCTCGCTGTGACTCGACATCGGCGAGGATCCGGTTGTTCCACCATGCCTCGCTGCGGGTGAGGGCGCCAGCAGTGGCGAGCCTCGCCGTCTCGTAGACTTCGCGGATGACCGGGCCCGCCTTGTCCGGGTCCACCATCCGGATCGTGGTACCGGGATCGGGCCCGACGACGAAGCTCAGTGACGGAGCGCTCGCCTCCATCACATGGCGGCAGGTGGCCGGGCCGTATCCAAAACGGGAGTAGATCGAACCCTCCGAAGACCAGAGACCGGCGAGGGGCTCACCACGATCATCGATCTCGGCCAGATGGCGACCCATCAATGCTCGGAGGATCCCGCGGCGCCGGTGTGTCGACTTGACGCTGACGACCGTCGTGCCGCCCATGGGCACCACGACGCCACCGGGGACTGTCAAGCCCAACGAGAAAGCCGTCACCGTGCCCACGATGTCGTCACCATCGAAGGCGGCGAAGGTCCTGTCTCGGTCAAAGATGGCGCGGAATCGCTCCAGGGCGGCCTCGCCCATGTCGGCGTCGCGTCCGAAGGCTTGCGAGGTCCGGGCGCGGAACAACTCGTCATCCGCCTCTGTGATGTTTCGTATGTCCCACATGGGCATGGACGCTAAACCGGCACCCGGCTCAATCACGCCCTGATGAGACGGACCCTCCCCTACTCAGAGAGGCCCGGGCCCGCCCATGTCCCTGGGAGAGGCGTAACGCGCCCACCATTTTCTCGCAGTGTCGATGCCACCGACGCCGAAGGCGATTGCTAGGGCCACGGCGATCGCGGCGACCAGGATCAAGACCAGGTCCTCGGCGAAGTCGACTTCGAGCAATTCCAATGCGAAGAGCGCACCGAACACCACCACGGCGACGTGGACCACGGTCGCCAGCCACGGCAACCCTCGCTCGTCGGCCATAGGTCTGACCAGGTTGGCTGTCCAATGCCCCACGGCAGCGGCGATGATGACCACCGCGGCAGCCAGCAACAGGACCGGGATCCAGGCGAGCAGCCTCTCCAGGAGCGACTCGATCGAGGCGAGCTGGAGGATGCGAGCCACGACGAGCAGGAGGGCCACCATCAGGTAGGCGTAGACCACCATCGCCGTGATGGATGCCGGGGTCTGTCCGGTGCCCTCCAGCGCCCTGGCCACTCCCGAGCGCTCCCAGATCCCGTCGAGTGGTCTGGCGCCGAGCAGGCGCTCGATCCAATCCCGGATCAGGCCGATGATCCAACGCCCCACTATGAGGACGAGGAGGGCCACGAGGATGAGGATGCCCCACTCCACGATGCCCTCACCCAGCGCTTGCAGCCTCTGTACCAGACTGTCCCAGAAAGACACACTTTCTCCTTTCGTCTCGTACCCGGGACAACCGTACGCGGCCCGACGGGTGAGCGCCGTGGGGAGAGTCCGGGGCGCTGGTCAGGAGTTGACGCAGCCGACGCACACGAGAGGGCTCATCGACCGACGACAGGCGCGCCTGCACAGGAAATCGAAAGACAGCCGGAGGGGATCGTGCGCAAGCGGTTCGACCACCTCATGGGTACGTCCAGGTCCCGCTAGAGCGTCCCATCCCCGTGGAGATCCGATCGGGTGCTCTCGGTGTGGATCGAGCGCTCCCCGTGGGCATGGCGACCGGGGACCGGCCGATGGGCGGGATCGTCGAGAAAGACCTTTCCATTCTCGACATGGAGCAACGAGGGCCCGTAAGCCTCCACCAGGTTGGCCTCGGTCAATACCTGAGAAGGAAGACCCGAGGCGACTACCCGGCCGACCAACAGGACGACCTGGTCGGCGGACCGCGCCTCGGAGAGGTCGTGGGTGGTCATCACCACACTGCATCCCTCGTCGGTCTCGGAGTGGATCACCTCGTCGATGGCTTGGGCGGTCACCAGGTCGATCCCGGTGAGCGGCTCGTCGAGCAACAGCATGTCGTGGTCCTGGGCCAGCCCCTGGGCGACGAACACCCGCTGCCGCTGCCCCCCTGACAGGTCGTGGAGGTGATGCCCGGCGATGTGTGTGATCCCCATCCGGCCCATCGCATCGTCGACTGCCTCCCGGTCGGCGGCAGACGGCCGGCCGTGGGCGCCGAGGGCGGCATAGCGGCCCATCGCCACCACCTCCCGGACCGTCACCGGCAGGCTCTCGTTGACCTTGGTCGACTGCATCACATAGGCAAGCCGTCTCTTGTCGACCATCACCTCGATGGTCCCGGACGAGGGCACCACCAGTCCCGCGATGGCGTTGAGCAGTGTCGACTTCCCCGAGCCGTTGGGCCCGATGATCGCCGTGACGCCGCCGTCCATCTCGAAGGTGGAGCTGTCCAGGGCGATGGTGTCCCCGTAGGCCACGATGAGGTCGCTGGCGCGCACCACGGGCGATCTCATCCGCAACGGCGACACCGCCCTTCGATCTCCAAGGCGTGATCGGTAGCGGTAAACGAGGCCAGGGCGGCGATCTCGGAGACCAGGCCACGCACGCTCTCCTCCTGCGACGCAGGGATCTCCACGTCGGATACCGACCCGCAGCGGGTGCAGACCAGATGATGGTGATGCCCGGTGATCCACTCGGCCAGCTCGTAGCGGGTCAGGCCCTTGGCTCCGAGGTGATGGGCCACGACTCCCGCCTCCTCGAGCACCGAGAGGGTCCGATAAAGAGACGAGAGGGGCACCTCGGCGCCGACCAAATCACTCAACTCGGCGGCTGACAGCGGGCCGGGTGCGACGCTCAGTGTCTCCACCACGGCTCTGCGACCCCTGGTGAAGCGAACGTCGTGATCGAACAGACGCCCCTCGACCTGGCGTTGCACGCTGGATCTGGTCATCGTCGCACCTTAGTGATTATGATTCTCATTACCATGATACCTCCCGAACCCAGGGTTCGTAGCGTCGCTGAGCGACGCTGGGAACCCTGGGTTGCGCGTTCCCGGGTTGCGCGTTCCCGGCTGGCGGCGCCCGCCCTGCTCATCGCAGCAGTCCTGTTGACCGGGTGTGGAGGCGCAGATGGGGACGAGGCGGGACTAACGGTGGTGGCGACCACCTCGATCTGGGGCGATGTCGTCGCCGAGATCGTCGCGGACCATGGCCGGGTGGAGACTCTGATCCCCCGTGGCGCAGATGCGCACGACTACCAGCCCTCACCGCGCCAAGGGACCCTGATCAGGGAGGCGGACCTGGTGGTGGCCAACGGGCTCGCGCTCGAGCAGGGCCTCGACGACGTTCTGGAGGCGGCAGCCGCCGACGGCGCGAGCATCCTCGAGATCGCCCCCGCCGTCGACCCACTCCCTCTGGCCGGGGGAGGCCTCGATCCCCACGTCTGGTTCGACCCGGTCCGCCTGGCCGACGCCGCCTACCTCATCGCCGAGCGGCTCGAGGAGATCGCGCCCGGCATCGATTGGACGGCTCGGGCCGACGATCTTGCCGGCTCCCTGGAGATCCTCGACGAGGAGATAGAGACGACGTTGTCGCAAATCGACCCCGACCGGCGCAAGCTGGTCACCAACCACGAGTCACTGGGCTATTTCGCCGACCGCTACGACTTCGATGTGATCGGGGTGGTCATCCCCGGCGGGTCCACCCTTTCCCAGCCCAGCTCGGCGGAGCTCGCCGAACTGGTCTCTCGGATCGAAGAGGTATCCGTTCCGGCCATCTTCGCCGAGAGCACCTCCCCCCTCCGGCTCGCCGAAGCGGTAGCAGCCGAGGTCGGCGAGGTGGCCGTCGTCGAGCTGCACACCGAGTCGATCGGTGCGCCGGGATCCGGGGCCGAGACAGTGATCGGGATGCTCCGGTCCAATGCGCGGAAGATCGCCGATGCCCTGGCTGAGCAAAGGTCGGGCTGACCGAATGGATTGGCTGCTCGCCCCTTTCGAGCTGGCATTCCAGCAACGGGCCCTCATCGGTGGCTCGCTGGCGGCGATCGCCCTCGCCTTGGTCGGCGTATGGGTGGTGATCCGGGGGATGTCGTTCCTCGGCGACGCCCTGGTCCACGGGGTGGTCCCCGGTATCGCCCTTGCCATCCTGTTCGACTTCAACCTGATGGTGGGGGCGGTGCTGGCCGCCCTGGTGATGCTGGCGGGGATCAACCTGGTCCACCGGCAAGGAACCTTCTCCGAGGACACGAGCATCGGTCTGCTCTTCGTTGGGATGCTCGGCCTCGGGGTGATCATCATCTCGAGGACCGACTCCTACACAGGCAGTCTCACTGCCATCTTGTTCGGCGACGCCCTCGGAGTCTCCGGCAACGACCTCTGGCTGCTGGGCGGCTTGCTCGTCGTCACCGCCGTCGCCACCACTCTCTTGTTCCGGCCCTTTCTGGTGCTCTCCTTCAACGAGCAGAAGGCGGCGCTGCTCGGTCTTCGTCCCCGTCTCGCCCACTTCGCACTGCTGGCGCTCATCACCCTTGCCATCGTCGCCTCATTCCGCACCGTGGGAACACTGCTCGTCTTCGGCCTGCTCGTCGGCCCCGCCGCGACGGCCGCCCTGCTGGTGCGGCGGGTCCCGGTGATGATGATCACCGCCGCCATGATCGGGGTCATCTCCGTCGCCGTGGGCCTCATCGTCAGCTATCACGCCAACACCTCGGGATCGGCGACGATGGCCGTGGTCCCCATCGCCTTCTTCTTCGCGGTCCTCGGTGTGCGCTCGCTGCCCTGGGGATCGCCGTCAGGGCGCGGCACTCGCCGGAACCGGCCCGGGTCGGCAGCTATACCCTGAGGGAATGGTCGCCCAGGTCTCCGACAGCCGGCTCTCCAATCTGAGCGCGGTCAGAGTCCTCGAGGGCTTCGAGGAGTACGTGAGCCGCTTCAGGGCCTTCAACACCCGGGCGCCGTCTCGATTCTCCAACGCCGACTGGCTGGGGATGCAGGGCGACACCGTAGGCAGGCTCGGCGTGTACGGCCACGTGACGGGTCGGGTGGTGAGCGACGTGACCGACATCCTCGGGGACCGGGTCGACGACCCGATGCTCTGGATGGCGGTCAAGGCGGTGTATTCCGGACTGATCGCCGACCGCCAGGACTGGGAGCTCGCCGAGACCTTCCACAACTCGGTGACCAGACGGGTCTTCGACACGGTCGGGGTGAACGATCGGGTCGAGTTCGTCGACACCGACTTCGACAGCCCGCCCAGCCCTTCGATCGAGCCGGTATACCGGATCTTCGACCGGCAGACCTCGACGACCGATCTGGTGAAGCGAATCCTGGCGACGTACCCCCATGCCATCGCGTACAAGAGGCTCGACTCCGATGCCGGCTCGGTCGCGGAGCGCATCGAGGCCCGGCTCGTCGAGAGTGGGGGTCTACCCGTGGTTGCCCGCGCCGAGATGGTCCGCTCGGTGTTCTACCGGGGGCAGTCGGCCTATGTGGTCGGTCTGCTCTACGCCGGCTCGGTGCGCCTCCCCATGGTCCTGGCCCTGCGCCACGAGGTCGATGGCATCGTGGTCGACGCGGTCCTGCTCACGGAGGACGAGGTCTCCATCCTGTTCAGCTTCACACGCGCCTACTTCTCCGTCGACGTCGCCCGGCCCTATGACCTGGTCCGGTTCCTGAGGAGACTGATGCCGCGGAAGCGGATCGCCGAGCTCTACATCTCGATCGGGCAGAACAAGCACGGCAAGACCGAGCTCTACCGTGACCTGCTCCGCCACCTCAACGCCACCGACGAGAGGTTCGAGAAGGCCCCGGGCACCGAAGGCCTGGTGATGATCGTGTTCACCATGCCCGGCTACGACGACGTCTTCAAGGTGATCCGGGATGTGTTCCCTCCCCCGAAGCGAACAACCCGGGGAAGGATCATGGAGAAGTACCGGCTGGTCTTCCGGCACGATCGCGCCGGGCGCCTCATCGACGCCCAGGACTTCCAGCACCTCGAGTTCGACAGCTCGAGATTCGATCCACGGCTGCTCGATGAGCTGGTGGGCAGCGCGGGGCGAACCGTGAAGATGGTCGGCGAGTCGGTGGTGATCAGTCAGTTGTATGTGGAGCGGCGGGTGATACCCCTCGACCTGTACGCCCGTGACGCGGTGGCCCCCGCTGCCACTTCGGCCATCCTCGACTACGGCCAGGCGATCAAGGACCTCGCCTGCTCCAACATCTTCCCTGGCGACCTCCTCACCAAGAACTTCGGGGTCACCCGCCACGGCCGTGTGGTCTTCTACGACTATGACGAGCTGAGCGCGCTCACCGAGGTCAAGTTCCGGGTGATGCCCGAGCCGCGAGACGAGACGGAGGCCCTCGCCACCCAGCCCTGGTTCTCGGTGGGCCCCAACGACGTCTTCCCCGAGGAGCACCCGCGTTTTCTCGGGCTGAGACCTGAGCTGAGCAGGGCCTTCCACGAGCGGCACGGAGACCTGTTCCGGGTCGACTCATGGCAGGCGATCCAGCAGCGAATCGTCTCCGGCGAGCTGATCGAGATCTTCCCCTACTCGGACGAAGCCAGGCTCCCCGAAGTCGGCGACGCCCGGGGCTGGTGACCGCGGTGCAGGGGCAGGCCACCTTCGGCTTCGTAGCCGCGTGAAAACCCCCTCGCCACGGGCCCTAGCCTGAGATCGAGTGAGCGATCTCGTCATCATCACCGGCGCATCCAGCGGAATCGGGTTGGCCCTGGCCCGCATCGTTCCCTTCGAGGCACATGTGGTCGACATCAGCCGCTCCGGGCCTCCGGACGGCGAGGGCATCGGCCACTTTGCCGCAGACCTGTCGTCTCCTCCGCAGTGGGAGCGGGTCGGGCGTTTCCTCTCCGAGCTCGTCTCCAGCCACGAGCCGGCGCGGGCGGTCCTCATCCACGCCGCGGGCACCCTCTCGCCGATCGGGTTCGCCGGGGAGGTCGACTCCGACGCCTACGCCGCCAACGTTGTCCTCAACAGCGCTTCCGGGCAGGTGATCGGTCACCATTTCCTCGCCGCGCTCCGGGGAAGGACGGGAAGCTTCGACCTGGTGATGATCACTTCGGGAGCCGCCTCGAACGTGTACCCGGGGTGGTCCGCCTACGGGGCGGGCAAGGCGGCGTTGGACCATTGGGTGCGTCATGCCGGCGCCGAGCAGAAGCTACGGGGCGAGGCGCGGGTGTCGGCGATCGCACCCGGTGTCGTCGCCACCGGCATGCAACGTCTCATCAGGGAGACACCAGAGCGCGACTTCCCCAGCGTCGACAGGTTCCAAAGCCTCCACGATGAGGGGAAGTTGGCCGATCCCGAAGCCGCTGCCCTGCGGATCTGGGAGACGATCGAGTCGGGTTTGGAGCCCGGCTCGGTCGTCGACGTGCGGACCCGCTAGAGCCTGTGAACGCGGAACCCTGGGTTCGTAGCGTCGCTGAGCGACGCTTGGAACCCTGGGTTCGCTGATTGCCCCTGTCCCCCTCCGCTAGATTCGAACTCGGTGACAGACATTTCCACCCACATCCGGACCTGCCCCCTCTGTGAGGCGACCTGCGGGCTCGAGATCTCACATCGAGGGAGTCAGGTCGTTCGGATACGCGGAGATCGGAAAGACGTGTTCAGCCACGGGTTCATCTGCCCCAAGGGGTCGACGCTGGGCAAGCTAGACAACGACCCGGACCGGCTGCGCACCCCGCTGATCAAGCGCGACGGCCGACATGAGCCTGCCAGCTGGGACGAGGCGTTCGCGGTGATCGAGGACCGACTCGGCACGATCATCGCCGAACACGGCCCGAACTCGGTGGGTGTCTATCTGGGGAACCCCAACGTCCACTCCATGTCCGGGATCCTCTACATCAGGCCCTTCGTCCGGATGCTTCGATCTCGGAGCATCTTCTCGGCGGCCACGGTCGACCAGATGCCGAAGCATGTCTCCTCCGGCTATATGTTCGGCCACCCCGACCTGATCCCGGTGCCGGACATCGACCGCACCGACTACCTGCTCATGTTGGGGGCCAACCCCTACGAGTCCAACGGCAGCCTGGCCACCGCACCCGACTGGCCAGGGCGAATGCAGGGCATCAAGGATCGGGGGGGAAAAGTGGTGGTCGTCGACCCCAGACGCACCAGGACCGCTGCCGCCTCCGACGAGCACGTGCCCATCCTCCCCGGCACCGATGCCCTGCTCCTCTTCTCCATCGCCAACGTCATCTTCGAGGAGGGCCTGGTCAGGCTGGGCCGGCTGCACGGGGTGGTCGAGGGTCTCGATGATCTGGCGGCTGCGGTGGTCGGCTTCGAGCCGGATCGCGTGGCAGTCGCATGTGGTGTGCCCGCGGAGACCATCAGGAGACTGGCGAGGGAGTTGGCCGGTGCCCCTTCGGCGGCCGTCTACGGGCGGATCGGCACCCACACCACCGAGTTCGGGACCATGGCCTCGTGGATGGTCGACGTACTCAACGTGATCACAGGGAATCTGGACCAGCCCGGTGGCGCCATGTTCTCCCGCGCCGCCCACGAACAACCAAGGGCCAAACGGCAGTTCAGCACCGGCCGCTGGGCGACCCGGGTCCGCGGTCTCCCCGAGGTGCGTGGCGAGCTGCCGGTGTCTGCCTTGGCCGAGGAGATCCTCGAGCCCGGCGACGACGCGATCCGTGCCATGGTGACCATCGCCGGGAACCCGATCCTCTCCACCCCGGACAGCGACCGTCTCGATGAGGCGTTCGCCTCCCTGGACTTCATGGTGTCGCTCGACGTGTATCTCAACGAGACCAGCCGCCACGCCGATGTGGTCCTTCCCGGCACCACTCCCCTGCAGCGGCCCCACTACGACTTCGCCTTCTACCAGCTCTCGGTGCGGAACATCGCCAACTACTCGCCGCCGATGTACGACCTTCCCGATGGGACACCCGACGAATGGGAGATCCTCCTGCGTCTCGGGGCTGCCGTCGGCGGGCAAGGTCAACTGGCCGACCTGGGGGCGATCGACGACGCGGTCTTCGCCACCATGGTGGGCGCGGCCGTCGGCGATCCCGCATCCCGGGTCCACGGCCGGGACCCCGAGGAGGTGTACTCGGCGACGCGGGGCGGGCGTGGCCCGATACGGATGCTCGACTTCCTGGTGAGGACAGGCCCCTATGGCGACGGCTACGGCATCGATCCCGACGGTCTCACCCTGGCGCGGCTCGAGGAGGCACCCCACGGCATCGACCTCGGGCCGCTCCAGCCTCTCCTCCCCGAGGCTCTGTGCCATCCCTCCGGCAAGGTCGAGCTGGCCCCCGAGCCCCTTCTCTCCGACGTCGCCCGTCTCCGCAGCGCGATGGAGCGTCGTCGCAACGGGCAGATGGTCCTCATCGGTAGACGCGATGTCCGCTCCAACAACTCCTGGATGCACAACATCGATGTCCTGGTGTCGGGTAAGGAGCGGTGCACCCTCCAGATCAACCCCGACGACGCTTCCCGGATCGGGGTGAGCCCCGAAGGGGATGTCAAGGTCACCTCGTCGGCGGGCACCCTCGTCGCCCGTGTCGAGATCACCGACGACATCATGAGCGGCGTGGTCAGCCTCCCCCACGGCTGGGGACATCAGATGGAGGGGGCAGCGTTGTCGGTAGCGTCCGAGCGCTCGGGGGTCAACGCCAACCGTCTCACCACCGGGGAGATGGACCCGGTCTCGGGCAATGCCGTGCTCAACGGGATTTCGGTGGAGGTGGTCCCGGCATGAGCCGCTCGACCCGGATCATCGTGCTCTCCCTGATCGGGGTGCTCGTGCTGGCCGCCTGCGCTGCGGGCCCCAACCCGGAGATAGGGCAGGCACCGCCCGACGGTGACGTCGCCGGCTTCTGGCTGGGGCTGTGGCAAGGCTTCATCGCCCCGGTGACGTTCTTCATCTCGCTGTTCACCGACAACGTCAGCATCTACGAGGTCCACAACAACGGCAACTGGTACGACTTCGGGTTCGTGCTCGGAGCCGGTCTGCTGCTCAGTGGGGGGATCTTCGGGCGCAAGCGCTAGCCGAAGGCGCGGTCACGCTCCTCACGGGTGAGGGCACCGGTGAACAAGTCGGTCCTCCCCACTTCGAGGAGTTGCCTCGCTGCCCGCGCCGCCGCCCCATAGGCGAGGAGAGCGAGGGCGCCACCGGTGGAGACCCGGCGCACCCCCAGATCGGTGAGCTCGGGGACCGCCGGGCCGTCGGGACGTAGCAGGACGTTGACCGGCCTGTCCACCGACTCGACCAGGCGGGCAATGGCGGAGCGATCGGTGATCCATGGGGCGTAGACGACGTCGGCACCGGCATCGGCGTACGACTGCAGACGCATGACGGTGTCGTCCTGGTCGTCCACGCCATAGAGGTAGTTCTCGGCACGGGCGGTGACTACGACGCCCAGGGGAGCCGCGGCGTCGACGACCGCAGTCACCCTCTCCACCGCCTCGCCGGGATCCAGGATTCCCCTCTCGGGTAGATAGTCCTCGATCGAGATGCCGGCAGCGCCCGCAGCCGCGAGCAGAGCCACCGTGTCGGCTAGACCGGCTGTGTCGGCTGCATAGCCGCCCTCCGCGTCGACGCTCACCGGGATGCCCACCGCCCCGCACAGGTCCGCGACGTGGACCGCCAACTCGTTGAGCTCGACTTCCTGGTCGTGGCGACCGAGCGTGGCGGCGAACCCGGCACTGGTAGTGGCGATGGCCTCGAACCCCAACGACTCGAGAAGCCGGGCCGAGCCGACATCCCAGGCGTTGGGCATGACGAAGATCCCCGAGCGATGGAGCTCGGCGAATCGGCGCCGCATCGATGCGGGGTTCGAGGGGTCGCTCATCGCCGAGAAGCTAGTGGTCCGCGGTTCGAGGTTGCCGTGACGCTCGGTATCGCCCAGGCATGGCCTATTTGTCTCGAGATTTCTGTCGGCTCCTGCCGATACGTTGCCGGCAAGGCACTTCGAGGAGGGAGTGGAGAGATGAACGCTCGCATTCAGGCCTGGCTCGACCAGGAAGACGCCCGCATGGCGTCGATGATCAGACAACACGGATGGGCAATCGAGTACATCGCGGGCGGGGTCTGCACCGCCCCCGACTGTGGCGAACATCAAGACGATGCGCCGCCGTTCGCATACACCGTGGGCATGTTCGGCCTCCATCACCCAGAGCTCTTGGTCTTCGGGCTGGACGCCCACGACTCGGCCGGGCTTCTCAACACCACCGGTGACCGCATCGCCAACGGTGAGACGCTGATTCCCGGGCAAATGCTCGAGTTCGGGGAGTGGGACCATCGGGTCGTGGTGGAGGAGGTGCCCAACCCGGGTGAGATCGTCTTCTCGGCGAACCGCTACTACCAGCGGCCCGACGAGCACTCGGTGCCGGTGCTGCAACTCACCTACGACGACGAGCTCGGCCGGTTCCCATGGGACCAAGGGCATTCCGACCCTGAGCGCCAGCCTCGGCCGGGCACATTCCGGGCATGACGCTCGGCCCTACCGAGCCGTGCGGCGCAACGCGGCCCGAGCGTGGCCCTCCAGACCTTCGAGGCGGGCGAGCATTGCAGTGTCTGCGACGAGGGACCACGGCGGGTCGATCTGCAGCCAGGTGGCGGCGCGCAGGAAGGTGAGCACCGACAGCCCGGCGGAGTGACGGGCACCGCCGCCGGTGGGAAGCACGTGATTGGGCCCGACCCCGTAGTCGGCGAACGCCTCCGCGGCCCCCGCACCCAAGAAGAGCGAGCCGTAGCGGCTGACCCGGGCAGCGAGAGCATCGGGCTCCGCCACGTGGAGGGCGAGATGCTCCGGAGCGAACCCGTCGGCGATCACGGCTGCATGCTCCAGGTCGTCCACGACGACACAGAAGCCGTTGCGAAATGCGGACCGGGCGACCTCCGCGGTGGGCAGGTCGCTGAGCTGGTCGCGGATCTCCGCCTCGACACGCTGCGCCAGCGTCTCCTCGGTCGCAACCAGTGCAGGGATGGCGTCGGAGTCGTGCTCGGCTTGGGCGAGAAGATCAGCAGCGACCAACGCAGCATCGGCTTGATGGTCGGCGATGACCAGGATCTCGCTGGGGCCGGCGAGACCGTCGATGCCCACCTCGCCGGAGAGATACTTCTTCGCGGCAGTCACCCACGCATTCCCGGGACCGACGATCAGGTCGCAACCCGGTGTCATCGTGCCCAAGGCGAGGGCGGCGATGGCCTGGGCGCCACCGGCAGCGAGGAGGCCATCGGCACCGGCGACCCAGGCGGCGGCCATGACCAGTGGCGTCGGCCGGGGTGAGGCGACCCACACCTCAGAAACGCCGACGACACGGGCCGGAGTCACCGTCATCAGGACCGAAGAGGGAAGGGGATACCGGCCGCCGGGAGCGTATGCGCCCACCGATCCCACCGGGAGCCAACGATGGCCCGCCCTGCCTCCATCGACGGCTGTCTCCAAATCGGCCAGTCCATCCCTCTGCGCCCGGGCGAAAGTCTCGATGCGGCCGTGCACTCGTGCCAGGAGCGCCTTGGTCTCCTGATCGAGCTTCTCGAACTCGGCGCGAAGGCTCCCCCGACTCACGACCAGACGCTGACCAGCCACGAGGTCGCCGAACCGCTCGCATTCAGCCCGCAGCGCCTTCTCGCCGCCGGCCCGCACCGCCTCGACGATCATGGCCGCTCCGGAGAGGACCCGCTCGTCGACTGGTTTTCGCCGTAATTCCGCCACCTCCGATGGGATGATCCGGCGAAGCAGGTTCATGTCCCCTCCCGGGCGGCCATCGGCCTCCTGATGACACGGCGCCGGCGTCGGTCGAGCACCTCCTCGACTCGGGTTAGGTCGACGCCCGCCGAAACAGCCTTGACCAGCGCGAAGTAGAGGAGGTCGGCGAGTTCCTCGGCGACGTCGGACTGGTCGACGGCCTCGGCCAACTCCCCCGCCTCCTCGAGAAGCTTGGCTTCGAGGAGCCCCGGGTCCTGGAGAAGCCGAACAGTGTTCGACCCCGCGGGTCGCGCCTCGGCGACAGTGCGAAGACGACGTGCCAGACGGTGCAGACCCCCGTCCTCGCCCCAGCACGATCTCGTCCCGAGATGGCAGAAACCGTCGGCCTGACGGACTGTGAAGCGCAGGGCATCGCGATCGCAATCGACCTCTGCGGTCAACAGCTCCTGGATCGCGCCTGAGCTCTCCCCCTTGACCCAACGCCCCCGGCTTCGGCTGTGATAGACGCCGCGGCGGGTCTCCACCGCCTCGGCAACGCTGTCGGCATCCGACCATGCCAGACCCAGGGCCAGACCAGCCTCGTCGACCACCACCGTGGGCCAGAGACCGTCCTCACGGTCCGACCACAGTGGCGCGGTGATCGCCTCGGCAAGCCCGATCCGGCCCGTGTACAACGCCATCCCCACCTGGGCGTCGGCGCCGATCTCGTCGAGTGCGTTGATCTCGCCGGTGCTGGTGACCCCACCGGCAATCGTCACCCGGGCCTCTCCGGCGGCGTCGACGATTCGTCGTGCCATCTCCAGGTCGGTGCCGAGGAGACGGCCTTCCCGTTCCACGAAGGTCACCAGGAAGCCCCCGCAGAGAGTGCGAAAACGGGCTATCGACTCGAGAACGCCTCGCCCGGTTCCGGCACGCCAGCCGTGGGTCACCACCTCCCCGTCCCGGGCGTCGAGGGCGACGATCACCCGACCGGAGGGGAGACGAGAGAGGATCTCCTCGTCGGCGGCAGTCCCGATCACGACCTTTTCCGCGCCGGCATCCAGCCACGACAGCGCGGTGTCGGCATCGCGAATCCCTCCCCCCACTCGGACCCGGCCCATCTCACACAACCGCTCCACTGCTTCCCGATTGTCGCCCTCGCCGCGGGCGGCATCGATGTCGACCACGGCCACCTCGCCGGCGAGTCGAAAGTGTTCCATCCATGCGACGGGGTCGCCACCGTCGAATGCCTGAACCTCACCCTCCACCAGCTGCACGGCGCTTCCTGCGACGATGTCGATGGAGGGGACGATCACGGTCTCACCTCGAGACCCGCGGCCAGCAGCTCGCGCTTGATCTCGGACACCGTGCTCACCCCGTCGTGGAGGATCGAGGCCACCAGCGCCGCCGAGGCGCCGGATCGGAAGGCTTCGATCATGTGCCCCGTCCCGCTCGCCCCGCCCGATGCGATCACCGGGACGTCGACCACTGCAGACACCGCTTCGATCAGTTCGAGGTCGTAGCCGTCACCGGTGCCATCCCGGTCCCAGCTGGTGAGCAGGATCTCCCCGGCCCCGGCCGACACCGCCTTCTGGCACCACTCCACCACGTCGAGCCCGGTCGGGTGTCTCCCGCTCTCCACGACCACCTCCCATCCGCCGCAGGAGCGAGCGGCGTCGACGGCGAGAACCGTGCACTGCGCCCCGAAACGACCACTCATCTCTGTGATCAGGGCCGGCCGGGAGACCGCCGCGGTGTTGACACCGATCTTGTCTGCCCCGGCCTCGAGCAACCGGCTCGCATCCTCGACCTGACGCACGCCGCCGCCCACCGTCAGCGGGATGGAGAGCACCCGACGCACGCTGTCCACGATTCCGAGACCATGGGCCCGCCCCTGCGGTGTCGCCGACACGTCGAGCAGCACGATCTCGTCGGCGCCCTGGTACTCGTATGCGCGCGCCGACACAACGGGATCCCCGGCATCGCGCAAGCCGGAGAAGCGAACTCCTTTCACCACCCTCCCGTCGTCGATGTCGAGACAGGGGATCACCCGAAGCGCCGCCATCAGACCCGACCCCCGGTCGAGTCGAGCCAGCGGGCGATCAGCTCGCCCCCCCAACTGCCGGAGAGCTCTGGGTGGAACTGGCAGGCGAGCACCTCGCCGCGCTGCAGAGCCGAGACGAAGACCCCGCCGTGCTCACTGGTGGCGGCGGCCCAGCCCTCCGGGACGGAGACGAGCCGGTAGGAGTTGGCGAAGTAGGCCCACCCCGGCTGGACGAGGTCGAGCCCCGGCTCCGGGTCCACCCGGTTCCAGCCGAGTTGCGGCACCAGCACGGATCCCGCGAAACGTTTGACCGTCCCCGACAGGACGCCGAGACCCGAGATCGCCGGGCTCTCCTCGCTGTTTGCGGCGAGCAACTGCATGCCGACACAGATGGCCAGGGTGGCACGGCCCTCGGTGAGCCGGTCGAGCAGGGCACGGCGCAGCCCCGTCTGATCCAGCGCTACCGCGGCGGCCCCGAAGGAGCCGACCCCGGGTAGGACAACATGAGAAGCGTCGGAAACATCCGAGCCGCTTTGCGCCAGACGTGGCAGCGCCCCCACCCGGCGCAGGGCGGCGAGCACCGATGCCAGGTTGGCGGTGCCGGTGGGTACCACGACCACATCACTCATCCCAACACCCCTTTGGTGCTGGGGACGTCGATGCCGTGGACGGCCACTGCCTGGCGCAAAGCCAGGGCGATCGCCTTGAACGCGGCCTCGGCCCTGTGATGGTCGTTGTCGCCGCGTAGGACGTCTACGTGAAGCGTCATCCGGGCCTCGATGGCCAGGCTTCGCAGAAAGTGGGTCAGGTTCTCTGTGGAGACCTCGCCGATCATCTCTCGTCGCAATCCCAGATCGATCTCCGCCCAGGGTCTCCCGGAGAGATCGATCACCGACCGGGCCAGCGACTCGTCCAAGGGGGCGTAGGCGTGGCCGAACCTGGCGACCCCTCTCCGATCGCCGAGGGCCTCATCGAGGGCCCGACCGAGGACGATGGCGCAGTCCTCGACGGTGTGGTGGTCATCGACCCCGAGGTCCCCCGTGGCGCCGAGAACGAGATCGATCGACGAGTGGCGGGCCAGGGTGGAGACCATGTGGTCGAAAAACCCCAATCCCGTGTTGATCTGGGCCTGACCCGAGCCATCGACGTCCAGACTCACCTCGACGTTGGTCTCAGCCGTCGCCCGGCTCAGCTCAGCTGACCGCATCGAGCACCTCCTCCAACTCCCCGAGTGAGCCGAGGACCCTCGCCGCGTGGGCAAGGGCCCCTGGATCCAATCCGGTGGTGATCACCCCGATGGGGACCACACCGGCGGCCCGCGCCGCAGCGACATCGTCGGGGGTGTCGCCCACCATCCAGGCGCTGTCGACCCCGAGGCTCTCCAGGGCGAGCCGAACCGGCGCCGGGTCGGGCTTGGATGGTGCGTCCTCCCGAGCCACCACTGCGGAGAACAACGAATCGATTCCGAACCGGCGCAGCACCTCCTCGGCATCCTTCCTCGGCCGGGCGGTGACCACGGCCAATGGAAGACGGTGCGCCAAGCGCTGCAGGGTGTCCGTGTCGACCAGGAGGGTCTCCGCGAGCTTGAGGCCGTTGCCACCGTCTTCGCCCTGGTAGCGACGCTCGAACACATCGGTGATCTCATTCAGGCGAACTTCGACCCCGGCGTCGGCGCACAGTGCCCGGGTCAGCTCCCAGTCGTCGGAGGCGTTGCCCGCGGCCTTGGCTAGGGCTATGTCATCCTCGTCGAGCTCGACGCCGAAAGTCGCCGCTGTCGCCACGATCGCCGCCCGGTACGACCTGCTCACGTCGACGAGCACTCCGTCGAGGTCGAAGAGAACCGCCTCGGGAGCGAGCCCGGCCAGGAGCGTGTCGGTCAGCCGCTCCATCGCCGGCTCGTCGCCCGGCACCGTGATCCGAACGCAAGTGGCCAGATCGGGTTCGTTGAAGCGCCGGAGACCCACACCCAGCGATGCCGCCGCGGGAACCATCCAGGAGGGGTCGACAGATGTGGCCAGCACGAAGTTGGCCTGTGACGGCAGGGGCGAGCACCCGAGCTCCTCGAGGATCGCGGTGAGGCGGGCGCGGTTGGCCAGCACGGCCCCGGTCGAAGGCTCGGTCTCGCGGACCACCTTCTCGGCCAGGGCGGCGGACAAGCCGGAAACGGCATAGGGCGAGCCAAAGCCGGCGATCTTCTCGATCAGCTCCGGCGGGCCGAGCAGGCAGCCGACCCGGAGACCGGCGAGCCCCAGGGCCTTGGAGAAGGTGCGTACGACGACCACGTTCCCCATTTCCAGTGCTGCCTCGGTGGGGTCCTCCTCGGCGAATTCGGCATAGGCGGCGTCGAGAACCAGGAGCGGGTACGCGTCGGCCACCTTGCGCAGGTCGGCCGTCGAGATCACGTTCCCGGTGGGGTTGTTCGGTGAGACCACCATCGCCATCGCCGGGCTCGCCGAGGTGTCCTCGAGAAAGTCGTCGATGGGGAAGTCGCCGTCCCACCAGGGAACCTCGATCAGCGGATTCCCCAGCTGTGCCGTATAACGCCGGATCATCTCGAAGCTGGGCGTGGTGGCCACGACCGTGCCTCCGGTGATGGAGAGAAAGCAGCGAAACAGGGCGTCGTCGCCGCCCGCGGTGACCAGGACCTGATCCACCGGAAGCCGATGGCGTACTGCGATGGCCTCTCGAAGGGTCGCCGTGTCCGGGTAGCGCGATGTGAGCGTGGCGACCTCGCCGGCACCGAGATCCACCGAGGAGAGCCGGGCAATGCCTTCGTTGCGGGATAGGTCGAGGTCGATTGCGTGCCGGAACGACGGGGGCTGGTAGCGGTCTCTCATGGGACGATCTGCTCCAGCCGGGTCACCACGATGTCGGTGGCCCCCCGTGTCTTCAGCAGGGGGATCAGCCCGGGAAGATCGGAGCGAGGCACCGCGGCCTTGACCGCCAACCCGGCGGAGCCATGAAGGCTGGCGATGGTGGGCTCCCGCATACAGGGAAGGATCTCGATGACACCCTCGACTTCATCGGCGGAGACGTTGAGCTCGACCATGGCCCGATCCCTTGCCTCGAGCACTGAGCGGAGACTTAGCGCCAGACCGTCGATCGCCCGCTTCTTCCCCGGTGAGTCCAGGGCCTCCCGGCTGGCGTAGAGACGGGTCGACGACCTCATCAGCTCGTCGACCACGACCAGGTTGTTGGCGGTCAGTGTCTCTCCGGTGGCGGTTATGTCGACGATCACGTCGGCATCCTCCGGGGGGAAGACCTCGGTGGCCCCGTAGGAGCGGACAAAGGTGGCGTCGAGCCCTCTCTCTGTGATCCAACGCAAGGCGAGGCGCTCCAGCTCGCTGGCCACCACTAGCCGGCGATCCGGGAGCCGACCGTTGACGAGCAGGGATTCGGGCGCCGCGGCCACCACCCGCACCGGGTCGAGCCCGGTGTCGAGCAGCTCGATCAGCTCGGCCGACTTCTCCGCCACCCAGTCCGCGCCGGCGAAACCGATGTCACGGGAGCCTGCCGCCAGCATCTCCACGATGTTCTGCGGCTTGAGGAGCTTGACCTCGAAACCCTCGACCGACGTCACCGGCCGATATCCCCGGGCACCGGAGCGCAGCCCGATCCCGGCATCCGCGAGCAGCGAGGTGACCGCGGCCTCGATCCGCCCCTTGGGGACGGCGAGGTGGATCAGCTCGGTGCTGGACTTGGCGAACCCAGGGTTCTCAGCGTCGCTGAGCGACGCTACCAACCCTGGGTTGGCGTCTTTGCTGGTGGCGATGGGCATTGGTGGCCTCTCCCGCCGAGTGGTGCGGCCGACATGCCCCGAGAAACGAGAAACGCCGACCGTCGGTCGGCGTGTCTTCGTGGTGGTGTTGTCTGCTCAGCGACGCACGATCAGCCGACCCGTTGCGGGTGGTGATGGTGATGGCCGTGGGCGAACAACTCGTTCATGTGCGCGTCGAACGTAGTCGAGACCACCCTCCGTGGCAAGAAGGGGCAGGCAAGAGGGGGTAGGCGTGTGGCGGGGTAAGCGTGTGCATATGTGGTGCCGTAGCCACCACATTTGCACACGCTTGGTCTCCGCCGGTCTTGACGGTCCCCCGATCCGCCGTTATGTTCGCCGCTTCATGACGTCGCGTGTGATGATGTGTTGCGCTTGTCAGAGCTCTCGGGTGGTCCACCCGGGTGCCGGCGCAGCATGCACACGGCACTCCTGACCCCGACGCCACCATCCCGAGAGGCCCCTCCCCCGACCATCCGGTCACTGCAGGCGTCGACTTTCCGTTTCGGAACCAATCTCGAGGAGTGCACATGTCAGACAACAACTACGCCAGGCCCGACGCCCTGGTCAGTACCGACTGGCTCGTCGCCAACCTCGACGATCCCAACTTGAGGATCATCGAGGTCGACGAGGACACCGAGGCCTACGGCCGGTCCCACATCCCTGGCGCCATCGCCTGGGACTGGTCGAAGGACCTCCACCACCCGATCCGCCGTGACTACCTGGAGAAAGAGGGTCTCGAAGACCTGCTCTCCCGGGCCGGGGTCGACGCCGACACCACCGTGGTCCTCTACGGCGGCAACAACAACTGGTTTGCCGCCTACGCCTACTGGCTGCTCCGGTTGCGCGGTTTCGACTCGGTCAAGCTTCTCGACGGCGGCAGGCTCAAGTGGAACATCGAGGAGCGGGAGACCACCACCGAGACACCCACGATCGACAAGACCAGCTTCACCATCGTCGGCGAGGAGCGGCCCGAGCTGCGAGCCCTTCGGGACCAGGTGCTGGCGCAGGTGGCCGACCAAAAGACCACCTTCGTCGATGTCCGATCCCCAGAGGAGTTCTCCGGCGCCAAGCTCGCCCCGGATCACCTCCCACAGGAGCAGCCCTACGTCGGTGGCCACGTCCCCGGCGCGGTGAACGTCCCCTGGTCCAAGGCGGCCAACGAGGACGGTTCCTTCCGCTCCGCCAGTGAGCTCGCCGAGTTGTACGGCGGCGTCGGTGTGAACGGCGGATCTGACATCGTGGCCTACTGCCGCATCGGGGAGCGATCGGCTCACACCTGGTTCGTCCTCCACGAGCTGCTCGGGCACGACACCGTCGCCAACTACGACGGGTCATGGACCGAATACGGCTCATTGGTCGGCGCACCGGTGGAGAAGTAGCACGACGGCTCCTTGACACGGGGACGACGAGGGCTGACAATGCCCATCAAGCAATTACGCGCTCATCCAGAGCGGCTGAGGGACAGGCCCGATGAAGCCGCGGCAACCAGCCTCATGAGGACATGGTGCCAATGCCTGACCGATGAGCTGCCAGGGGCGGTCCTTCCGCCCGAGGTGCTCTCGAGCGCGTCGGACAAGAGAAGGAAGACGCCATATGGCCTTTGCTGAATCACTTATCTGCCGGGAGTGCTCGCGTACCTACGAGCTCGGGGCGCTCTACTACTGCGAGCACTGCTTCGGCCCGCTCGAGGTCGCCTACGACACCGAGGCGGTCGCCGCTCATGTCTCCAGGGAGAACATCGCCGCCGGCCCACCCACCTTATGGCGCTACGCCGACATGCTCCCCGTGGAGCCGACCACGGCCACCGATCTGGGCGCGGGTTTCACCCCGCTGGTGCGGGCAGACCGCCTCGCCGCCGAGCTCGGGCTCGGGGAGCTCTGGCTGAAGAACGACAGCCTCAACCCGACCAACTCGTTCAAGGATCGCCCGGTGACCGTTGCCCTGGCCAAGGCCCTCGAGTTCGGGTTGAAGACGGTGGCTTGTGCCTCCACCGGGAACCTGGCCAACTCGGTGGCGGCACATGCAGCCCGGGCGGGTCTGGGCTCATACGTCTTCGTCCCCCACGACATCGAACCATCCAAGATCGTCGCCACGGCGGCGCTGGGCACGGTGGTCCGGGTCGACGGAACCTACGACGACGTCAACCGACTTTGCTCCCAGCTAGACGAGGAGTACTCCTGGGGCATCGTCAACGTCAACCTCCGGCCCTACTACGCCGAAGGGTCGAAGACGCTGGCCTTCGAGACCGCCGAACAATTGGGCTGGGAGCTCCCCGACCATGTGGTGGTGCCGGTGGCCAGCGGGGCGTTGCTCACCAAGATCGCCAAGGGATTCCGCGAACTGGTCGATGTGGGACTGGTTGAGCCGACAAAGCCGGTGCGCATCTCCGGCGCCCAGGCCGAAGGGTGCTCACCGGTTGCGGTCGCCTTCGCCGAAGGTACTGACGACGTCCGCCCCCAGAAGCCGGACACCATCGCCAAATCGCTGGCCATCGGCGACCCCGCCGATGGCTTCTACAGCCTGCGTGAGGTCAGGGCCAGCGGCGGTGCGGTGGCCGCGGTCAGCGATGCCGAGATCGTCGACGCCATGCGCACCCTGGCCCGCACCGAGGGGATCCTCACCGAGCCTGCCGGCGGGGTGACCGTCGCCACACTGGCCAAACTCGCTGCCGAGGGACGGATCGGAAAGTCGGAGCGGGTGGTGGCATACATCACCGGCCACGGTCTCAAGACCCCCGAGGTCTTCGACTCCGGCACCCTCGAAGTGATCCCGGCCACCGTCGGTGGCTTCCAGTCCGCATACGAGAACAAGGAATGACCATGCCAGCTACGATCCGCATCCCGACCTCCCTGCGCAGCCTCACCGACGGCTCCGCCGTGGTCGAGGTCCAGCCCGGCAACCTCGACGAGCTGCTCGGAGATCTCGCGACACGCTATCCAGAGCTGGGTGAGCGTCTCCTCGGTGAAGACGGGCGGCCGCGACGCTTCGTCAACATCTTCGTGGCCGAGGACGACATCCGCTTTCTCGATGGTGTGGACACACCCGTGGGCGAGGGCCAGGTCGTCACGATCCTCCCTGCAGTGGCCGGAGGCTGAGATGACCAAGAGCTACCGCGACGTGGTCAACGAGGCCAAGACCCGGATAAGGGAGATCGAGCCGGCCCGGCTGCAGCCTCGTCTCGGCGAGCTGACCGTCCTCGACATCCGCGAGGCCGACGAGTTCGAACAGGGCGCCATCCCCGGGGCGGTGTTCGCCCCCCGGGGAACGCTGGAATCCGCCATCTCGGCACATGTGACCGACCCGGACACCGAGATCGTCCTCTATTGCGCGGGAGGGGCCCGCTCGGCCCTGGCTGCCGCCACCCTAGAGGACATGGGCTACAGCAACGTTTGGTCCCTGGAAGGAGGTTTCACACGCTGGAAGCGGGATGGCCACCCCTGGGGCGCTCCGGAAAGCCTCTCCTCCGAGCAGCGAGGCCGGTACAGCCGTCACATCCTCCTCCCCGAGGTCGGTGAAGAGGGCCAGATCAAGCTGCTGGAGTCGAAAGCCCTGATCATCGGGGCCGGAGGGCTCGGCTCACCGGCAGCGATGTACCTGGCCGCCGCGGGTGTGGGCACCATCGGCATCGTCGACTTCGACGTGGTCGACGCCTCCAACCTGCAGCGCCAGATCCTGCACAACGTGGACCGGCTGGGCCAGTCCAAGGTGGAATCCGCCCGGGAGACGCTGACCGCGCTCAACCCCGACGTCAAGGTGGTGACCCACGATGTCCGTCTCTCTGCGGACAACGTCGTCGAGATCGTGGGCCAGTACGACATCGTCCTCGACGGTGGGGACAACTTCCCCACACGCTACCTCGTCAACGACGCCTCGCTCCATCTGCGCAGGCCGGTGGTACACGGCTCGATCTTCCGGTTCGAGGGTCAAGCCACCATCTTCGACCCCTACAACGGGCCCTGTTACCGCTGTCAGTATCCCGAGCCCCCGCCACCCGAACTGGCGCCGTCGTGCGCCGAGGCCGGGGTCCTCGGAGTGCTTCCCGGGATCGTCGGCTCGATTCAGGCGGTGGAGGCGATCAAGTACATCCTCGGCATCGGCGAGTCACTAGTCGGACGTCTCCTCTGCTACGACGCCCTCACCCAGGAATTCTGGGCCCTCAACATCCGCCGCGACCCGGACTGCCCGGCGTGCGGAGACGAGGAGAGCCCACCCCGACTGGTCGAGTACGACGCCACCTGCGCCTATCCCGGTGCGGTGGCTCGGGTCTGATCCAGTCGTCCCAACCGCCGAAGCCGGGCGGCTAACACGGGAGCGGGCCGAAGGCCGCGGGGGTCCGAGGGGGTCGTCCCCCCTCATAGTCACAGCGTCGCCCCCAGGTAGTTCGCCAGCCGCAACAGATCGGCGAAGACACCGCCGGCGGTCACGGCGGGGCCGGCGCCGGGGCCCTGGACCACCAGAGGGTTCTCCCGGTAGCGCGCCGTGGAGAAGGTGACGATGTTGTCGGTGAGCCGGATCCGGGCAAAGGGATGATCCAGGTCGTAGGAGCGGAGCGAAACCCGGCAGCCCTCGGCCGGGTCGATGACACCGACGAACCTGAGCACCTGACTGCGAGAGCGCGCCGCGTCCACCACTTCGAGCATCTCTTCGTCGTGGTCGGCGAGCCTCTCCAGGAAGTCGTCGACCGAGCCCGTCTCCAGGCCCGCCGGGATCAGGCCCTCGATCTCCATCCCGTCGAGGGTGGCCTGCATCCCCATCTCCCTTGCCAGGATGACCACCTTGCGGGCCACGTCCTTCCCGGAGAGATCCTCACGGGGATCGGGCTCCGTGTAGCCCTTCTCCCGGGCCGCCCTGACGATCTCAGAGAAGGGGACGGACCCGTCGAAGCTGTTGAACAGGTATGACAACGTGCCGGAGAAGACACCTTCGATGCGGTTGATGGTGTCGCCGGTCTGCACCAGGTCGCGCAGCGTCTGGATGATGGGCAGGGCGGCGCCGACGGTGGTCTCGTAGAAGTAGTGGGCGTCGGCGCGCCGGCCTGTCTCCTGCAACGCCTGGTGGTACTGGATGGCGCCGCTGTTGGCCTTCTTGTTCGCGGTGATGACATGGATGCCTCGAGAGAGCCAATCCCCATATCGCAGAGCGATGTCGGTGCTGGCTGTGCAGTCGACGATTGCGGCATGAGGCACCGACTCGGTTTGGACATAGTCGGCGAGCATGTCGAGGTCGGTGGGATGGGTGCCCGCTCCCCGTTCGCCGAGCTGATCCCGCCACGAGGCGAGGTCGATGCGATGCTCGTCGAGCAGCATGGTGGAGGTGTTGGCGATCGCCCGGATCCTGAGGTCGACACCGAACTCTTCACGGAGCCAGCCCAGCCGGCCCGCCATCTGGTCGAGCAGGGCGCCTCCGACGTGCCCGGGCCCGATCAGGCCGATGGAGAGTGTCTGCTGCGACAGGTAGAAGCCGGCGTGAGCAGCCCGTAGCGCACGCGTGGCATCCCCGCCGTCGATGACCACCGAGATGTTGCGCTCCGAGGACCCCTGGGCGATCGCCCGGACGTTGACCCCGGCTCGAACCAGGGACCCGAAGAGACGGGCGGCGATCCCCGGCGTCCCCGACATCCCGTCCCCGACGGCGGCGAGGATCGTGCAGCCCGGGGTCACTTCGAGATCCTGGAGCAGGCCTTGGGCTCGCTCGGCAGCGAAGGCTCGTTCCACTGCCGCGGTGGCCGCCACCGCCTGGGACTCGGGGACTGCGAAGCAGATCGAGTGCTCCGAGCTCCCCTGAGAGATCAAGACCACCGAAACCCCGGCCTCGCGCAGCGACCCGAAGAGACGCTCCGAGATACCGGGAACACCGATCATGGCGGTTCCCTCCATGTTGACCAGGGCCATCCCGCCGATCGAGGCGAAGCCCTTCACCGGGCTCTCCGTCGAGGAGACCGGGGCGATGGTCGATCCCCGGGCCGATGGGTTGAAGGTGTTGCGGATGGTCACCGGGATCCCGCCTCGGATCGCCGGGGTCATGGTGGCCGGGTGAATCACCTTGGCGCCGAAGTACGCCAGCTCCATGGCCTCGTCGTAGGAAAGCTCGGTGAGCACCTCGGCCTGGGGCACCAGAGCCGGGTCGGCACTCATCACCCCGTCCACATCGGTCCAGATCACGATCTCCGACGCTCCGAGCAACGAGGCGAAGATCGAGGCGGAATAGTCGCTCCCGTTCCTGCCCAGCGTGGTGGCCGCGCCGGAGGGGTCGGAGGCGATGAACCCGGTGATCACCACGATCCGCTGGTTGTTGGCTTCGAGCCACTGGTGGAGGTTGGCGCGGCTGACCTCCCAGTCGACCATCGCCGCCGGCTGTGCCGGGGTCACCACCAGGATGTCCCGGGCGTCGAGCCAGGCGGTTTCGATTCTTCGGGACTGGAGATAAGTGGCGAGGAGTCGGGCCGACCAGATCTCACCGAACCCGGCCACCGCCCCGATGGCATTCTCCACCGCCGCCCCCATGACACTCGTGGCGCGGAGCACGTCCTTGATGTCGGCGAAGTCCTTGTCGATGCGGGCGATGAGGTCGTCGGCTTCGGCCCCGGCGAGCAGGCCACTGACCAGCGCGACCTGGCGCTCGCGGAGCACCTCACCCATCTCCTCGAGACTGGTGTCGCGCCGCCCGGCCCGGGCCACCAACTCGATCAACCCATCGGTGGTCCCTGCCGCCGCGGAGACGACGACCGCCTGGCGGTTGTCACCGTGCCATCCCTCGATGATCGACGCGACGGCCTGAAAGGCGTCGACGTCGGCGAGGCTGGTGCCGCCGAACTTGTGGGTTACCCATTGGTCGGACATCTGGATCCCGAGGGAGTGAACCGAGCAAGTTAGTGCGGTGTAGGGGATTCACAGCCGGCGGTACATGACATGCACCGTCACAGGGCCATGTTCAGCGTGGCGAAAGGCGTCCGGCACGGTGCCCACGATCTGGAATCCGATGGACTCCCAGAGACGGATGGCCGTGGTGTTGGTCGCCACCACCGAGTTGAACTGCATGGCGACGAAACCGAGAGATCGGGCCTGGTCGATGATCCATTCGGTAAAGCCCCTCCCGATCCCCTGACCTCTTGTCTGGGAAGACACCATCCACCCAGCGTTGCAGACATGGTCACCGAGACCAGGCTGGTTGGGCTTGAGGTAGGCAGTGGCTACCACTTGGCCGTCCCGTTCGGCGACATAGGTGAAACGCCTGTCGGTCCCTGGCTGAAGCCAGACTTCTCGAGCGTCGTGCTCATCGACATCGGGCGGATAGGGGTACGTATCGCCGGTCGCCACGACTTCTTGGAAGATCGGCCAGATGAATGTCCAATCCGCGTCGGTGGCGGCGCGGAAGGTGAGGTGAGGGTCGGTCATGTTGCTGGGGCACGCTAAGCGTTCGTGCAGCCGGCAGGTTCTCGCGTCGGTGCTTCGAGCACCTTCGGATTCGTGGGCGCTGACCATCGGCCCGGTGTGGTGCTGTTCTGTATCGTCCTGGGAAGCCGATTGGAAGGGGTTATGGAAGACATCAGAGTCATCCAGGCCGCAGAGCGAGAGGTGGCGGAGGCCGATGCCACCAGCGGAATGGTGCGGGAGCGGGCTTTTGCCACAGACAGGGTCTGGACAGGTTTGGTGAGAACCACGCCAGACCGCCCGTCCGGTTGGCACCATCACGGCGACCACGACACGTATTTCTACGTCCAGTCCTCGACGGTTCGACTGGAGTTCGGTCCTGGTGGAGGGAAAATGATCGAGGCGAAACCGGGAGACTTCGTGCATGTGCCCAAAGGCGTGGTCCACCGCGAGATGAATCCCTCCGACGAGGAGGGAGCCATCGTCCTAGTGAGAGTGGGAAGCGGCCCGCCGGTGGTCAACGTGGAGGGCCCGGCCCCGAGCACCTAGAGATGGGCGACTGTCCTGGTCCCGTTACGTGCTCGGGTGCCGCTTCTCGTGGCGGGTCCGCGCCCTGGCATGGGCCTCGGCCAGTAGGTCTTTCAGCTTGTCTTCGGTGGCGGGCCCCGGGTTGAGGACACTCAGCCACCCCTGCTTCCCGTAAACGGGGTGAGGGATGATCTCATCGAGGATCGTGTAGTCGACCGACGACTCGTCCACTGTTGCCAGTTCACGTTGGTAGCTGTCTCGACTGACCCACGCATTCACCCGGAAGACGTCGGGGCGGACCAGATTCGACTGCTCATCGAAGCCCGGATAGTCGTTGATCACGATGGTGGCGTAGGGAAAGCGCTTCTCCGGAGGTATCTCGTCATCAGGGTCGTAGAAGAAGAAGACGTCGCCCCACGCGATTTTGGGTGCACCGTTCTCCTCGGACGCCACGAACACGACGGTCCCATCGAGCTCCGAGCTCACGAACTCGATGACCTCGTTCTGCGTCACGCGATGAACGTTAGGAGAGAGCACCCGCCACGTGGATGCCGGCCGCCCATCCAGGGGCCCTTCCGCCGACTGGCGGGTCAAGAGCCCCAAGCGGAACCCCGCTCCGAGCCAGTAGCCACGCGACCACCGAGTTCGAGTTCCACATGTCGTCACAGCCCGGGGGTTTCCGGCCCCAGGCCAAAGTCGGCACGGCCGCGGCCAGAGCGAGCACACCTCTCGCCAACTCTGCGTCTTCAGCGACTGATCGCGGGCCACCCACCGCCTCCTTGGCATCGGGTAGCACACCATTGCTCCAGCACCGCACCTCGTAGCGAAAGACTCGGGTGAACGAGAGCCAAGGGGCGAAGACCGGGCCTTCCCTCACCACGCCCCGCGCGGAACCTTTGAGATCCGGTCTGGGCCACATCGTTTCAACGATGTATCGGCCCTCGGGCACGGAAACCTCCAACGCGGTGTGATAGAGATCGAGCGGAGCACGACGCTCGAGACGAGCCTTGGTCGCCTCGTAAAGCCGGCCATTCATCCGGACGAACCCGGTACCTCCCGACCCGAGGGGGATCCAGTAGAGGTAGATACCTGTGCCCACGACGTCAGGATCATCCCGGGCAAGAAGCTCCGATAGGGCCGTAGGTCCCAGCCTCCTACCCTGCCTCCTACCCTTTCCAGATGGACCGCGACGCCCAACTCGCCCTGATCGACCGTTTCTACGACGAGATGTGGAACCGCTTCGACAAAACGGTCTTCCCTGAGATCCTCGACCCCACCATTCGCTTCCGCGGCTCCCTGGGACAGGTGAAGGTCGGTTTCGACGAGTTGGGTGACTACCTCGATTACATCCAGGCGTTCGCCCCCGACTTCCACAATGAGGTCGTCTCCACCATCACCGAGGGGAACCAGACGTTCGCTCGGCTCTCCTACACCGGCACCCACCAGGGTGAGATCTTCGGGCTGGCCCCGAGCAACCGGCGATTCGAGTACACCGGCGCCGTCGTGTTCACCTTCGCGGATGCCAGGATCAGAGAGGTCTGGGTGCTCGGAGATATCTACGGCCTGCTGTCACAGCTGAGCCCGGAGAACGAGTGAGGCTCGATCAGCCGCCGACACGCGCTCCAACGAAGGCGGCGATCTGCTCCAGCGCAGCGGGGTCGGAGAGGATCCGGGAGTGACCGACACCCGACACGGCGGCGATTGAGGCCGACGGGCGGAGCGCCGCCAGCTCGGCGGAACGGGCGAACGGGGTGTCATCGTCTTCCGGGTCGTGGACGAGCATGATCTCGGTGGGGGACATGTGGTCGACCTGGACCGCCGCCATCGTCGGCCACAGGTTTGGGTCGAAACTCTCCAGACGCTTGCGCAGCCCGCTCCGTGCCCATGGCAGGAGACGCAGTCGATCACCGAATGCCTCGAGCGCATCATGGACGTCGAGGGAGGGAGCGACCAGCACGGCGAGTCGCGGTCCCTCGTCGGAGAAGACGAGACGCATCACCATGCTGGCGAACGAGTGGGCCACGACCACTTCGGGAACGCCGATCTGGTCGATGAGGTGACGGATGACCGCGGCCACCTTCTTGATGTCGGTGGGCTCGCCGCCGGCCCGGCCCGGCAGTTCCGGGATCACCACCCGAAATCCTTCGTCGGCGAGTCGCCGAGCGATCGGTGCCATCTGCGCCGGGCGGCCACCCCACCCATGCAGCGCCAGGACCAAGGGGCCAGAGCCGACCTCGAAGCCGGTGACCTCACCGGCGAGGAAGGACGTGAGGTCGGCGGTGGCCTCCTGGTCCCGGAGCAGGGTCTTGGAGCCGACCGGCGGCGGGGTGATCCAGGCCCGCCAGGTGAACGCAGGGATCACCCGGATCGACAGGGGCACCTTCATGATCAGCCTGCTAGACGAGGAAGGTCTGACACCTCGATCGTGAAGATAGGGTCGGAAACCTTCAGTGCCCTCGCCATTATCTTGCGGCGATAGAGCTTGAGTCGCTTGCTCATGAGCAATTCTCCATTTCTAAATGCGAGTTGCAACTCGCAACTTACCCGAACTTCTCGTCAGTTGCAACTCACAACCGACTAGGCTGTGCGGACATGCCGAGAAAGTCGCTGGCCCATCTGGAATGCTCGGTTGCCAACACCGTCGAGGTGGTCAATGATTCCTGGACCGTGCTCATCCTCCGTGACGCGTTCCTCGGTGTGCGCCGTTTCGATCAGTTCGTGGAGAGTCTCGGCATCGCTCGCAACACCCTCACCGATCGTCTCGAGAAATTGCTCGCCGCCGACATGATGAGTGCGATCCCCTATCAGGACTCCCCCGTTCGCCACGAGTACCGGCTGACCGAGAAGGGAAAGGATCTCTTCGACGTCCTGATGACACTCTGGGCCTACGGTGAGCGCTGGACACCGCCTGCCGACCCCGACCATCAGCGAGTCTTCCATGTCGACTGTGGTGAGGAGGCCGAGGCCGTGGCGTATTGTTCCCACTGCGAAGCGCGCCTCACCCGTCACAACGTTCGCATCCTCCCGCCCAATCCCGTGGTGGGCGAGGTCGTGATGACCGAGTCGGCCGTCTAGGTCAGACTCCCACCGACACCGCGTCCGCTTCGTTGTCCGCGGGCGAGAAGCGGGTGCGGATCAGGTCGATCGCCTCATCGACGGACAGGTCCCGACCTTCCGCGACCATGACTTGGTAATCGTCTTCGAGGGCGGTGCTCGCCGACACCTCCGCCTGCTCCAACATGGGGGCGATCCAGGGCACAGCCTGGTGACCGGACGCCTCCCGAGCCACGTCGCCGGCGCCGATCAGGAGGGCAGCCAGGGCATGGTCGCCGCGGACCGAGGCGACGAGGGCCAACATGCCGATGCAGTCACAGAGCCCCCGGACATCCCTCAGCTCCTGACGAATCAGGAGACTGCCCTGGAGACGCTCGATGGCCAGATCGAGATCTCCCATCATGAATGCGAGGACCCCGAGACTGAGTTGGGTGTGGCCCACCCCCCAGGTGAGCCCGGTGTCCCGCGAGTATTCGTATGCCTGTCGGAGCATCCTCTCCGCTTCCATGAAGTCGCTCCTGGCGAGGGCGATGTGGGCCAGCCCATAGGCGCACCACGCATCCGCCAGCCACTCCAGCCCGTGGCGACGGACCAACACGATGGCCTCGTTGAACTGGGCCTCGGCCTCGTCGTAGAGCCCCCGGTTGTACGTGGTCATGCCCTGCATGGCGAGGGTACGACCCAGCCACTCCTCGTCACCGAGATCTCGGAACATCCGGACCGATGTCGACAGGGCCCACTCCGACTCGTCGGGATCGCCACCGAGCATCGCCAGCCAGCCGAGCGCTGACAGGGCGGCGGCACGGGGGAAGGTGTCGCGCTGCTCGCTGGTGAGCGCGACCAGGGAGCGGTTCCAACGCAGACCCTCGGTGACATAGCCGCGGGTGTCCCAGAACAACGGAAGCATTCCGCAGATCATCAGGCCCTCGTCGGTGCCGTGCCCCGACTCGACGGTCCACGCCAGGGCCTCGCGAAGGTTGAATCGCTCTCGCTCGACCGCATCGAGGAAGGCGGGGAACTTCGGGGTGGCCAGTATCGTCCCGATGCCCACGGCCACCGAGGCGCACCAGCGCAGATGTCGCAACCGGATCTCGTCCTCCTCGCCGACGGTGCGCAGCTCTTCGAAGCAGAACTCACGGAGGGTCTGTAACAGGCGGTAGCGAGGATGACCTTCCTCGTCGATGGAGAAGACCACGAGAGACCGGGCCACCAGGTCCTCGAGCACGTCGAGTGTCCGACCTTCGCTGACCTGATCGTCACAGCAAACGGCGAGAGCGGCCTCGAGCGTCCAGCCTCCTGAGAAGACGGCGAGACGGCGGAAGACGGCCTTCTCCTCGTCGTTGAGCAGGTCGTAGCTCCACTGGATGGCGGCGCGCAGGGTCCGGTGCCGCTCCGGTACATCGCTCGACCCGCGGTCGAGGATCCCGAAGAGGTCGTCGAGCCGGTCGCGTAGCATCTCGACGGAGAATGAGCGGAGACGGGCCGCAGCGAGCTCGATGGCCAGAGGCAGCCCGTCGAGACGTCTGGTGATCTCGGCCACAACCGGCGCCGTGATCTCGTTGAGCTCGAATTCGGATCGCACCGCCTGGGCCCGCTCGGTGAAGAGAACCACGGCATCGGAGCCCTCGATCGCCGCCGCGTCCGCGTCGGCCTCGGGGACCGGGAGTGGGGCCAGCGGATACTCGTGCTCCCAGGCGATACGCAGTGGTGAGCGGCTGGTCACGAGGACGCGCACGTTGGGGAGCGTTTCCAGGATGTGCCCGACATCGGGAGCCGCGGCAAGCAACTGCTCCATGTTGTCCAGCACCAGGAGGATGCGAGCGTCGCCGATCACCGAGTCGAGGCCGTCGAGCAGCGGCCGCTCGGTCGACTCCTGGACACCGAGGGCACGGGCCACCACGGCCAGGAATCGGGTTGGCTCCTGCACCGCGCTGAGGTCGACGAAGACGACTCCATCGTTGAACTCGCTCTCCATCTGGCCGGCCAGCTCGACGGCGAGGCGGGTCTTGCCGGTCCCCCCCGCGCCGGTGATGGTGACCAGTCGAACTGTGTCCCGCATCAGCATCTCGGCGGCCCCGGCCACGTCGTGTGCCCTTCCCACGATCGGCCGAGGTGCGGCAGGGACCACCGATGGAGTGCGGGGGCGGGCTCTTGGTGGCGTGTCCACAACCGGCGCCCCCGGCGAGTCGAGACGGGTCAACCGCTCACTGCGACCGATGCCACGCAGCTCGTAGTGCCCCAGGTCAACCAGGTCCCATCCCTGCGCCGCGGCGTGAGTCGCCACCACCGCGCTGGTCGCAGTGGAGAGGAGTGTCTGCCCACCCTGGGCGGCGGCTCCGATCCTCGAGGCCACATGAACGTCGAGACCGACGTAACCCTCGATGGTTCTACTCGCCGTACCCGTGTGCAGCCCGATACGACAGCGGGGACGCTCCCCGCCCGGCCAGTTTCGCTCGGTCATCCCCACCTGGATGTCCCGTGCCGCGGATACCGCGGCGATGGCATCGGAGAACACGCAGAAGAAGCCGTCGCCCTCGGTGTTGACCACGTGACCTTGGTGCGAGATCGTCGCCCGCCCCACCAACGAGTGGTATTCGGAGAGGAGGGGCGAATAGGTGTCACCGAGACGTTGCAGCATCCCCGTGGACCCTTCGAGGTCGGCGAACATGAAAGTGAGCGTGCCCGACTCGGTCTCGCTCCTATGGGCCGGTGCGTGGAAGCGCTCGGCGACAAGGACCGCGAGATCGTCGACCAGCAGCTGAGACAACTCCTCGGGAGTGGAGAAGCTTCGATAGGTCACGCCCGCCCCCTCCTCGTGAAGGGTGGCGAGCATCGTCGTCAGGGCTGGATCGCGCAGTGGCGCCGGTTCCTTGACGTAAACCCGCCGGGGCATGCCTCGGGAGCGAATGAGCTCGTCCTCGACGTCGGAGATCTCCATGTCCGGGGAGATCGGGCCATACGACTGCCAGTAGATGGCGACGAAGAGGTCGGCCCGGTCGAGAAAGGAGCGACGGATGTCGGCAGAGGGGTGCCGCCCGTCGCCGGCCTCGGACATGATCGGGGTGAGGCCCAATGCCTCGATCGTCGTCTCGACCACCTCCCGCTCCTCGGCGAGCTCGCTCGGCTGGGAGGAGACGAAGACGCGCAAACGCTGATCAGATGCGCTGATCGACGATGTCCTCGATTCTGAACCGGAGAGTCCCATACCCAAGCCATTCCCCCGGTATCGACCGGAGCGGTCACATTAGCCCGCAATAGGTGTTGCGAAGTGTGGGAGAGCTGCCCATCTATCGTCCTCGGGATGGTCCACGTCGCCCTTCTCCGCGGGGTCAACGTCGGGGGGAAGAACAAGGTGGAGATGGCCCGCCTTCGCCAGGTCATGGAGCGTCTCGGACACCAGGGCGTCCGCACCTACATCAACTCGGGCAACGTCGTATTCAGTGCCAAAGGCAAGAACGACCCCGCCACGAAGATCACCGCGGCGTTGGAGAAGGAGTTCGGCTTCCGGGTAGAGGTGCTGGTCAAAGACATCGACGCCATCGAGACGGTGGAGCGAGCCATCCCCGAGCACTGGGTCGACGACAAGACCATGAGGACCTATGTGATGTTCCTCTGGGGAGAGTTCGACTACCCCTCGATCGTCGACTCTCTCCCGCTAAGAGCGGACATCGACAACGTGATCTACGTTGACGGCGCCATCATCTGGCAGGTCGCCCGAGAAAATGTCACCCGAAGCGGGATGGGACGGCTCGCCTCCTCCGCCATGTACAAATCGATGACGATCCGCAACGCCAACACGGTGCGGAGGATCGCATCCATGATGAGGGAACTCGCCACAGCCGGCGACTGAGCTCGAGACGACGACGTTACCGTGGCGGCAATGAGTGCCCTTGCCGTGCTCACCTCGGGCGGTGACGCCCCCGGCATGAACGCCGCGATCCGGGCGGTCACCAAGGTGGCCGCCTCCCATGGGCTGCCCACATGGGGGGTGGAGGCGGGCTTCGACGGGCTCATCGACGGCGACCTCCGGCCCTTGATCCGACGCAACAAGCAAGGCGTGCCCGCACCCCTCCACGAGGTGGAGAGTGACGGCGGGGAGGGAGGCACGATCCTGGGCACCAGCCGAGGCACCAGATTTCTCAACCGGGAGTCGCGGGTGGCGGCGGCAACACAACTCGAGAAGTACTCGATCACCGGACTGGTCGTGATCGGGGGCAACGGCTCGATGGCCGGCGCCCATGCGCTGGCCGAGGAGACCGAGATCCCCATCGTGGGGATCCCCGCCTCGATCGACAACGACATCGGGCTCACCCGTGAGGCGCTGGGAGTGGACACAGCACTGAACACGATCGTCGAGGCGTGCGACAACATCTCCGACACGGCGCGGTCCCATCATCGCGCCTTCATCGTCGAGGTGATGGGGCGTGAGTCCGGCTATCTGGCCATGGCCGCGGCGGTGGCCACCGCCGCCGACGCGGTTCTCATGCCGGAGAAGCCACACGCCCGTCAAGACGTGATCGACTCGGTGGTCGACTGCATCAAGTCCAGCTTCAACGAAGCCCGGGACAAGACCCGGGTCCTGATCATCAAGGCGGAAGGTGTCGACGTCCCCACCCACGAGATCGTCGAAGAGGCCACCAGGCGCTGTCGTGATATGGGAATCGAGTACGACATCAGGGGCACGGTCCTTGGGCACGTCCAGCGGGGCGGGGACGCTTCGTTCCGTGATCGGCTCCTCGCCGGCCGCTTCGGGCGGGTGGCGGTGGAGGCCGTGCTCGAGGACAAAGGCGATGTGATGACCGGTTGGAACATCGGTGTCGAGATCGGAGAGCCCACGACGGACGATTGGATCCGGCTCTTTCCCATCGAACTGGTCCTCTCCGAGACCCAGGCGCTGCTCGACGGCTCTTCCCCGGTGTCGATCGACCGGGTCGCCAGGATGGAGGCGATACAGGGAGTGCTCGCCCTCTAGCTCTCTCGCTAGCGACGGAAGACGTCGGGCGGGATCGCCTCCTGCTCTCTGCGTCTGGCCCCCAGACCGGACAGGTACTGGTCGGGGAAACGGTGCCCGACGTAGCCGAGGTCGATGGCGGCGTTCATCGTCCAGTAGGGGTCGACGAGGTGGGGGCGGGCCATCACGCAGAGGTCGGCACGACCGGCCACCAGGATGTTGTGGACGTCATCGATCGAGGACACCGCTCCCACCGTCATCGTGGCGATCCCAACCTCATTTCGGATGCGATCGCTGTACGGGGTCTGGTAGAGCCGGCCGTACTCGGGGCTGGCGTGGATGGTGGTCTGGCCGGTGGAGACATCGATCAGGTCGCAGCCGTGGTCGGCCAGCCGGGCGGCGAACTCGACTGCGTCGTCACCGTCGAACCCGCCCGACACCCAGTCGGTGGCGGAGATGCGGACCGACATCGGCTTGTCGCCCGGCCACACCGCCCGGACCGAGTCGAAGATCTCGAGGGGGTACCGCATCCGATTCTCCAGGCTGCCCCCGTACTCGTCGGAGCGCTGGTTGGTCAGCGGGGAGAGGAAGCTGGAGAGCAGATAACCATGGGCGAAATGCAGCTCCAACCAATCGAAGCCGGCCCTCGTCCCGAGCCGTGCGGCCTCCAGATGCTGGCCACGGATCATCTCCATGTCGGATCGGCTCAACTCCCGAGGCACCTGGCTGTCGGGGCGAAACTTGATAGGTGAGGCCGACATGATCTCCCAGTCCCCGGACTCGAGGGGGACATTGTCCCCCTCCCACATCAGCTTGGTGGCACCCTTTCGCCCGGAGTGGCCGATCTGGAGGGCGATCTTGGCGGTGGTGTGGCTGTGGACGAACTCGACGATGCGCGCCCAGGAGTCCGACTGCTCCTCGTTCCAGATCCCGGTGTCGCCCGGGGAGATCCGCCCCTCCGGGGAGACACAGGTCATCTCGGTCATCACCAGGCCGGCACCGCCCACGGCGCGGCTGCCCAGATGGACCAGGTGCCATTCGTTGGGCATCCCGTCCACCGCCGAGTACTGGTCCATCGGGGAGACCACCACCCGATTTGCCAGGGTCACCCCACGCACCTGATAGGGGTGGAACATCGGTGGTGTTGCCGGGTCGGTGGGCACCGGGGAGCCGTGATCGGAGGCGGCGTACCAACGGTCGACTGACCTCATGTACGAGGGATCGCGGAGACGGAGGTTGTCGTACGTGACACGCTGGCTCCTGGTGAGCAGGCTGAACACGAACTGCTCCGGTTCCATGTCGCGATACCGGTCGGCGCCCTCGAACCACTCCAGGCTGGCTTTGGCCGCCCGCTGCAGGCTCTCCACCTCGGGCCGGCGCTCGGTCTCATAGGACTCGAGGGCCTGCTCGAGCGGGAGCCCCGAGGTGAGCCTGGCGGACAGCGATATAGCGTCCTCCATGGCCAGCTTGGTGCCGGAGCCGACCGAGAAGTGGGCGGTGTGGATGGCATCGCCCATCAGCACGACGTTGCCGGTGTGCCAGCGGTCACAGGTGATCGTGGGGAACTGCAGCCACTTGGAGTTGTTGCCCACCAGGGGCGCCCCGTCGAGATGCCCGGCGAACATCGACTCGCACTCGGCGAGGGCGTACTCGTCGCTGACTCCGGGCGGGAACACGTCCTCCTCGGTCTTGTCCAGCCCGAGTGCGCGCCAGGTGTCGGGCGCCATCTCCACGATGAAGGTGCTGCCCTCCTCCGAGTATGGGTAGATATGGGCCCAGACCATGCCCGCCGAGGTCTCCTCGAAGATGAAATGGAACCGGTCATACACCTTGGGTGTCCCGAACCAGACGTACTTGTTCACCCTGACGTCGACCCTGGGCTCGAGTATGTCAGCGAGGGAGCGACGCACCATCGAGTTGGCCCCGTCGGCGCCCACCACCACGTCGGCCGGGGGCAATGCGTCGAGCCCGGTGATGTCTGCGGAGAAGTGCAGTTTGGCTCCGAGCGCCTCGGCCCGGTCGGCGAGGATCTGGAGGAGACGCTGTCTGCTGGCGGCGGCGAAGCCGTGGCCACCGGAGACGTAGTGCCGGCCCGAGGTGTGGGTCACCTCGATGTCGCCCCACTGGATGAAGCTGGAAGCCAGGGCCTGGTAGGAGGGCAGGTCGGCGTCCTCGAAATGGTCGAGTGTCTCGTCGGAGAAGACCACCCCGAACCCGTAGGCGTCGCCGGGGGCGTTGCGCTCGAAGATCTCGACCTCGATGCCCGGATCGGCCTGGCGTAACAGGATGGCCAGGTATAGCCCTGCCGGCCCGCCACCCACGCAAACGACCTTCATGCCCCCAACTTATAGCGGAAGGGCGCGGGGGTTCTACATCGTGATGACGAGCTTGCCGCGGGCGAGACCGTCGGCCTGGTGGCGAATCGCCTCCGGCACGGCGGTCAACGGGTAGGTGCGGTCGATCAGGGGTTTCAAACGCTCGGTCGTGATGAGCTCACCCAAGAAGTCGAGGTCGGCGCGCTTGTTCGGCTCCCACATGAAGACTCCCATCCGCTTGCCGCCGATGACGGAGATCAGGCCTCCCACCAATGCAGCCCCGAAAAAGCCGCTGAGATTGCGGGCGACGAGCACATGAACACCTCCATCCCGGAGAGATCTCCGGTAGGAGAAAACCGATCGGTTGGCCGCGATGTCGAGGATGAAGTCGTATCGAATGCCGTTCTTGGTGACGTCCTCGCTGGTGTAGTCGATGACATGGTCGGCGCCGAGCGACCGGATCATCTCCAGTTTCCCGCCATGGTCGACACCCGTCACCTCGGCCCCCAGCGTCTTGGCGATCTGGATCGCAAACGGCCCGACACAGCCACCGGCCCCGTTCACCAGGACGTGCATCCCCGCTCTCAGCCGGCGCCGGCGCCCAAGGGCCTGGAGAGCGAGCACGGCCGAATGGGGCACGGTGGCGGCGTCGACGGCTGATATCCCGGATGGCCTGGGCACGAAGGCGGTCGCGGGACCACGCACGTACTCGGCGTATGCACCGAGCCCATTGGCGAACATGTCGGCCCAGACCTCGTCGCCACGGCGAAGCCCGGTGACCGACCTCCCCACTTCCTCGACCGTTCCCGCCACGTCGAGACCGGGGACCCGCCATCGGGGGCGCACCAAGCCCGTGCCGAGGCGGGCGATGGGCGGGATTCCTCTCAGTTGGTCGATGTCGGCGGTGTTGATCGATGTCGCGTCCACCCGGACCAGTACCTCGTCGTAGCCGGGCGCGGGTCGCTCGATGTCCTCGAGCCTGAGGACCTCATCCCCACCGTACCGGTCCCTGACGACGGCCTTCATCTCCCCGCCATCCGGGCGTGAGATGAGGCTTCAACCGGTCTCCGCGACGCGATGTCCATCTGCAGGTACTCGTCTACCCTGAGAAATCTCGGCGGGAGGGTGACCGCCCCGCGGAGCATCCTGCGTCCCGTCTCTCCCGGGATGATCCGGGGAGAGTCCAGGTCCACTATCTCTGCGTCGGCCTGCAAGGCGGCTGAACCCGAGGCGAGGATGTTCTGGACCCAATCGGATCTCGACCCGTAGACCAGGATGAAGACGAAGGTGCCATCCACCTCGTGCGCCTCCAATGGGGTGCGATAGATGCGGCCAGAAGACCGGCCGACATGAGTCAGGACCTTCCACTTCCCGTTCTCGAGGGCTCTTGGGTTGAACACCCGCTTGTTGATCTGCCCCCACCAGAGTGGCATCGGCATCAGACGGTCCCTTCCACCTTGATCACGGTCTTGGCCCGGGCGTGGAACCGGCCCTGCCGGTCGATCAGACCCGCGATCTCGGCGAGGGGATAAGTGTCTTCTATGACCGAGCGAATCTGCCCCGAGGACAACAGCTCCGCCAATGTGGCGAGATCGTCAGCACGGCTGGTCGCAGTGAAGGTGGTGTTTCTCTTGTCCCCGAAAGCGAAGAGGAACATCGCCCTGATCATCCTGAACAGAGGTCCGGTCCAGCTTCCCTTGGCGCCGCCCACCATCGCGTAGACACCGCCGTGTGCCATCAGGCGCTTGCACGAACGCAACGTGAGATTTCCCGGGATGTCGAATATCGCGTCGAATCGCTCCGCGGTGAGCGTGATGTCCTCCTTCTGATAATCGACGACGTGGTCGGCCCCCAGCTCCCTTGCCTGGTCGACATTTCGGGTGCTGCATACCGCGGTCACCTCGGCCCCGAGGAATTTGGCGACCTGGATCGCATAGGTGCCCACCCCGCCCGACCCCCCGATGATGAGCACTTTCTGGCCAGGACCGACTGCGAGCTCGTCACGCAGGCCCTGAAGAGCGGTGAGGCCGGCCACACCGACCGCCGCCGCCTCCTCGAAACTCACGTTCGCCGGCTTGTTCACCAGATGGTCGTCTCGGGCCCGGGCAAACTCGGCGTAGGCGCCGGCGACGATCTCGCCCAGCACCTCATCTCCAACCCGGAATCGGGTCACGTTGTCGCCTGTGGCGACCACGGTCCCGGCTACGTCTGCCCCCAGAGTCGGCTGCTTGGGTCGGAACCCGAACACCGCGCGAAAGACATACGGCTTCCCGTTCATCAGGTGCCACTCCATGGCATTCACCGACGAGGAGTGGACCCTCACCAGCACCTCGGAGGACCCGATCTCGGGGATCGGAACATCGCGAAACTGGAGGACTTCTGAGGCCGCCCCATACCTCTCCTGAACCATCGCCCGCATTGTCCTGCGGTCCAGGACTTCCCCAATTCTCGCTGCGGGCTCTACTGCACTCATGGTCGATCCTTCGTACGTTGTAAGTAGTACGACGTAAGGTACACTGTACGTCGTAAGGCTGTCAAGTGGGACCTTCAGTCTTACTGTGTACGATTAGCATTGAGAGGTGATGACAAAGAGCCACCCGATGCCGGAGACCAGAGCGCCCCTGAGCCGGCAACGTGTATTGCAGGCGGCTGTCGAGCTGGCCGATGCTGATGGCGTCGAGGCCCTGACCATGCGCAACCTGGCCCAGCATCTCGGGGTGGAGGCCATGTCGCTCTACTACCACGTGGAGAACAAGGCGGATCTCCTCGACGGGCTGGTCGACGTGATCGTCACCGGGATCCTCGAAGAGGTCACGACGAAGGACGGCCCCGCGCCCGAGTCCGACTGGAAGGCGGCTATGCGCCAGAGGATCCTGGTCGCTCGGACGGTCCTGTTACGTCACAAGTGGGCCGCGCCCCTCATCGAGCAGAGCACGTCGATGAGCGTTGCGATCATCACCTACTACGAGGGCGTGCTCGAGATCTTCCGCATCGGTGGCTTCTCCTACGATCTTGCCCACCACGCTCTCCACGCCCTGGGCAGTCGCGCCCTGGGCTTCACCCAAGAGCTCTTCGACCCGGACCAGGATCCCGACGACGCATCCCAGGAGATGTTCGAGCAGATGGCCGACCAGTTCCCCCATCTCGCCAACATGATGACCGAGATCGTCCATGAGGGGCCGGACACGACCATCGGCTGGTGCGACGACCAGACCGAGTTCGAATTCGGTCTCGACATCCTCCTCGACGGTCTCGACCGTCACCGTCAGGCGTCCTGACCTCCGCCCGTTTCTGCCTCGACTCCGATCTCGGTCGCCTTCACCGCAAGCCAGACCCGGCTTCCCCGAGCCAGGCCCAACTCCTCCACCGCTCCCCGGGTGACCTCGGCGGTGAGGGGCAACGGGCCGGAGCAACGGAGCCGGGCCCGATCGCCGAGGACCTCGAGAGCATCGACGGTCGTCTCCCATGCATTGCGCGGGCTGCCATGGGGTGGCCCGGTGTGAACCGAGATGGCATGGGGATGGATGGTCACCAAGACCTCGCCGGCGAGGTCGCCGTCGACCACCTTGAGGGGGTGGCCGGCAACGATGACCACACCGCCTCTGGCATTGCCCCGGAAGAGGTTGACCCCGGCGAGGTCGGCGGCGAATGGGGTGCGCGGCGCGATGCGGATCTCATCCGGTGAGCCGCTCTGGGTGATCCCGCCTTCCTCCATGATGTAGATCCGGTCGGCGAAGAGAAAAGCTTCGGCGGGGTCGTGGGTAACCAACAGTCGGGGCCCGGGGAAAGATGCGAGATGCTCGCCCAGGACTTGTCGCTGCTCGGCTCGGGTGGTCACGTCCAGCGATGCCAGTGGCTCGTCCAACAACAGCATGTCCGGTTTGGAAGCAAGGGCGCGGGCCAGGGACACTCTCTGCGCCTGGCCACCGGACAACTCACCCGGGCGACTCTCCTCGAGACCTGCCAGCCCGACGTCCTCCAGCGCCTCCATGGCGAGCGTTCGTGCTTCGGACCGCCCCGTGCCGCGGCTGCGTAGTCCAAAGGCAACGTTGTCCAACGCGCTCATGTGCGGGAAGAGGAGGAAATCCTGGAACACCACTCCCACCCGGCGCTCCTCGGGAGGGACGAAACGGCCCGCATCGGGATCGTCGAGCACCGCCTCCCCAAGCGTGATGCGTCCATCGTCGATCGCGAGCAGACCCCCGATAGCGGCCACCACGCTCGACTTGCCGGCGCCGTTGGGTCCCAGCAATGCGACCGTGGTCTCCGGGGGAGCGGTGATGTCCACGGCCAGTCGGAAGCGATCGGAACGGGTCAGGCCGAACCGGGCGTGGAGAGACCCGTCGGTCATGACGGACGCCACCAACGGTCACGTAGGGCGACCAACACCAGGAGCGAGACCACCACCATGAGCAGGCTGATCGCCACCGCCACCTCGCGGTCGCGCTCGAGGGCGACGAACACCGCAAGAGGCAGGGTTTGGGTGCGACCGGCCAGGTTGCCGGCGAATGTGACCGTCGCCCCGAACTCTCCGAAGGCCCGGGCCCAGGTGAGGGCGATACCGGCGAGCAATGAGGGCCCCACCATGGGCAGCGTCACCCGACGCATCACCGTCCATCTCGATGCCCCCAGGCTGGCCGCCGCTCCTTCGTATCGTCGGTCGAGGTTGCGCAACGCCCCTTCGACGGTGATGACCATGAATGGCATTGCCACGAAGCTGGTGGCGAGGACCACGCCCCAGATCGAGAAGGGGAGCACGAGGCCAGTGGCCCCGTAGAGCGGTTCCCCGAAGACACCGCGTCTCCCCAGCGAGAAGAGAAGGGCGGTGCCCCCGACCACCGGGGGCAGGACGAGCGGCAGGAGGACAAGGCCGCGGGCCAGCGACTTGCCCGGGAATTCCAACCGGGCCATCACGAAGGCCATGGGCACCCCGAGGATCAGGGATATCACCGTTGCCGCCACCGACGCCAAGAGCGAGAGACGAAGTGCGTCGAGCACCACCTCACCGGCGAGCAGCTCACCCAGCTCGGACCAGGGGGTCCGAGCGAGGAGACCCACGATCGGGATGACCAGGAAGCAGAGGCCGACTATGCCGAGAACCACCAGCAGGCGGGGCGGCCCGGTCCCAACCCGTCGCCTCATGGCGCGGTGAACCCGTGGTGCTGCAGGATGGATCGCCCGCCCTCGGAGAGGGCGAAATCGACGAAGTCGGATGCGGCTTCGGGGTGAGGAGCATCGGCGAGCACGACGATCGGATACCGGGCGACGATGTTGTGCTCATCGGGGATCCCCACCCCTTCCACCGCTCCCCCGGCGGCGACGACGTCACTGACATAGACGATCCCGGCGTCGAGCTCGCCCGCTTCGATTTTGGTGATCAACGACCTGACATCGGGCTCGTTGGTGTCGAGCAACGGCTCCACGCCGGCGCCGGCCAGGACCTCGCGGGCGAAATCTCCGCAGGGCACTCCCCGGGCACAGACACCGAGAAGCAGTTCGAAGCGGCCGAAGTCGGAGAGACCGGTGATCCCGGCCGGGTTGCCCGGAGCCACCGCGATCTGCAGCTGGTTGTGGGCGAACACCTCCGGATCGGCTCCGGCGAGACCGGCATTCACGACGAGCTCCATGTTGGGAATGTTGGCCGAGGCGAACACGTCGATCGGGGCACCACCCAGGATCTGCTCACGCAAGGTGGAGCTGCCGGCGAAGTTGAGCAGAACATCGACCTCGTGATTGGACTCCTCGAAGACGGTCTCCATCTCGGTGAAGGCATCGGAGAGTGAGGCCGCCGCGGATACCAGCACCTCGGTTCTCCCCCCGTCGGTGGTGGTGCAGCCAACGAGAAACACGACCAGACCGATCATGACCACGTAGAGAGTTGACCGGGCTCGCATGACCGCAGAGCCTACGACCGTTCTCCTTCGCCCAACCCAGGGTTCCCACCACCAATAAGTGGTGGTAGGAACCCTGGGTTCGCAAAAAGTGGTTGACAGCGGACCGAATGCCTTTGTATGTTCAATGAACATTCTTACTGGGCAGGGCGATGAGCACGACAAGACCGAGGGCGCGACCGGGCTTGACCCCTCTCTCCACACGAGCGAAGGCGACCCGTGGCCAGACCCGGACCAACAACCTCCGCCTCGCCCTCCAGATCATCTTCTCGGACTGGCCCACCTCGCGCGCCGCGGTGGCCCGGGCTTCGCATCTCACCCCGGCGACCGCGTCGGATCTCGTCGACGAGCTGGTGGACTTCGGGCTGGTCATCGAGACCGGGACCGGCCCCTCGGCCGGGGGCAAGCCCCCAAAACTGATCGCCCCCAACCCGAAAGGTCGGTCGATCATCGCCTTGGACATTTCCTCCTCACGTTTCCACGGGGCGGTGGTCGACCTCTCCGGGGAGATCGTGGACACGAGATCGAGTCCCGGGGACACCGGCGCCGCCGCCATCGATGTGGTGGCCAGGCTGATCTCGGAACTGGCCCTCGATAGCCCTGCCCCTCTGCTCGGGGTGGGCATCGGCACACCTGGCGTCGTCGACGTGCCCGCCGGCGTTGTCACCTCCGCCAACCTGGGGTGGCACGACACGCCGGTTGCCGCCGAGCTCGCCGGAGTGGTCGATGCACCGATCCACATCACCAACGATGCCCAGGCGGCAGCTCTCCACGAGTACAGCGTCCATGCCCCGGCCGTCTCCAGCCTGGCTCTGGTCCAGGTGGGCCGGGGCATCGGTACCGGTCATGTGCTGGACGGGCATCTCTTCCAGGGTGAGAACGCCGCTACCGGCGAGATCGGGCACGTCCGCCTCGACGACGGCGGCAAGACATGCTCCTGCGGCAACACCGGCTGCCTGGAAACGGTGGCCTCGATCTCGGCCCTGCTCGAGGCGGTCGGTGGCGACCAGACCGTGAGCCACCAGCGAGTCGCCGAGATCGCCGCCGACCCGGCGGCGATCCGACACATCGAAGACGCCGCGGTAGCCCTGGGAAGGGGCCTCGCCCCCATGGTCGCCCTCTTCGCCAACCGCGAGATCGTCCTGTGGGGCGAGGTCACCTCACTCGGGGACCGCTACCGCGGCATCGTGGAGCGAGAGATCCGATCCCGGGTGCTCCCGGTCAACACCGACCAGATCGAGGTGCGCTACGCCAGCGCCGGGGACGAGGCCGTGATCAGGGGGGCCGCCGCGCTTGTCCTGTCCAGTGAGCTCGGGGTGGTGTGGTGACGAAGATGGCTGCAGGAGTGGACGTAGGCGGCACCACCACCAAGGCATGTGTCGTCGCCGCCGGCGAGATCGTGTCCACCGCCAGCATCCCCACACCGGAGTCACGCAACGGTCTCGGCGAGCTGGTCGTCTCCGCATTGGAGGCCGCGGTGTCCGGCCTGGGCGGTATGACAAGCCTCAGTGCGGTGGGCATCGGCATCCCCGGCCACGTCGACGACGGGATCGTGCGCAACGCCGCCAACCTCGACATCGGCGAGGAGGGCTACGACCTGGGGAGCCACGTCAGGGCGGCAACCGGTCTGATCACCTCGATCGACAACGACACCACCGTTGCCGGCTACGGAGCGTTCACCCAACTGCGAAAGCGTGATCCCGGATTGGAGAACCTGGTCTACATCAGCCTGGGAACCGGTGTCTCCGCAGGCCTGATCCTCGGTGGTCGCCCTTATCGCGGGGCCAACGGCCTCGCCGGCGAGTTCGGGCACGTGCCGATGGGCACCGCGATCGAGTGCCGGTGCGGCGCCTACGGATGCCTGGAAACGGTGATCGGGGCCGGTGCACTGCGCGCCTCGTGGGGAGGCGAAGACGACGTCTTCGCCGCTGCCGCCGCCGGGGATGCTCGCGCGGCGCACATCGTCGAAGAAGCCCTCGAGTACCTGGCCCGGGCGATGTGGTGGCTGGCGGCCACCTATGACCCCGACACCTTCGTGATCGGGGGTGGGATCGGCACCAACAACCCCGGCATCGGAAACGCCATCGCCGATCGATGGCGGGAGATGGCGAACGGTTCGGCGCTGGCCAGGAGAGTTCTAGATCCCGACCGGGTCCGCATGTCCGATCTGGAGGAGCCGGTGGGCGCCTATGGCGCCGCCCTCCTCGCGATCGACATGGCAGATCCGGTCAGGAAGGCAAGCCAGACAGCTACTGGGAGGAGAGACGAGACATATGAGTAAACGATGGCTGATCGCGACGATCGCAGTGTTGGGCCTGATCGTCGCAGCCTGTGCCAACCCCGACACCGGCGGTGACACCACGACCACCTCGGACGCCGCGGAGACGACAACCACGGCCGGCGAGGAGTCGACGACCACCAGCGAGGGCGATGAAGCGGCCGGCGAGACCCCCTATGAGCATCTCAACGCGGCGCTCAGTGGCGAGTACGCGGGCACCGAGGTGACCGTGAACGCCCAGTGGGTCGATGCGGAAGAGGAGAACATCCTCTCGGTGCTGACTCCATTCGAGGAGGCCACCGGCATCGACATCACCTACGAGGGTCTCACCGACTACGAGACGGTACTCACCGTGCGGGTCGAGGGCGGAGACGCCCCTGACATCGCTCAGATCGCCCAGCCGGGCAAGATGCAGCAGTTCGCTGCCGCAGGCCAGCTGGTGGCGATCAGCGACTGGATCAACATGGGCCAGATCGAGGCCGACTACATCCCGTCCTTCATCGACCTCGGGTCGTACGAGGGCGACATGTACGGTCTGTTCTTCAAGGGAGACTTGAAGTCGATCGTCTGGTATCCGGTTCAGGCCTTCGAGGAGGCCGGGTACACCGTGCCGACCACCTGGGACGAGCTGGTTGCACTCAGCGACCAGATCGTGGCCGACACCGGGACCACACCGTGGTGTATCTCCATCGAGCATGGTGACGCCACCGGATGGGTCGCCACCGACTGGGTCGAGGACATCCTTCTCAGGACGGCACCGCCCGAGGTGTACGACCAGTGGGTAACCCACCAGATCCCGTTCAACGACCCCGAGGTCCTCGAGGCCGCGGACTACATGAGCCAGATATGGTTCCAGGACGGCTACGTGTATGGCGGGTCCACCGCCATCAACGCCACGTTCGTCGGGGACACCCAGACGCCGATGTTCGCCGAGGATGGGCCGCAGTGCTGGTTCCACAAGCAAGCCGCCTGGATTCCCGGGTTCTGGCCCGAGGGAACAGAGGCGGGTGTGGACAGCTCCTTCTTCTACTTCCCCCCGATCGAGGAGGAGTTCGGGAGCCCGGTGCTCGGATCCGGCGACCAGTGGATGATGTTCGATGATCGTCCAGAGGTGAGGGCGCTCATCGAGTACTTGGCCACCCCAGAGGCGGCGCGCCCCTGGATCGAGCGGGGCGGGTTCGTCTCACCGAACTCGTCGGTGCCCCTCGACTGGTACGGGTCCTATCCCAACGACGAGCTGGCCGCGATCCTGGCGGAAGCGGACACGTTCCGATTCGACGCCTCCGATGCCATGCCCACCGAGGTCGGTGGCGGGACCTTCTGGCAGGGAATGGTCGACTGGGTCGCAGCCGACGGCGGCGGGACCGAGGACGTGTTCCAGCAGATCGAGGAGAGCTGGCCCAGCAGCTGAACACCACCATCGACCGAAAGTGATGCCCGGGCCCGGGTCGGGCCCGGGCATCGACAATGAGGAGCATGATCGGAGCGACGACGAGACGAGGCGAGAGGTCGAGCTGGCGGATCGCCACCGTGGGCATCGCCTATCTGGCGTGCCTCGGCCTGCTCTGGCTCGGCGTGGTGATCCTCCTCGATCCGGGCGCCATCCCCCGGATCCTGTCGTCCGTCTACGAGACGCTCGGGCTCGGCGCCCAATCCGCCGCCATCGAGAGGCGCGGTCTCCAGGATGGCTTCAGCCGTCTCATCACCACGTTCTTCGCGCTGGTGGTGGGGGTGGGCGGAGTCTGGCTCCTCTTCATCACCGGCAATGCGTTGGTGGAGTCCACCCCGCCCAGGCTGCGCTCCCAGCTCCGCCCCTGGCTATTCGTGCTCCCGGCGTTGGTCCTACTCGGCATCTATCTGGTCTATCCACTGGTGGAGACGATCCGGCTCAGCGTCACCGAGGACGGCGGCCTCCTCGCCAACTACTCGTTCGTCTTCACCGATGCCGGGATGCAGACCGCGATGCGGAACAACGCGCTCTGGCTGGTGATCGGGACCTCGGGGTCGGTGGTGATCGGTCTCGTATTCGCCGCGCTGGCCGACCGGGTCAAGCGCGAAGCCTTCGCCAAGACCTTCATCTTCCTACCGGTGGCGATCTCCGCCGTTGGCGCCGCCGTGATCTGGCGGTTCGTGTATGCCTGGCGCCCGGCCGGCTCGGACCAGATCGGGATGCTCAACGCGGCTTGGACCGCGATCGGCTACGAGCCAGTCGCCTTCCTCCAGGTGATGCCGTGGAACAACCTCTTCCTCATCGTCATCATGATCTGGGTCCAGACCGGCTTCGCCATGGTCGTCCTCTCCGCAGCGCTGAAAGGTGTCCCCAGCGAGCTGGTCGAGGCGGGGAGGATCGACGGGGCTTCAGAGATCCAGCTCTTCTTCAGAGTGGTGCTGCCCTCGATCCGGGGAGCGGTCATCACCGTGGCCACCACCATCTTCATCGTCATCCTCAAGGTGTTCGACATCGTATTCGTGATGACCGGAGGGCGATTCGAGACCGAGGTCATCGCCAACCGCATGTTCTCTGAGATGTTCCGGTTCAGGAACTTCGGGCGGGCGTCCGCCCTCGCCGTCGTCCTCCTGATCGTGGTGATCCCGATCATGGTGGTCAACATCCGCAACCTCCGGCGTCAGGGGGTGGACTCATGACCGCGGTCATCGACCCCACGTCGCCCGCCGCGGTCTCGCCTGTTGAGATGACGAGACGAAGGTCCCCGTTTCGCCGCGCCACCCGCAACCCATGGGTGCGCTTCGCCGTGTTCGCCATCGGCTTCATGTGGACGCTCCCCACCGCCGGGATCCTCATCTCGTCGCTCCGCAACGAGAACGCCATCCGCGATTCGGGCTGGTGGGAGATCCTGGCCCACCCCTTCGAGAGCGGGCAGTGGACGCTGGAGAACTACGCAGAGGTGTTGTCCAGCGCCGGGATGGGCGACGCCTTTCTCAACAGCCTGATCGTGACCATCCCGGCCACGGTGATCCCGATCACGATCGCCGCCTTCGCGGCGTATGCCTTCGCCTGGCTCCGCTTCCCCGGCAAGTCCTTCCTCTTCGCCGTGGTGGTCGGGCTCCTCGTGGTGCCGATCCAGATGACCCTGGTTCCGCTGCTCCGTCTCTACGGCGACCTCGGGCTCACCGGGAACTTCCTCGGGATCTGGCTGGCCCATACCGGGTTTGGCCTGCCTCTGGCCATATACCTCCTGTACACATATATCGCCACGCTCCCCCATGAGATCATCGAGTCGGCGGCGGTGGACGGAGCCAGCCCCTTCACCACCTTCACCCGCCTCGTGCTCCCCCTCTCGTTCCCCGCCCTCGCCGCCTTCGCCATCTTCCAATTCCTCTGGGTGTGGAACGACCTCTTGGTGGCCCTGGTGTTCCTGGGCACCGGCTCGGAGACCGCAATCCTCACTGCCCAGCTCAACGAGTTGGTGGGAAGCCGTGGCGAGGACTGGCACCTTCTGACGGCAGGGGCCTTCGTGTCGATGGTGATCCCACTGTTGGTCTTCCTCGGACTGCAGCGATACTTCGTGCGTGGACTGCTGGCAGGATCGGTGAAGGGGTGAGTCGGGGCCGGGCCCATCTCATGGTCGCATTCGAAGGCCTCGAAGTCCCTGCATGGCTGGATGACTGGCTGGGAAGCGAACCGCCGGCCGGGGTCAGCCTGTTCCGGGAGCACAACATGCGTAGTCCCGATCAAGTCGTCGAGCTGGTCTCCGCCCTGCAACGGGCCAACAGCTCCGATCATCCGCTCCTCATCGCCGTCGACCAAGAAGGCGGTCAGCTCACCGGTCTCGTCGGCTCCACCCCGTTCGCAGGCAACATGGCGCTGGGGGCGGCCGGGGACACCGACCTGACCCGCCGGGTGGCGAGGGCCATGGGAGAAGAGCTGAGCGCGGTTGGGGTCAACCTCAACTACGCCCCGGTCGCCGACGTCGCCAGCCGCCCGGGCAACCCCTCCCTCGGCGTCCGCAGCTTCGGCGAGGACCCCGACGCGGTGGCCGCCCACGTCTCGGCGGCGGTGCAGGGTCTTGTCGGGGCAGGCGTGCTCTGCACCCTGAAGCACTTCCCCGGCAAGGGCGAGGCGGTGGTGGATCCTCACTACGAGTTGCCCCGCCTCGACCTGGACCGGGGCCGTCTCGACTCGGTCGAGCTGGCTCCCTTCCGCGCCGGGATCAGTGCCGGGGCCGATCTGGTGATGACGGGTCACTACGCGGTCCCCGCCCTCACCGGTCATGACGATCTCCCCGTCTCCATGAGCCGGCAGGCCATCGATGGGTTCATCAGATCGGAGCTCGGGTTCGAGGGCATGGTCATCACCGACGCACTCGACATGGGAGCCCTGGACCAGGGAGCGGCGCAGGTGGTGGATCTCATCGCCTCGATGAGCGGTGGCACCGATCTCCTGTTGTGCATGCCCGACGAGGCACTGCGGGAGCGGGCCGGCATCGCCGTGGAGCGCGGTGTCACCCGGGGGCTGATCCCGGCCGAGGCATTACAGGACTCGGCGCGGCGGATCGCCGCGGCTCGCGCTCGTTTCCGGGCCCGAGAGTTGGATCCCTCCGTCGTCGGCTCCAATCTCGAACTGGCCGAGGAGCTGGCGAGACGCTCGGTCACGATGGTCCGTGACGACGCCGGCCTGACCCCGATACGGCTCGAGTCCGACGCCACCCTGTTGGTGTTGGAGCCGGAGCCGACCAATGTGACCCCCGCCGACACGACCGCCCTCTACCCACCCGGTCTGGCGGCTGCGATCCGCACCCATCATTCCCTGGTCGAGGACACGGTGTATCCCCACGATCCCGGTGAATCCGACATCGTCGCCCTCGTGGACAGGGCACGTGGCTTCGACCTGGTGGTGGCGGCCACGGTCAATGCCACCAAGGGGCAGGCCGACCTGGTGCGAGGTCTTCTCCAAACCGGCGTCCCCGTGGCCACCGTGTCATTGCGCGAGCCACAGGACCTCGCCTCATATCCGGGGGCGACGACCCATGTCTGCACGTATAGCGGTCATATCCCGTCGCTGCGTGCCTTGGCGTCGGCGTTGTTCGGCGAGACCGGCTTCGAAGGGCGACTCCCGGTGGCCATCCCCGGGCTCCACCCGATCGGGCATGGTGGGTGATGGGGATCATCGACGAGATCGAGGAGCAGCCCGAGGTCATCGCCCGTGTCCTCGCCGACGGTCGCTCCGAGGCCGCCCAGGTCGCCCGACTGGCGTCGGGTTGCACCCACGTTGTGATCGCCGCCCGGGGCACCTCGGACAACGCGGCGCGCTATGCCCAGTACCTTTGGGGGAAGCGCAACCGGCTGAGCGTCGCCCTCGCCACGCCCTCGCTGTTCTCCCTGTACCAATCGCCACCCCGCCTCGATGGGGCCCTGGTGGTTGGTATCTCCCAAAGCGGGGAGTCGCCCGACATCGTCTCCGTGCTCGCCGAGGCCCGTGCCCAGGGACGGCCGACCGTGGCCATCACCAACCAGCCCGAGTCACCACTGGCCGCGGTGGCGGATGTGGTGGCGAACCTCCGCTGTGGCATCGAGGCGTCGGTGGCGGCGACCAAGACCTACACAGCTCAACTCACGGTCATCACCGCCGTCTCCGAAGCAATGCTCGACGTATACGACGTGTCGAGTCTGCTTCCCGAGCTCGCTCTGGCCTCACTGCAGCGGGCCGAGGAGGCGCGGGCCGCGGCGAAGGCGATCTCGGACTTCGAACATGCCGCGGTTCTCGCCCGGGGCTTCAACCTCTCCACCGCGTTCGAATGGGCACTCAAGATGCAGGAGCTGAGCTACGTGGTGGCCCAGCCTTTCTCCACCGCAGACTTTCTCCATGGCCCTATCGCGGTGGTGGATCGCCAGTATCCGGTCCTCGCCGTGGTGGCCGAGGGACCGACGAGCCAAGACGTGATCGATGCCGTGGCCCGGGCCCGACAGAGGGGGGCGCCGACCGTTCTGATCAGCAACACCCCAGATCACGGTGACGAAGACGTACCCGTGATCCGCTTCCCCGCCGTCGATGAGTGGCTGAGCCCGATCCCGGCGATCGTGATCGCCCAGCTGTTCACCTACTGGCTCACAGTCGAGCAGGGCAACGACCCCGACAACCCGCGCGGGCTGTCCAAGGTGACCCGGACTGTCTAACCCTGACGGAGGAGGGCGGAGATCCGCTGCCGGCTCACCCCGAACAGACCGGCGATCTCCTCCATGGTGAGGCCCTCGGCGCGCAGCGCCCGAGCCTCCGCCTGGCGAACCTTGGAGCCGATGGTTTGCATCGTCTCGATGTTGGCGGTGATCAACTCGACGACCAGCGGACGAGGCTCGCGGGCCAGGGCTTCGATCACGGAGACGTCTGCATCGATGGCCGCCCGCATGGCCATCACACGCACCTGGATCTCCTTGCTCCTCGCCACATTCTCACGTGTCGCGGCGTCGATCTCGGCGAGAGCGCGCGCCAGGTCCGCCCGATGATCCTCCATGCGGGCCAAGGCTGGCCGACGCGACCGCCACTGTCAACATCCATTACCGCAATGGCCATTGACACAAGGTCGGGGAACTCATACATTCGGCAATGGGCGACCGACTCGACTCCCAAGGTCGACGACGAACAACGGTTGGGGGGCTGAGCAGAAGGCTTCAGGTGGTTGGGCACCCGCCCCATCACCTGGAGCCGTCTCTCGATCTGATCATGCTCTACCGAGGGCGGGCCGAACGTGGCTGGACTGGTTTGTCGCCACTGCGACCGTGGTAAAGCTTGCCATGGCCACCCATATCGGAGACTTCCGTCTCCCGGCGAGCACCGGCCAGACGCTCTCCCTCAACTCATTTCTGGGCAAGGTGCCCATGGTCATCGTGTTCCTCGGCTTGCCCCCATCCGATGGAGACCATTCCTTTCTCACCGAGCTCGACTCCCGTCTGAAGGATTTCGGCGCCGGGCGCTCCCAGCTCCTCGTCGTGTTGAGGGCGACGGCACGGGCCACTCGCGAAATCGCAGACGAGTTGGGACTGTCAGTGCCGCTGCTCGCCGACGCCGGCGGGTCCATGGCCCGTGACCACGGCGCGGAGGACACCGAAGGCCGCCGACACCCGATGGCGCTGGTGGTGGACAAAGGAGGGGAGATCAAGCGGCGCTTCGACCCGCTTCCGCTCGACGACCCGGACGACGCCATCGAGGCATTGCTCTACTCGGTCCGGGCGTTGGGCTCCGGAACACTGACCGCCCGCGACGAATGAGGCTGGGAAACCTCTGGTACAGGTCGGCGATCATCTACGAGGTCGACGTGCGGACCTTCTACGACTCCGATGGCGACGGGTGGGGCGACTTCCAAGGGCTGATCCAGCGTCTCGACTACATCGCCGGGCTCGGAGCCACCGCCATCTGGCTCAAGCCCTTCAACACCAGTCCCCACCGCGACGGCGGCTACGACGTGACCGACTACTACGCGGTCGACCACCGGATCGGAACGCTCGGCGACTTCGTCGACTTCATGGAGGAGGCGTCGAGCCGGGGCATCGCGGTGATCACCGAGTTGGTCGCCAACCACACGTCCATCGACCATCCGTGGTTCCAGGAGTCGGCCTCGTCGGTCGACTCCCCGCTTCGCGATTTCTACATCTGGCGGGAGGAACCGCTGGCTCCGGAGGATTCCCCGAAGCGGATCGTTTGGAGTGGGGACGACACCGACGTGTGGACCGAGGAGCCCCAGACCGGGCAGTATTACATGCACCGGTTCTACGAGCACCAGCCGGACCTCAACAACGCCAACCCCTCGGTCCGCGACGAGATCTCCAAGGTCCTCGCCTTCTACCTGAGGCTGGGCGTCGCCGGGTTCCGTATCGACGCCGCCCCATATGTGGCGGGAAAGGCCGCCGACTCGGATGAGTTCGACGGCCCCCACGAGTATCTGAAGGATCTGCGCCACTTCCTCACGCAGCGGAGGCCCGACGCAGTCTTCATGGCCGAGGCCGACGTGGAGCCGAAGAACCTCGACGAGTACTTCGGAGCCGGGGACGAGATGAACCTGTTGCTCAATTTCGTCCTCTCCCAATATCTCTTCCTCGCCCTGGCCGAGGAGGACGCCTCGTCACTGCGGGAGATGGTCGAAATCATGCCCAAGCCGCCCGAATCGGGCCAGTTCGCCAACTTCTTGCGCAACCACGACGAACTCGATCTGGAGCGGCTGAGCGCGGAGGACCGGCAGGCGGTCTTCGACCACTACGCGCCCGAACCGGAGATGCGTGTCTACGGAAGGGGCATCCGACGACGGGCGGCCCCGATGCTCGACGGCGAGGTGGAGCGGATGCGTCTCGCCTACAGCCTGCTCTTCGCCATGCCCGGCACCCCCATCATCTATTACGGGGACGAGATCGGGATGGGGGACGACCTCTCGATCCCGGAGCGCCAGGCGGTGCACACACCCATGCAGTGGGACTCGACCGACAACGGCGGGTTCTCGACTGCTCCGGTGGAGGATCTCTACATGCCGCCGATCTCGAAGGGCCCGTTCGCCTTCCACGAGATCAATGTCATGGAGCAGCGGGGCGACCCCGACTCGATGCTCAACTGGATGCGGCGGCTCATCGCCATACGCAAGGAGGCGCATGGAGTCGCCACCGGCGACTGGGAGGTCTTCGACGGCGGGGAGCCCTCAGTGCTGGGCATCCGGTATCGGAACAAGGGCGACGTCACCATCATCTATCACAATCTGAGCCGGGAGCCTGCCAGGGCGACGCTGCCCGAGGGCGATCTGGCGTTCATCTATGAGATCTTCTCCGACCATCCATACGGGCACGAACTGAAGACCGAGTTCACCCTGAACGGATCCGGCTATCGCTGGCTCATCGGCCAGAGCAACCCGCAATGAGACTTCTCGACATCTACCTGCGCGATCATTGGGCAGGAGCCGGTGCCGGGACGGATCTCGCCCGCCGTCTCGCCGGGAACAATTCGCGAGCCCCGTGGGCCGACGCCCTGGACGAGGTGGCCACCCGCATCGAGGAGGACGACCTGACCCTGCAGGAGGTGCGTGATCGTCTCGGTGTCGGCGGAGGAGGGCTGAAGCGGGCGATCGCCCGAATCGGCGAGCGGATCTCCCGGCTAAAGCCCAATGGGCGTCTGGTCGGTTATTCCCGCTTGAGTCCTGTCCTCGAAGCTGAAGCCCTGATCGCCGGGGTCTCCGCAAAACGTCTTCTCTGGTCGACCCTCGCTGCGGTCTCCGCCGAGCACCCGACTCTGGCCGGGTATGACTTCGCGGGCCTGGAGCAGCGGGCCGACGAGCAGCTGGCCGTGCTGAGGAGATTCCATCGGGAGGCGACCCTCGACGCGTTCACCAGCGCCAACCGATCGACGCGGTCCTGACCGGCCGCTTTTGCGCAACCCAGGGTTCGTAGCGTCGCTGAGCGACGCTGCGAACCCTGGGTTCGCCGATCAGGGGCGGTCCCGTACCATCAGCCAGCCGAGGGCGCCCGCCAGGACCGAGGCGGTTACCGGCACCCGGAACCGGGTGAGCCAGAGAGCGGGACTGAAAGAGTGGGACCGCGAGTCGAAGTCGCCATGGGCGCCGAGGTCGCCTTCGATCGGCTGGAAGAGATTGCCCTCGATGTTCGAGTCGTCCCGGGGACGCTGGTCGAGCTGGCTATCGACACCGGTCCTGCCCAAGTATCGGTCCAACAGCCCTGGAGCCAGCCGGTTGCCCAAGATGGTGAGAATGGTGGGCAGTCCCACATTGACCTCGCGCCGTCGCTCCCGGTACGCGAGGTGGACGGCCTCGGCGGCAACCTCCGGCTGATAGATCGGGGGCACCGGCATCGGATGTCTGGCGAATTTGGACCGGCAGTGGGAGAACTGAGGCGTGTTCACCGCGGGGAGGTTGACCATTCCCACGTGTATCGCCGAGTCGTGGTGAAACAGCTCGGCGCGCACTGAGTCGGTGAGCCCATTGATGGCATGCTTGGCGCCGCAGTAGGCCGTCTGCAGCGGGATCCCCCGGTAGGCCAGGGCCGAGCCCACCTGGATGATGGTGCCGTGATCGCGGGGCCGCATCCTCTTCAGCGCCGATCGTGTTCCCCAGACGGTGCCCAGGTAGGTCACGCGGGTCGCCTGCTCGAACTCCTCCGGTGTGCAGTCCTCGAAGAAGCCGAACACCGTGGTCATCGCGTTGTTGACCCAAAGGTCGATCTCCCCCAGCTCTGACTCGACCCGATCGGCCGCCGCCTCGACCTGGGTGGGGTCGGAGACGTCGGTGGGGATGGCCACCGCCTTGCCACCGAGCGTCTCCACCTCGGCGGCGGTCGCCGCCAATGCCTCCTCGCCACGAGCGAGCAGACCGATGAGGGCACCGTCGGTGGCGAAACGGCGGGCCACGGCGCGCCCGACCCCGCTGGATGCACCGGTGATCACGACGACTGGCGGCCGGCTGGGAGGGGACATGTGACCGGACCTACCCGGTTGGTCGCGGCCACAAACTGGCTAGCCGACGCTTGCCCGGTCGGACAGGTGGGCAGATATCAAGCATCGGCAGCTACGCAGCCATACGCCTGTACTTACTCACGCCTCCCGATGAGGGCCGGCCAGCCACCGCCGAACTCGCTCTGGACCTCGCCACCGAGCGGAGCGGTGCCCGCCAGCACCACGCCGGAGAGCACGCTGGAGATGGCGGGGCCGATGTCGTCGTAACCCAACACGAATGGGGCAGCCACCAGCCATAGCCCCACCGGCACCGTCATCCAGCGCAGGGAACGCGTGACCGCCCAGATGGCGACGAAGGCGAAGGACGCCCCCAATGGCCCGAAGATTCGGTCGCTGGCTGCCGCCGGATCGGCGTAGCCGAGAACCGCCGGGGAGAACATGAGCCAGACTCCAGCCGCCACGGCGACGATCCGAGCGATCATCGGTGTCTCCCCCAGAAGGCGCCCCACACCGAGCGTCCCTGGTCCTTCACCCGCCGCAGGTGCTGCAGGCTGGCCAGCACCTCGTCGGCGGCGGGACCGATCATGGCCAGCGAGACGACACCCGAGATCAGGCACAATGTGCAGAAGGCGTCGTAGAGCACGGGTTGGAAGATGGTGAGCATGACGCTGATCATCCCGAAGGGCCCCACGAACACGCCGAAGACGATCACGATCCACGGCATCGTCTTCCAGCGGTTGACTCCTCCGATCACACCGGTGACTGCGTCGGCGAGGTAGCCGAGCGCCCCGATGCCGGCATCACCGATCGGCCAGCTCTCGAACATCTGCGAGAACGAGGACTCGAGGACTATCCGCCTGGTCCCATCGCCGAAGAACGGCTCCCAGACCGTGGCGACCCCGCCTTCCTGAAATAGAGCCAGCCAGGTCGCGGCCACTCCGCCGATGATTGCGAGCGCCACGATCGGGATGCGCTGGCCCCACTGCGATGGGTTGTACGACCAGCCGGGAGGCGACACATCGATGGGGGCGCGGGCGGTGTCCGCTGGTGTCACGATCTCAGAGCAGATGAGTCGGGAGGCTCGAGCTCGTTGGCGGCATACCAGCCGGCCCGGTCGGATCGGAGGTGTTCCACCATCTCCGGGATCACTTCGGCCACCCGGTGCTCGGGCTCCCAGTCGAGCAGGCGTCTCGCCCGCCCGATGTCGATCTCGTAGTGGTCGTCGGCGTGCTCGATCATCCAGGATCGGATGAACGGGTCCTCGCCGAACGGATTCTTCTCCCGAAGCCAGGCGCCGACCGTGGCGAGCTCATCCGGGATCTCCATGGTGGTCCAGTCGTGGCCGTGGAGGGAGCGTCCGATCAGGTCCTGCAGCTCCCCATATCCGAGAGTCTCAGGCTCGGCGATGAGGAGGTCGAGGTCATCGGGCAGCTCTCGACGGCGATCGACGATGCGGACCAGTGCCTCCACGACATCATCACGATGCACGAAGGCCTGGCCACGCTCCAGGTCCGCCGGATAGAAATGGCTGGTGAGCCAGCCACCATCGATCCGCTTGATCTGGTTGGTGATCGGCGGGGAGTGCCCATATTCGTCGTAGACGCCGGCGATGCGGACGATCACCGACTTCGTTTCCCCCTTGGTCTGGTCCTCGACGATGTCCTCGGTGATCACCTTCGACTCCGGGTACGGCCAGGCGGCCGCGATCGGGTCGTCTTCGTCGATCGGGTCCCCGGGCTCGGTGGGAGCATGGACCAGCATCGTCGAGGAGAAGACCACCTGCTCGACATGAAGTGGCTCGGTGGCCGCGAGCAGGCGCTGGGTCCCCTTGATCGTGACATCCTCATAGAGGGGGCTGTCTGCTCCGGAGAAGTCGTAGTAGGCGGCCAGATGGATGATCGAGGCGATCTCGGAGCCGTAAACGGCTTTGATCCTGTCCACGGCACGCTCCACCGATCTGGCTGAGGCGAGGTCGGTGCAGATCACCTCGGCCGCGGCTGGCGACTCTGGATCACAGCTGCGATCCAGGGTGACCACTCGATGGTCGGCGACCAGCCTCCGGGTGACACCCGAGCCGATCAGGCCGGTGCCACCGGTTATCACGACGAGGGGCGCGTCCGAGTCGGGGGTGTGGAACGGGGTGGCCACGAGCCACACCTACCCCTCCGCAACTGGCAACAAACGCCGGTGCGAAGGGCATCTAGCCTGGGGTGGCAGACCGAGAGCCTTGGAGGCGAATTGATAACCAAGCCCGAAGTGCGAGATTGGGCGGAGAGATACCGCCGCGCCTGGGTCGAGGCCGACCCGGAAGCGGCGGCATCCCTCTTCTCCGAGGATGCGTCGTACCGCGACAACATCTACGAACAGCCCCACACCGGTCGAGCCGGCGTCACCGCCTACTGGTCCGACGTCACCGCGTCGCAGACCGATGTCGACGTGCGGATGGGGACACCCGTCGTTGACGGGGACCGCGCCGACATCGAGTTCTGGACGACGATGACGGTCGACGGCGCGCCGGTCACGCTGGCCGGATGCCTCCTGCTCCAATTCGACGACACCGGTAGGTGCACCGACCTGCGCGAATACTGGAACTTCGCCCAGGATTCACACCCGCCCCCACCGGGCTGGGGGGACTAGTGCCCACCGGGCTGGGGCCACTGCCGGTCAGGCCGCCCGCATCTCCTCGATCGGCGCAAGTGTCGTGGCCAGATGGTCGGTCGCCTCGGTGATCAGTTCCCTGACCCGATGCTCGGGGAGGCCGACGATCTCGGCGATCGAGCCCATCGTGGCGGGAGGAGTCTCCCCAAGTCCGAAACGAAGCTCCACGATCCTGCGATGCAGGTCGGATAGCTCGGCGAGACCGGCATGGACCGCCTCGACCAGAACACGCTGCTCGACGTCGACAGACGGGTCGGGTGCCTCCTCGTCGTAGACGAAGTCCCCGAGCTCGGCGCCGTCCTCCCCAACCGGGGCCTCCAGGGCCACTGTCGTGGCCACGGAGAGAGCCTTCTCCACATCGTCGATGTCGATTCCGGTCTCATCCGAGATCTCCGAGGGTGTTGCGACCCGGCCCAGCTCGCCCTTGAGCGTCTCGGCGGCGCCGCGCACCACTGGGAGGATGTCGAATAGTGCCGTGGGAAGACGGATCGCGTCGCTGAGATTTGCCCGGGCACGCTGCATCGCCTGACGGATCCACCAAGTGGCGTAGGTCGAGAACTTGAACCCCTTGCGCCAATCGAATCGCTCGACCGCGGTGATCAGCCCGAGGTTCCCTTCCTGGATCAGGTCGAGCATGGAAAGGCCCTCCCCGGTGTAGCGGCGGGCATTGGACACCACCAGACGCAGGTTGGCCTCGATGAACCTCTGACGGGCGCGCTCGCCCTCCCGGACCTTGCGCTGCAGCCCGGCTCGTTCGGAGACTGTCACTCGCTCGCCTGATTCCAGACGCTCACGCGCCTGAACACCGGCCTCCATGGCTTGGGCAAGCCGCACCTCGTCCTCAGCGGTGAGCAGGCCGTGGCGGGAGATCTCCTCGAGGTACTGGGTGACCAGATCGGTGGTGATCCGACCCCTCTCGTCGACCGTTCGGTTCTTTCTCATTGCATTTGTCATCCATATCATCGAACAAGCGTTCGTGGCAATAGATTCCCACGGCTGCCGAATACCCTGGACTACCCCGTGGCGGTGGCTGAAAAACCGTTCCGCCCCCACCTCAGGTGGCGCGTGGGGGTTCCGATACATGGGAAGGCCCGCGAGAGTGAGCCAACCAGACTCCGGGGAGAGCCCCCTTTTGCCCATAGGCCACGAAGCATTTGAGAGCGTTCTCGCCGCAGCCCAGGCCGGTGCGGATTGGGCATGGGCATCGCTATATCGGGATCTAGCCGGGCCGGTCAGGGGCTATCTGGCCAGCCGGGGCGCCCACGAGCCCGACGACGTCACCAGTGAGGTATTTCTCAAGGTGGCCGGTGCCATCCATCGATTCGACGGGGACGAGGCGTCGTTTCGCTCCTGGGTGTTCGTGATCGCCCATCGGCGGCTGATCGACGAGCGCCGGCATCGGGGCCGCCAGCCCGACCTCACCGAATGGCATCCCGACATCGTCGTCCCCGGTGAGGTCGGCGACGTCGAATCCGAGGCCATGGAGCGGCTTTCAACCGAGGATCTCCACGAGAAGCTCTCGGTGCTCACCGACATCCAGCGCGATGTGCTCTCGCTGCGCATTATCGGCGGATTGTCCCTGGAGCAGACGGCACAGGTGGTGGGGAAGAGGGTGGGTGCCGTCAAGGCCCTACAGCATCGGGCGCTCGCCTCATTGCAGACGATGTTCGACGGGGAGGGCATATCCCGATGAGCGGTCGAGACGTTTACGGGTATGAGATGGCGAGAAATCGGTTCTCCGACCACGACGTCGAACTGCTCCTCTCGGGAGGCATCCCCGAAGAGGAGGGTTTGGCGCGCCTCGCCCCCCTGCTCCAGACCATGCGGCGGCTCCATGTCCGTGTTCCGGACGAGGAGGCGATCTCCAGATTTGCCACTCAGGCGGCCGAGACCGCCGCGGCAGCACCGGCCGAGAGCGCCACGCCGCCGAGCCACAACCGATTCACCGTCCTGGGGTCGAGCCGGCGCTTCGCGGCCGCGGCGGTGGGATTCGCACTCGTGATGGGGATGACCGGCGTTGCAGCCGCATCCAACGGCGCTGCTCCTGGCGACCCTCTCTATGGGATCGACCGCTCCCTGGAGGCTCTGGGCATCGGTGACGGTGGCTCAGCCGAGCGCATCGCAGAGGCCCGCCACCTCCTCGACGGTGGTCACCTCTCCGAGGCGATCGCCCAGGCCGCCGAAGCCGTGAGCTCCGAGGAAGGCGAAGCGAGCCAGAGTGACAAGTCGCGCGCGTCCGATGCTCTCCTCGACGCAGCCGACAACGTGGCGAGGTCCGACTCCGGGGAGTTCCGCGAATCCGTCACCGCGATGCTGAACGAGATCGCCGAGATGATCGACTCCGAGGAATTCGACGGAGTCGACTTCGGTCAGCGCGTTGCCGAGCTGGCCCGCTCGCTGGGCAGAGGGAATGGCATCGACAACGCTCCCGAGCCCGGGCCCCCGACCGGGAATGACACTCAGGGCGATGGCCCACCCGACGATGTGCCCGCCGGTCCCCCGCAAGGGACGCCAGGAGAGCCGCCGGACAGCGTGCCCGGGAATCCACCCGCGGGGCCACCCGACTCGCCTCCCGCAGGAGGCGGATCACCGGGGCGACCCTGACAAAGACTCCTCTGCCAAGACTTCACTGCCGAGAGAGGCCCCGGACGTCCCCCGGGGCCTTCTCTCTGCCCGAACTCGGTGAACCGTCGACGGTTCGGCTGTGCCCCGGCTGGGTCTATCGTCTGCGGTGATGGAACCGGCATCCGCGGATGTCGAGACGACGGCGGCGACCAGTCAAGGCGACGTCGCCCGCTCGGCACAGAACATGTTCAGCGTTTCGATGGTGATCTCCGGGATCAGGTGTCTCATCGCCTATGTCCTATTGCCGTTCGTGACCCCGTTCCTCGGGTTGGCTCCCGGTGTGGGGCCAGGTCTCGGGATCGTCATCGGTTTGGTCGCCCTTGCCGCCAACCTCTACAGCCTCAACCGGTTCTGGCGGCTGCGGCACCGGTGGCGAAAGCCGATCACCGTGCTCCATGTGGCGGTCATCGGGCTCTTGCTCTTCCTCCTCGCCCAAGACATCACCGGACTGACAGGGATCCTCTGACCCGACTCCCGGCTCGGGTTCGACGCTCAGGGTCGGGCAGTCTCCCGGCGCCCACCCGGCACCTTCTTCGGCTCCGGCTCGGGGGGCGGCCGGGGGAATCTGTTCTCCAGCGCGATCGCGATCGGCGTGGCGGTGAACACCGAGGAATAGGTACCGGCCAGGATCCCGATGAGAAGGGCGAGGGCGAAGTCGCCCAGTGTGTCCCCGCCCAACACGTACAGGCTGACCAGGATGAGCAGAGCGCCGAGACCGGTATTGATGGTGCGGGGCAGGGTCTGCAGACAGGCGTCATTGGCGATGTCCTGAATCGGGTCGTCGGGACGCAACGACAATTGCTCACGCACCCGGTCGAAGATGACCACGGAGTCGTTGACCGAGTAGCCGATCACGGTGAGCAAGGCGGCGAGGAATACCCCATCCAAGGTCTTGCCGAGCCAGGCGAAAGCCCCGATCAGCAAGGCGACATCGTGCACCATGGCCAGCACCGAGGCCAAGGCGATCGTCCACCGGAAACGCCAGGCGAGGTAAATCATCTGGATGACGACGGCGATCAGCAGCGCGGTGAGGGCCCGGTTGCGCAACTCGCGGCCGAATGTGGGCCCGACGAAGTTGTCGCGCACGATGGTGGTCTCCCCGCCGGCCTCTTCGACGGCGGCGATCAATGCCGTCTCCTCGGACTCGTCCAATTCCTCGGTGCGTACGATCAGGTTGCCCTCTCCGGACTCCTGGACCAGGGCCCGGGACAGGCCGCTGTCCGCCAGGGTCAACCGAAACTCCTCCGCGACGATCGGCTGCTCCGTCTCGAACTCGAGAAGCCTCCCGCCTGCGAATTCCAGACCCATTTCGACCCGCGAGACCAAGAGACCGGATAGGGACAACACCACCACCACCCCGGCCACCACCAGCCACCGACGCCAGGAGTGGAGGATGTTGGGCCGTGCCGTTCGGATCCACTCCTGGAACCTCTGTCCCACCGTCATGCCCATCAGCCGGGGGTGTCCATCCATGTCGAAGAGACGGCTGAGCAGCTCGAGCAGCACGCGGGTGACCACCAACGCGGAGAACATGGAGACGATGACACCGATGCTCAATGTGATCCCGAAGCCACGCACGGCTCCCGTGGCGTAGAAGAAGAGAAGCACCGCGGCGAGCAGGGTGGTCACGTTGGAGTCGGCGATGGCTGACCACGCCCTGGCGAAGCCGGCTCGTATGGAGTCTGCGATGGTCGATCCCCCGGCGTGCTCCTCCTTGGTTCGTTCGTAGACGAGGACGTTGGCGTCGACGGCCATCCCGATGGCGAGGACGAACCCGGCTATGCCGGGCAGTGTCAGAGTGGCCCCGATTCCCACCAGCACTGCGTAGGAGATCAACGCGTAGGCGCCCAGGGAGAGCGCCGCCACCACCCCCATGAGCCGATAGAAGACGATCATGTACACCAGGGTCAGCCCGGCACCGATGAGCGCCGCCTCCACACTGGCGTCGATTGCCGCCTCGCCGAGGGAGGGACCGACGGTCCCCCTCTCGATCACCTCGACGGGGACCGGCAGCGCCCCAGCCTGGATCAGCGCGGCAAGCTCGGTCGCCTCGTCCTCTGTGAAGCCCCCGGTGATGATGGTGCCGCCGCCTGTGATCCCTATCCCACAGGAGACGTTGCCGGCCACCCCCGGGCTGGAGATGACCTCGTCGTCGAGGACGATGGCTATACGACGGACAGGGTCGCCGGGAGGGGCACACGCCGCCTCTCCGGTGAGTTCGGCCCATTGCTCGGCGCCTTCGGATCGGAACTGCAGGGAGACGACCCATTGCGCCGAGCCCTGGCTGTCGAAGAAGGGGATCGCCGTCTCCACCTCTTCCCCGCTGACCGCCACCGGGCCAAGCACGAGTTCCTCCCCGGGCTCACCCGGCAATACCAACCCCTCCTCACCGGGAGGGACCGATCCCTGCGGGTAGGAGGCCTCGACGGCGTGGAATGTCAGTTGTGCCGTTCGACCGATGGCGGCGACCGCCTCCTCGGGGTCGTCGACACCGGGAAGCTCGACGATGATCCGATTGTCCCCTGAGATCTGAAGGGTGGGCTCGGCCACTCCGAGGGCGTCGACCCTTCGCCGGAGCACCTCGAGGGTGCGGGCGGTGACCCCGGCGTCGACGGTCACCTCATCGGTGTCCTGAGCCTCGAGGACGATCTGGGTCCCCCCACGCAGATCGAGGCCGAGGCGCACCGGGAGCTGGAGCATCGCGTAGATCGACGCACCGAGGAACACGACGGTGAAGAAGAGCCTCCACCTCGACACTCTGAGCACGACTGTCACCTCGAACGGATGGGAAACCCGGAGAGGGTAACGGCCATCCGGGGATGAAGGGCATCTGGAACGGGTCCGAAAGGTGGGTGTGGAGGTCGGCACTACCCTCGCCCCGGAAATGACACGCAAGATCCTTTCCCAGGAAGTCTCCGAGGGCCCGGCCCGGGCCGGAGCGAGGGCGATGCTGCGGGCGGTCGGGCTGAGCGAGGACGACTTCGCCAAGCCGCAGGTCGGTCTGGTCTCGGCAGGCAATGAGGTGACACCGTGCAACGTCAGCGGGCCCCGTCTCACCGCCGCCGCCAAGCAGGGGGTCCGCGCCTCGGGTGGTGTGGGCCTGGAGTTCGCCACCATCGCGGTCAGCGACGGGATCTCCATGGGTCACGAAGGAATGAGGGCGTCGTTGGTGTCGCGCGAGGTGATCGCAGACTCCGTTGAGCTCGTGATGCACGCCGAGCGCTTCGACGCCATGGTCTCGGTGGCGGGTTGTGACAAGTCGTTGCCCGGAATGTTGATGGCCGCAGCGCGACACAACCTCCCCTCGGTGTTTCTGTACGGGGGGTCGTCGTTGCCCGGTCATCTCGACGGGCGCGACATCTCCATCGTCGACGTGTTCGAGGGGATCGGTGCCCGCGCCGAAGGCTTGATCGATGACGCACAATTGCTCCGCATCGAACAGGCGGCTTGCCCGGGGATGGGAAGCTGCGCCGGGATGTTCACCGCCAACACCATGGCCACCGTGGGCGAGGCGATCGGCATGTCCCTCCCCGGAAGTGCCTCCGTCCCGGCCATCGATCCCCGCCTCGATGACTACGCCCGCCGCTCCGGTGAGACGGTCATGCGACTCCTGGAAGACGATGCCAGGCCCCGGGACATCATGACCCGGAGCGCATTCGAGAACGCGATCACGGCCGTGATGGCCCTGGGCGGGTCGACCAACGCGGTGCTCCACCTGATGGCGATCGCCCATGAGGCCAAGGTCGATCTGACATTGGAGGACTTCGACGAGATCAGCCGGCGTACTCCGCATGTGGGCGACCTCAAGCCATTCGGCCGCTTCCATATGGCCGACCTCGACCGGATCGGCGGCGTCCCGGTGGTGCTGCGGGCTCTGCTCGACGCCGGGCTCATCGACGGGGAGGCATTGACCGTCACCGGGAAGACGGTTGCCAAGAACCTCGAAGACGTGGTCTTCCCCGAGGACCAGGATGTGGTGTTCCCACCGGACCGGCCGCTACGTGGCGACGGTGGCATCGCCATCCTGCGTGGCAACCTGGCACCGGAGGGGGCCGTGGTCAAGATCGCGGGCATCGATCTCGGGGTCTTCGAGGGGGCAGCCCGGGTGTTCGATGACGAGCAACACGCCCTCGACGCCCTCTTCGAGCACCGGATCCAAGCCGGCGACGTCGTAGTCATCCGCTACGAGGGACCGCGGGGCGGGCCCGGGATGAGGGAGATGCTGGCGATAACCGCCGGGATCAAGGGAGCCGGGCTGGGCAAGGACGTCCTTTTGGTGACGGACGGGCGATTCAGCGGCGGGACCACCGGGCTCTGCATCGGCCACGTCGCCCCCGAGGCAGCGAGAGGCGGGCCGATCGGCTTGGTCGAGGAGGGGGACCGCATCCGGATCGACATCCCGGCGCGCACCATCGACGTCCTCATCGACGACGAGGAGATGCAGCGGCGTCGATCGGGGTGGATGCCCCCGGCGCCCCGATACAGCACGGGCGCGCTCGCCAAATACGCCTCCCTGGTGGGCTCGGCCGAGAGCGGGGCCGTCACCGGGGCGGAATGAACCGATGACGAGGTGCGTCGCCCTGCTCCGCGGCATCGGGCCGGCCAATCCCAACATGCGTAACGAGCATCTCCGCCGGGTCGCCGAAGGGGTGGGATTGCAGAACGTGACGACGTTCATCTCCAGCGGGAATGTGCTTTTCGAGACGGACTCCGACGACATGGCCTCAGTGGAGTCGACACTCGAGGGTGCCTGGCTCGACGAGCTCGGTTTCAGGAGCACGACCATCATCCGAACCGAGGATGAGTTGGGCTCATTGGTGGAGCTCGATCCCTACACCGGCCTTGATCATGGCCCCGCCACATATCTGCTGACCACGTTCGCCAAGTCGAAGCTGGACATCAGCTTCGACATCCCCCACCAACCGCCCGATCACGACTACCGGGTGATTGCGGCAACCGATCGCGAGTTGTTCACGATCACCGACACCACGACCGAACGAACCCCCGACGTGATGGCCTGGCTGGAGCGTGAGTTCGGCAAGGAGATCACCTCGCGGACCTGGCTCACCGTTACCCGGATCCTCCGCAAGATGCGCTGACGCCGGCGCGTATTCGCGCAACCCAGGGTTACCAGCGTCGCTCAGCGACGCTACGAACCCTGGGTTTGCCGTCACTGCTGATAGTCCTCGACGATCTCCTCGTCTCGGACCGCGGCCCCATCGGGGTCCATGTCGAATTCGCGCAGGGCGCGGCGCTGGTTGAGCAGATCCCAGCATTGGTCCAACTCCCCCTCCACCTCCTCGAGCCGGATCCGTTCCTCATCGGTGAGTGCCGTCTCGGGGGTCCGATTCCGCAACTCCTTCTCCCGCTCCACCAATTCGCCGATCCGGGAGAGGATTCCCGGGTCCGATCGGTCCATGCTTCCTCCTCGCCTTCTCGTCATCCCGCGCTTCCCTGAACCGACCCACGCTAACCGTCTCGCGCTCAGCCGATGATGGGTCTCTCCCCCAGCTCCACTTGCACGGTTCGCTCGCCGGTGGCGGACACCACGACCAACTCAAGCAGCTCTCCGGGCTCATTTGCGATCACCGCGTAGGTGAGATCGGCGGCGTCGCCGATCTCTTCGCCGTCGAGTTCGACAATCACATCACCCTGCGCCAGACCGGCCGCGGCCGCCGGCGAGCCCGGCTCCACCTCAGCCACGACTGCCCCGGTCTCCACGGTCACCCCTATCTGTCGTGCGATGAAAGGATTGTTGCTCACCACGGCGACGCCGAGGAACGCCTCCCCCTCGCCGGTGCGGTATTGCTCGATGAAAGCAAGCGCGGTCTCAGAAGGGATGGCGAAGCCGACGTTTTGCGCCCCTCCCCCGGCGATGGCCGTGTTGACCCCGATCACCTGGCCGGAGCCGTTGAGCAGCGGCCCGCCCGAATTCCCGGGATTGATGGCGGCATCGGTTTGCACCAGGTGCTCCAAACGGGACCCACCGGCTGTGATGGTGCGATCGAGGGCGGAGATGATGCCCGCGGAGACAGTGAGCTCCTGGACGTCGAGCCCGAGAGCGTTGCCGATGGCGATGGCGGGGCTGCCCACCTCGAGACTGTCGGAGTCGGCCACCAACGGGATGGGCTCCAACCCCCCGTTGTCCTCGACGAGGAGCAAGGCGAGATCTCGGGGCGGCGATGAGGCCACGATCTCGGCCGGCAATGCCTCGCCTTCCAATCCGACCACAACCACGGACTCGGCACCCGCGATGACGTGGGCATTGGTCAGAACGAGACCCTCGTCGTCGACGACGATCCCTGTGCCGGTGCCCGCCGGCACCTCCCGTGGGTTGCCGAACGGGTCGATTCTCAGCTGTGACTGGGTGACCGAGACCACGCCGTCGGAGACTCGATCAACCAGAGTAGAGACGTCATAGAGGTCGACAGCATCGGTGTCGGTGCCAGGGCTCGGGACCGCGGTCGTGGTCGAAACTGTGGTCGGGGTGGTTGTCGATTGCTGCTGACCTTCCGCCTCGTCTTCGACACACCCGGCGGTGGCCAGGATGGCCATGGCCACCAGGATCACCTGGAATAGGCGCGAAGCACAGGGGAGGGGCATGCACCCGTCTACCCAGGCCGGGTCATCTTCATGCTTGGGGACACGGCCCGGCTCATGTCCGCATACGCGGGCACGACACGCGGGCAGTCCTCGCCTCTCACCTCGGCTGTAGAGTGGCCCCGGGATGATGCCGAAGACACCTGGGATTGCCCCTGTCACGGTTTCCGATTCGACATCGAGGGAAACGTGCTGACAGGACCGGCGACTGCGTCCCTGGGCCGGGTGGAGATGGAGCCGGTCGGATGATCGTGGGACAGCTGATCATCGACTGGGAGAACCTGCCCACCTACAACACGATCATGTCGGTGGCTGCGGGGGCGGGGCTCATCATGGTGGTGAGACTGGGCCGGTCACTGCTGACCGGGGAGCGAGACGTCTCCAGTGAGGGCTATTCGATGGCGTTCGCGGTGGTGGGGTCGATCCTGACGATCACCGGTGCGCACATGACACTGACCTGGCCGCTCGCCCCCGACTTCCCCTTCGACAACATCATCTTCGGCGAGCCGGCGCTCGCCTTCGGCGTCCTCCTGCTGGCGGCTGCCTTCTTCGGTTGGCGCCGGGGACCCGAGCTGATGGCGCGAAGCGGCGAGGCCGGGCTCACCCTTGCCGTCCTCCGCCCGGTCTCGCCGTTCGTCTTCGGCCTCGGTCTCTCCTGCTTGGGCATCGCCGCGGCGGGTGTCGCCTTCGAGCTGTTCGCCGCCCCGCCCCAGGAGCCGATCACCGGCCTGGTCACCGAGATCAGCCCGTGGATCGAGATCATCTTCATGTCGGCGGTCTATGCCATCGTGGGCGTGGGTGGGGTGCTCTTCCCCCTCGTCGTCCGGGGCAACGCCCGCGCCGCCACGGTGACGGGCTGGGCTTGGGCGATCTCCGGTTGGATCTTTCTCCTCTTCGGTGCCTACAACTTCTTCACGCACATCGGCCTGATCGTCAACACCATGGCACCGCCTCAGTAGCCCACAGTCCTCCGAGGTCAGGCGGTGCGCAGCGGCGCCATCCACTCGTCGACCAGCGCTCGGACGTCTCCCGGCAGCGGACCGGCTTCGGCCGCGTTGACGCACTCCCGCAGCTCGGCGCGGTTCTTGACACCGAGGACAACCGTGTCGACGCCCTCGATCGAGAGGGCATAGCGGTGGGCGAGGGCAGCGGGCGAGACCTCCAGCTCTGCGGCCAGGTCCCGGAATGGCGCCGCCCTCTCGTAGTCCGTCGCTGCCGGATGATCGGGATCGACGTCCCGGTCGAGACCGTCGGTCAGCGCGCCTGCTTGGACGGCGCGGATCCCCATCACCCCGATGCCCAACTCGGCGCTGCGGGAGATGAGCCGGCGCGGCGGCGCCCAGTCCCCGGTCCATTGCATGTCACCCGGAGCATCGAGGACGTTGGCTATGACCTGGGCCGCACCCGGAGCCGGGTCGGCGGCCATCACCTTCTCCAGCAGGTCCGGGTACTGCACGGCCGTGATGCCCCACGCGCCGATGCGACCCTCGTCGACGAGCGACTGGAGGGCGGGACGGGTCACCTCCTCGAACAGCTGGATTGTCGTGGTCCACGAGCGCCGCTCCGGATCGGGCCCGGGGAGGATCTGGCTGTGCAGGATGAGAATGTCGACGAAGTCGAGCCGCAGCCTTCGCAGGCTGGCCTCGAGGCCCTTCGCCATCTCGGCCTCGACATCTCCGGGCTCGGCCTGCCCGACGTGGTGCTTGGTGCTCACCCGAACTCCTGACGGGAGGGATCCGGCGAATGCCTCGCCCACCGCTTCCTCGGCCTCCCCGTCGCCGTAGCCGGGGGCGACGTCGATCAATGTGATCCCGGAGTCGGCCGCGTCGCGAAGCGTGGCCACGGCTTCCTCCCGGCTGGTCGTTCCCCACACCCGTCCGAGGCCTCCGCCGCCGAGCGTGAGCGAGCTCACCGGCCACAGACTTCCAAGCATCCGCTGCTCCACTCAGATCCCTTCTGGCACGCCTGCTTGCGGGAGGTCCGCATCGGGGCGGAGTCGGATACGACGGAGAAACTGGGCGTTGATGGCGACGATCACAGTCGAAGCACTCATCAGGACCGCGGCGGCCGCGGGGGCGAGGACGATGCCGGCCCAGGCCAGGGCTCCGGCGGCGAGAGGGATGGCGAGCACGTTGTATCCAGCCGCCCAGGCCAGGTTCTGCAACATCTTGCGGTAGCCGGCCTCGGACAGGCGGCGGATTGCCACCACCCCCCTGGGATCGTCGCCGGCGAGAACGATTCCAGCCGACTCGATGGCGACATCCGTCCCGGCGCCGATGGCGATGCCCACGTCGGCCTGGGCCAGGGCCGGAGCGTCGTTGACACCGTCTCCGACCATCGCCACGGTGTGGCCCTGGCTCTGCAGCTCGGCCACCTCGGCGTGCTTGTGTTCGGGGAGAACCTCGGCCAGGACCTGGTCTATGTCCAGTTCGGCGGCCACCGCCTCCGCCACCTGACCGGCATCCCCGGTGATCATCGCCACCTCGACGCCGAGCCGATGCAGTTCGGCCACGGCCCAGCGTGACTCGGGTCTCACCTCATCCTCCACCGAGAACGCCCCCGTGACCTTCCCGTCCTCGACCACGTGGAGAACGGCGGCGCCCCTTGCCTTCCAGGAGTCGACCATCTCTGCGATCGAGGTCGGAATCTCGATTCCTCGCTCGGCGAGCATGACCGGACCTCCGACCGCGACTCTCGAGCCATCGACGTCTGCTTCGACGCCGCGGCCGCTCATCGCCCGGAAACCGGAGGCTCTGGGCACTTCCCCGCGGTCTCGCCCGGCGGAGACTATGGCCCGAGCCAGTGGGTGCTCCGACTCGGACTCCACTGCGGCGGCCACCGCCAAGAGCCTCTCCTCATCTCCGTCCACCGACACGATGCCGCTCAGCCGGTGATTACCCATGGTGAGGGTGCCTGTCTTGTCGAACAGGACTACGTCGACCTTGCGCATCCGCTCCAGGGCGAGCCGATCCTTCACCAGGATGCCATTGCGCGCCGCCATCGATGTCGATATGGCGATCACCAGTGGTATGGCCAGCCCCAGGGCGTGTGGGCATGCGATGACCAGTACCGCCACCGTCCTCACCACCGCTTGGTCCGGCTGCTCGACAGCGAGCCAAGCGATGGCGGTGATCACGGCCGCGGCCACCGCGATGTAGAACAACATGGCGGCGGCCCGGTCGGCCAGCACCTGAGCCCGCGACCGGGACTGTTGGGCCTCGGCGACCAGGCGCTGGATGCCGGCGAGGGCGGTGTCCTCACCGACTGCGGACACCACGACTCGGATCGCGTTGTCGGTGGCGACCGTCCCGGCTACCACACCCTGGCCAGGGCCCTTGGCAACGGGTTTGGACTCCCCGGTGACCATCGACTCGTCGATCTCCACCTCACCGCTGAGGATCTCCCCGTCGGCCGGAACCCTGCCCCCGGGGCGGACCAGAACCACGTCACCCGGTCGTAGTTGCGCGATTGGGACCGTCTCCGTTCCACCTTCGCCGACCCGTTCCGCCTCGTCGGGGAGCAACTCGGCAAGAGCGGATAAGGCCCCGCGAGCCTGGCCGATCGCCCGCATCTCCATCCAGTGGCCCAGGAGCATGACGGTGATGAGGGCGGCAAGCTCCCACCAGAACTCGAGGTCGAACCAGCCCAGGGTCGTCGCGGCCGAGGCAACGAAGGCGACCGTGATCGCCATTCCGATCAGAAGCATCATCCCCGGTCGGCGGTCCCTCGCCTCTCCGACGGCTCCTTTGAGGAATGGCGTGCCGCCGTATACGAAGATGACTGTCCCCAGGACCGGAGCGACCCAGTCCGACCCCGGGAACTCCGGTGCGCGGTAGCCGAACCACTCCTGGATCATCGCCGAGAAGAACATGACCGGCAGAGTCAGGATCAATGACAGCCAGAAGCGGTCCCGAAACATGGCGACGCTGTGCCCGGCATGCTGGTCGTGGCCCCCGCCATCGTGTTCGTGATGATCGGGCCCGACTTGGGCGGACCGCGGTGCTGTCCCAGCAGCGGCCTGATGGCCGGTGTGGTGATCGTGATCGTGGTGATCGTGGCTCACGAGCCTCGCGACGGTACCCGTCCCGCCACCTCACCTAACCGGGGAAGTCGTTCAGGGACGGAGGGCCGCGTGGTCGCCCGACCCACTGAGATCGGCACCGCAATGGGGGCAGATGTCGTCGGCGGCCTCCTCGACGAAGCGACCGCAATCGAGACAGGTCTCAGCTAGGAAGCAGGCGGGGTCGCCCATGGCCCCACATGCTAGGTCGGTCTGTTCGGTTCGAACCTCCGGTGCAAGGGCCCATTGGGGTCGAACCGCCTCGAGCTCGAGGCGGTTCGACGTTTTCACAGGTGCGTCCCCGAGGACCAGGGGGCGCAGGGATCAGCCCTGGACCACTGGATAGAGCTGATCGGCGACCAGACCGCGCGCCTCTCGATGGACCGCGTGTTGCCAGACTTTCTCCACCGGTGCGACGAGGTCGGCTACCACTGTCGTGGTCAGATTGTCGACGTCACTGTCGACTTTGGTGACGCTCATCGTCTTTCCTCCCGATCGTCGGCGTCCTGTGCGACTCCCCCCGCCGGGAATCCGATCCAACGAGGGGTCGTCGGGCCCGGCATGACCCCGCTCTGCGGCTTGAAACACATGTCTCTCAGATCTCGCCGTTTCCCCATCGCACCGGGTGGGCACTCCCCGCCCATGACTCCCATGACAACGATTCGCTGGTTCATCGTCGTTGCCGCGCTCTCGCTCCTGTTGGCCTCGCTGATCCACTTTGGTTACCTGATCTCGGGGTACGAAGACGAAGGTGCAGCGGTACCCGAGGCGGTGATCGGCGGTGTGATGCTGGTCGGTCTTGCGCTCAGCTGGTCGCCTCGGCCGTGGGGGCGGCGAGCGGCGGTGGCGGCGCTGGCTTTCGGGCTTGCCGGGTCGCTGCTCGGCCTGGTGCTGGTGGCCATCGGTATCGGGCCCCGCACGGTCCCCGACGTCGTTTACCACGTACTTCTGGTCACCACCCTGATCCTGGGGCTGACCATGGCCTTGCGACGGCCACGGACCGAGGCCGGCGGTCCCATAGGTTGACCCAAGGGCTCAACCCGCTTTCGGCGCCTCGACCACTTCGTCTGACATGGCACCCAGGCTGGGCTGGAGCTTGGACCAAGTGATGGCGGCAACGAGAACCACCAGGGCGATGCCAGCGATGGCGTAACGAGCGGGCGAGTCCTGCAGTGCGATGACCGCAGGCAGGACCAGCAGCGAGATCAGGTTCATGACCTTGATCAGGGGATTGAGTGCAGGTCCGGCGGTGTCCTTGAACGGATCGCCAACGGTGTCACCGATCACCGCCGCTTTGTGGGAGTCGGACCCTTTGCCTCCGTAATGGCCGTCCTCTATGTACTTCTTTGCGTTGTCCCATGCCCCACCGGAGTTGGACAGGAAGTTGGCCATCAGCTGACCGGTGAGGATGGAGGCAGCGAGAAAGCCTCCCAAGGCGAAGTAGTTGAGACCGAACCCGACTATCACCGGTGTCAGCACCGCCAAGAGGGCCGGGGTCAACAGTTCGCGCAGTGAGGCGGCGGTGCATATGTCGATGACCGGGCCGTAATCGGGACGTCGCTCGCCGCGCATGATGGCTCCATCGGCGAACTGGCGACGCACCTCTTGGACCACCACCGCTGCGGTGCGCCCCACCGCCCGTATCGCCAGGCTCGAGAACATGAAGGCGACCGACCCTCCGATGAGGAGGCCGATGAAGGTCGTGGGATCGGCGACGTTGATCGAAGTCTCGGGCAGGGAGAAGAGATCCGAGCCTTCGGCCACCAGCCCGAGCTCGCCGGCGATGGTCTCGATGAACGAGGCGAAAAGGGCGACGGCGGCGATGACGGCCGAGCCGATGGCGAACCCCTTGGTGACGGCCTTGGTGGTGTTGCCCACCGCATCGAGCCCGACCATCACGTTGCGCGCTTCACCGTGGAACTCGCCTGACATCTCGGCTATGCCGGCGGCATTGTCCGCAACCGGGCCGAAGGTGTCTTCCGAGACGACGACACCGGTGGTGGCCAGCATTCCCATCCCGGTCAGCGCGACCAGGTAGAGCGAGAACTGGATGTTGCCTCCACCCAGCACGATGGCGACGCCCAGGGCGCCGGCGATGGCCACGATCGCCCATACCGACGACTCGAGGCCGGAGGAGATGCCGGATAGCACCGTCGTCGCCGGCCCGGTGCGGGTCGCCTCGGCGATCTCCTGCACCGGCTTCTCCTCGGTCGAGGTGAAGTACTCGGTGAGACGGCTGACTATCTGGGCCAGGACGAGGCCGGCAACCACGGCGCCGAACACCCTCCAACCCTCGTTGCCGTTGTCATTGCCGATGTAGACAAGGGCGACGGCGAGAGTCCCGGCGACGGTGAGGAGACCGGCTGTCAGGAACCCACGGTTGATGGGCGCCATCGCCGACCTGTCCTTGGGCGTGGCCCTGACCTGGAACACGCCCACGATCGAGGCCAGCACACCGATGGCGCGCACGATCACGGGGAAGATGAGACCGAGGGCCGGGTTGGCTCCGATAGAGCTGAAGGCGGCCACCCCGAGGATTATCGAGGCGACCAGTGTCACCTCGTAGCTCTCGAAGAGATCTGCTGCCATCCCGGCGCAATCACCGACATTGTCGCCGACGTTGTCGGCGATGGTGGCGGGGTTGCGGGGGTCGTCCTCGGGGATACCCTGCTCGACCTTGCCGACGAGGTCGGCCCCGACGTCCGCAGCCTTGGTGAAGATCCCGCCCCCGACGCGGAGGAACAGGGCGAGCAGGGAGCCTCCGAAGCCGAATCCGACCAGGATCGCGGAAGACGTGTTCTGGAACACCATGATGATGATCGTGGCGCCCAGAAGCCCCAGCCCCACCGTGAACATCCCGGCAACGCCGCCGGTGCGAAAGGCAACCTTGAGCGCAGCCGGGAGGGATCCGGAGCGGGCGGCGGCCGCCGTCCGCACGTTCCCGCGCACCGCCAACGACATTCCGAGAAATCCGGTGAGTCCGGACAGGAAGCACCCGGCCACGAAGGCCAGGGTCCGCCAAGCCCCGGATTCGACGAAGGTGAGCGCGGCCGTGCCGTCCGGGGCGAGCACCGCCGTCGAGGTGAAGAAGACGATCAGCGCCAGTGGCACGAGGATCACGGCGATCGTCTTGAACTGCCGCCGCAGGTAGGCCATGGCTCCTTCCTGGATCGAGGTAGCGATGTCCCTCATCGCCTGGGTTCCTTGATCCGCCTTGAGCACGCCCCGGGACAGCGCCACCCCGATCAACAGGGCGAGCACCGCCGTCGCCGCGGAGACCCAAAGCCAGAGCCACTCGGTCCCACCGAGTGTGAACTCCTGATAGCCGCCCTCGGCAGCCAATATCGACACGTTCAAGAAGGTCCTCCGCGGGGTGTTGGCGGCCGGAGACTGTAGTAACGGTTCCTGCTCGCCGACAATCAGCGAAAGACGCCGATTGGTCATCTCCAGAAACGAAAGGATCGACCCCCCTGTGCTTGATGGTCTGGCCGATTGGGTGACATCCGTTGTCGAGACACTCGGCTATGGAGGTGTCGCCTTCCTCGTCGCGCTGGAGAACCTGTTCCCCCCGATTCCGTCCGAAGTCGTCCTTCCGCTCGCCGGTTTCGTCGCTGCCGGTGGCGAGGCCTCGCTGCTCGGGATGATCGTGGCCGCGACCTCAGGATCGATGGTGGGTGCCTTCGTGCTCTACGGGCTCTCGGCAGCTATCGGACCGGCCCGCCTCCGTTATCTCGTCGTCCGTTTCGGGCGATGGTTCGGAGTCGACGAAACCGACCTCGACCGGACCGAGGCCTGGTTCGATCGGCGGGCCAACTTGGCAGTGCTCATCTGTCGCTGTGTCCCCCTGATGCGATCCCTAATATCGGTCCCGGCCGGGTTCAGACGCATGCCAATCCTGGCTTTCAGCGTGTACACCCTGATCGGGGCTCTGGTATGGAACCTGGTCCTGATCGGGGCTGGGTATCTACTCGGGGAGAGATGGGAGCATGTCGGGGAGCCGCTCGATCTCCTGAAGAATTCGGTCCTGGTGATCATCGGGATAGGAGTCGCCTGGTTCGTATGGCGCCGGATCCTCCGCTCCCGGCTCGGCGGGTCCAGGGCGTCCTGAACTTGACGCCTCGGGTCCGGGGAGATCACGGGTGCGTCGAAGTGTCCAGATCGCCCTGATCGTGATCGTGTTCTGGTTGGTGGGTCCCCGGAGTCGTCGCGTGGTCGTGGCCTTCGCCGGTCTCCGACTCCGATGTCCCCGCGGAAGCGTGGGCATGGTCGTGGGAAGCCAGCAGCGCGGGCACAGTCAGGAAGATTGCACCGGTCAGCACGACAGCCTCGATCCTGGTAGCGATCGATGTCGGGACGAGGAGCGTCTCGGGCGAGCGATACAGCCACAACCCGACGAGGGCAGCGCCGATCACCGCGATGGAGAAGGTGTTGGCTACCAAATCGGCGACGCCCACCGCGCTTGGCTCTTCGGCGCCGGGTATGAAGCCCAGGCCCACGGTTCGGGAAACGATCCACAGGATGACGATCGCGGCATGCAGTCCAATTCCAACCTCGAGGGCAGATCTCGACCCTCGGGTCAAAACCGCAACGGTGAAGACCCACTGGGCCAACCCCATGAAGCCGAAACCGACAGCGATCAGAGGGAAGTCGACATGATCGGCGATCACTCTGAAGTGGATCAGCCCCCCAGCGGCTGCCGACAGCGCGGCCGCCCTCGTCACCAGAGTGCGCAGGTCGACTTGGTTTGGTCGAGTTGTGGCGGTCTGGGTCAATTTCGGTCCATGTGTTCCATTTTGGCGGAGCATTTCGTCGCCGGACCGGATGCCCGGCCGCGCACGCGGCCGGGCATCCCAAGTCGTGACTCTCTAGGAGCCGAAGTGGTCGGGGAATTGGGTGATGATGCCGGCGGAGAGGACGTCGGCCATCTCCAGGATGTGGGTGACGATGTGGTCGTACTCGGCGACACTGGCGGCGTAATCGCCGGTCAGCTGGGCGGTGGCCTCGGCCAGGGTCTGGTCGAGGTGCCCACGCATCATCTCACGCAACGTGTCTTCCGGCCACGCTGGGTTGGCGCCGGCCAGGAACGCCGAGATCTCGTCGGCGTTGGCATACCAGTCGCTGCTGGCCGTGGTCACGGCATCGTCGTCTCCGGCTTTGGCCGCGGCCACCAGATCGGCGGCGATCAGGATGTGATCCCGCAGCAGGGCCGCCAGCGCAGCTCCCGCCTCTTCACCGTAGAAGGTGGCGACCGCGTCGCCGATGTCGTCCTGGTTCTGCAAGAGACGACCAGCGGTGGCCTCGGTGTCGGGGAGACCCGCCACCGCGCTCACGATGAACAGTCTCGTCCACGCAACATGATCCACCCACAAGTCCCGCATCGCCTGGTGGAACACGATCGGATCGAGGCTCGCCGAGACCGGGGTGGTCGGCTGGGTCGTCTCCGGGCTGGTTGGTTCAGGTGCCGAGGTGGTCCCAACCGGGTCGTCTAGGGAAGTACTGGTTTCGACCACGGGGCTGGCCGCGCTGGGTGCGCATGCAGCCAGAACGACAGCCATGGCGATGATGACGCCGAAGCGCCGGTGTTGTCTCATTGGATCCTCCATCTCTGCGTCAGCCTGCGATTGCCGGCCGATCTCTAAAAGTGAGATGGTGCGACTTTAGAATCAGCCTCGCCATTTTGCAAGTCAAAGTTTGTTTTAGAATTGAACATGCATCGGCTCGGAGCTCCCTGGCGACCAAGGGGAGGTCGCACTCCTCTGCTGCGATGTGGCGGTAGGGCGTCGACCACGGCTTGATGCCCGGCACCGAGCTTGGCGATGTCCGGCTCGTCCGCAGTGCCCACAGATGTGGGCACTTCGCCCTAATTAGTTCTAGTGTATACTAGAAAAAAGAGAAGAAGAAGAAGAAGAAGAAATGACCACAAACAGAGCAACGACTGCCGAAGGCAACGTGGCGGTTGGCGCCGCCGCCGGCCTCCGTGACGAGCAACTGACAGAGATCTATGAGTCGATGGTCCTGGGCCGGGTCCTGGAGACGAGGCTGCACAAGATGTACCGGAGCGGCCGTCTCCCAGGCGCCGTCTACCCGGGAGTGGGTCAGGAAGCGGCCATGGTCGGGTTCGTCGCCGCCCTCCAGCCCGACGACATCTTCGGCGGCACCCATCGCGATCTCACCGCCCAACTCGCCAAGGGAGTGCCCCTCGACGACATCGCCCTCAACTTCATGGGCAAGGCCGACGGCCCTACCAGAGGCCGGGACGGCAACAGCCACTTTGCCGACTTCGACGCAGGGTCGCTGATGGTGGTCTCCCCTCTGCCCGACGCCTACCCGGTGGCGGTGGGCACCGCGCTCGCCTTTCAACAGCGCAATGAGAGGCGAGTGGCTTTGGCCAACTGTGGCGAAGGGGCCACTGCCACCGGCACCTGGCATGAGGCGGTCAACTTCGCCGCCGTGCTCGGCCTCCCGGTCGTCTTCACCATCCAGAACAACCAATACGCCTACTCGACCCCCAATGAGCGAGAGTCCGCCCTTTCTCATTTCGCCGATCGCGCCGCCGGATACGGGATCCCGGGCACGGTCGTCGATGGCAACGATGTCCTTGCCTGCTACGACGCGGCGGCCGCTGCCGTCGAGAGGGCCCGGAATGGCCAGGGGCCCAGCATCATCGAGGCGGTCACATTCCGCACCTTGGGTCATGCAGGGCACGACTCTGCCGATTATGTGCCCGCCGAGGTACGCGCCGAGTGGGAAGAGCGTGACCCCCTGGCCCGCTTCGAGACCTACCTGACCGACCGGGGGATCCTCGACGATGAGCTACGCGGCCAGATCGTGGCCGAGGCGGAGGCTCGGGTGATCTCAGCGCTGGATTGGGCAGCAGACCAGCGCGACCCCGATCCGGCCACCGTGGCTGATGGTGTCTTCGCCCATCGTCTCCAGCCGGTGTCTCAGCCTCAGGCCCCATCCACCGGACCGGAGACCACGATGATCGATGCCATCAACTCGGCTCTCGCCCAGGAGATGCGGCGAGACGAGAGCGTGTTCATCATGGGCGAGGACGTGGGTCGGTTTGGCGGCGCGTTCAAGGCGACCGCCGGTCTGTACGAGCGGTTCGGCCCGGATCGTGTCGTCGACACCCCTATCGCCGAGATGGCGTTGGTGGGCTCTGCAGTGGGCGCCGCACTCATGGGAAGACGGCCCGTCGTCGAGTTGCAGTACACCGACTTCATCTACCCCGGCCTGGACCAACTGGTCAACGAGGCCGCCAAGTACCACTGGAAGACCGGCGCCCCGGTCCCGATGGTGCTGCGCGGACCCAGTGGAGCAGGGCTCCGCGCCGGGCCCAACCACTCGATCAGTCCCGAGGGCCTTCTCGCTCATCATCCCGGGATCAAGGTGGTCTGCCCCTCGGGCCCGTACAACGCCAAGGGGCTCCTACTCGCATCGATCCGAGACCCCAACCCGGTGGTCTATCTGGAGCACAAGAAGCTGTACCGCTCGATCAAGGAGCAAGTTCCCGAGACCGACTACGAGGTGCCACTGGGGACGGCGTCGCTGGCTCGAGTGGGGACCGACGTCACCATCGTTGCCTGGTCTGCCATGGTTCACACCTCGCTGGAGGCGGCGGACCGTCTCCAGGAGAAGGGCATCTCCGTTGAGGTCGTCGACCTCCAGACCATCGTCCCGCTCGACTGGGAGACTCTGTTCGCCTCGGTGGCCAAGACCTCGCGACTGGTGATCGTCCAGGAGGACTCGCCTTTCGCCAGCGTCGCCAGCGAGATCTCGGCCCGGGCCGCCGACGAGATGTTCTGGGATCTCGACACGCCGGTCAAACGAGTGACCCCGCCGCATGTGCACGTCCCGTACGCAGCCGACCTCGAGGATGCCTACGTGCCCCAGGTCGACGATGTCGTCACCACGATTACTGCCCTTGCAGCGAGATGAGATGATCACACAACACCCTTGCACCCGAGTGCGCGACGTCCTTGGTGGCTGTCAGCAGGATCACCGGCTCGGTGGCGGCCAGTTCGAGGAGGTGCGCGGCAGCAGCGGCGCCAGGTGGCCGGCCCAGCTCCGCCCGGTAGCGGCGGACGAACTCCTCGAACCGATCGACCTCGTGTCCATACCAGCGACGCAGTTCGGTGCTGGGCGCGGCTTCCTTCAGCCACTCGTCGAGTCCGGCCTCGTCCTTGCTCACACCACGAGGCCAGAGACGGTCGACCAGGATCCTTCGCCCTCCGGGAGCATGATCTTCGTAGATGCGATGTACCGAGAACGACATGAAACCCCAGTACCCAGAGAAGGACCGTGATGACCACCACGACCCTCGATGAGACGTACTTGCCTCAGGGACCGCCATCAAAGCACGTTCGATCGTCGCCCAGCCCTCGAGCCGCGGGTCGGGCCGCAGGCCTGGGCTGTCGACGTAGAGTGACCTTCCTCCGCTCATGACCCCGAATTCGATGCAGCAGCAGGCCAAAGCCTTGGGTGACGCCACCCGTCACCGCATCTTCCGCTACCTGGCGGAAGCCACCGGCGCCGTGGGTGTCGGAGAGCTCACCGATCATCTCGGGCTCAACCACAACGCCATCCGCCAACACCTGGCAAAGCTGGTGCACGCCGGTCTCGTGGTTCAGGGAACCGCCCCGGCCCAAGGGCGGGGACGCCCGCGACAGCTGTTCGAGGTCCACCCCAGCGCGGACGAGAGGTGGGGTGTCGGAGGCCCCTACCGGCGTCTCAGCCTCCTGCTCATCGAGATGCTCCGCACCGGTGACGACGCCGTGGAGGTGGGTCGCCGGGCGGGTCGGGATATCGACCTGGGTCTCCACCGCGACGGCGGGGCTGCCCAGGGACTGGACCGGGCCCTGGCCGGCGGCGGATTCGACCCGGTGCTCACCTGCGTGGACGAAAGTGCAGAGTTCGTACTCGGTCATTGCCCGTTCGCCGACACCGCTGCGGCAGATCCCGGCACCGTCTGCGCCCTCCATCTCGGTTTGGCCCAAGGCCTGGCCGACCAGTTCGAGGGCGTCGTCGTCGAGGAACTCGAGCCTCACGACCCGAGACGAGCCGGATGCCGACTCCGGTTTCGACTCGAAGCTGCAGAGAAGGCTGCTTCACTCGGGTGACGACTTCGCCTCCCCCGCCGACGCGACTCCTGGCCGACCCGCCCTTCGACTCACTCCCCGACTACGTGTCGGCAGGTGGCGGCGGATCGCTGTCACGCCTCTCGGACACCTCCCCGGGCGAAATCATCGATGAGCTGGCCCGAGCGGGACTACGGGGGCGGGGAGGCGCCGGGTTCCCGACTGCCGTCAAATGGCGCTCCATCGTCAAGGGCGGTGGCCGACACCACTATGCGGTGTGTAATGCCGCCGAGGGCGAGCCCGGAACTTTCAAGGATCGGGCATTGCTCCGAGCCAATCCCTATCAGGTCCTCGAAGGACTGATCGCGGCCGCGCGCACCGTGGGGGCCGTCGAGTCGTTCATCGCGCTCAAGGCGAGCTTTGTCCCCGAGGTGGCCCGGGTCGAAGCGGCCCTCGCCGAGATGAGTGAGGCGGGCTGGCTCGAGGGCCTCGAGGTGAGGGTGGTCACCGGACCCGAGGAGTACCTGTTCGGGGAGGAGAAGGCCCTGCTCGAGGTGATCGAAGGCAACGATCCGCTCCCCCGCTGGCTACCGCCATACCTCCATGGCCTCTACGCCACCGCCCCCCAACTCGGGTGGCAGGCGCACGAGACCGAGGTAGGGCACAGCGGCGAGCACTACTCCAACCCGACACTGGTGAACAACGCCGAGACGCTGGCCCAGGCGGCTTGGATCCTGGCCAATGGCGCAGAGGCTTTCCGTGCCCTCGGTACCGAGCAGTCGCCGGGAACCGTGTTGTGCACGGTGGTGGGAGACGTATCCCGACCCGGAGTTCACGAAGTGCCCATGGGGACCATGCTGAGCGAGGTCTTGGATCGAAGCGGCGGGCCGCTCCCCGACCGACGGATCAAGGCGGTTTTCCCCGGGGTGGCCAACCATGTCGTGCCCGGGACCGCGCTCGGTGTTCCCCTCTCTTACGAGGGGATGGAGGACGTCGGGTCCGGGCTGGGAGCAGGGGGGTTCATCGTCTACGACGACACGGCATGCATGGTCGAGGTGTCGGCGACTCTGTCCCGTTTTCTCTACGTCGAGTCGTGCGGGCAGTGCCTCCCCTGCAAGCTGGGGACCGAGCACATCACGGCGGCCCTGGAGACCATCAGGGACGGTGGAGGCTCTGATCGGGAGCTCGACATCATCAGCGAGCGGCTGCGCGTCGTCGCCGACGCCAACCGGTGTTTCCTTCCCGTGCAGGAACAGAGAATGATCTCGAGCGTCCTCGAGCTGTTCCCCGACGACTTCGCCGCCCATCTCGACGGAAGGTGTCCCTCCGAGCGAGCGGAGATCCCTACCCCCAAGATCCTGGACATCACCGACGGCATAGCCACCTACGATCCGCGCCAGGAGCACAAGCAGCCCGACTGGACCTACGCGTAAGGCCGCGATTGCTTCCTCGGATAGGGGGCCTGTCGGCCGTACGGGTGACCCCGGACACATCCCCGACGTGATAGGAACCACCGAGCCGGCGCACCAGGTCTGGCTTGGGACTGGTAGTCACCCGGTCGAGAAGATCCACCTCCAGGCCGCGCTGTGCCCCGAGGAGAGCGGCCAGCAAGCCGATCGGGCCTGCCCCGGTCATCAGAACTCGACGGGGCGGCGCCTGGAACCTCAGCACGCACCGGTCGATCTGCTCCCAAGCCTTGGCAACCACGCTCGCCGGCTCGACGAGGACACCCAGCTGACCCAACTACTCGGGCACCGAAACGGCATACACCGGATCGAGACGAACCACCCCCGCGGCGAAACCGTCGAGGCCGCTCCACCTCCTCCACCAAAGCGGAGCCCGGCCTGGTGGGATCGAAGGTCAGGGCCCGAACCATCAGGAGGACGCCACCTCACCCCTGGTGCCCGCCGGGGCGCGGTGACGGTCGACCAACGTGTCGGCGGAGTCGATCAGGCCGACGTGGCTGAAGGCCTGGGGAAAATGGCCCGGCATCCGCCCCGCCGCCGGGTCGTACTCAGGGCGATCAACCAGCGTCCGTGCTCAGGCCCACCGAGCAGGGCGGCGAAGCAAGCGCCGCAGTCGAACCGGGGGAGACACAGCCAGTCGATCGATCCGTTGCGACATACCAGCTGCCGTCTCCAGGTCGCCGATCATGGGCGTAGCCCTCGATCGGGTTGGCTATTGACTGCCTTCGGGAAGGGGCAACGCACCCTAACCCCGGTTCTCGCATCCTTGTCAACGCCCGAGCAACGCCGTTCTACGACCTTCGCCCGGTTTCACGACGACTCAGGAAGGCCCAGCATCCGGCTGAGGCTGTCCTGGTCGTCGATGGCCAGGGCTTGCTCGGCTCGCAGGCTCTCCCGGTCTCGATAGATGGAGGCCACCGCTCGGATCACCCCCGCCTTCCGGTAGCCGACCAGGACGTCGCGTTGGGTCGGGTCGCCGACGATGACTTCATCGTCCCATTCAGCGATATGGCCGGTGACGTTGATGGGGACGTCGTAGTGCTGGCTCCAGAAGAAGGGCGGCTGAGTGAAGGCGACATCGTGTCCCAATATGTTGGCCGCGGCCGCTTGGCCCTGGCGTTCCGCCAGCACCCAGTGCTCCACCCGCACCAGCCCACCGTCTGGGCCCGGATATCGGGCCACGTCGCCCGCAGCCCAGATGTTGGGATCACTAGTCCGCAGATGGTCGTCTACGACGATCCCGTCGTCGACGACGAGACCGGCGGACTCCGCCAGGCCGGTCCGAGGGATGACACCTATGCCCACCACCACCAGATCGGCAGCCAGCTCGCCGCCATCGTCCAACCTGACCCCATCTTCTGTGATCTCCGTCGCGGCACGGGCCAGACTGAACTCGACACCGTGCTGACGATGCAGGTCGTGGACGAATCGACCCAGGTTCTCACCGATTGCGTGGGCCAGAGGGATTTCCTCGGGAGCAACCACGGTGACCTCGATCTGGCGATGGCGCAGCGACGCTGCCACCTCCAGCCCGATGAAGCCGGCGCCGATCACCACCGCCCTCGTGGTGTCTTCGAGGGCGGCGATGATGGCCCGGCTGTCGGCGAGAGACCTCAAATAGTGGACATGTGGGAGATCGCCCCCGGGCACGGGGAGGCGCCGCGGCTCGGCCCCGGTGGCGATGAGGAGGGCGCCAAAGGGAAGCCGGCGCCCGCCCTCGAGACGGACGTGGCGTTCGTTCGGGTCGATCTCGGCCACCGCCTCACCTGTGATGAGCTCGATGGATGCCTCGGCGTAGAACTGCGGAGAGCGGAGCGGCATCCAATCTTCGGGTGCCGTCCCGGCCAGATAGTCCTTGGACAGATTGGGACGGTCTACGGGAGCTTCGACGCCTATCAGGGCGATAGGTCCCTGGTAGCCGTGACGACGGAGTGCCTCCGCCGCGGCGGCACCGCCGGCCCCGGACCCCACGATGACCACCGACTCCGGGGAGGACGGAGGGGTTGGGCCATCCCCGGTTTTCTCCTTGGCTCCGGTGACGAAGATGCGGCCGTCTTGCAGACTCGTCTGGTAGACGGCGATCGGATTGAGCGCCGGGGCACCAACCGCTTCCCCGGTCTCGAGGTCGAAGCGAGCGTGGTGCCAGGGGCAGCGGATCTGGCCTTCCACGCAGATCCCGTCTCCTAGGGGACCGCCGTAGTGGGTGCAGCTACCGCCGACGGCTCGGGGGCCATCCGCAGTCTGCACCACGACGACGGGCTTGCCGTCGACGTGACCCAAGGCGGGCTGGTCGCCAGGGAGCTCCTCGAGGGGAATCCCCTCTGTGACCAGGTCGGGCCCGGTGATCTTGGCGTCTCCTGCCATCGTGTCACTCCTTTATGAGACGGCTGTCGGGCCGGCAGAGTTGTCCGGGCCCGCAACGTGCATCATATCTCTAAATGTGGTCCTTGCCTATTTTAGACTCGTCAGACTCAGGATTTAGGTCGGAGCCGGACACAGCAATATCCGTCCTCCGGGGCGAGGGTTGCGTCGACGTCGGACTCGGAGCCCTCGATCATCCCCTCGACCAGAGCGAGATTCAGGCTACAGGTGGTCTCCTGGTCCTGGTCGCGGAGGACGTGGAATGGGCAGTTGCGGAATCGGGTCTCACCGCCCTCGTCCGCCGGCTCGTACCCGGTCTGCACGAGCGCCTCCTCCAACCCGGCCTCCCCCAGTTGTCGCCCGGTGCGACGGGCCACCTCGCCGAGCCCCGCCTCGTCGGCATGGCCGGCGCCGATGGCTTCCAGCAGGATGCGGGCAGCCAACTCGTATCGACGCGCCGGCACCGACACGTCGTAGACCCGATCGGAGCGGCGGTAGAGCTTGGAGGGTCGGCCGGCGCCCGGTCCGTCCCGGCCGCTGAGACGTCGGAACTCGAACTCGAGCAGTCCGTCCTCGGCGAGACGATCGAGATGGTATGCAGCCACCTGCCGCGACACGCCCAGTGTCTCGGCGGCAGCGTCCCTGCTCACCGGCGCGGCGGACGCGGCCACGAAGTCGTACAGGGCACGACGCAGCGGCTCGGCCAGAGAGGCGACCACCTCGAGATCGCGATCGACGATCGGCTCGCCGCCATCTTCTTCGACGTGATCGTTGGCTTCTGTGCTCATCTCGCTCGCATTCTAAAGGTCACACGGCTTGACATTACAGATTGTCCTACTCTAAGATCGCAATGCGTCAATTTTAGAAGGAGGCCGCAGTCATGACAACCCCCGCCCACACCGTCGAGGTCGACCAGTCCCCCACGGCATTCGAGATCTTGAGACTGGCCTTCACGGTGGCGCCGATTCTGTTCGGGCTGGACAAGTTCTTCAATCTCATGACCGATTGGACCGAGTTCCTTCCCCAATTCGTCACCGACGCGGTCAGTGGCAATGTGGTGATGGGCATCGTCGGTGTCATCGAGATCGCCGCCGGCATCGGAGTCTGGCTGCGGCCGAAGATCTTCGCCTACGTCGTTGCCGCCTGGCTCGGCGTCATCATCGTGACACTGATCATCGCCGGCGACTTCTGGGATATCGCCCTCCGCGACTTCGGGCTTCTCCTTGCCGCCCTGGCCCTCGGCCAACTGGCCCGCCAGCACGCATGAATACCAGGGACGTCACCCTCGCTCCGCTCCTCGAACCCCCTCCCGGAGCGCTGGGTGACGTCCCGAAGCCCGGTGATGGGGGAAGGAGAGGAACCATGCTCGATCCAAGTCAAGACCAGGCCCTTCGTGATCTCGCCCACTGCGTGCGTCTCTGTGTGGAGAGTGTGGGAGTCGACTGCACCGCACACCTGCTCGGAGCCCTCGCCATCGATCTCCACCAAGCCGTCGATTCTGACGAAGAATGGCCGTCATCTCTCATGTCGGAGCCGGTTCCGGCATGACAGCCCCGGCACGCATCTCGGTCCATGAGCCAACCAGGCTCCATCGGGCGGAGCCGACCGGGCCCATCGATCTCGTCGCCGCCGAGCACGCGATCGCCGACCTGCTGAAGGCCCTGGGTCAGGACATCGACGACGAGCATTTCCGGGAGACCCCACGCCGGATGGCCGCCGCCTACTCGGAGATGCTGACACCACCCGAGTTCAATCCGACTACGTTCCCCAACGACGAGGGGTACAACGAATTGGTGCTGGCTCGAGACATCCCTTTCCGCTCGCTGTGCCAGCACCACATGCTGCCCTTCAAGGGCGTGGCCCACGTCGGTTACCTCCCCGGCGAGCGGATCGTCGGCTTGTCGAAGCTGGCCCGCGTTGTGGAGCTCTTCTCCTCGCGCCCCCAGGTTCAGGAGAGACTCACCCAACAGGTCGCCGACTGGCTCTATGGCCGGCTCGATCCCAAAGGGGTAGGAGTCGTCCTGGAGGCCGAGCATCTGTGCATGACTCTGCGCGGTGTCGAGGCGGCGGGATCGCGCACCGTCACGTCGGCCCTGCACGGCCTGCTCCGAAGCGACGAGCGGTCACGGTCTGAGTTCTTCGCCCTGGTGAGATAGGGGAAGGGGCCGACCATGGACTGGAGCGGTTGGGCGACCTTCGGTGTGATCGCCACGGTGTTGCTCACTGCGGTGTTGGTGGGTGCCCAACTCGCCGGCTTCACCCGTCTCGACATCCCGCTGATGCTGGGGACGATCGTCACCGGGGACCCCGACCGGGCCCGGTTCGTCGGATCGATCGCTCACGTTGTGTTCGGGCAATTCTTCGCCCTGTTCTATGTGGCCGGCTTCGCCGAGCTCGGTCGAAGCGGTCTGTGGCTGGGCGCCCTCTTCGGCGTCTTACATGCGACGGTGGCGGGCACGTTGCTGGTGCCGCTCCTGGCGACGATCCACCCTCGGATGGCCACCGACCGGGCCGGTCCCGACTCCACCGCGACCTTGGAGCCCCCCGGACTCCTGGCACTCAACTACGGCTGGAGCACACCCCTGGTGACTGTGGCTGCTCACATGGTGTACGGGGCGGTTCTCGGGCTGTTCCTGCACTCGTGACAGCATCTGCCCGGACCGTCCCGATCGGCGAGTACGGGGTGATCGGGGACACCCGGACTGCTGCCTTGGTCGCCCCGGACGGCAGCATCGACTGGATGTGCCTGCCCAGATTCGACTCGCCTCCGGTGTTCGGAAGGCTCGTCGGCGGGAATGCGGGTGGATGGTTCCAAATCGGCCCCGATGAGCCCGCGGTGCCGGCGGGCCGACGCTACCGCGGTGACACGGCGTCGTTGGAGACATCCTGGACGGTGGAAGGGGGTCGATTGGTGCTCACCGACTCGATGATCGCCGAGATCACGGGGAGGATGCTTCCGCACACGATGGTGGTGCGGCGTGTCGTCGCCGAGGGCCGGCCTATTCGGGTCCAAGCTGAGATCAACCCGCGATTCGGGTACGAGAGAAGGTGGGCGAGCCGGGCTCGACGACATCGGGGCGGACTGGTGATCGAGGGCTCCGCACTGGCTCTCGCCATGACTACCGATGCCGACGTCGAGTTGTGGCCCGACCGCCGCGTCTCCTTGGAGGTCCAGCCGGGACGCCCGGTGACCGTGGTCCTCTCGGCGAGCCACCGCACACCGGCCTTCCTGGTGCCGGCCTCGCTCGCCACCGCTGCCGCGGAAGAAGACGAGACCCGGTGGCAGCGCTGGTCCGACTCGCTGGTCATCGGGCCCGATCACCGTCGTGCAGTGGCCCGCAGCTTCATAACCCTCCAGCTCCTCACCTACTCCCCATCGGGCGCACCGGTGGCCGCCCCCACCACGTCGCTGCCCGAGGTGATCGGCGGTGCCCGCAATTGGGACTACCGCTACGCCTGGCCCCGGGACGCCTCGATCGGGATCGCCGCTTTCCTTGGGGCCGGGAAGCCCAGGGAGGCACTCGGCTTTCTCGCATGGCTGCTCCACGCCAGCCGTCTCGACCGCCCCCGGCTGCCAGCCCTCTTCACCTTGCATGGCCGACCCGCCCCGCGGGAGCGTGAGCTGAGCGGTTGGCCGGGATACGCCGAGAGCCCGCCGGTCCGGATCGGCAACGGTGCCGGGGATCAGCACCAACTCGACGGCTACGGATGGGTTCTCGACGCGGCATGGCGTCTGACGGAGGAGGGCCACCATCTGAATGGCGAGACCTGGCGGACGGTAAGGGCATTCGCCGACCAGGTAGCCAAGACCTGGATGCTGCCCGACGCCGGCATCTGGGAGCGGCGCGACGCCCAACGCCACCACGTTCACTCCAAGCTGATGGGATGGCTCGCCCTGGATCGGGCAATTCGCATCGCAGAACGGCGCGGTGGCTCGCAACGACACGCATCAGCGTGGCAGGCCGCGGCCGAGCTGCTCGCCGACGACATACGCACCCAGGGCTACGACCCCGATGTCGGCGGCTACACCGCCACCTACGACTCGACCGGGATGGACGCCTCGCTGCTGCTCCTGCCCTCCATCGGCCTCGATCCCATCGACTCACCCCGTGTGACCGGGACGATCGATGCCGTGCGGAGCCGACTCGGCGCCGGAGGTCCGCTTCTCTTCCGCTACCGGGACGAGGACGGGCTGACCGGCCACGAGGGGGCGTTTCTTCCCTGCTCATTCTGGCTGGTGGAGGCTCTGGCCCGCACCGGTCGTCGCCGCGAGGCGGAGGTGCTGTTCCAAGAGCTCCTGGAGCGGGCTGGGCCACTCGGTCTCTACGGGGAGGAGATGGACCCCGACACCGGGGAGCACCTGGGGAATTTCCCCCAGGCCCTGACTCACTCCACCCTGTTGCAAGCGGCGATGGCGCTCGACGAGCACCCGTAAGCGGCGCTGACTCGACGTTGCAACCGGAGCGGGGTCATCTCGCCGGTGTTGTCCCGGCTCAAGATGGTGATCCTCGACCTGAAGACCTATCCACCGTGTGGAACGCCACGGATGGCTTGGTTTCGGAGGCTTCCCATATAGGTCGGCCTCGACACCCAGGCCGTGGCTTCGCCATCACGGGAAGCGTCTCATGGCCAGGCGAATGCAATTCCCTGGCTCAGCGGCTCCAAAGCGTGACCCCCGTCGAATCGTCAAGCGCATGCCATGCAATAACGGGTGTGTGGCATCGCATCGAGCCGGACCGAGGAGATAGGCCCAAGACATGTCTCGCAGATCCCGAAGGACCCGTCCTCGATCCGGGAGAGGGCGGCGACGATCTCGTCGTGCGCCTCCCGGCTCCGCCGATGCACGGCCATGGAGATGTCGTCGGGCTGTGGGCTCTTCTCCAACCGGGCCTCATTGGACCGCCGCGCCGCTTCCAACTCGGCTCGGAGTCGGATCAACGTCTCCACCGGTAGTTGGGTTGTCTGGATTGGTTGGGGCATGGTCATCTCCGACCTCCGATTCGAGTTGAGCCCACCTTCTTCAGGTGGGCTCGATGACCTCATCCAACACCGTTCGGAACATGTACTGGTGATACTGTTAGCGTGGCTTACGATGCCGCCGACCAGGATCGAGCACAGCACCGGGGACCTCGCCCTCGACGACATCCTCGGCGGGCTGTTACCCGGCGACAACGTGGTCTGGGTGGGCGACCGCACCGACCTCCACGACCTCATCGAGGCCGACTTCCTGGGCTCCGGTGAAGGCCCGGCCACACTGGTGGTCCTCAGCGACGATGCCGATCAGTCGCCGCCCCCCGAGGGAGTGGAGGTGCTCGACGGCCGCCCCGGGCGCCGCCACGCCGACACCACCCTCTTGGAGCGCGAGATCCTCCAGCGCGGGACCCAACAAGGGGCCCGGATCGTGATCCGTGACCTCGACACCCTGGTGCGCCGTCTTGGCTCCAAGGCGGCCCTGGGCTTTTTCGCCAGGACCTGCCCGCGGCTGTTCGATCATGGGGCCATCGCCTACTGGCGGGCCTCCCGCGCCGGCTCCTCGGGCCTCCTCGAGGGGATCCAGCGGGTCACCCAGTGCGTGATCGACCACACCGGCGGGAGACTGAGGGTGCTCAAGGCGGAAGGACGACCCGGCGTGGTCGGTCGCATCTTCGATGTCACCGTGGACGACCGAGCCCTCGTCCTCGAAGAGGTACGCGCCCTGAGCCGTCTCGCCGATGGCCTGCGCCGACTCCGTCTCAGCAGGGGGCTGACCCAAACCGACATCGCCCGGCTCGCCAGTGTGTCACCCAGCGCGATCTCCCAGGTGGAGTCGGGTCAGCGGGGCCTCAACCTCGACACCTTGCTCACCCTGGCCGGCGCCCTCAGTGTGTCCCTGGACGACCTTCTCGGCTATCACCCCGACCCGGGCTATGTCCTCGCCCGCCGCGACCGGATTCGGGCACGGCGGGGAGTTGTCCCCCTCCTCGACGACCCGGACGCCGGTTTGCGCGCCTACCTGGTGGTGCTCGGGCCGGGCGAGAGCGGGGAGCCGGGCTCGGTCCACAAGGGAGCCGAGATGATCCTGGTGGGTAGTGGCGTCGTCCAGCTCCTGCTCAACGAGGACACACCGGTCCTCCGTGCCGGAGACGCCCTCCTGGTGACCGTGGACGCCATCCACGGCTGGACCAACCTGCTGCCGGAGATGGCACGTCTCTTCTGGATCGTCAGGGACTGAGACCGAGGAGGGGCGGCCTCAGTCCGGCCATGTCCAGGGGCCGTCGGTCCAGCCCTCGAGGTCGTATTCGGCCATGCAGGCGTCCACCAAGGCCTTCATCTCATCGAGACGGCCCCGCCCCTGAGCGAACTGGAGGACGTTGAGACGGACCAGCTCGGCACTGCCCCCGTAATTTCGCTCGTAGAGGGTGTGCCGCGACCCGAACTCGCTTCCCACCGCGTCCCAAAGCAGCTTGAAGAGCTTGATCCTGTCGTGAGCGGAGCTGGTCGATCCCCGATAGTAGCGGTCGATATAGGGGCGAAGCTCGTCGCTGGTGAGGTCCTTGTAGCTCGAGGGTATGACCAGTGGGCTCCCACCCAGGACCTGGCCCACGAGCTCCTCCACCTGGGGCCAGGCCATGGCACCGAAGAGCCGCACCAGCACGGCGAACTCCAACCTGGGGATCTTCATCCCGCCGGGCCCGTCCTCGGGATCGAGCGCCAGCGCCGAGGTCAAGGCCCACATCAGGCTCCCCCAGCCCATCAACTCGCCCAACTGGGCCTGGACCCCGCGGAACTGGCTGGTCCCATTGGCCTCGAGGGCCCGGGCGAGAACCCCGCAAATGAAGTCCATCTTCACCGCCAGCCGGGTCCCGGCCTGGAGGGTGTACCGATTCATGAAGCCGGAGGCGGCGTAGAAGCCGGTGGCCTTGTCCACGTCCCTGTAGACGAGGACGTTCTCCCAGGGGATGAAGGCGTCGTCGAAGATGACCATGGCGTCGTTCTCGTCGAATCGGCTGGACAGAGGGTTGTCCCATGGAGACTCGGCGCTGTCCTCGAATGACCTGCGGGAGATGAGTTTCATCCCCGGGGTATCCATCGGGGCGATGAAGACGAGGGCGTACGAGTCGGCTTTCCCCTTCTCCAGGGTGACCGCGCTGTTCTGGGCGACGAACGTGGCGTGGGTCAGCGCCGACGCGGTGGCCAGCATCTTGGCGCCCCGGACCACGATGCCGTCGTCGCGCTCCTCCACCGCATGCAGGTAGACATCCTCGACCTCGTGGACCTCGCGGTTGCGATCGATTGGCGGGTTGATCAGGATGTGGTTGAGGAACAGCGCCTGCTCGGCATACCGGCGATACCACGCTTCGCCGTTGGCGGTGAACGGCTCGTAGAATTCGGGAGCGGCGCCAAGGGTGGCCATGAAGGAGGCCTTGTAGTCGGGGGACCTTCCCATGAACCCGTAGGAGAGCCGGGCCCATGCCTCGATGGCGCCGCGGGCAGCCATCAACTCCTCCGACGAGTAGGAGGGCATGAAGAACTTGTGGGTCGTGATCCCGTGGCGGTCCGTCGCCAGCAGGACTTCATCTCGGTCAGGATCGTGCAATGCGTCGTAGAGACGAGCGACCGAACGAGCCGAGTTGCGGAAGGCGGGATGCTCGGTCACGTCCTTGACCAGCTCGCCCTCGATGTAAACGGAGCGCCCGTCGCGCAGGCTCTCCAGGTACTCCTCCCCGGTGAGCAACTTGGTGCTCTTGGCGTTCGTCACGGTCGATCAGCCATCCAATTCTCCTTATCGAGAACCTATCACCGCACTGGAGGGACCGTTCTCGATACGTCGCGCGGGCTAGCCGGCGACGATCAGCCTGTCGGCATGGAAGACCCCGCTGGGTAGCATTCGCGCATTCGTGAATCTCAGACAGCTGTCTCCGGCCGCCCTGGTGGAGCGAACCGGGAAGGGCTGAGCGATGGCAGCTGACGACAACGCACTCTGGACGGCGGCGCGCATCGTGGATCGCCTCAACCCGGTCACCTCGGGACCGGCAGCTCCGCTGGTTGTCGACGCCGTCATGGACTCATTCGGTCCGTCGCTGATGCCGCGCGGGTCCTTGCATCAGGGGATGGCCAGTGGTCTCGCCGCGACCGGGGCACGAGCCATCGGGCTCTCCGTCGACGCCATCGCCAAGAAGGTGGCCCCCGCATCGTCCCCGCTGGCCTGGCGGATCGCGGCCCGAGCCTTGGTGATGGCGGCCGGCTCTTCCCTCAGCCGGATCAGGGAGTACCCCGACGAGTCGACGTTCCGGGCATCACTGCGGAGCACCGGCCGGCTGGCGGCGGAAGCAGCATTGGGTGGGATCGTCCACGAGGTGGGGGAGGACGTCCAGGGGAAGTTCACAGTGCCTTGGGTCCCGATCGTCACCGGCATCGGCGGCTTCGGGTACGCGGCCAGCCGATGGGCCCGAAATCTCGAGCTGCGCAACAGCGTGACCCAACGCTGGACCGACGACGACAAGCCCGCAAACCTGTTCTCCTCCATGGCCATCGGAACCGTGGTGTCGATCTCGGGCCGCCTCATCGGCCGGGGATTTCTCACCGCGCGACGAAGCCTCGCCGACTACATGGGCGACACCCTGGGCAAGCGGACGGTGGGCAGGGCCATCAACGCGGGCATGTGGGGTGCCGGGGTCGTTTCCGGATACGGAGTCGTCGTCAGCCGGCTATCACGACAGAACAAGAAGGTGGAACCTGCCTTTTCCGCCACCCCGGACAATCAATACGTGTCGGGAGGCCCGCGCAGCCTCTCCCCATTCGAGGAACTGGGGCTGCACGGAAGGAGATACGTCAGCGAGGTGGTCACACCCGATGTCATCGAGGGGGTGCTCGGAGAGAAAGCCGTGAATCATCCGATTCGGGTCTACGTCGGAGTCCAATCCGAGCCCCTTTATGCCACCGCCCGCTCCGAGCTGGCTCTGCTGGAGATGGATCGGCTGGGAGCGTTCGACCGGAAGTATCTGCTGCTGGTCTCACCGACCGGTACCGGTTGGGTCGACCACACCGTCATCGAGTCCGCTGAGATCCTGGCCAGGGGGGACATCGCCACGGCGTGTATCCAGTACGGCACGGCTCCGTCGTTCCTCGAGGTTCAGGGTGTCGCTCTGGGGGGGGCTCAATTCCGTCAGCTCCTTTGGGGGGTCAGGCAGCGTCTCATCTCCGTGCCGGAAGACCGGCGACCAACCGTCATCGTCTTCGGAGAGAGCCTTGGTGCCTGGAGCAGCTCGGATGTGGTCATGCACCAGGGCATCGCCGGATTCGACCACTACGGGATCAAGCGAGCCCTCTGGTTTGGGCTGCCCGGTCTCGCCCGTTGGTCGAGGACCGGAATGCGGGAAGGACGAAACCCCCTCACTCCGGAGGGCACCGTGGGCTCTTTCGACCAATTCGAGGACTTCCAAGCCCTGACCCCGGAGGAGCAAGAGAGGCTACGCGCCATCATCGTCGACCACGACAACGACCCGATCGCCAAGCTGTCGCTGCGGTTGGCGGTCAAGAAGCCGCGTTGGCTGACCGGGGAGCGGGAGCGCGGAGTCCCTGAGGCGATGGCATGGTCACCGGTGATCACATTCATCCAGGTCCTCGTCGACGCGATGAACGCCACGGTCGTCGTCCCCGGCGAGTTCAAGTCATTCGGCCACGACTATCGGAAGGACACCGTCGACTTCGTCCAGGCCGCGTTCGGATTCCCCGACGTGGCAGAGGATCGAGTGACGGCGCTGCGCAAGACGCTCGTCGAGAGGGAGTTGGACCGGGGGAGGCGGATCAAGGAAGGGCCCGCCCCTATCGGGTCGACTGTCCAGTAGGCGGAGTCGAAGATTTCTGTTTGACGGGTCAGGACGACTTGCGCGCGGAGTCGGATCTCTTCGGCGCCAACTCCATGAGGAAATACCCGTCGCAAACGCACCTGGGGACCGTGCACGAGACTCGGCCTCGATGCTCCTTGCGAGGATGCCCGCACCCGCCGCACTGCGCACGCACCTTCATGCCACGCTCTCTCACGAGTCGACCCGGGTTGGCGCCGGACTCGGGAGGAGCGCGGTTCGAACCCTGCTGGAATCCGTTGCGATTTGGCTCGAGAGGGGCGTCTCGGTCTCCTTCATAGCGACACTCCGGAGCTTACTTGTTCTCTAACTATACCCAAAGGTAGCCGGCTGGAAGGCCCGGCGTCTGCACAGGCCGGGCGAGGGGTTATGGTTGGGAATAGCGGCGGTTTCACGTCGCTCACTCTTGCTCGCGGATCCCCCGGCCCGACGAACCGGTACTACTGCCTGGACCAGTGAACCCCACACGCGCCCGTCACAGCGAAGGCAGAAGGAGCCCTATGACGACCCGTTCGAACCCAACCATCGCCCTGGTGTCAACGTTCCCACCCACCGTGTGTGGGATCGCCTCATACAGCGCGTCGCTGGTCGCTGCCCTGACGACCGAGCAGGGAGGTCCCCTGGGCCGGCCAGGCGTGGTCCGACTGATCGACGGTCCGGCACGGAGCACCGGACCCTCGGTGGATTTCCAACATCGGACGGGCGACCTGGCGTCACTGCGTCGTGCCGCAGCGGTCCTCAACACCTATGAAACCGTTTCGATCCAACACGAGTTCGGCATCTACGGAGGCAGGGACGGTGCAGAGGTGCTCGATCTGATGTCCCGTCTGACTGTGCCGGCTGCGGCCACCCTGCACACCGTCCTCAGTGATCCCAGCTCTCATCAACAGGCGATCCTCGAGGGCATTTGTGACCTTGCCGAGCGAATCATCGTGATGAGCGAGACCGCCTCCAATCGCCTGGTCGACCGCTACGGGATCGACCCCAGCCAGATCAGTGTGATCGCGCACGGAGCCGACCCTGAGTTCGGGGGCCCATCGCTGGTGACCGGCGACAGACCCCTGATCCTGACGTGGGGACTGATCGGTCCGGGCAAGGGACTGGAGTCGGCCATCGAAGCATGCGCCGATCTCGCCGACATGAAGCCCCTCCCCCGGTATCGGATAGTCGGCGCCACCCATCCCAATGTGCGACGGAACTCAGGGGAGAAGTATCGCGAAGGCCTGATGGAGCTGACTTCGTCCTTGGGGCTGGGAGAAATGGTGGAGTTCGACGACCGTTATCTGAGCCGTGGAGATCTGGCCCGTCTCGTTAGACGGGCCGACCTGGTCCTGCTCCCCTACGAGTCTTACGAACAGGTGACCTCCGGTGTCCTGGTGGAGGCGATTGCAGCCTCCAAGCCGGTGGTGGCCACAGCATTTCCTCACGCCGTAGAACTTCTCTCAGGCGGGGCCGGTGCCGTCGTCCCCTTTGGGGAGCCCCATCTTCTAGCTGCTGAGGTCCGGCGGATCCTCTCTGATAGTGAGAGCCGCATGATGATGGGGCAGCGGGCCCATCAGTTGGCTGCCGAGTGGTATTGGCCCACTGTCGCCGGGCACTTTGCCACCGTGATGTCGGACATTGCAGCCATCGGCCGGCTGATCTCGACTTCGACCCATATCCGGCAACGTGCCGCGGGATGACCTCGCTGAGCTAGATCATCCGTCCGGAGGCTCAACCCGGCTTCCGCCTCCGAACTTCGCCCATCTCCGAATCCTGACCGACGAAAGGGGCTTGTGGGAGCATGCTCGCTACGCGGTGCCACGGAGAGAGCACGGCTTCTGCAACGACGACAACGCCCGCGCCCTGGTCATAGTCGCACGTGAGAACGGCAACGACTTGTCAGATCTGGCGACCATCTATCTCCGATTTGTCCTCGATGCTCGGAAGCCCGATGGGCACTTTCACAACCGTCGCCTCTCGAATGGTTCCTGGATCGACGACACCGGCAGCGACGACAGCCAGGGTCGGGCTTGGTGGGGCCTGGGGGCGACCACCCGATTTGGACCCGAAGTCTGGATGCGGGTCGCCGGCCTCGAGGAATTCGATTCGTGTGCGTCTTTCGAATCTCCACATCTCAGAGCAAACGCGTACGCCGCTCTCGGAGCGGCCGACGTCATCGAGCGGAACCCGGGTTGTCAGCCGGCTCTCGACCTGCTCGATCGAACCAGCGCTCTGATCGCCGGGGCGGCTCGATCCGCGATCCCATGGCCGGAGTCGAGACTCACATACGACAACCCCCGGATCCCCGAGGCACTCATCGCCGCCGGGTCGGCCCTCGGAGACAAGCGACGAACGGATCTCGGAATTCGGCTCCTCCGATGGTTGATCGAGAGCGAAAGCAAAGGTCGCCAGTTCAGCTTCACGCCAGTGACGGGTCGGACGCCGGGTGACCGCGAGCCGGCATTCGATCAGCAGCCCATCGAAGCCTGGGCAATGGCCGACGCTTGCTACCGGGCGTCCGCGGTGACCCGGGACCGCAGCTGGGACCGATGGGCGTTGAATTCGGCGGCGTGGCTGCTGGGCAAGAACGACTCGGGTTCGTCGATGTACGAGGAGCACACCGGCGGCACCTTCGACGGACTGACTCCGACTGGTGTCAACCAGAACCAGGGCGCAGAATCGACATTGGCCGGACTGGGAACACTCCAGATCGCGGTCAGTCTTCAAAGGGACAGACGACTGGTCTGAGGCGATGCCCGGACGCGTCAAGAGGACGGCGTTCCAACCTATCTTGATAGATTATTTGAGGTATAACTATCGAACGCCTGTTTGCGGGTGAACGAGGAGGACCTAAGAGATGAATGACCGTCTCGACCGCATCCTGGAGAGGTGGAGAGCATCCCGCCCCGACCTTGACTTCGCCCCTCTCGAAGTGGTGGCCCGGGTCCTCCGATCGGCGCACTTCCTCCAAGCCAGCCTGGACCGCATCGCCGCCGCCTACGGGTTGAGCCATCGCGGTGATCTCGAGGTCCTCACCGAGCTCGCGTTGGTGGGCCCTCTGGCCCCGTCCGAACTGGCCGACACGCTGCTCCTCACCACCGGTGGAATGACCGTCCGGCTCCATCGCCTCCAGACAAAGGGGCTCATCGAGCGTCAACCAAATCCCGAGGACGGGCGTGGCGTGCTGATAAGTCTCACCGCAGCGGGTAGTGACCTCGCAGACGACGCCCTGATCACACTCGTCCAAGCTCAGGCAGAAATGATCGCCGCACTCGAGCCATCCTCGCGTGACGAGCTCGCCGCTCTGCTTCGTAGTCTCCTCGCCGGGCTTGGTGACATCCCAGCCTTCAGACCCTCCATCGTGGCGAAGAAAGACCTTTGACGACCGAGCGTCGCGCCAACCCAGGGTTCGTAGCGTCGCTGAGCGACGCTGGGAACCCTGGGTTGCGTTTTGGCCACGGATTCTGCCAAGACCCGCCATACTCAGGGGTCGATGTCGACCCCATCCCACCGCCCCAAATTCTTCGTGAGACAGCACATCACCTTGATGGTCAACCGATACGAGATCATCGACGCCAACCCGGACGGGAGCGAAGGTGCGCTGCTCGCCTTCGCCCAGCAGAAGCGCATGGCGTTCAAAGAGGAGGTGAACTTCTACACCGACAGCGCCAAGACGACCAAGCTGTTCTCGTTCAAGGCGCGCCACGGCCTCGACGTCAGGGCCGAGCACGACGTCTTCGACGCCGATGGCAACACCATCGGATGGTTCAAGAAGGAGTTTGGCGCCAGCCTCATCCGCTCCACCTGGCAAATGAGCTACGACGGAGTGCAGGCACGTGGTGAGGAGCGCAGGCCGATCATCGCCATCCTTCGCCGGATCTGGGACTTCATCCCGTATCTCGGCGAGGTCTGGGTCCCGTTCGTGTTCCACTTCGACTTCGTAGACCAGGCGACCGGGCAGCCGGTCATGATCAGCGAGCGCCAGAAGACGATCCGGGATCGTTATGTGGTCCAGGTACCCGACCCCCGTCTCGATTTTCGCCTGGCCGCCTCGATGGCAGTCGCCCTAGACGCCCTGCAGAGCCGCTGAACCGGCCTCGGCCCAACCTGCCCCTCCGGACGAACTGCACGGCCCACCGATCTCGGCTTAGCCCAATGGGCACGGTGAGCCTGCGCGGAATCCCGGGCACTGGGAGCTCTTCGAGGCATCCCTCGGGTGAGCGCCCGGCCAATCGGCCATGACCTGACGGGCCGGGTGACGGGCGCTCAGCCTCTGTCGTAGTCCTCGAAGTCCGGCCACCCTGCGATGTCGACTCCGTGGTTATCGGGCGAGGCGAGCGTCCACCATTCGGGCGCATGCGAGTCGTCGGCAATCCGACCGCCGGCGGCGAGGGCGGCGACGATCCGGGCTTCCGTCTGGTCGGCGGGCACACTGACGTCGATGTGAACCCGGCCCCGCCCTGACCTGGACGGCTCGAGGTTGTGGAACCAGAGGTGGGGGTTGCGCCGATGCGGATCGATCGCGTCTTCGTCGCCGAGATTCTCGTACCCGAAAGCGGCCGCCCAGAACGGCCGAACGTCGGCAGCGGCGTCCTGGGCGACTGCGATGCCCACACATTGCACCTGTGACGGGTCGGCTTCGATCCGCAGCTCTCGAGCAGCGGTGGAAACTCGGCGAGCCAGCTCGACATCGCTGTCGCTGAGAGCTCCGTCCCGCCGGGAGAAGGTGCGGACCGTGACCCCCTCGGGACGGAGGTCGACGTCGGGAAAGTGCTGCAGCGCCTCCGCCGCCTCGGCGATGGCAGCCACGAGTCTCGCCCCCTCGGCGAATGATCCGATGCGATAGAAGGCATACGCCCCCCAGAACAAGACCCGCCAGTCTTCGACTCCCGTGGCCTCGTGGAATTCCTTGGCCGTCGTCCTCTTATCGCTCATTGGGACACCTCATTTCCATGGATCCGGTCTTTCTCCGGGGAGCCGCCAGAACCTAGCCTGCAGCCCTTGATCGGTCGGGCCGAGCCACCCGGAGCGGGGTGTAGTGTGCCGGGTCGCCGTCGAATGGACTCGGTCCGGTGGAATTGGACGTCGCCAGGGGCGTCGAGACAGCTCTCCTCATCCTGACCGCTCTCATCCTCGTCGGCCCTGTGATCGCCGAGAGGGTCCGTCTTCCCGGTCTTGTGGGACTCATATTCCTCGGTGTCGTCTTCGGCCCCTCTGGTCTCGCCTGGCTCGTGGAGGGAGGTCTCGTAGCCACGGTTGGGGCCCTGGGCCTGCTCTACCTCATGTTCCTCGCCGGCATCGAACTGGACGTCAATGGGTTCCTCGAGAACCGCGGAGCGTCGATCACGTTCGGGTTACTCACCTTCGCCGTTCCGTTCGCGGCCAGCTTCTCGGTGGCTTGGTTATCCCTCGATTACTCCTTCGCAGCGGCTGCCCTGGTCGGGGCCATGTGGGCCTCTCACACGCTGGTCGCGTATCCAGAGGTGAAGGTGGCGGGTCTGGAGTCGACCAGGACCGTGGGAACCGCGGTCTCGGCCACAGTCATCACCGACATCCTCGCCCTGTTCGTGCTGGGCGTGACCGCCTCCTCTGCCGAAACCGCGGAGACCGGAGCGAGCGATGCGGAGGTGATGCCTCTCTGGCTCGGGATCGTGGTGCTCGTGTTCTTCTGCCTCTGGGTGCTTCCCAGAGTTGCCGACTGGTTCTTCACATCGGTCGGGCATACGCGCACCGAACGCTTCATCTTCTGCCTGGCGGGCATGGCTGCGGGAGCGGTGGTCGGTCTTCTCGGCGGGATCGAAGGCCTGGTTGGCGCATTCCTCGCCGGCATCGGGCTGAATCGTCAAGTTCCGGCCCGAGGAGGCCTGATGGAGCACATCGAGTTCTTCGGTGGGGCGCTTTTCGTGCCGGCCTTTCTCATCTCAGTCGGCCTGTCCATCGACCCGCGATCACTGCTCCACGCATCGACTCTCCAGCTAGCGCTCATCTTCATCGCGCTGGTCATCGTCACCAAGACACTCGTTGCCCTGGCGTCGGGGCGCATTTTCGGGTTCTCACTGGCCGAGAGCGGGCTGCTCGCGTCACTGACCATCGGCCAGGCGGCGGCGACACTGGCCATTGCCCGTGTTGGCGTCGACGTCGGGATCCTCACACAACAGATCCTCGATGCGTCAGTCGTCACCGTCGTCCTCACGGTCCTCGTGACTTCGCTGGGGACGCGGTCATTCGCTCGGCTGATCGGAGAACCCACCGATGACGAGACCAGGCTCGGCTCACACGTACTACTCGACGCATCCGAAGCCGGCGTACGACGGGAGCTCCTTCAGGTCGCGGTTGCCATCGCCCGAGCCGACGACGGCTTGGTGACCCCCTTTGTGATCATCACCGACGCCGACGAGGAGGTGATGGAGGAGGCTTTGGCCACCGCCGTCGAGGAAGCAGCCGAGGTGGGTAGCGACTCGGATGGGGTACGACGATTCGCCGACACCCGGCTGGACGGAGTCCTCGATTTGAGCGAGGAGTTGGATGCCACTCTCCTCCTGATCCCCTGGAGTGGCCCGCGCTCCCGGTTCGGCGAGGTGGGCAAGAACACGGTGGATGCCATCGGGTCTGCATCTCGGGTTCCCGTGGCAGCTGTCCACCTCACCAATGCGAAGTGGGAGAGGGTTGTAGTCGTCACGGGACACTCTCGAGCACGAGCCACCCGGGACAGTGACATAGCACTGGCAGTGGAAATCGGGAGGCGGGTGGCGACTCGGCTGGAGCTCGACGTTGTCGTCTACACACGCGACCATGGGATCGAAGCGGACTCCTTGGACGTGACGGAGGTGCGTCCCTACAAGTCAGGCGCCGTGCCCTGGGCCGAAGTAGGCCCCAACGACATCGTCGTGATCCCCTCCTTCGTAATGGGAGGATCGGTGGCCGCCAGACGGCGAATGAGGCGATCGCTGACCGGCAAATCACTCCTGGTGGTCGGCGGACCGGGGAGACTCAGAGTCGCCTCGGCGACGGATCACGACGCATTGGCCGGTGTTGTGGGTCGAACCCGCCCGCGGATGGTCGGACGGTCGACGACACGAATTTCCAGAAGTGGCGATCGCCATGACGAGGGTGACGAGGGCTAGGTCAGATCTGGCGAAGGCAAGATAGGAGCCTTCCCCGTCACCGAATTGGGGACTCCAACCTCGTCGATCAGGGTGAAGAGCAGTTGGTCGGCGGTATTCGGTCGCCACTCGGCGCGCTCGAAGACACACACCGGGCGGTGACTCGCGGGTAGGAGAGCCGGCCCCACGTAGACGTGCAGGATCCCCTCGACGCGGTACCTCGCTCCGACTCGCAGATCTGACGCCCGTTCAACGGGCTCGTGGCGCTTCGGGCCTGATGTGCCGTGGGGCATCCATGTGCTCGATGTGCCGTGTGGCATCATGTGACAGATACCAGGGGATTTCTCCAGCACCCCGGAGACCTTCGTATCTCAACGATTTCTTCACGACTGGGCGCCCATTCCTTACGGTTGGATAACGTTCGGTTTCAGCGTTCCGATTGCTGGGCAACCTCGAATCGGCCTATTCCTGTGTCTCCGCCACGACGAATCGATATCCCATGCCGGGTTCGGTGAGGAAGTAGCGCGGGCGGCTCGGCTCCGGCTCCAACTTGCGGCGAACCTGGGCCATGAACACCCGCAGATAGTTGGTCTCCTCGCCGTAGTTGGGGCCCCAGACCTCTTTGAGGACCTGGGTTTGTGTCACCAGCTTGCCCCGGTGTTGGACGAGCAGCTCGACGATCCCCCACTCGGTCGGGGTGAGGCGAATCTCGTCCCCGCCGGTACCGGTGACCCGCTTCGTGGACAGGTCGATGGAGAAGTGATCGGTACTGACGACGGGTAGCTCCTCCTCGGGATCGATCTCTCGCCTCAATGTCGCTCGCAGTCGGGCAAGCAACTCTCCCATGCCGAACGGCTTTGTGACGTAGTCGTCGGCACCGGCGTCGAGGGCGGCGATCTTCTCGCGCTCGGCATCCCGTACGGATAGGACGATTATGGGAACCTTGGTCCACCCGCGCAGACCTCGAATCACCTCGAGGCCATCGATCCCGGGAAGACCGAGGTCGAGAATCACCGTATCCGGCCGGTTGTCGGCGGCTCTGCGCAAGGCCTCCTCCCCGGACGTCGCAGTGTCGACTCGAAAGCCGAGAGCCTTGAGATTGATGTCCAAAGCACGGACGATTTGGGGCTCGTCATCGACCACGAGGATCCGCGGCCTATCAGCCACGTCTCGCCAGTTCGCCGACAGGGGTCAGGTCGGGTCGGGCGACCTTCAATGCAATGACCATTGTGGTGCCTCCCCCCGGAGTTTCCTCGATGACCAATTCATTGCCCATGGCCTGCAGCAGCCCGTGTGACACCGCGAGACCGAGACCGACACCGTCGCGATTGGGCGAGTCGCCAGCTTGCTGAAACGGAAGGAGCACCGTCTCTCTTTCGGCGGGGGAGATTCCCGGCCCCCGATCAACGACCCGGAGGTCGATGCGACCAGCCACCTCCCCGGCGGTGACGGTGACTGCCCGATCCTCTGGTGACCAGGTCAGGGCGTTGTCTATGAGGTTGGCAACGACCCTCTCCAAGAGGTCTGGATCCGTTTCCACATCGGGTAGCGACTCGGAGATGTCGATCGTGATTCGACCCGCTCCCGATCGAACACCCGCAAGCGCAGCTGAAACAACCTCGTCGAGTCCGACCGGGCGAACGAATACGTGCACCGCGCCTGCTTGGACCCGACTGGCGTCGAGCAGGTGACCGACGAGACGGTTCAGTCGCTCTGTCTCTTCCAGGGCGGTCTCGACAAACGATCGGGTCTGCTCCGGGGTCCAATCAACGCCGGTCTCGATCAGGCTGGTGAGCGACGCCTTGATCGTGGCCAACGGTGTCCTCAAGTCATGTGAGACCGCGCTGAGAAGCGCGGTGCGAAGCCGGTCTGCCTCTGCCATCGCCTCGGCCATGGCGGCATCGCGCTTCAGTTCGGCCCGTTCGACCAATTGGGCCATCTGGACCGCGAACGCCCGCAGGACGATCAGATCGTCGACGGTGAGCCGCCCACCCCGTATCACCAGCACCATGTCGTCGGTCAAATCGATGGACTCGCTCCCCTCACTGGGATCTGTCAACTCCTCACGCCCTTCCCAAGCCAACGTCACCCACGAACCACCGATGCGCCTCAGGAGACTTACCGCGTCCAGCGACAGCGCGTCGCGAACTCGCCGGAGGTGGGCTTGGAGATCGCTGGCAAAGACCGGGTGCCCGAGGCTGGTGGTACTGGCCAGGGCCTCAGCCTGGGCACGGGCCCTGCGGGCCTCTGCACTTCGCCTGCTGGAATAGCCGACCAGCATCCCGACTGCCAGCGAGACCGAGAGGAAAGCGAAAAGTGAGAACAGATCGTCCGGACTGCTGATCGCCCATGTCCCCAACGGCTCCGTGAAGAACCAATTGGCGAGGAGGAAGCCCGCGGTTGCGGTGGTCACCGCCGGGAGCGCTCCGCCCACTCCACCCGTGGTCACTGCGAGCAATAGGTAAACGAGAAGCACGTTGTAGAGCGCAATTGCGTCGCGTCTCTCCACGAGCAGCCAGGTCAGAAGGGGCAGTCCGACTAGGGCAATCCCCCACGAGATGACCTGGCGCACACGGCTGATCGCCGGCATCCCCATGGCCCGAGGTCCGCGCTCACGACGCCGGGTGCCGAGGTGGGAGATTACGTGGACGTCGATGTCGCCCGCATTCCTGATCACTTCCGATACAGGAGAGCCGCGGAGTAGCTCATCCACCCGTGAGCGTCGTGTGGCGCCGACGACGATCTGGGTTGCATTCTCTCCGCGGGCGAAGCCGATGAGGGAGGTGCCGACGTCGTCGCCCACCACCTCGTGATAGGTCCCACCAAGCCTGTGAAGTAGCTCTCTCTGGGTGGACAGCGTTCGATCTGAGACGTCGCTCGTCCCGCGAGTCGGCCGAACGTATACCCCGATCAAGTCGGCCCGAGACCTCATCGCCAGCCGGCCCGCCCTCCGGAGCACCGAGTCTGCTCCCTCGGCTCCTGACAATCCGACGATCACTCGCTCGCGGGTCTCCCATGTTTGTTCGATTCCGTGGAGTTCCCGATAATTGGCGACCGCTTCGTCCACCCGTTCGGCGGTCCAAGACAACGCAAGCTCACGGAGCGCGCCGAGATTCCCGGCCCGGAAGTAGTCAGCCAGCGCGGCGTCGACACGTTCAGCCGGGTAGATCTTCCCCGCGGCGAATCGCTCTCGGATCCCTTCCTGGGTGAGATCGACGAGCTCGATCTCGTCGGCTCGTCGGAGGATCTCATCGGGAATGGTTTCGAGCTGGGGGACGTCAGTGATCTCCGAGATAACATCGTTCAGAGAGTCGAGATGCTGGATGTTGACCGTCGACATGACGTCGATCCCGGCGTCCAGTAGCTCCGCCACGTCCTGCCACCGCTTCGCGTTCCCTGGTCCTTCGGCGTTACTGTGCGCCAATTCGTCAACAAGGGCGACCTCGGGGCGCCGCGCCACCACCGCCGCAGTGTCCATCTCCTCGACACCGATGTCATCGTCTCCGACGAAGCGTCGCGGGATCACCTCTAGGTCACCAACGATGGCTGCCGTGTCAGCTCGATCATGGCTCTCTACGAACCCGACGACCACATCGCGGCCTTCAGATCGGAGCCGATGACCCTCCTCGAGCATGGCGTACGTCTTCCCCACTCCGGGCGCCGCACCGAGGAACACCTTCAACTTCCCGCTGCTCACCACTTCAAACTACCCACCGCTCGGCTCGGTCTCAGAACGTCGCTGCCTCCCCGTTCCAGGTTCAGGAATCGGGCATTTCATATCCGTTGGCGGAGATGGAACGGAACACTCGTGACCGCAATCCCCGGCTCGGCGGCGAGTTTCCCCTTGATGGCAAGCCCGGTCTGGTTGTGGAGGAGTTGGGTAAGCCGGCCCGGAACCACGAACTCCGGGATGATCGCGGAGATAAGAGTCCCGGGCGTGGCCAACCGCCTCCGCTCGCGTAGATAGCCGACCAGCGGTTCCACGATGCTGCGGTATGGGCTGGAAAGGATGACCAGCGGGAACCTGTAGCCAGCTTCGTTCCAGTGTCGCTCGAGCCTGTCTCTCTGGGCGGAGTCCACGTCGATGTGGACAGCAGTGACCCCTGGCCCGAGTTGCCCGGCGTAGACCAGTGCGTCCCTTATCGGACGAGTCAGATCTGAAACCAGAACTACTTGTTCGACACCACGTGTGGGCACATGCGTCAACTTGCTGCGCCGTGACCGCTTCGCCACGTTGAGGTCGGTGACCACCACGTCCCGCTCGAACAACAGACGGGACTTGATAGCGAGGCTGTGGCGGTGAGCAAATGGAGCCAAGATCGACCTGGTCCGCACCCTGTCGGCGAGGATCGTCGTGATAATCGCTCCCGGATGAATATCTCTCTCCCTGCGCACCCGGTCGACGACCCGCTCCGAGATCGACTCCTTTTCACCCGGAATCACCTCGAGACCGTGCCCGGGATGTGCCGTATCCCAGGTGTAGACGAGATCGTCGGACCGGGCCTCTTCGGCGTGCACGCACGTTACCGCCTCGGCGTTCACCAGCTCTGCATAGCGCAGTGCCCTGTCGGTCCCCTCGTCGTGGTGGGCGACCAACACGATGATCCTGGTGGGGCGGGCCTCCGCTTCCACCGGGACCTGTTTCAGTTGGGCGGCAACGCCCCGATAGTGCTGACGGATACTCAGCATCAGAGCCACTAACACTGGGATCACGACGATCACGATCCACGCCCCGTGAACGAACTTGACGATGGCAATCACGATCAGGACCAGCCCCGTTGTCAATGCCCCCACGGTGTTGATGACCACCGACCGCCTCCAACCCTGCTCCCTCGTCCTCAGCCAGTGACGCACCATCCCCGACTGACTGAGGGTGAACGCCGTGAAGACTCCCACCACGTACAGCTGGATGAGACGACTGACCTCGGCATCGAACACCACCAACAGGGCCGAAGCGAGGAGCGCGAGGGTGATGACACCGTTGGAGAAGACCAGCCGGTCACCGCGATTCAAGTACTGGCGCGGCACCAGCTTGTGTCGAGCGAGAATCGCCGACAAGCGAGGGAAGTCCTGATATGCGGTATTGGCGGCAAGGATGAGGATGGCGGCGGTGAACACCTGGAGGATGTAGAAGCCAGCGCCGCCCTCGAATGCCGCCCGCCCGATCTGGGAGATCACCGTTCCGTGCTCGTCGATGGTGTCTTCCGAGATGCGCACGTCGAACCAGCGGGCAAGGGTGGAGATCCCGAGGAACATCGCGATCGATATGGCTCCCATGACCCCGAGAGTGGCGGCCGCGTTGTGGGCCTTCGGCTTGCGGAAGGCCTGAACGCCGTTGGCGATCGCCTCTACACCGGTCAAGGCCGTCGATCCGGAGGCGAACGCTCTCAGGACGAGGAAGATGCCGAGGGCACCGACCTCGGTCTCGAGATTGGCGCCCGAAGAGATGGCTACAGGGCACTCACCGTCGAAGCACCGTGCGAAACCGACGACGAGCATCGACCCGACCGTCGCCACGAAGAAATACGTTGGGAGGGCGAACAGGGTCGAGGCCTCCTTCACCCCGCGCAGGTTGGCCACGGTGAGCAAGACCACGAACCCCAGAGCGAGCGTCACTCGCCCCGGGATCAGTTCGGGCACGGCCGAAGTGATGGCGGCGACGCCTGCTGCAACCGACACCGAGACTGTCAGCACGTAATCGACCAGCAGGGCTGAGGCGGCGAAAGTGCCGGCCTTGATACCAAGGTTGTCGTTGGCGACGATGAAAGCCCCTCCGCCGTCCGGATAGGCCCTGATCGTCTGTCGGTAGGAGACGATGACGACCAGAAGCAGGGTGGCGATAGCCATTGATATCGGGGTGAGGAGCGAAAAGGCGGCGGTCCCCGCCACCGCCAGCACGAGCATGGCTTCTTCGGTCGCATAGGCCACCGAAGACAGCGGGTCTGAGGCGAACACCGGGAGCGCCAGCCGCTTCGGAAGGAGCTGTTCATCCTCTTCTTGGGATGCGAAGGGTCGTCCAAACAGCTTCCGTTTCAGCTTCATTTGGGAGAAACCCAAGGGCCACCTTCAACCGCGGATCGAATCCAAGAGCAAAAACAACGCCGTCCTACGGGACGGCGGTTTTTCCGTGCAACAGTCGCTTCCGGACAGTTGTAATCGCTCTGCAGGTCTGTTCTCGTCTCCTGACGCGTTCTTGACGGAACTTCCTTCGATCCTCACGACGGGCTAACGGCCGATCGGGACCACCGGCCCTCGGCTCGACCGTGAGGCGGTGGTGTCGGTGGGAGACACCATCTACTCACGCTTGGAAATCAACTGGGCGGGGACTAACCCTGCCGACCCTTTCCCGGCTCGCTGTCCAGGTCGAGGATGGCGCACATGGTCTGGGCCAGTTGTGCCATGGCCATGGCTATCTCGGGGTCGAGCTCACCGCGTTCGACCTGGCGCATCGCCTTGTCGAGACGTGTGTACACCTGGTTGAGACGGGCCGTGCTGCGCTCCTTGAGACGAGCTCGCGCCTCCCGGGCATTCCGGTAGCCATCAGCCACGGTTCGGCGCGGATCATGGGAGACGCAGTATCCGGAAGGCGTGACGATCGGTGACTGACACGGTTGGCCGTCCTGACGCCGTCCCCGACATCCGGGGGCCGCCTGCCGATCTCGCCCGGGCTCCTCGGGGGAGATCCAGTCTTCGACCTCGAACGGGTCGCCGGGCGAGCTTCCGGCAGGGGTCGAGACATCGCTCACATCGGCTGCGCGATCGTCGTTCCAGTGAAGGTCGATTTCGCCAAGTCGAGAGGCCGAGTCCTCCAACTGGATGGGCTCGACCACTTCGAGCACAGGCTCCTCCAACGTCTCGCTCTGCGCCGTCTCAGGAGGCGGTTGCGGGCTTTCTGCCCATAGGTTCGAGAGCCAACCACGGAAGGCCGACCGAGTCTTGGGACGGACGTCCCGCGTCAGAGCCGGCAATCCCGAATAGGCGAAAGAGATTGCGTCCTCCGCACGGAAGTGGAGACTCTCCCCGGCGACGGTCATGGCGAAGACGTCGCCTTCCAGGCGTCGCACATCGACGACTTCGAGCGGCCAGGCCCCCAGTCCGCCACTCTCGGACTCGACGGCGAGATGGTGCGCGGCCACATCGAGGTTGACCCGAAGGCCGGGACCGTTCTCGTCCGGTAGCAGAAGCTGTCCTTTGAATCTCACTCCGAAGAGGAAGAGTCGGCTGTTCAGGGGCGATTCTTGAGTGGAACGGGCTAGCGGGGCTCACCGCGGAGCCGAAGGGTTGCGAAATCCGATACATTGTGCTTCTATGTAAATGGCAGCTCTATGTATATGACGCCGACCGTGGGAGGTCGCTCCGTGCACATCGACAAAGACCTGGTGGCGGCCTCGGCAACACCTCTGGTCCTGGCGATCCTCGCCGAAGGGGAGAATTACGGCTACGCAATCCTGAAGCGGGTGCGTGAGCTCTCCGGGGGCGAGCTGGAATGGACCGATGGGATGCTCTATCCGCTGTTGCATCGTCTCCGCCGGCTCGGCTACGTGACCACCGAGTGGCGAACGCCTCAGGGAGCCCGTCGTCGCCGGTACTACGCGATCACCGACGACGGGCAGACTGCCCTCGCCGATCAGCAACGGCAATGGGTGACCGTGGCACGGGCCCTGGGTGACGTATGGAGAGGCCCCGGTGAGCTGATGACGGCACTCGGCGAGGTGTGAACCCCGTGGATGCCCTGGAATCACAAGTCGCAGCTTGGCGGGAGTACGTCGAGAAGGCACCTTCGGTGAACGGCCACGACGTGGAGGAGCTGGAGGGTCATCTTCGCGACCAGATCGCCGAGCTGGGCGCGGTCGGCCTCACCGTCGATGAGGCGTTCTTGGTTGCTGTGAAGCGAATGGGAGAACTGGACGATCTGTCCCGTGAATTCGCACGAGAGCACAGCGGCCGTCTCTGGAAACAGCTCGTCCTGAAGGGTGAAGGTGGAGGCGAGCCGGACGACCCTTCCACCGGGTTCTTCGAGGCGCTCGCCTTCGCCCTGGCTGCGGCCGTCGCGATCCAGGTCGCCCGCCTTCTTGCTCAATTCCCCGAACAGCAGCCAGGATGGCTGCTGCGAAACGCCGGCTTGCTGGTGTTGCCGTTCCTCGCCGGCTATTTCGCCCGTCGCCGACAGCTGGACACCCAAAGGTGGGCGCTGACGGCTGCGCCATTCGTGTTGGCCGCCTTGGTGGTCAATCTCTATCCATTCTCCCCGGGCTCGGCGACCGAGGTCTTGGTCGCGCTCCATCTACCGATCGTGCTGTGGTTCGCAATCGCCTATCCGTACATGGGTGGCACGATCCGATCACACCAGCGACGCATGGACTACGTTCGCTTCACCGGAGAGTGGTTCATCTACTACGTGCTCATCGCATTGGGCGGTGGGGTGTTGGTCGGGCTAACCGTGCTGATCCTGGAGCCCATCGGTGCCAACATCGCAGACCAGGTCGTCGAGTGGGTGCTGCCCTCGGGCGCCGCCGCCGCCGTGATCGTGGCGGGATGGCTCGTGGAGTCCAAGCAGCGGGTGGTGGAGAACATGGCGCCAGTGCTCACCATGCTCTTCACTCCGCTGTTCGCGCTGATGCTGACCGTCGCTGCGGTCGTCTACGCCGCGACCGGGCTCGGCGGGGCGTTCGACCGCGAGCTGCTGGGAGTACTCGACGCGCTCCTGGTGGTCGTCTTGGGGCTCGTGCTCTACGCGATGTCGGCGCGGGACACGTCCGCTCCCCCGGAGTGGATGGACCGCATCCAATTGGTCACCGTTTCCAGCGCCCTCGTTCTCGACCTGATGATGCTCGGGGTGATGGTTGCCCGGATCGGTGATCTCGGGTTCACGCCCAACCGCACGGCAGTGCTCGGCCTCAACGTCGTCCTGGTGGTGAACCTGGCCGTGACCGCCCGGCTCTCGGTGCGGTTTCTCCGGGGACGGACCACATTCCATCACCTGGAGCGGTGGCAGACCTCCTACCTCCCCGTCTTCGCAATCTGGGCAGCGACCGTCGTCGCGGTCCTCCCCCCGATCTTCGCCTTCAGCTGACCGCGACCTCGATGGTGTCGCCTTCTACGCGCGTTGGATACGTCCCAACCGGCTCTGTCGCGGGCCACCTCCTCACCTCGCCCGAGGTGACGTCGAACTGGCTGCCATGACAGGGGCAGGTGACAGTCGTGCCGTCGAGCGAGCCCCCCTGAGCGAGCGAGCAGCCCATATGAGTACAGGTGTCGTCGAAGCCGTAGAGGGTGCCGGCGACGTTGGCGATGGCGATCCGATGCTCCGCGACCTCGAACATGGCGAGGCCGCCCTCTTCGACGTCGCTGAGCTTGGCGACAGGTTCGAACTGAGCCATGCCTGGTACCTCTTCCTGCAGGGACGATCGGTCGGATCCGCAACCGGTGATGCGGCCGGTCCAGCCAAACTTTAGTTCCAGCGACCAGGAAGCCCGGCGGGTGGACGACAAACACGCAACCCAGGGTTGCCTGCGTCGCTGAGCGACGCTACGAACCCTGGGTTCGCGTGTTGGGGGCCAGCCGATAGGTGACCAGCGGCTCGGCCACCCCCTTCAACTCGAGCGGGCCCACCAGCTCGAACCGACGGGCCTGTCCGATTCTCTCCACCATGGGTGCACTGACCAGGATCTCCCCGGCTGTCGCCACCGACGCCAGCCGAGAGGCCAGGTTCACGGTGCGTCCATAGATGTCCCCATCCTGGAAGATGACGGGCCCGCAATGAATACCGATGTGGGTAGGGGGCAGACCCGACTCGGAGACCGCCTCGACCATGGCCACGGATGCGTCCACGGCGGCGAGAGGGTCCTGGAAGACGAACATCCCACCGTCCCCCAACCAGCGAACCGGCCTGCCCGAGAACCTGTGCGACATCCGCTCGACGAGCTCTTCCAACCGCCTCGCCACCTGGGCGGCGACTTGATCGCCCTGCTCCTCGGTGAGCCGGGTGAATCCGGTCAAGTCAACGAAACAGACACATGGAGGCCGGTCCATTCGCTCGAAGAGACCCTTCGACTCGAGAATGATCTCGATATGGCGAATTGAGTGGTCCAGCCAAATGAGCCGACGGTGCCGACGGTAGATGTCGACGATCGATCTCTCGAACAGCTCGGGAAGGCGCTTCCCGATCTGTCCTCCCAACTCGAACAGCTCCAGCTCCGATGCTCCTTGCTCCCGGTGCGGATCCTCTATCTCCGACTCGTAGCCTTCCGCCTCGGCGATTGTGATCCGCCGGAGCTCGGCCGAATAGACCCGCGCGAGTCGGAGGATCGCCGCCTCACTGAAGCCGGCCGATGACATGATCCGGGCCCATTCCAGGAGCCGTTGATCGTCCTCCCGAGCCCTGTCCTCAGGGTCGGGTGGTTGGAAACCCATCGCCTCGTGGAGCAACTGGACCATGCCGAGGTCGACGCCGGTTTTGCGGCTCAACTCGGCATAGGTCAGCGCGAGGCGGGGCTCGACTGCGAGGAAAGGCGCCCCGAGGAAGGAGAACTGGATCTCCCCGCTCGCGACCAGCCCACCCACTGTCTCGACCGGCAGACCCGCTGAATCCCAAGCGGCCAGAAAGCGGCACTTGGTGGCATCCTCGGGGCTGAAACCGTTGCCGGTCTCTGCGCCCAACGCGCCAGACTTGGCGGCCCGTTCCACGAATGACGCGTCGACCTCTGCCCACTGCGCCA
>DATFGI010000053.1:0-12661 GCA_035249605.1 Acidimicrobiia bacterium
GGGGCGGTGACCGCCACCACCGGTGGCACCGAGCTGTTGAATCCCTGAGGCTCGTCGACACAGACATAGGCCAGGGAGTGACGCTCCAGGAAGTCGAGGGTCTCGCTCATGTGCTCGTCGTCGAGCCAGCGCCCGTTGCGGAACTCGACGGCGAGCTGAAAGTCCTGCAACTCATTGGCGATCCACTTCATGTAGCCGAACGAGCCGCGGGTCGGGTAGACGTATGGTGGGAATTGGAAGAGGATGACGCCGAGCTTTCCCGCGGAGTGAAGCGGCATCAGGGCGTCCCGGAACGCCTGGGCGGCCTCGGACTGGACGTCACGGGGAAGGTCGCGCATGTACACGTTGGTCTTCTCCGCCAGCTCCTCGGGGAGCTTGGATCGCAGGTCCTTCCACAGCGACTTCGGCGGTGTCGGGTGCTGGGTGAGGAGACGGAACGCCTTGATGTCGAAGGTGAAGTGGTCCGGGGTCCGTTCCACCCACAGTCCCGCCACCTTCTCCGAGGGCGGGGCGTAATAGGTGGAGTCGACCTCGACGATGGGGAAGTGCTCGGCGTAGAAGCCCAGTCTCTCCTCGGCGGTCATGTTGGTCGAGGGATAGAACGAGGTGTTGTCGGTGAGGGTGGGATCGGTCCACGAGCAGGTTCCGATCTCGATCTGGGCGGTCACAAAAGAGAAGGTTAAGGGCGAATGGTGACAGTCCCGGTCCGCATCGCCCCGGTTCTGATCGCCCCGGGCAACTGAGCCCTGGGACAACCTGAGTCAACGCTGCTCGATGTCTCCCGAACCGGAGATGGTCGAGGTGACCTCAGGATCTCCCAGGTATTCGATAGACCCAGAGCCCGACACCGTGGCGTCGAGACTGTCGGTGACGTTGACCACCGCCTCTCCCGAGCCGGAGACCACCACGGTGGCGTCGGACGCCTCCAGGCCCTCGGCCTCGAAGTTCCCCGATCCGGAGACGCTCACCTCGAGGAGACTGGCGGTGCCGGAGACCTCGATGTCTCCTGAGCCCGAGATGGTGGCGTCGAGGCGATCCAGGGAGAGCTCAGGGAGGACGATCGTGCCCGATCCGTCGATGTCCGCGGTGAAAGCCTCGCCGCTGAGATCGGCCGCCTCGATGTGACCGCTGCCGTCGATGTCGAGCCCCTCGAGGGTGGAGGCAGTGATTGTGTAGACGATGTCGCGGGTGGGCGCGATCGACTCGGTAGCCCCCAGCACCAGCGTTCCGTCCTCGACCGAGCTGGTGAGAAGCGGCATCAGGTTGTCCTCCGCCTCAATGGTCAACGACTCGGTCCCGGTCACCTCGACGATGACCCGGCCGTTGCCTTCGAGGACGATCTCGCTGAACCCGCTCACCTCTCTCGTCTCGGTGATCACCTCACCCGAACCGCGCTCGCCGAAGCCGATCGTGATCGAGCAGGCGGACAGGGATACGGTGACGAGGACCAACGGCAGTGACCGTCTCATCGGATGAAACTCTCCCATTTCTCGCGAGCATGTCATTCAGAGATCGTGGGGAGAGGGCCGAAAGTCCCTTCTTCGCAGTCGGACGGTGTCAGGCCCGACGAGATCTCGACCGGGCCGCATGCCAGACGGCCGCCAACGCAAAGGACACGATGGCCAGGGCGGCGATCGAGGCGAGCAACGTGGCGGCGAACAGCCAGTGCTGCCAGCTGTCGCGAAGCAGCAAGACCAGGCCCGAGACCACGAGGTCGATGACGACGGTCGCGGCGACCAGGTATCCGAACCCCCGGATCATGGATGTATCCGCCTCCACCGGGTCTCAAGGTAGAGCCACCGGCACCGGCGTCCAGGGGTGAATACGACGAGCACATCGGGACTAGTCAGTCACCCCGTGGATTCATTCGGGACGTGGCGGGTAAGAAGAGACATGGACCCCGAACACGCCAAGGAACTGTTGCAGCGCGAGCGCACCGAGATCGCCGCCCTGCATGCCCGCATCTCCGAATCCCGCGACCTCGACGAGTCGGTGGAGGAGTCCACCGGGGAGCTGACCGGGGTCGATCAGCATCTCGGTGACCATGCCAGCGAGACGTTCGAAAGGGAGAAGGACCTCTCCATCGAAGAGGGTATGAAGGAGAAGCTCTACGAGATCGACGCCGCCCTCGACCGGATCGAGCGGGGGGAGTACGGGATGTGTCAGGTCTGCGGCCGGGAGATCTCCGACGAGCGTCTCGAGGCCGTGCCGGCGACAAGGTTCTGCATCGACCACGCCGATAGACCCGATGTCGACGAGAGGCCCGACGTGGAGATCACCCAGGAGCTCGACTGACGGGGCCGGCTCGGCGACGGGCGGGCTCGGCTACCTCGGCCCGATCAGCAGATAAGTTTTCATGGTTCCTATGCCCTTGATCGGAACCGGTCCACGAGACTCGAACCGAAAGCGGTCTTTGATCCGGTTGAAGACCTCGGCGCTCACCTGTATGGCGTTGATCTCACTGCTCGACTCCATCCGGCTGGCGATGTTGACGGTGTCGCCCCACAGGTCGTAGCTGAATTTGCGCTTGCCGATGACCCCGGCCACCACCGACCCGCTATGGAGGCCGAAGCGCATCTGCAGCTCGCCGAGCTCGACGGACGGATGCGATCCCAACTCATCTCTCATGGCAAGGGCAGCCTGCGCCGCCGCCGCGCAATGGTTCGGGTCGTTGTCGAGTCCGGCCACGGCGAAGTACTCGTCGCCGACCGTCTTGATCTTCTCCAGGCCGAATACATCGGCGATGTCGTCGAAGACGCTGAACAGCCGGTTCAGACCGGTCACCAGCTGGTCCGGTGACATCCGGTCGGCCATCGACGTCGACCCCACGATGTCACCGAAGAGGACGGTCACCTCAGGGATCCGGTCGGCGATGGGCGACTCGCCCGATTTCAGCCTCTCCGCGATGTCGCGGGGCAAGATATTGAGCAGGAGCTGTTCCGAGCGGGCCTCGGCCCGCTCGGCGACGCTGCGGTAGTAGAAGGCGATGCCCGCCAGGATCAGGGCGGTGGTCATCGGGATGAAGAACAGCACGAACTGGTTCATTGCCGAGCCGGCGAGGGCAGGGGGTGGCTCCCCGGCGATCAGCGGCACCACGCCGACCGCGACGGAGCCGCCGCCGAGGACGACCGCGGTCAGCAGACGGTCGCCCCGTGGCACGAATAGGGCGCCGGTCACCGGGAGGATCATCAGATAGAGCCACGAGAAGCTCTCCAGACCGAAGTAGTAACCGTTCGTCATCAGATTGGTCACCGCAGTGAGGAAGAGGACCCAGATGGCTGTCCTCTGCCGACCGGCGGCGGTGAGCAGGATGGTCACCAGGTAGGCGAGGCTGGAAGCGAAGTTGGGGAGGAGCAGCGGTCGGATGGCGTCGATGTTGATGATCACCAACAGCAGGGTGAAGCCGGTGTTGAATACCACTCCGGAGAGGGCGCTGAGGTTGAGGACCCGCACCCGACGTGTGTCGGGGCCTTCCCCCTGGGGCGCCCCGGCGTCGGCCACCCACAGAAGCAGAACCTTCAACGACTCCCAGGGAGAGCGTCGCCTCATCGCTTCACGATAAGGACCGCTCGGTCGGGACCTCAGCGAGGCTGCTCGAGTAGCCAGGTGGCATAGGCGCGGGGCCAGGACAGGTCGGGCCGCTCCTCGGTGTAGCGGCGATCGGCCGCTGCCAGCCAATCGGCCAGCTCGTCGGTCGTCATCTTCGCCCCGAGGATCCGGTTGACCTTGTCGACGGCGCGTTCGGCATACCACTTCGCCCATTCCGGGTTGGGCCCGCCGGTTGCGGCATGGTGCGCCCGGGAGGTTTCGACGAGGACACCCATGAGGTCGTAGGTCCTGTCCGGCTGGCTCATCGTCGCCGAGAGTATCAATCGCGCACCGACCCTCGACGCAGGTCGGGGCTTCGCGTGATGCCACCCGCTTAATCGAGCCACCGCGACAGACTTGACCGGTAATGCTGCCCGCACTGCGAGAGCTGTCCGCCCTGCTCGGGATCAGAGCCGCCACCGCCCCTCGTCCTGAGGCTGTCGCCGAGGCAGAGCGGCTGCGCGGCCATGTCGACGAGTTCGTCATTCCCCGGGCCACCGATCTCGACGCCCCGCTCCTCGTGGTGATCCTCGGATCCACGGGCAGCGGCAAGTCGAGTCTGTTCAACGCCCTCGCCGGAGCCCCGCTCAGCCAGGTGGGGGTGCTCCGGCCCACCACCCGGGTGGCAATGGCGATGGCGCCACCGGGAGGCACCCTGCCCGACCCGGTGCAGCGTTTTCAGGATGAGGGCGTGCTCGAGGTGGTGAGACACCAGTCCGGTTGGAACGAAGTGGTGCTGGTGGACGCCCCCGACTTCGACAGCATCGAGGCCGACAACCGGGTCCTGGCGCGACGTCTCCTCGAGGCGGCCGATCTCTTGATCTTCGTCACCACCGACACCCGATATGCCGACGAGGTCCCCTGGTCGATCATGGCCCGGGCCCGGCAGCGGGGCGTCCCCATGCTCAGCGTGATCAACCGTCTCCCCGACGATGTCCTCGATCGGGAAGCGGTGCTCGACGACTACCGGCGGCTCCTGCGCGAATCCGGGATCGGTGGTCTCGAGCCCGGTGAGTCGACACTCGTGGTCGGGGTGGCCCTTGGCGCCGTCGACTCCGAGATCGACGCATTGGACGCCGACGAGATCACTCCGGTCCGTTCCGTCCTGGAACGACTGGTCGACGACGACGAAAAGCGCCGGGCGCTGATCCGTCAGAGCCTGGAGGCGGCCCTGGCCGACCTGCCCCGGATGATCGACGGCATCGTCGCCGAACTGGAGACCGAGGCTGGCACCCGGCGGGAGCTGTTGGGGATGGCCACCGAGGCGTACACCCATCACCGCACCGAGATCGGCTCCCAGATCGACAAAGGCACCTTTCTCCGAACCGAGATCCTGCGGGAGTGGCAGGAGTTCGTCGGGGCCAACCGGGTGGCCCGGGCGCTCTCCGAGGGCATCGGCAAGCTGGCCGCAGTCATCCGCTCGGTCTTCTCTCCGGGCCCGCCCGCTCCGGCCGGGGAAGTGAGGGAGGCTGCTCTCTCCGATCTCACCGCCATGGTCGTGTCCCACATCGACGCCGCCGCGGCAGAGACAGCTGCGGCATGGGCGCGTCGGCCTTTCGCCGCCGATGCTGTCGCCGGGAGCGCCGAGCTGTGGGGGGCTTCGCCTGATGCCGGGGAGCGTTTCGAGGAGAAGCTCCAATCCTGGGCCACCGAGCTCTCCGCGGAGATCATGACCATGGGTGAACGTCGCCGGGAGGTGGCCCGGGCGGCCAGCCTCGGGGTCAACGTGGTGGGGACGGGGGCCATACTCGCCGTGTTCGCCTCCACGGGCGGGCTCACCGGAGCCGAGGCGGGTATAGCCGCCGCCACCGCGGTGGTGAATCAGGCACTTCTCGAGGCGATATTCGGAGAGGCCAATGTGGCCCGCTTCGTCACCGCGGCGAGGGAGCGGCTCGACGGGATCATGGACGAGATCGTCGACGACGACCGGAGCCGCTTCGAGCACGCTCTCGGGTTGTCCCCGGAGAGCGAGGAACTGGCGCAACGTCTACGGACCACCATGGACAGGCTGCAGACTTGAGCCCGGCCGAACTGATGGAGACGCTCCGCGAAGCGATCGGCCACGGCCGGGAGTTGGGACTCGACGACGCCGTCGCCCGAGCCGAACAGACCCTCGCCACCGCGCAAACCCGCGTAGGTCTCACCGGGGACGTCTATGCCCTGGCACTGGTGGGAGGTACCGGGGTGGGCAAGTCGACGCTGCTCAACGCCCTCGCCGGGGAAACGCTGAGCGAAGCCTCGGTGATCAGGCCGACCACCGACAGCCCGGTGGCCTGGGTGGCGGGCTCGGCCATCGACCGGGTCGGCCCGCTGCTGGAGTGGCTCGATGTCAAGACAGTGCGTCGTCATGACCGCGCCGGGTTCGAGGGGGTGGCCATCGTCGACCTGCCCGACTTCGACAGCATCGTCGCCGGTCATCGGGAGACCGTGGATCGGCTGCTGCCCCGTCTCGACGCGGTCTGGTGGATCGTCGATCCGCAGAAGTACGACGACGAACGTCTCTTCGAATACCTGCGGGCTTTGGGCCCCCGGGTCGACTCGGTCCGGATCGTCATCAACAAGTCAGATCAGCTCGGCCCCGAGGAAGCCAGCGAGGTGAATGCCGATCTGGGACGGAGGCTGGCCAAGAACGGGTTGGACCGGGCCAAGGTGCATGTGGTCTCGGCCCGGTCTGGGGACGGGGTCCTCGACCTGATCGGGGACATCGCCGCCGGCGCCGAGGCGAAGCGGGTGATCTATGAGAAGGTGGAAGCCGATGTCATGGCCGCCATCGAGGCCATGGCGAGTGACGCGGGTGTCGCACAAAGCGCCGAACCGCTGCTCGCCGAGTCGAGAAGGATCTGGTTTCAGGAGGAGGTGGCAGCCGACGCCCTGGGCGTGGTCGACCCGGTGGGGATCGGCGAACAGGTGACCGCGGCTTATCTGGATCGGGCCCGGGTCACTGCCGGGTCGCTGTTATCCCGATTCGGCTCCCTGATCCGAATGATCAGCGGGGCCAAGCGCCGTCAGGCCGACCCGGCCCGGTACATGCGGAGATGGCGGGAGCGGGGTGACCTGAGCCGGGCGGTGAACTCGCTCCGCCAGGCCTACCTGGAAGCGGCTTCGAGCCTCCCTCCCGAGGCGCGTCCCGGGATCCTCGCCGAGCTCGACCCGGGACGTGCCCGACAGTCCATCGAGACGGCGCTGGACGGGGCGCTGAGTCACTCGGCCTCCGAGCTGGAGATCCGAACCCCCTTCTGGTGGCGTCTCATGACCCTCCTCCAATTCTTCGCCACCGCCGGGGTGGTTGTCGCCCTGTTGTGGTTCGTCACCTTGTGGCTGGCGCCGGGGGACCTGCCGGTGGGGATCGTCGAATTGCCCTGGCTCGGCCCGGTGCCCACACCGCTGGTGCTCTTGGTCGGCGCGGTGATCCTGTCCTTCATGGTCGGAGGGCTGGTCCGTCTCCACGCAGTCTCATTGGGCAGGCGCTACGCCCGCCAGGTGGAGCGCTCGGTCCGGGAGGGGGTGACGGCCGCGGTGGACCGGCACGGATTCGACCGACTCGCTGCGGTGGACGCACACCGGGCCGGTCTGGCCCGGTCACGGAGCGAGGTGTTGTCCTGAGACGCGGCGCGACGGTCTCACGTCGCAGCCGCCCCGGCCACCAGCCGGATCACCTCGGGTTTCATCGTCTTCCCCAGGGCGTTCCGGGGCAGAGCATCGGTGAAATGGAAGTCCTTGGGTACCTTGTGGGCGGCGAGACGCTCCTTTGTCCATCGACGCAGTGTGTCGGCCTCGACCGGTCTATCGGTTACCACCACCGCGACCACCCGCTGACCCCACTCCTCGTCGTCCACCCCGACCACGGCGACCTCGCTGACTGCCTCGTGTCCGAGAAGAACCTCCTCGATCTCCAGGGCTGAGACCTTCTCTGCGCCGGTCTTGATGATGTCGACCGAGGTCCGCCCCAGGATCCGGTACCGGCCCTCGTCGACCACCGCGGTGTCACCGGTGCGGAACCAACCGTCTCCGGTGAAGGCCGCCTCTGTCTCCTCCGGGCGGTCCCAGTACTCATCGAAGACGCCGGGCCCTCGCACCTGGATCTCACCCGGCTCACCCGCCGGTGGGGGCATCCCGTTCTCGCCGGCGAGCCGGGTCTCGACCCCGGGGAGGGGGGTCCCCACCGTGCCCGGGACCCGTCGTCCCTCATAAGGGTTGGACAGGGCCATCCCGATCTCGGTCATCCCGTAACGCTCCAACAAGGTATGCCCCGACAGCTCCCGCCAGCGCTCGAGGATGGGAACGGGGAGGGCGGCCGAGCCGGAGACCATGAGACGCAACGCCGCCGCCCCCTCCCGGAACCGTTCTCGATCCGCCTCGGACATGGCATCGAGCCGGGCGATGAGCCGGTGGTAGATGGTCGGCACCGCCATGTAGAGGGTGAGCTCCCCGGCCGAGATGCGGTTGATGACCTCGGCGGCGTCGAAGGCCGCCAGCATGTCGACCCGGGCGCCGCTCCACAGGGCGCAGGCGGTGATGTTGACTATTCCGTGGATGTGGTGGAGGGGCAGGGTGAGCAGGATGTGGTCGTCGCTCGACCACTGCCAGGCGTCGACCAGGGATTCGATCTGGGCGGTGATATTGGCATGGGTGCTGACCACGCCCTTGGGCCGGCCGGTGGTCCCACTGGTGAACAGGATCATCCCCCGCCGCGACGGGTCGAGCGAAGGGAGTCGGCCCGGGGCGTTGTCGAGGTCTGCGATCGACGTGTGGGTGATGCCCCTCGACTCGGCGAGCGGGGCCACCGTGTCGGCGTAGGCGGGGGAGTGGATCACCACCTCCGGGGTGGTGGTGTCGAGCGTGTACTCCAGCTCCGGGGCGGGGTGGGTGAGACAGAGCGGGACGGCGATGCCACCCGCCCGCCACACCGACCACTGCGCCACCACATATGGGTAGGAGGGCTCGATCATGAACGCGACCCGTGCCTCCTCGAGATCCTCCCGACCGTCGAGAAGGCGACTGGCACCCCGCTCCGATGCCGCGATCAGCTCGGCGTAGGTGTGTGTTCCCCCGTCGTCGGAGACGGCGACCCGATCGGCGAAGGCCTCGGCCCTGGTGAGCAAGGGGACGGTGGGGGACATGTGCTCCCGATTCAACCAGGGGATGACGTTGCCGATCGCGCAACGCTGGGTTCGCTGATCAGCCGCTCGGCTCGATGACCTCTTCGAGGACGATGGCCTGGGTGGGACAAGCGATGACTATCTCTCTCAACATGTCGTCGTCGACAGTGGAGAGGTCGAGCACCTCCGGCTTGAGGAAGTCCCCTTTGCGCCATTGCATCGCGGTGGGAGCCAGGGCGATGCACGTCCCCGACCCGATGCAACGCCGCCGATCGATGACCATCCTCACTGCCACGTGACACCTGCCCTGATCGCGTACTCGATGGCCTCGTTCTCGGTGGCCACCCCCAACTTGGTGAGGAGGTCCTCGACCGGGTTGATTCCCTCCCCGGTTTTCGGTCCGGCGGTGCCAGAGGTCACGGCGCGAAGCAGCTCCAGATCCTCGTCGGTGAACTCGATCCCGTCGCCGCTCGGCCCCCCGAGCTGTGCCGGGTCCAAGCCGACGATCTCCGCCAGCTCATGCTGGATCGGCTGGGCCAGCCACTTGTCACGCAGTGCCGGGTCCGCGATCGACGAGCTCAGATAGGAAAGCAGGCCCAGGATCTCCTGGGTGAGGTCGGGCGCCTCGGCCTGGCCTCCCCGGATCAGGGTCCTGGCGCCGACCCAGAGGACGGGGATGAAATAGAGGAGGTGGGTCTCTCCGTGGAAGTCGCGGGCGTTTCGTGCCTCCTCGGCGGCGGTGTCCTTGTCGCCCTGGGCCTCGGCGACCAGGGCGAGCGCGACATGGGCGAGTGCGGGGTACGGGCTCTTCCCCTTGGTGTGGCGGGCCAGATCGAGCACCTCGTTCGCTGTCTCCGTTGCCCTTTCCAAAAGCGACGTGTCACCACCGAATACCGCGATCCGGGCATACTCGAAGGCGAGGTTGGCCAGGGCCTCACCGCGCTGACCGATGTGGGTCTGGCCGGCCAGGTCGGCGGCCCGCCGGTAGTGGCGGGTCATCGCCTCGGTGTCGTCACGGGAGGCGGCATGCGCCCCCCGCCACATCTCCAGGCGGCGGGCCATGGAGCTCGAGGCGACAACCATGGCGGCGGACACGGCGCGGTCGAGCCAGGCGGCGCAGTCGTCGGCCGCTCCGACCTGGAGGCAGGTCATCGCCATGCCCCCCGCGGAGAGGGCCTCTAGCCAGCGATCACCGAGGGCACGGGCCGCCTCGAACGCCTCCCGTCCCCGCTCCAGGGCCAGGCCGGGCTGCAGGTTGAGCCGGGCGTAGGTGTGGATGGCGAAGAGCATTTGAGCGTCGTCGACCGCCGACTGGCTGTCGGTGATGTCGCCCTTCCGGCTGTGATGAAGCGACCTGATGTGCTCGATCCGTCCCGCCATGCCGTGGGCGCTGGGGTCGGCGATATGGGCATAGGCCAACGTGATCAGCGCCGAGGTGGAGCCCTGTTGGTCGCCGAGCTCCTCGTAGATGTGGAGCGCCTGCTCGGCCAGAGCCTTGACCCCGGCGAACAACACCGGAGCCTGCATGAGGATCATCATGTCGGGGGTGCCAGCCTCTTGGAGGTCGAGGGCGGCTCGCTTCACCCGCCCCGACTCGAGCACCGCCAGCTCGCGGAGGGCATCGGCCTCCGCGGCGCGCGCCCCGATCTCGCGGGCCAGGTCGAGGGCGCGGTTGAACGGCTCTTCGGCCTCGTCGACGTCGACCTCGATCTGGGCCAGGTACGCCTCGCCGATGGGCGAACGGCTCAGGGCCTGACCCAACTCGAGACAGGCCGCCAGCTCCAGCTGTTTGTCGCCCGCGGCGTGGGCGACGCTCCGCACCGAGCCGGCCAGCTCGGCGGCGAGGTCAAAGTCCTCCTCGGCCCGCGCCGCCGATGCCCTGCGCAATTTCACCTCGGCTTCGAGCCCGGGGGAGGCCACCGCGGCGGTGAGTGCGGTCATCTCGGTGAGGTTGGCCATGCGCTCGACGCCCCGCTCGAGGACGGCCAGGGCGTCGTCTTTGATCCGGAGCATCTCGATGCGGCGCTCCGCGTCGGACGCCGCGGTGAGCGTGCTGTCGATGAGACGCACCGCCTCCTCGGGCGCCGACATCTGGAGGGCCGCCTGGGCAGCCCGCATGGCAGCGCTCACCGCCAGGTCCTGGTCGCCGGCGGCGAGGGCGTGATGGGCGAGCATCGACAGGTTCTCCGATCCGCCTTGCTCCGACAGGATCTCGGCGAGCGCTCCGTGAATGGCGCGTCTCCGTTGCCGTGGGATGGAGGCGAGCAGCGAGGCGCGGATCTGATCGTGGGTGAAGGAGAAGTCGTAACCCGACCCGGGCCGCTCCTCGGTGAGCAGCCCGAGGTCGATGGCGTTCTGCAGATACTCGGCCACCTCCCAGTCGGCCTCGGTCTTGCCGTCGACCCTGGACATCACCTGGCTCATGTCGGACAGCCTGAAGCGGCGGCCGAGGATGGCGGCGTCGGCGAGATGGGATCGGCATTCCGGCTGGAGCTGAGCGAGCCGACGCTCCACCAGGGTCTGGATCGAGGAGGGTATGGCCGGACCGCTCAGCTTGGTCATCGTCCAGGTGCCGTCGATGAGCTGTAGCGCTTCCGCCTCCCGGTATGCCCGAGCCAGCTCCTCGATGAAGAAGGGGACGCCTTCGGAGCGGGCGTGGAGGCTGTCGAGGCTGGAGCTGTCGATCGGGCCGCCGAGCAGGTTCTCCAGCAGCTCCTGGCTCTGCAGACGGTTCAGTCGTTGCAGGCGGAGGACCTGGGTGACCCGCAGCCGGTCGAGGTCGGCTATGAGCTTCGATACGCCGCCCGTGGCCGAGTCGGAGTAGGGGCGGACGCTGATGAGCAGGACCATCGGGGCAGAGCCCATCGTCCTGACCACATATCTGATCAGCTGGATGCTGTCGTCGTCGGCCCACTGCAGGTCATCGAGCATGAGGAGGAGCGGACGCTCCCGGATCAGGGCGAGGAGGACGGAGGCGACCTCGTCGAACTTGCGCAGCATCTGTTCTTGAGGGGAGAGACCCTCTAGTTGGCTGCTTCGACCGGAGATCGACTCTTGCGCCTGATCCAACGGCTCCATCGCCATCGCCTCGCGGGCGACGGCGGTCATCGCCGGGGAGGCGAGGAGGCTGCGGAAGAGCAGGAACGGCCCGCGCAGCTCCTCGTCGGCAGTCACGCTGAGCACCCAAAACGGCGAACCCGTCTCCGTGGCGAGCTCGCCGGCGGCGTCGAGAAGCCTGGTCTTGCCGATCCCGGCTTCTCCCTCGAGAACCACTGCCCTGAGCCCGGCGGCCGGCGCCGCGGTCAGCTGCTGGCTGATCGCCTCCAACTCTGCCGCCCGACCCACCACCGGCCGCTGGGCGCGGGCGGTCTTGGTGTCGAAGGCCGCCGCGGATGCGGCACGGGTCTCCCTGGTGACCCTTTGTCCCTCGTCGCTGTCCCGCCACAACACCTCGAAGAGCCGCCAGCGATCGGGGAACCCCTTCAGCCAGAAGAGGCCACGGTCCACGGTCCTCGTGTCGCCCAGCGATCCCGCCAGGTCCTGGACCACCTGGGAGACGAGGATCTGGCCACCCTGGGCGGCGCCGGCAACCCGGGCCGCGGCATGGACCGCGGTGCCGTGGGCGTCTCCGGCCGACTGGGTGACATCACCACTGTTGAGCCCCATCCGCACCGAGAGGGTCATGCCCGGGTTGGCCTGGTTGTGCTCTTCGATGGCCCGCTGGATGGAGACCGCGGTCTCAATCGCCTGGTTGGCCGCGGGGAACAGCGCCATGAACCCGTCGCCGAGAGACTTGGTGTCGACCGCGCCGGCAATCTCCAGGCGGGAGCGGACCAGGTCGTCGTGCAGCCTGATTATCTCGTTGGCGGAGACGTCGCCGACTCGCACCCGCAGGTCGGTGGAGCCCTCCAGATCCGTGAACAGGATGGTGAAGGTCCCCTGCGCAGATGATGTCGCGATCCCGCTCATTTCAA
>DATFGI010000054.1:0-44373 GCA_035249605.1 Acidimicrobiia bacterium
GAATGCGGCTCTTACGGCATCGCCCGGAGCCGGCAGTCGGGCCCCAGATAACAGTGCGCTAGCGGATCAATAGAACTGATGCCGCTCCACTTCCATGTGAATGGCTCCCGAGAATGGCTCCCACGGCATGGCCACCCCCAACCAGTCCGACTCCCGACGCGACAAAACCCCCACCTGAGCAGGGGCTTCGCTTCGCGCGCCCGGGGCGACTCGAACACCCAACCTCCTGATCCGTAGTCAGACGCTCTATCCATTTGAGCTACGGGCGCGGGATTTGCCAATCATCGCAGGGACTTCCGGCGAAGACCAGCCGGTACAGGACCATTTTAGGCGATATCAGCGGCTCAATCCGGACTGGTTACCGGATCAGGCGAATTCTCCAACCAGCACTTTCAACGCGACGGCCTGGTGGATCATTTCCCCTCTACAACAGCCAGTACGCGAGATCTCACGACGAGACCGTTGGGGTCGTGCCTGAGCCCTGACCGAAAGTCCAGCGCAGTATGTCTTCTTGCTCTTGGATGTCACGTCCGGTCGGGGTCATGGCGATGACGGTTGTCTTCGACCTCAGGTCATACATCACCAATGTCTTGTAACCGACTACGCCTCCGCCGTTGGCCCAGATGTCCACGTCGTCGGCTGGCGGTTCCAGGAGATGGATTATTCCGAGCCCATAGCCTGATTCATCAGATCCCACGTAGTTTTCGCTGGTCATTTCTTCCAAGCTTTTCTCGGAGACCAGCTCTCCGCCGAACAACGCCCGGAAAAAGGCGTCGAGGTCATCGACACTGGAGACCATGCGTGAGTCTGTCCCGGTGACGCCCCCGACTGGGGCCGTCTCACACTCGATGGGACCGAAGCCGGTGTCGAAGAAGTCCGCCACGGCAGGAACCGGTGGTTGCCCCGTCTCGACGTCGGCCATGTACGTGTCGGCCAGGCCGATCGGCTCGATTATCCGCTGTCGGATGACAGTCTCTGGTGGCATGCCGGTGACCCTCTCGATCACCTCCCCGAGGAGCAGGTAATTGGTGTTCGAGTAACTCCATTCTCTGCCGGGCTCGAAGAGCGGCTTCTGCGCCACATAGTCGTAAGTGTTCGGGGATTCGTCCGGGCACGACCGCATGAGAGAGACCCACTCTTCATCGTCTACATAGTCGGGGACTCCGGAGCTGTGGTGGAGTAAGTCGAAGAGGGTGGCCTCCGCCGGCACGAACTCATGATCGACATAGCTGCCCGCCCGGTCATCCAAAGACAACAGGCCCTCTTCGGCAAGCTGCATGATCACCACAGCGACGAAGGTCTTGGTAACGCTTCCTATGTGCCAGGTCACGTCGTCTGTCATCGGTGCGCCCGCTGCATCGACCCCGGCCGTCGCTGTGTTGCTTTTGCCTGCCGCATCTGTGATGGCAACCAGGAACCCGTAGCCACCTCGAGCTTCAGCGGCATCCTCAGCGATCCTCTGCAGACCGGAGGGCCCAGAATCGGCACACCCGGTGAGAAGCAGCCCGATGAGGACCGGCGTCCAGATGAACGGACTGGTCACGAGTCGAAACCGCTTACTTCGTTCTCCAGGGCGCCAGTCCGCTTGCATCGGGCAGTATTGGCATATGACGTCATCAAACGTGTCGGACTCTCTCGCTCGCGGGAGAGAAGCTCTCCGTTCGGCGCGTTGGGCCGAGGCCCGTGACGCCTTTGAGGAATCGATCACCAACTCGCCGACACCGGAGGCGATGGATGGCTTGGGGCGGGCGTTGTGGTGGATGGGCGAGACCGGCGAGGCTCTTGCGACCCGGGGTCGGGCATATTCGGGTTACCGGAAGGCCGGTCGGGTGGACGAGGCGGCGAGGGTGGCTATCTGGCTCGGCCTGGAGCACGCGGCGAGCCCGGGCCACGAGGCGATCGCGGGAGGCTGGCTCAGTCGCGCCGAACGTCTGCTCGACGGCGCGACGTCGTCAGTGCCTGGCTGGCTTACCCTGGCTCGCAGCGGCCTCGAGACCGACCCGGTGCGGATGGCTGACTCCGCCGAAGACGCGTTGTCGATCGCCAGAGAGTTCGACGATGCCGAATTGGAGATACGCGCGTTGGCGAGGTCGGGTCTGGCAATGGTTCGGTCGGGTCGGGTGGATGAGGGCATGGTGCGTCTGGATGAGGCGATGGCTGCTGCCACCGCGGGTGAAGCCGAGCGACCTGAGACATTTGCCGAGACGTGTTGCGACATGGTCGCCGCGTGTGAGGCCGCCCTCGACGGGCGGCGGCTCGAGCAGTGGGGACGAGTTGCGGAGCAGTTCCTGGAGATGCGGCCCTATGCGCCGCTTATTTCCTTCTGCGGATCGTGTTGCGCTGGCGTATTCGCCGCCCGCGGCGATCTTGCTTCTGCGGAGCAGTGGCTGAACTGGACCATCGAAAAGCTGGAGAACGGCGGGCATGAGGCGAGGTGTGTCGACCCGCGAGCTCGCCTGGCGGAGTTGAGAATCTCCCAGGGGCGGTTCGAGGAGGCCGAACGGCTCCTATCCGGGATCGAAACCAGGCCGGAGTCGATCCGCCCGGTGGTGGCACTACACCTGGAGAGAGGCGAACTGGCGCCCGCCGCCTCGGTGCTGCACCGGTGGCTGGGAAGAATGGGCTCGGAATCGGTCGGTGCCGTCCCATTCCTCTCGATGTTGGTCACGGTTCAGATCGCCCGCAGTGACATCGACGGTGCAATGTCGTCGGCGCATTCGATCGAAACACTGGCAAAGCGAGCCGGTGACGATCGCACCTTGGCTGAAAGCGATTTGGCAGCTGGTCGGGTTCTCCTGGCGCAGGGAAGATTCACCGAGGCCTCTGCGGCGATTCGGTCGGCGGTGGAGCGGTTCGATCGTCTAGAGATGCGTCTCGACGCGGGGCGTGCCCGTCTGGACCTGGGGCAGGCTCTCGAAGGTGCCGGTCAGACCGAGCTCGCCGTCAACGAGGTCAGAGCGGCTTCGGCCGCGTTCGAAAAGGTCGGAGCCGTTCGTCAGGCTGACCGTGCGGATGCTCTGCTTCGATCACTGGGTGAACGAGGGAGAGTCGGTCCCAAAGGTGTCGGGCGTCTGACCAAGAGAGAGGCCGAGGTCCTGGAGCTTCTCTCCGAAGGTCTGACCAACGCCGAGATCGCACAACGCTTGTTCATCAGCGCCAAGACCGCGGGGAATCACGTGAGCAACATTCTGATGAAGCTGAATCTGCGAAGCCGGACCGAGGCCGCAGCACATGTGCTGCGGCTCGGCACCGACGTCTCCTTCTCCAATTGAGCCGGGTGGTCGTCAACCGACCGGCTCTTCCGAAGGCAACAGGCCAAGCTGGGTGAGCATGCCGAAGAAATCGACTGCCGCCCAAGCCTCGGCGATCCTGCCGTTCTCGATGCGGAAGATGTCGATCTCCTCGACCGACATACGCTTTCCCGTGGCTGGCGAACCCATGAAGTCGCCGCCATGGGTTCCGCTGGTGGTGACCCTTGCCACCACCCGGTCTCCATCCGCGATCAGATCCTCCACCGAAGCGGAGGCATCGGGAAAGGCACCGAACCAATAGTCGAGCTCGGCGCGAACCCCGTCGCGACCTTGGTTCGTCGAGCTGTTGTTGACGAAGTCCTCGGCCACCATGTCGGCCACTGACTCGACATCATGTCGGCTCAGAGCCTCGAACCACCTGCGAACCAATTCCTTGTTCTCCTGAGACACGACTTCTCCTTTCGTCTCCGGTTCCTCCAGAGTGCCGGTTCCACGATTGGGAAGCATGGGGAGAATCACCTGTTTTCGGGCACGGGCTTGACGTAGGCCATCGAATGGCCCCGTCTCTCGATCTGTACACCTCACATCAGAACAGGTCTGCGTCATCGCGGGCGAGCCCCGCGAAGTATCGCGGAACAGCCGGGTCCGCTCCGAGCCGTTGGCCCTCAGGTCATGATCTCGCCTGGCATCCCAACCCTGTACAACCCGATCTCAGCGCGGTCACCCGACGACAACGACGTCTTGCCGCGGAAGGTGTGGATCTGGACCGCAGCCGAGACTGCACACCCGGGAATGAAGCCGAGCTGGGAAGTCAGCACCGAGTAGATGATCCAGGGGATCTGCACCGAGCCGCCGAGCAGCCAGCCCCAGGCTCGTCCCCGACCGGCCGACCACAAAGCGAGAACTTGGAGGCCGGTCAGCAGCCAGGGCCAATAGGAGGGAACGCCGATGGGAGAGTCGCTGTGGCTGCCGGTGAGCAGGAGAAGCGAGCACAGCCCCGAAGTGGCCAGACCGGCACTCACGAACGCCGGTGTGCCATGCACCCTGCCCGGAGCCGTCACCCGTCTTCTCCTCATGGCAACGAAATTACGAGACCACTAGCCACGGCGAAATGAGGAATTCTCCCGACCTGCCAATGGGAGGACCGCCCGTGCGAAGGGGAAGGCCCGGGCCGCCGGAGGTGGAGCCGGCGGGCCCGGGCCGGATCGTCATCCTTCGAGGACGATCACCTTGGCCCGCATCCAGGGATGGGGCATGCAGTAGTACTCGAACTCGCCGACTTCCTCGAAGGTGTAGCTCCAGGTGTCCCCGGTGTCGAGGAACCCGGAGTCGAAGGCTCCGTTGAGCTCGCTCACGGTGTGCATCTGACCGGGATCGTTGTTGGTCCAGGTCACAGTGGTCCCGACCTCCACCACCAGCTCGTTGACCGAGTAGTCGGCAGGGTCCTCGGTCTCGGCGAACTCGTCGGCGGCGCCCATGTCCTGGGTGGTCCATGCTCCTTCGACCATGGACACTTCCTGGGTGGCGCCACCCGGCTGCTCGCCACCACCCATGTCATGGCCACCGGACGGGGCCTCACCACCACCGGTGGTGGCCTCGAAGATCTCCGGGTTCGTCTCGCCAGAGACCACGATCTGGCCGATGGCTCCCTTGTCGACCGCCCGAGCAAGGGCATGGTCGACCAGGACGATCGTGGACGGCACCTGGCCGATCAGCTCGACGACCGTGCCGCCGCCGGCCGGCACCAACGTGGTCTGTGAGCCGCGCAAGGGGGAGTTGAGCAACGCCGCCTCTTGATAGACCTTGTCCCAGTGGGAGCCGATGGGGTGGAAGTTGGAGTCGAGGTTGAGCCCTGCGTTGATGAAGTAGATCCTCGCCCTCTCCCCGACCGCCATCTCCAACGCGTTGTCACCGGTGAGCGCACCCACAGCACCGTTGAACACCACATAGGTGGGGCTCTCATCGGTGACTGCGCCGCGATCGAAATCCACGACTCCCGGGTCCTTGCCCGCGGTGTAGTACTCGGATTGCACCATGTACCACTCGTGGTCGACCTGGGGCAGGGGACTCTCCGGGTCGACCAAGACGCCGCCGAACATGCCGTGGGATATGTGGGCGGGGATGTCGCCGTAGGCGCAGTGATACATGAAGAAGCCCGGATAGAGAAGACGGGCCTCGATGGTCTTGGTCTCCCCGGGGGCGACGGTCGTCGCCTCGGCGCCACCACCTGACCCGGTCACCGCGTGGAAATCGACGTTGTGCGGGTTGTGGCTGGTCTCGGGGTTGGTGATGGTGAACCGAAGCAGGTCCCCGACCCGGGCTCGGATCACCGGCCCGGGAGTCCCGACCACGACGCCGTCGGCGCCGTCGACGAGACGGTATCCCCAAGTCTCGGTCTCGACTCCGGTCGCCGGATCGATCGTCGAAACACCCTCGACCACCTCGAAGTGGACATCGACGATGGCCTGGGTGGTACGGCCTGACGCCGCCGGGATGGCCGGGGCGACAGCGACGTTGACCTCGTCGGCGGACACGGCGGAAAGCTCCGACTTCGGCGTCAGCTCGGGAAGGACGTCCTCGCCGAGTCCGGCACCCGGGATCCCGGGTGAGGCAGCCAGATAGTCATCGACCTTCTCGGCCACCAACGTGTCGTCTACCGAGTTGCGCCCGGCCGTGATCATCAGGGCGGCGATCCCCATGCCAACCGCTACGAGTGTGCCCACGATGCCGAGGACCACCAGGGTCCCCAACGTGTAGTGGGGGTGGGGCGGCGTCTTCGCCGGACCGGTGTCCGAGTCCCGACGCTCGATCGTCTGGGTCATGTTCGTTCTCCTTGATCTCGTGAATGCAGGACCGGGACGTCTTCGAATCCCTCCAGGAGGATGCGGTGCGCCTCGGCCCATACCGCGTGCATCTGGCATTGGCTCTCCGGGCAGGGCCCTCCTCCGAGGGCACAGCTGTCGTGACGGGAGGGACCCTCGACCGCCTCGATCACGTCGAGGATTCGAGCTTCGAAGGCGGCTTCCCCGAGCCGGTAGCCACCTCCCGGGCCACGCTCCGAGGTCACCCACCCGGCCCGGGCCAGCGGTGCGATGACCTGAGGCAGGTATGAGGGTGTGGTCCCGATCTCGTCGGCGAGGTCGGACCTCGTGCGCTTGCGCCCGCCCGCCCCGGCCAGGGCATGCAGTGCAGCCAAGGCGAGGTCGGTGCGACGGCTGAATGTGAGGTTCATCAGTTCTTTAGTCAAGAACTCAAGATCTCCGCTTCCCAGGGGAGAAAGTCCCACCGGCGAGGGACCTTTGGCGGGACTACCGGTTTGCCCCTGACCAGCGCGGGTAATCCGGGCTTTGATGTCCACAGTCCCCGTGAACGCGCAACCGAGGGTTGACGAGGTCAAGCCGGCCGTACCCGTCACCTGAACGTCATGGCCAAGGTGCGCATCGGTGTGTCGGGGTGGGACTACGACGAGTGGAGGCGAAACTTCTACCCTGAGGGGCTCAGGTCCGAAGATCGGCTGCGCTACGCGGCCTCGGTGTTCGACACCGTCGAGGTCAACGGGACCTTCTACTCTCTCACCGACCCAGGGACCTGCCGAGCGTGGCGCGAGTCGGTGTCCCGGGATGTGAAGCTGGCTCTCAAGGGAAGCCGTTTCATCACCCACATGAAGCGGCTGCGCGATTCACGGCTGCCCCTGGCCAACTTCCTCGCTTCCGGGATCCTCGAGCTGGGGGCAAATCTCGGCCCCATCGTCTGGCAGCTCCCTGCCAACTTCCGCTTCGACGCTGAGAAGTTGCGTGACTTCCTCGGGCTTCTCCCCGGCGACACCGACCAGGCCGCCGGTCTCGCCCGCGACCACGACGAGCGGGTCGACCAGGCCGCCTACGGCAGCGGAGATCGTCACCGGATACGACACGTCCTCGAGATCCGCCACGAGAGCTTCCTCCAGGAGGAGACGGTGCGCATCGCCCGGGACCATGGAGTCGCCCTGTGCTTCTCCCACTCCGCCGAATGGCCATACATAGAGGAGATCACCGCCGGCTTCGTCTATCTCCGGCTCCACGGGCCCCGCAAGCTCTATGCCAGTCACTACGACGAAGAAGAGCTCCAGGGATGGGCCGAGCGCATCGACACCTGGAGAAACGGCGACGAGCCCGCCGATGCGGCCCGGATCACGAATCGCAAGCCCCCCGAGCGCAACCGGCGCGACGTCTACGTCTACTTCGACAACACCGCTCATGGCTACGCACCGGCGGATGCCGTCCGGCTCGCCGAGTTGGTCTCCGGCTAGTCCTCAGTCGGCGCGGAACTCCCAGCTGTAGCTGTCGAGGATCTCTGGATCGGTCCCCTCCACCGGAAGGACCACCAGCTGCACCTCGGCGATGTGCTCTCCCGGCTCAATCACGATCGGGCCTGCCCCGCTCTCGTAGCGCATCCTCGCCGCGTCGAACGAGGCATAAGTGGTGACGTCGACCCCATCGATGATCAGGCGGACGTCGTGGGAAGGATCGGTGAGGGCATGGTGCACCTCGACACCGTCGGGCGCGACCACCACCGCCCCTGGCTCAGGGAAGACCTCGCTGAGCCATGTGGGCAATTCTCCCGACTCTGCGTCGCCGCCGGCTTCATCCGGCGAGCAGGCAACCGCCACTACCAGAATCATCGTTAGGACGGGAACTACCCGGCGCATCGCGGGCCCATACCCCCGGGGCCCGGGCACCGAAACCGGGGCTCCCCTCGAGGGTGACCAGCGCCGGATGCGAGCGTTTCGCAGTGCGGAGCAACGGGTATCCGAGGGACGGAGGCCCGGGCAGCGACAGCCCGGGGAGTTGACGAAACGACACTCCGGGAGCATCCCTCCCGCTCCGGCCAGGCAGATTTGTCGGGCCACTGAGCCCCGGGCCTCCAACTTGAGATGTGAGGAGACATGGGAAGGCTATTTCGATACATGTTCGCCCTCGGAGCCGGAGCTGCGGCCGCTTACCTGTTCGATCCGGTCAGCGGGCGGAAGCGCCGGGCGGACCTGATTGCGCAGGGCCGCTCGCGGATGTCGGATGCGGCGTCGACCGCCGGCGCCAAGACCCGTTACCAGTCGGGCAAGACGAAGGGTTGGTTCTACGAGACCTTCGTTCCCGAGGAGCCCCCGGCAGACGACCAGGCACTGCTCCAGAAGATCCGCAGCGAGGCCGTGGGCCCCACGCGTGGCGATGTGGGCCACGTCGACATCCGGATCGAGGCCGGTGTGGTGCATCTGCTCGGCACCAGCATGGACCGCGCCGCCGAAGACGAACTGGCGGAACGTATCGCCGACGTGACGGGTGTGACCGAGGTACGCAACGAGATGGTCCCAGCCTCGTGACCACCCGAAAGTCTCAGGCGCCGAGCCCTCCGGCCCATTCGGGCTGAGGAAGGAGAAGCCGTGCTCGGAGGAACGACTTGGAGGCTGGGCCGCATCGGGGGCGTCGAGGTCAAGATCGACCCGTCCTGGACCTTCATCGCGTTGCTCATCGGCTACTCGTTCTATCTGGTGCTCGCGGAGGCCTTCGAATCGGTCGCGAGCGGATCGCTCATCGCCCTGGCCGTCGTGATGGCGGTTCTCTTCTTCGCCAGCGTGCTCCTCCACGAACTGGCCCACTCCTGGCTGGCCCGGGCCCGCGGCGTCGAGGTGAAGGGCATCACCTTGTTCCTCTTCGGCGGCGCCACCGAGGCCGATCTCGAGACCGAGGATCCCGACGACGAGCTGTTGATAGCCCTGGTGGGGCCGGCGACCAGCATGGTCCTGGCCGGTGTCTTCTGGGTCGTCACCCAACTCCTCGGCGACGGCCCCCTCGCCTATGCCACGGGCTACCTGGGTTGGGTCAATCTCGCGCTGGCGTTGTTCAACCTCCTACCCGGTTTCCCCCTCGACGGAGGGCGTGTCCTTCGCTCGTTGATCTGGAGATCGACTGGTGACCTGGTGAAGGCGACCCGGATCGCTTCGCGCGCCGGTCGCATCGTCGGGATGGTCGTCATCGGGATCGGGGTCTTCGAGATCCTCTTCCTGGGTGCCCTGGTCGGCGGTCTGTGGCTGGTGGCGATCGGCTGGTTCCTCAGCCAGGCCGCGGCAGCGTCGTTCACCCATCTCCAGATGAAGCGGCTTCTCGCCGACGTGCCGGCGAGCCGTCTCATGACGAGCGACATCGAGGAGATGCCCGCCGGCATCGACCTGGAGACTGCGGTCTACGACTACTTCATGCGCCACAACTACAACTCGTTCCCGGTGCGGGCGGATCACGGGACCGAGGGCATCCTCACCCTGGCCGCGGTTCGTGAAGTCCCCCGCGAGCAATGGGGGCATACCACCGTCGACGAGGTGGCGGAGCCGCTCTCGGAGATGTGCACCGTCAGCCCGAAGGACACGATGGGCGATGTGGTCCCCAAGCTCATGCAGGGTCAAGTGGGCCGGGTAGTCGTCGTCGATGAGGGAAGAGTCGTGGGTCTGATCACGCCCCGGGACTTGGTTCGTTGGCTGCAACGTGCCCAGGAGCTCGGTGATCTGGAGAGGAAGCCGGTCCTTCGCTGACCGGTCCGGCGAGATCGCGAAAAACAATTCACGATTCGACTTGCGCGCGGGGTCCCTGGTGGTGTAAAAATCTGGTGTCTGGCCGAAGGGCTCTTAGGAGTCAGTCGGCCAGACGCTTTTTCGTGGCCAATCAGGCGAAGGTGTCACAGGCCGAGGGGTCACCGGTTTCGAAGCCGGTGGTGAACCAATCGATCCTCTGCTCGGACGAGCCATGGGTCCAACTCTCCGGATTCACCTGGCCCTGTGCCGCCTGCTGGACGCGATCGTCACCGACGGCAGCGGCCGCGTCGATCGCCTCGTTGATCTCACCAGGCAGGAACACACCCTCATCGCGCAGGGAGTAAGCCCAAACACCGGCGAAACAGTCGGCCTGCAACTCGAGACGCACCGACAGGTCGTTGGCCTCCGCCTGCGAGCCCGCCTCCCGCATGGCCCTCTGCACCTCTTCCATCAGACCGACCTGGTTCTGGACGTGGTGACCCACCTCATGGGCGATCACGTACGCCTCGGCGACGTCGCCTCCCTCCGCCCCCAGCCTCGACAGCATCTCGTCGAAGAAGGTCTCGTCGAGGTAGATGGTCTCGTCCAGCGGGCAGTAGTGCGGTCCGACCGCCGAGCTCGCCCCACCACAGCCTGACGAGGCCGAGTCCCGGAACAGGACGAGCCTGGGTGGAGAGTATGTGAGTCCGGACGCCGTGAAGATCTCGTCCCATGTGGCGTCGGTGGAGCCGAGCACGGTGGAGGCGAAGACCTCGTAGTCGTCCTCTCCACGGAACTCCTCCGGCTGAGTGCCCGACGCCGATCCGGGGGCAGGGGCCAGCTGATCGACCACCTGGTCCAGACCCGAGCCTCCGCCACCGAACAACGTGATCAGCAAGACGATGATGGCTCCGAGGCCGCCCAGCCCTCCGATCGCGGCGCCGCGGCCGATGCCGCGGCGGTCCTCGACGTTGCCCCGGGTGCGTAGCCGGTTCCAGCGGGCCATGTCAGGTTGCCCGTCTCATGACACCGCGCTGCGCGACGGTATCGGAAGGGGAACCAGGACCATGACGACGATCGGGATCCAGAACCAGATCCCACCGCCATCCCCCAGGTTGGCATTGGCGAACAGCGCGACGAGTGGGGCGAAGAAACCGATGCCGAATGCACCCCAACCCGGGCCAGGACCGATCCGCCTCCGCACCAGGTAGACGACCAATACGACCACCAGGGCGACGAGCCAGAAGGGCCAGGTCGCGCGCAAGTCCTCGGGCAGGCCGACCGGGGTATCGAAGTTGGCCAGCGCGAGGACGATCAGGCCAATCCAAATGGCGCCACCTGCTATCGCTCCCGCCAGGCGAAAGAGCACACTTCGGATATACGTTTCCATCCGTGCAGGCTATCCCGCGCCGACTCCACACCCGGGCGTGACGCCCTGCGGGCAAACACGGCCAACGTCATGTTGATCGCGGCGTGAACCGCCACCGGGGCCCATATCGACCCCGTCTCGACACGGAGCCACAACAGGAACAGGCCGGCAACTGTCGTCGCCAGAACCGTGATCGACGTGTGAATCGCGGCACCGACTCGTGCCGGGGCCGGAGCCCCCCGCGACTGGTCGAGGCCGGGACCGATGTGCCACAGGCCGAAGGCGGCGGCCCCGATGAGCAGGGCCGCATCCACCGGATACAGAGTGATGAGCGCGGCATGGAGGACGCCGCGGAAGAACAACTCCTCCGTGAACGCGGTGAAAACCGGAATGCGGACGAGGATGTGCGCCACCGCTTCCCATCGACCCAACTCGGCGACCCGGGGGTCGGCGAGCCGGGAACGCCATCGCGGCTGGGAGAGGAGGCCGACGCCGGCCAGCGAGGCGAACACGACCGCGGCCACCCCGGCGAGGGCGGCAACCCCGGGGTCGCCCCCGGTGAGCCCGATGGTCTCGAAGCCGAACAAGAGGCCGGCGACCGCGGCCAGACCGGCACCGGTCACTCCCGTGACGAGGGGTGCGAGCCTGACGCGCCGCGGCGCCGGAATCGACATATAGACGAGGGTCTGGAAGACGACGGCATAAGCCACCAGCGGGGCGACCGTCGCGGCGAGACTCATCTGCACTCACACATCTTGCACCCCCTCAGAAGGAAAGACGGACGCGCGTGCGCGCCCGCCGTTCCTGTCGGAGGTCGATCTAGTAGTAGTGAGTGCGGGGCCCCACCTGGCGGCCGAACGCACCCAGTAGCCAGAGGATGATCCCGACCACGGCCAGGATCCCGCCGATTGTGTAGAGGATGCCGATATCGAATATGGCACCCAAGATCACGAGGATCACTCCGAGAATGATCATTTTGGGATGTTCCTTCCTGCTGGGGGAACGGCAGATACCCGTGCTATCCGAAGGAGAAACATCGAAAACGTGAGGGCCTCCGGTCGAAAGGAGGCCCTCACTGGGAGTGCGTGAGGCACCTGTCTGGCGCTTCGGTCAGTCGGGCTGTCGCGCCGGTGAGGCGCTCGAGCCACGGTCACGAACAGCGCCGTCGATGGCCCACGTCCAACACGGTTCTCCCACCGTCTAGGCCGTCCCACGTCCCGGGCGGCGGCGGAAACTTTGTTCACGAGGCCGTGTCGTGCCGGCCGATATACCCGGCTACGCCATCCTCCAAACACCCGAATCCCTATCTCGCATTCCGTGTTTGGATGGAGTTCCCGCTCAGGGGCGGAACCACGGACGGCGCGGTCCGCGATGGCGTGACGGGCACAAACCCCTGTAAACCGGCACACCCTCTCGTGCGTGTCAGATGATGTGAGCCGGACATTCACCAGCGAGCAAAGAGAAATGACCATCAAACGCGGCACCAGGGCCCGAGTGATCTCTTTCGAGATCTTCTATCAGGAGCATTACCGAGCTCTGCTGTCGGTGGCGGTGGCGCTCACCATGGATCGCGCCGCAGCTGAAGATCTCGTCCAGGAGACGTTCATGAGCGCCCATCGTCGGTGGGACCGCATCTCCCAGTACGAGAACCCCAAAGCCTGGCTCCGCCGCGTCCTCGTCAATCGGGCCACCTCGCGGAGAAGACGTCTCGGATCCGAGATGAGGGCGGTCACCAGGATGGGCCCGCCCCAGCCCGTGGAGCCCGACCTCTCCGCGGAGACCTCTGAGGTCTGGTTAGCGGTCCGCCGGCTACCCCGACGACAACGGCAGGCAGTCGCTCTCCATTACGTCGCCCAACTCTCCATGAACGAGGTCGCCGACGTGATGGGCTGCTCCACGGGAACCGTGAAGTCACATCTGCATCGCGCCAGGGAGACCCTGAAGGCGCCCCTGGCGTCCTGGGACGAGGAGAAGGCATGAAGACCGTCGAAGACAGGCTGCGCATCGCAGCCAGCGAGACCCGCGAGTATGCCGCCAAGCAGTGGCCCTTCCCGCCGAGTCGGGTGCTCACGCCCCAGCGCACTTCGGGATGGCTGGCATTCGTCGCGGCGTTCGCCGTGGTCGTCGTGGCATTCGCCGCGCTGCCCTGGCTCATGAGCATGGGCCGCTCGGACACGGCGGGTCAGCCCGACCCTCTGACCACGCCCACGTCGACAACCACGCCGACAACCGCCCCCTCATCCAAGTGCTCGGCGGGGGGGGCACCGATCCCGGAGGACGATGACACGCTGCCCGCCGCGGTGGCCGGGACCAGAGCGGCCATCGTCGAAGCCGCTTCTCGATGTGACCTCCAGACCGTGATCGACCTCGCCGGACCCGGTTTCACCACCACCTTCGGAGGAGGCGATGCCGAGTCCTTCAGGACCTGGGAAGAGGAAGGCGATGGCCGGCTGGGGACTCTGCTCGCCATCCTGGGCATGTCCCACTCCGTCGTGGACGACGGGAACGGCGGTGAGATCTACGTATGGCCCTCCGCCTTCGCCTACGACACCTGGGAGGAGATCCCACCCGAGGCGCTCGATGAGCTGAAGAAGCTATACACCGCAGACGAATTGGAGCAGTTCTCCCGGTTCGGGGCCTATGGGGGATGGCGTGCCGGGATCACCGAGAGTGGAGACTGGTTGTACTTCGTGGCCGGCGACTGATTCCTCGGGGTCGACCCGGAGACCGGTCGCCGGGTAGCGTCCGGGGCCATGTCGCTGCAGTCCCTCTCCGATCTCTTTTGGGCGAAGATCAACCAACTGGCGCCCACAGTGGCCACGGTGCGGGGTGTCCATGACTACGACGCCTCCCTGGCGCGGTTCGACGACGACTGGCTGGGAGACATGGCTGCCGCCTTCCGCCAGATACTCGGGGGGGCCGAAGAGCTCGATGCGGGCGGCATGACCATTCAGGAGGAGATCACCAGGGCTCTCCTCGTCCATCAGAGCCGATCGGCGCTCGATCAGATCGAAACACCTTTCCTCCTGGCACCGGTCGACCCCTACCTCGGTCCCCACACCCGTCTCCTCTCCGACAGCCTCCAGAACACCGTGCAGACATCCGAACAGGCGGACGCCCTGCTCGGTCGTTATGCCAAGATCCCCGAGTACCTGGCCGGGGCGCTCGAGCTGCAATTGGCAAACGCCCGAGCCGGCCAGTCGCCCGCCGCCGCCTCCCTGACCCGGGTTATCAGTCAGGTCGACGGCTACCTGACATCTCAGCTCCAAGACGATCCGTTCCTCGCTCTGAAGGTTCCTGGTGACCCCGACGACTGGGCGGACAGGGCACGGGCTCTGGTCAGCGATGTCATACGCCCAGCGTTCGAGGAGTATCGGCGCGGCCTCGACCAAATCGCGCCGATGGCCCGACCCGATGACAGGTGCGGGCTGGGCTGGATGCCGGGTGGAGACGAGATCTATGAGCGTCTCATCGCCAAGTACACCCAGTTGGAGGCGACTGCCACCGAGATCCATGAAATCGGTCGCCATTGGGCGACCGAGGTCAACGCCGCCGAGTGGACGGAGATCGGATCACGTGCCCTGGGTGCCGATCAGCGAGAAGATGTCTTCCGTCGGCTGCAACACGACCCCTCCCTGCGGTTCGCCTCCGAGCAGGAGATGCTCGACCACGCCCGCAGCGCCTTGGAGCGGGCGTGGGCAAGCGTCGACGAGTGGTTCGACGCCCGCCCGGAGACCCCGTGCCAGGTGGTTCCAGTGCCGGCGGCGATAGCCCCGGCGATGCCGCCCGCCTATTACATGCAGCCCCCCATCGATGGCTCCCGGCCCGGGACCTACTTCCTCAATACATTCCAGCCAGGGGAGCGTGATCGATTCGAATACGAGTCGATCCACTTTCACGAGGGGATACCGGGGCATCATTTCGACCGCTCGCTGGCCGCTGAGTTGGAGGGGATCCCCACCTTCCGTCGCTATGCGCAGGTATACGCCCACACCGAGGGTTGGGGCCTCTACTCAGAGCGGCTGGCCGACGAGATGGGTCTCTACTCGTCGGACATCGATCGACTCGGCATGGTCTCGGCCGACGCCTGGCGCGCCGGGCGTCTGGTCACCGACACCGGCATCCACGCCTTGGGGTGGAGTCGGGACCGGGCTATCGAGTTCCTGGAGACCTGGACTCCGATCGGCAGGCTCACCATCGAACAGGAGATCGACCGGTACATAGGGATGCCGGGCCAGGCCCTTTCCTACAAGATGGGCCAGATCGAGATCCTCCGCCTCCGGGACCAGGCGAGGGAGAGGCTGGGTGATGGATTCGACATCAGAGGCTTCCACGACACGATGCTGGTCAACGGTGCGATGCCCCTCCCCATGCTCCAGGTGGCAGTCGACGAGTGGATCGCCGCCTGAGTTTCCCTGGTTGTGCGAGCGGGTAACGCCACGTCGACACCAACCGAGGAGGGCCGATGCCCAAGGACGAGAGACCGTCGATCAAGGACGAAGAGCGTTACGAGGCGATGCGCGAAGAGGGCATGAGCAAGGAAAAGGCCGCCCGCATAGCCAACACCCCGGCCGAAGAGGCAGGGAGGCGCGGTGGTGAGTCAGAGCCCTACGAGGAGTGGACGGTGGAGGAGCTCCACGATCGTGCCGCCGAGATCGGGATCGAGGGCCGTTCCGACATGGACAAAGACGAGCTCATCGACGCCCTACGCAATCACTGATCACTCCTTGTTAAAGGTGACCATCGGCAGGTAGAACCACGACCAGCCGGCAACAGCCGTCACGATGACGGTGGCGGCGACAGCCACCGGGTCGCTGAACACCAGCGAGGTCACCAAGAACACCACCGAGACGATCGAGACCATGAATGCGACGGTGCCGGCAATCGTCAGCTTGGTGGCGAACATCACGTGGTGCCAGCTACGTCGCTTGATGCCTGATACCGGAGCCCGGACGCGCTGGTGCACGCTGGGTGAGATCAGGAGCACGGACGCCAGCGCCGCACTGGCAAAGGCCAGGTAGAACACCACGGAGTTGACACCGCTGAGATCGGCGAACGAGGCCTGGAGAGGCAACACCAATAGGAACGAGAACAGGACCATGACTCCGGGGATGGTGGTGCGCAGCCCTTCCAGGATCGCCCGGAACTGATCGTCGATCTCCTCCGGGTCATGCTCCTCGGGCGGGTGCTCTCCCGTCTCGATCTCAGTCACATGTTTCTCCTCGGTGAGATATCTAGCAGATACCCCGCTTGGTTTGCGTCCACCCGGTCCGGGGTACCAGCGCAACCAGAATTCCCCAATGAGAGGCAGCCGTAACATGACGCTGATGGCAGAATCGGTCGCGCTGACCCTTCGTACCGAGCCGACATCGGCGGCAGCCGCCCGGGCGTTTCTCCGCGAACACGCCGTCCTGGACTCGATGCGCCATTCGGAGGCAGACCTCCTCGTCACCGAGTTGATCGGGAACGTCATCCAGCACTCACCGGGCTGCGATGAGTTGAACATCTCTGTTAGCAAGGATCGCGACCTGACCGTCACCGTCTCTCACCCCCATCCGGCACCCATCGCTGAGGCCGAACCCGGTGTCGGGTTTCTCCTCCTCGACCGGCTCACCAAGAATTGGGGTCACGACCACGACGGCGAGACCCTCTCGGTGTGGTTCATGCTGAGAACACCGGGCACGACGGCGATCCCGGCGGAGCTGAGTGATGACGAGCTCTTTTCCAGGATGGCCGATGATCCGGCGGCTTACTCCGACGAGCTGATCCGTCGTCACAGCGACCTCGCCAACTCGATCGCCCGCCGTTACCGGGGCAAGGGACTCGACGACGAAGACCTGCTCCAGGTGGCCCACATGGCCCTTCTCAAGGCGATACAGCGCTACGACGCGGCCATCGGCAGCATCCGGCCGTATGCGGCCGCCACCATCTCCGGCGAGATGAAGAAGCTGCTCCGCGATCGGGGTTGGTCGGTGCGGGTGCCCCGGTCCCTGCAGGAGCGCTCGCTCGAGGTGACACGGGTGGCCGACGAGCTGGCCCAGAAGCTGGAGCGGCCGCCGGAGCTCGACGAGATCGCCGCCCGGTTGGACATCACAGCGAACGAGGTGGCGGAGGCCATGGAGGCCCGTCAGGCTTATGCCTCCTCGTCGATGGACAAGCGGTCCCCCGACGGATCCGGCCTGCCCCTGCACGACCGTCTCGAGGACGATGACATGCATCTTCTCCTCGCGGACGATCGAGTGGTGGTGGAGCGAGCGATCATGGAGCTTCCGGAGCGGCAGCGGACGATCCTGCATTTGCGATTCAACGAAGACATGACCCAATCAGAGATCGCCGATCAGATCGGGATCTCGCAGATGCACGTGTCACGGCTGCTCAGCTCGGCCCTGCAGAGACTCAAGGAGAGCATCGGGAGTGAACACGATCTCGACTGATTGTCGTTTAGTCTGGCCTGACCGGGGGTATCGCCGCGATAGGAAGCTAAAGAGAGATGAGTGAGATGACTCTCCAGGTCGAGTCGGACATCAAGGCTCCCGGAAAGTCACGCTCCCATTTGGCCGCCCTCAAATCGATTCTGGAGCCCAGATTCGACGACGTGATCCTGGTCGTGTCGGAGCTGGTCAGCAATAGCGTGCGTCATGCCGCGTCTCGCAAGGTGGCTGTCAAGGTCGATGCCCACGGCGACTATGTGCGTGTGGAGGTCACCGACGAGGGTCACGGCTTCGAGCCGGGAGCTCCCCGCGGAGAGGGGCTTGGTCTTTACCTGGTCGACAAGATTGCCCGTCGGTGGGGTGTCACCGACGACGGCGGCTTCACCGTTTGGGCCGAGATCCCCAAGTCTGAGGTGGCCGAGGCCTGACTCTCAGCCGGTTCCCCTGGTCACCTCGTCAGGGCTCTCCACTATTCGGATCGAGGTGCTGACCCCACTCAGGTCGATGAGACGAGACACCGGGCCGCCACTGACGGCAATGGCGAAGGATCTTCCCTCCTCATCGAAGCGCCGGCTGGCCATCACCAAGGCCTTGAGACCGGTGGAGTCCATGAACGAGGAGCCGGTGAGATCGATGACCAGATGCTGCGCACCGTTTTCGGCGATGTTGTTGATGGCCGTCTGGAGCTCTTCGACCGTGGCCAGGTCGATCTCGCCCTTCACCGCGAGCGACGTCCAGCCGCCGGTCAAGTCTTGGGTGTTGATGGTGAGTCCCCTCATTGTGTGTTATCAGTCCTACAGGAGATTGGTTCGGACATGATAGGCCGACTGCCGAGCCAGCAACAGACCGCACGCCGACTCAGGGCAATCGGCGAACCACCACCACGGTCTGGTCGTCCCTCGGCTCCGGCCTGGCGAATGCGAGAACCAGTTCGGCGGTGCGCGACGCCAGCCCCCCCTCTACGAGAAGGTGATTCGCGAGGCGCTCCGGCTCGGTGCGGCCGTTCTCGGAGAGTTGCACGTCGGCAACACCGTCGCTGAAGGCCACCAACGTGTCCCCTGGCGCCATTTGGAATCGCTCCTCGCCGAAGCCGGCGTCAGCATCGAGATACAGAAGCGGCCCGGTAGGGGTCTTCAGCTCGGCCCCGGAGGTCCCGACGAGGATGGCCGGAGGATGACCGGCCGAGGACAGCCGGACCTCGCCGCTGGTCGCGTCGAGTTGTACGACCATGGCCGAGGCCAGCAAGTCGCCGGGCGCCGACCAGTCGACCAACGTCATCGCCTCGGCCGGGTCCTTCCCTGCGAACAGAGATTGGAGGAGGAGGTCCCGCACACGGATCGCCCACACCGCGGGATGGGCCCCATGACCAGTGACATCGACCAGGACCAAGGCGACTGAGCCGTCCGGCAACAGATGCACCGCGCTGGCGTCGCCTGCGACGGCGCCGATCCCGGGTCGGTAGCGGGTGGCTACCTCCCAGCCCTCGACCGAGTCCAGTTCCACGATGTGGAGCATCTCGGCCAGGCGCTGCACCACGGGTGCCTCCTGTCGCAACCCGACTTCTGCTCGCTCGGCCTGGGCGGCGTTGGTTGCCGCCTCGATCGAGGTTCGGTCCAGGACCCGGACGAAGACTGCGAGCAGGATGAGGAGGAGCAGCCCGAGACCGACCGAGATGAATGCGAGCGCGTCGACTCGCTCGGTGGAAGGGACTGTCTCGGCCACCACCAGGAGACCGGCCGGAGTGACCAGCACCGTCGGCCCCAGCCAGCGGAGCAAGCGACCGCCCGGACCGGGGCTGGCGACTGTGGATAGCAAGCCGCTGGCGGGCGGCATCAGAAGGACTCCGGTGGCTATGAGAACGGCGAGGATCGTCGCCTGGAAGGAGATCGCCGGTCTGAGGAAGAGCCGCCCCACCGAGGGGTCGCCGAAGACATAGCCCATGAATATCACGGCGGCCAGCGAGAAGACGAGCAGTGCCGCCACTTGCCCGACGATCGACTGGGCCTCCCTGCGACTCGAGCTCAAGGGCACCGCTGCGCCGAGGAGGACGAGGATGACGCCGACCGAGAAGGCGGGGACCTGCAGTACCTCCCCCCAGACATCGGTGCGGTCCGCGAAGAACACCGCGATGATGGTCAATCCGATGAGCCCGGCCATCAGCGAGAGGGCGAAACCGATCCACCACCAACGGACGGAGCCACTGAAGATTCCCCGGCCCGCATCGCCGGACAGGAGAGCCCCGACTGCGAGGATGGCGAGGGACACTGCAGCCACCGGGGTCATGTCCCGGATGAGTGACGGCGCGGGAGGGATCTCCCTGAGGATCGGGATGTAGAGGCCGGCCAGACCGACGAAGGCGTAACACACCGACGTCCAGCGGATGACCCTCCCGGCGACACTCAGACGATCCTCGACCCGAGGGTCGACCGAGGTTCGTGGCCCCGGCGCGGCTATCTGGTCGACCATCTGGGGCAACGCTACTCCCGATGGCCGCAGAGCCGCCAAGACCCGAGAAGTGCCCCTCAGTAGCGGAGAACGGTGGTGAAGGGGTGGCCCTCTATCTCGGCCCCCACGGCATGGAGGTCGGCGCCGGTCGACCGGGCCTCGACGACGAGACGATCAAGGAGGTCGACGTCGCCGACGCGCTCTTCACGATGGGCCCTGACCTCGAGCGAGGTTCCATCCACCCGCCCCCATATCGGTGCAGCCTCGTGATGGATCACCACGGTCGCCACTCGGCCTCCGATGGCCGCGGGAAGGGCTTCCTCGATCGCGACCTCCGCCCGACCTGTCCCGATGGCGGCTCGGGCCTCGTCTATCCACGACGCCTCGCGCTCGATGGCCAATCGGTCCCGGATCTCGGAGAACCCCTTCTCGACCTCAGCAGCCAGATCGGACCCGGAGAGCCCGCCTCTCTCCCGCTTGATGACTGGGGCAGGGTGGATGGCCTGGAATCGATTCACCAGTTCATCATCGCCGAGCACGACCAGAGGAAAGGACGGGAAGGCATCCGTCACCGAATCCGATACCGCCCGCAAGAAGCGATCGAGGTCCTCGTCCTGACGCAGCCTGGGCTCGTGACCGTGCCGGCTCCCCGGGGTGCCCGCCGAAACCGGGTGCCGCTGACTCTGTGGCTCCCTGTCGACGAACCAGTTGACATCTTCGAACGAGGCGGGGAGATCGGCGTCAACCGGCTGCAAGATCGAGCCCCGGGCGCTGAACAAGCCAACCCATCCTCTGGTCAGGGCGAGCACCGTCGCGGTCAAGGCCGCCAGGTCGGGCAGGAGCGGCCGCATCTGGAACACCGGGAGCACCATCGTCTGCGCAGAGGGGCTCGTGGACAGCGCAAGGGTGGCATCGACCCCGCTCTCGCCGATGTAAACGGCCAGGCCCTGATCCTGGTGCTCCCAGAAGTCCCGGTCGCCGAGGAGATCCCGGCCGTTGTCGAGTCGCTCTTGCCGATCATGAAGACTCCAGCCCCGCCTTTCCAGCTCGTCGTCCGCCCCGGCCAACTGGTTCTTGAGCCGGATCGTGCCCTGATGCACCTCGCGACCCCGGGTGTGGGTGGGTATGAATATCGAGATCAGGTCTCGACCGTCGGTGATCGCCAGTCGATCGAAGACATCGTCCTGCACTGTCTGGGGTCGCATCCGGTCTGAGTCACTCCGCCGTCGTGCTTTGCCGTTCGTTAGCGGCACTACCCGATCCAGTGCCGCCGAAAACGACGGTTTGCCCGCCGGGGGGCGCGGGTAACCGCTCGACCGAAGAAAGGAGGCGGTGCCATGCCCGTCCACCGTGGAAAGGATGGAAAGGGGCCCTACTACCAGTGGGGCGATTCCGGCAAGAAGTACCACTACGAGTCGGGAGAGAAGCGGTCACGGGAAAGAGCCAAGGAGAAAGCCGAGAAACAGGGACAGGCCGCCAGAGCTTCAGGATACCGGGGCTGAGTGGAGTTTGAAGACGCCGGCCGGGGGTAATTACCCGCTCGGTATGTCGCCGGCACCGCCGGCATTCTGGAAGGAGAGACATGAGAACCAAGAAGAGAACGTCGATGCTCGTGAGTGGCGCTCTGGCCCTCGCCCTCGCCCTCTCGGCGTGTGCGACCGACGACGACGATCCGGGTGTCGACGACGGGGGCACGGACCCCATCGTCACCACGACCCTCGGTGGTGTGACCACCACCCTCGGCGGCGGCTCGACGACCGCTCCGTAAGCAAAGTTCACCGACCCGAAGGACGGCCGGCCCGCCCAAGCCGGCCGTCCTTCGCTATTCCCCCGATGTTTTGCGCCCGGCCGAGGCCGGGTAAGGCCCGACCTCTCAGAGGAGGAGACAATGGCAACCAGATCGGAGCGACGCATCGGCGGCGCGGAGGATCTCTCGTCGGTTTACGAGCGATTCGGCAACGCAGATCTGTTGGCGTCCCTCGTGGGGATGCTCGCGGGTCTTGGAACTCTGGTATTCCTGTCGGCGTTGATCGCCGCCGGAGCAGGGGGCATCGACTACCAGCTCAACCTCCTCGACGAAGAGGGCGCCTTGGACGAGGCCTCGGTGATAGGACTGGTGGTCGCCGCCCTGGTCGTATTCGCCTCCTTCATCGTTGGAGGCTTCGCGGCGGGGCGCATGGCCCGCTACAACGGAGGCATGAACGGCCTCGGGGCCGGGCTATGGCTGATCCTGTTGGTAGCCATCTTCGCCGCCCTGGGAGCCTGGGTGGGGCCCGAGTACAACGCCTTCAATCGCGTTGACCTGCCCAACTGGTTCGCTCAGGTGGATGTCGACGACCTCACAGTCATGGCGGCTGTGGCGTCGGCGGTGCTCATCGTGGTGACGCTTCTCGGCGGGTACATAGGAGGCCGGGTCGGCGAGACCTATCACACACGTGTCGACGCGGCGATCGTCGCCGCAGCAAAGAAGGAGGCATAGAGGTGTACATCAGCATCGGAGGACTCATCCTCCTCATCCTGATCCTGCTCCTGATCTTCTGATCGGGACTCGAACTGACCACCGCTAGGAGAATCGCTGTGAACACGACCGCATTGAGTGCCAGCACCATTACCGGTGACAAGGTGCGAAACAACGAGGGCGACAAACTCGGCAATCTCGAGGAGATCGTCATCGATATCGGCACCGGGAGGGTCGCCTATGCCGTGCTCGCCAGCGGCGGCTTCCTCGGTCTCGGCGACAAGTACTTCGCCGTGCCCTGGGACCTCCTCTCTATCGACACCGACAACCACGAGGTGGTCATCGATGTCGACAAGGAGGTCTTGAAGGACGCCCCCGGCTTCGACAAGGACGATTGGCCCGATGTCGACGATCGAACCTGGATGGGCGACGTCTACCGCTACTACGGGAGCGAGCCATATTGGGAGGAAGGCCAGGCCGTCGAGGAATGGGACGAGGCGGAGACAGCGGAGCATTTGGACGAGGCGGAGACAGAAGAGATCACTCCCTGATCGTCCCGACCCGACCGCTAGACCGAAAGGGCGGCTCCTTCGCCCAAAGGGGTCGCCCTTTCCACATCCTCCCGCGTCAGCGGACCGTGCCCTATCGAGCATCGTTTGGCCGCGCACTGAGACGGGTACCCCGGTATCGACATGAGGCCTAGGAGGACAAGATGGAAGACACCAAGACCGTTTCGGTCGTAGAGAACCTGATGGAGACCGTCGAGGACGGTCGCAGGGGTTTTGCAGAGGCTGCTGACAAGCTCGACGAGGAAGGCCACGCCGATCTCGCCGCCGAGATGCGCGAGCTGTCCCAGCAACGACTTCGGATGTCGAATGAGTTGAAGGCGCTCGCGTCTGCGGAGGGCGTCGCCCTAGAGGAGAAGGACAACGGGACCGTCGCCGGCGCCATGCACCGCAGCTGGATGGCGCTCAAGGAAGCGGTGACCGGCCACGACCCCCATGCGGTCCTGGCAGCCGCCGAGCAGGGCGAGGACCATGCAGTCAAGGAGTATCAGCGTGCCCTGGACGAGGAGATCCCGGCATCGGTGATGTCGGTGATCGAGCGCCAAGCCGGCGAGGTGAGGACCGCCCACGACCGGGTAAAACTGCTCCGGGACACCCACGAGTCGACTACCTAGCTACCGGGCGCGTATCCCTGTTGCGGCCCGGAATCGGAGGAGCCCCGAGCAAGAGTATCCGGGGCTCCTCCGCGTTCGGGTTTCTCCGGGCGGCTCACCGGGTACCTAACCCATCCAGCAAGATCGAAAGGAGCCAGCTGTGGACGAGAGCATGAAGATGAAATGGGAGGGTCGCTGGGACCAACTCAAAGGAAAGGCCAAGCAGGCTTGGGGTGACCTCACCGATGACGATCTCGACGTCGCCGAAGGCGAATACGACGAGCTCGTCGGCAAGCTCGAGGAGCGCACCGGGGAAACACGAGAGGCCATCGAGGACAAGCTGAACGCCTAGGTTCGATCAGTCTCGACAAGAGCCCCACCTCGCGGTGGGGCTCTTTCTTGTTCTTGTCGAAGAGTGCTTCTGAGACTCGGTGCCCGGGGCGGTCCGGCCCCTGACCCTTTAGGGTCGCCGCCGCGACGTCACCGCTTGTTCACCACGTCCTTCGTCTCGCCGGGTCTCGTCACGGCGGCGGTGGTGCTCGGCTGCCGGCCGGCGGCGGGAGGGATCCTCGCGGGGACTGGCCGGGTCGCGCCGAGCGGGAAGTGCCGGCCCGAGCAGAAGAGGGACGTCTTCGAGGACGATCAGAGGCATCAGAGCGACGGCTCCAGCTGATCGGACCAGAAATCGAGGAATCCATCGAGAGGATCCCCGATGTGGTGCAAGTAGACGTGATCGACTCCGGCCTCACGCGCCTGGCCGATGGATTCGAGCACGGGGGCCGGATCGGGACCACATGGCATCGCGGCCGCGATGTCTTCTGGCCGGACAACCTGAACCGCCTGCTCGAAATGGAGCACGGTGCGCAAGTCCTGGGCGAGCTGGCCGGGCAGGGCCGTGTTGGGCCACAGCCGGTGGGCCTGCTCGACGGCTTTCTCCTCACTCTCCGCCCAGCACATCGACAGCTGAGACCACACCGGGCCCTCCCCCCCGGCGTCCCGGTATGCGCTGATGGCATCCTTGCCCACCCCCGTTGTCCACAAGCCGTCGCCAAGGTCGGCGGCGAGGCGTGCCGCCTCCTCTCCGAAGGCCGAGACGAGGATCGGCGGGGGCGAATCGGGGAGATCGAAGATCCGGGCGTCCTCAACGGTGAAATGGGCACCCCGATAGGTGACGCTCTCGCCGGTCCAGAGCTCCCTGGTGATCTCCAGTGCCTCGCGTAGCATCTCGAGCCGGACGAGGGCAGGCGGCCAACGCTCGGCGATGACGTGCTCATTGAGCGCCTCCCCGCTCCCCACGCCCCAGGTGAACCGATCGCCGAGGAGGGCGGCGGTGGTGGCCGCCGCATGGGCGCTGACAGCGGGGCCCATACGGAAGGTCGGACAAGACACGCCAACCCCGACCTCGATACGCTCGGTGGAAGCGGCAATGGCCCCGAGCACGCTCCAGACGAAGGGGCTGTGACCTTGCTCGCCGATCCAAGGGTGGAAGTGGTCCGAGATCGAAACGAAGTCGAAGCCCACATCTTCGGCGGCGACGGCGATCTCGACGAGCTTGGAGGGAGAGTGCTCCTCGCTGGAAAGGGTGAGGCCGTATTTGGTCATTCCACTCCTCAGGCTTCGGGCCTGCGACTTACCCCCTGGCCGAGCCGTGGAAACCGAACCGGCCGCCCCCCTCCCTGAGGGAAGACCTCATGCCGCCCTCCCTGAGGGAAGACCTCATGCCGATTTGCGCTGCTTGGACGCCTCGACGCTGGCCCGCAGGGCCTCGAGCAGATCGGTGACCTTGCCAGGCTCCTCGGGGGCCCCGGCGAGTTGGATTTCCTCGCCCTCGATCTTGGCCTCGATGGCCTCCTCCAGGCGGAGGCGGTAGCTGTCCTCGAAACGCGTGGGGTCATAGTCGGAGGTCATCTGGTCGATCAACTGCTCGGCCATCGCCACCTCGTCGGATCGAATCTCCGGAGAGTCGTCCAGTGACTCGAAGTCGGGCACTCTGATCTCGTCTGGCCATTTCATCGTCTCGAGGACCAGCACCCCGTCTCGGGGGCGGATCAGACAGAGATGCTCCCTCTCCCTGATGGTGACCTTGGCCACGCCCGCCCGATCGCTTTCCTCCAGGGCGCGGAGAAAGAGCTTGTATGCCTTGACTCCTCCCGAATCTGGAGCGACGTAGTAGGGGCGCTCGAATGAGATGGGGTCGACCTGGTCGTGTTGGACGAACTGAACCACGTCGATGGCACGCAGGCTGTCCGAGGGGATCTGCTCCAGCTCCTCATGGGTGAAGGTGACGTAGCGACCCTCCTCGTATTCGTAGCCCTTGACGATGTCGTCCCAATCGACCTCCTCCCCACTGGCCGAGGAGATCCGCTGATAGCGGATGCGCGAGCCGTCCTCGGCGGAGAGAAGGTGGAAGGAGACGTCGCGATCCTCGGTGGCGGTATAGAGGCCGACGGGGATGGTGATCAAGCCAAAGGTGATCGATCCCTTCCAGATGGCACGGTTGCTCGTCTTGGAGCGCTCGGTCCGGTGACCCGGCGACGAGGAGCCATCGTCGCTCCCGTCGCTGAGTGCTGCGATCAGCTCCGTTTTGTCCATGTTGGACCGGCCCGCGATGTCGCGTTTCTGGGCCAGTGAATAGAGCTCGTCCTTGCTGAGGCCTTCGAGCTCACCGATCTCAGCCATGTCGACTCTCTCCACGCTCGCTTGACCAGGTGAATACCCGCTCGGCTTCGGGTCCAATCCGGGGCGCAGTCACCCGTCGACGACACGCACCGCAGTCACCTCGGGCCTCGCCAGCATCGCCTCGAGCTCCCCTCCGAGGTCGGTATCTCCCCTGGTGAGCACTTTCATCGAGACGTGGCGCATGGGGTCACCATGCTCGGCGGTGTCGTCCTCGACTCGGAGGTCCTGGATCGAGCCACCGGCCTCTTGCACCGTGCGAATCAGCGGGCCGAAGGTCCCGTGGCCCTGGATGTAGTCGATGAGCACCGTCTGGGAGACCCTGCGGCGCAAGACCGGCTTGATGAGCCGCAGCCCATAGATGACGATCAGGGCGATGGCGGTCGTGAGCAACGCGGGGAGGATCAAACCCGCCCCGATCGCGACCCCTAGCCCGGCGCTGAGAAACAGGGTGGCCGCGGTGGTCAACCCGGTGACCGTGCCCCGATGCTGAAGGATGACACCGGCACCGATGAAGCCGATTCCTGTGACCACTTGTGAGGCGATGCGGCTGAAATCGGTCCCCGGGCCGATGAAGCCCGCCTTGCCGGCCGCAGTGAGCAGTGCCGCCGACAATGCGACGAGGGCCTGGGTGCGCACACCGGCGGGATGACCCCGGCTCTCCCGCTCCCCCCCGATGAGGGCGCCGACTCCGGCGGCGAGCGCCAGGCGGAGCAGCCAGTCCCATATGTCGCCGTTGAACATCTCGCCATTATCCCCCAGCCGGTATCAGGGGCCGGTCACACCGATCTGGTGCCGATAGGACAGCTCACCACCTGTCCACCCGGTCACACCGAGCAGAGCCACGGTGACCAGGGAGAGGACGAGGCCCCAGGGGGAGATGAACCCGGCAGGATCACCGATCCGGAGCAGCCAGGAGATCAGCGAGATCACCAAAACGGCGACGTTGCCCAGGAAATGGATCCACCCGCTCGCCAGGCTCCTCACCCTATCGATTGTGAGGAAGTCGACCAGACCGACGATTGCGGCCAGGGCTCCGGTCACCACACCCGAGCCGACGAGCCACAGCGACGCCCGCGCCCAGAAGTCGTCGCCGTCGATGACAAAAACGATGTCGGAGAGAGCCGCCGCGATCAGCAACGCGATCGGGAACGGGATCAGCATGGGGTGGATCGGGTGCCCGAAGAGATGAACCGTGCTCCGCACGCCGCCCGGGATCGTGCTCACCCCGTCCGACATCGTCATAGCCTCCTCACGCTGCCGGTGGAGAGGTGCCTGCCCATCACTTCTTCGGCTTTCCTCACCACCTCGGCTGAGGCGTGGTGCACTGCTACCGCCAAGCGTTGCTCCTCCTCGATCTGGTAGGTCTCATTCCACGCCCGCGACCCGTACTTCGCAACGGACATCCCCCCGGCAGCACCCCCGACCGCGGCGCCGAAGATCCCGCCGAGCACGAGACCCCACACCGGCCCCATGGGAGGGATGAGCAGGGACAGCACCAGCCCGAGCAGTGCCCCGGCGATGATTCCCACCCCGGCGCCGACGATGGTGGACTTGGAGAGGTTGGTGAAGGCGTCGGAATCGGGGATGTCACTGCCCTCATCTGGACCCGACGCTTCCTTGCCCTCGGCGCCGACCAGCTCGATCGATGTGGTTGGGACTCCGCTGTTCTCCAAGTCTTCGACGATGACTCGGGCCTGCTCCGAATCCGCAACCTGGCCGATCACGGAATGACTAGCCGCTTCGACCTCCTCGAAAGTCGCCCGGCCCTCTTCCGGCACCTCCTCGGAGGGGTCGGGTTCCCCAAAACGCTCCATGACGGGCCGGCTTACCCACGTCACCGGGGGCGGAAACCGTTTCGACGCTTCCGCCGGGGGTATGTACGGCTTGGATGGAATTCTCGCTGTGGACCCTGGTCTGGATCGGCGCGGTGGGCCTGGTGGTGGGACTGATCGTGTGGTTGGGGCCGCGGCCGTCGCAGTGGCGCTCCCATGGGAAAAATGAGGGCGAGGAGCCTCCGGAGGACTGATTCCGGCGGTTGCCGTGTCCTCCCCCGGGGTAAGACGGCAGCAATATGTTGAGGCGTTTTCTCAGGGTCATCCCGATTGCGATCTTGGCTGGATGCGCCTATGGAAACATGGGCGAGGAGCCGAAGCCTGACCCGACTCTGACCACCGAAGCGCTCGCGGTAAGTGAGTCACTCGACGAGATCGCCAGCGTGTTCGACGATGCCGAGTCGGAGGACCTCACCATGGCCTGGTCAGATTTGGACGCCGACCTGCGTTCGGTGGTCGCCGATCTCGTGCGGGATCCGGACTCGGTCGACGTGGACGGGATGCAGGCCCGGGTGGAGGGTTTCATCACCAGATTCCAGTCGGAAACAATGATGTCGAAGATCAACGGCGAATGGGATGACCTGCTCACCCGTCTCGAAAAGCTGGCCGGCCGTCCCCGATTGATGGGGTCTCCCTGAGCAGTCGCTCGGCGAGAGGATCAGTGATCCTTCGACGCGGTTCAGCCGGCCAGCCGCCCCCGAACCCGGGAGCTGGCGTCGCCGAGACGTGCGATGAGGCGGTCTGTGGCCGTCACCGGTTGTGCGTAACGGTCGAGAACCGCCCACACCGCGGCAAACGTGGCCACGTAGACGATGTGGTGCCAGACATCCATCGCCACCTCCCCCGGGGGCCACTCGGGGAGAGGCGGGATCACCTCCATAGCCGGAAGTAAGGTCACCTCGGTTCCCCAGACCAGACCGAAATGGGTCGCGCTTGCGATGGGCTCAGAGACCCCGTGGTGGAGCAAACCACCAACCGCCCCCCAGCCGGTGCCATACCCCCAGTGGACCAAAGTCCCGAACCGCTTCGCACCTCTCTGGTCTCTCGGCTGGACACCCAATGTCTTGCCAGCCGCCGCCACCGGTGTGCTGCTCGACTCCCGGCCGCTCAGTCGCATCTCGATCGATGTCGACAGCGACATAGCCGCGGTCGCCGCCAGGCCGGCCAACACCCCTCTGCCCAGCGCACCCGCCATCCTCACTGTCCATCTGAGCGCTGATTCGATCGAGCTCTCCCTTTGGTCGCTGCCCCGCCAATACCCGGCTGAGACCATCGGCAACCGGCCGTCCGCTCGCGAAAAACTCGCGGACTCCGATCGATCAACTAGGACTACGGTCCGCCGGACAGAAACAATTTGTCGCCCGAGCCCTGGTGACCTGGGTAGAGGACATCGTGTGAGCGACGCCGCAAGACAAGGACCGGCCATGCCCACCGGCGGGAGCCAACTGCAGGTGTCGATCACCCACGACGAGGGCGGGGTCCTGATCTCCGTGGGCGGGGAGTTGGATCTCGCCTCCAGCCCGGCCTTGGAGGAGGCGATCATCCCGTTCCGCGATCAGGCTCAACCGCTGATTCTCGACTTGACGGCAGTCACTTTCGTGGACGTTGTGGGGATCAGGGCAATCATTCGAGTGTGCGAGGAGGGCCATGCGCGACTCGGCGCAGGATCGCCGCAGGTCCGGCGGATGCTGCAACTGATCGAGCAGGTGTCTTCCATCGCCACCGGTGGCTGGTGGGTGGGAGACGAACCGAGCTAATCGTCTGTCGTTCAAATAGGCGCGCGAGACGCCGGTCGATATAGGGCGGCGGGCAACCAGTCGAACCAAGGAGAGGCCCCCTCGCGATCGAGGGGGCCTCTGCTCCCGAAGGGGTTTCGGGCCTCCCGGGCTGGGCGGAACCCGGAAGATTTCAGTCCTGGGACATCACAAACCAGACGATGGCACCGACCAGACCGAGCACGAGAAGAGTCACCAGCCACCCGGAGCGGCCGGATCGTTCTACGCCCTCCCCCATGCGATCTTCGAAACCGGTGCTCATCTGGTGTTTGTCTCTGACCATCTTTCGCCCTCCTGTGAGCTCTCTCCCTCTTTGATACCCGATGGATCTGGTCTCAAACCGGGAGTGACATCTGTGGTCGAGGACCTGCGAAGCTGCTTCCTGCGCCGGCATTATCCGGATCAGGTGCGAGGAATGTCATCTCAGCCGGGGCCGAAGCCCCAGCACTCCCGAGCCTCACAGGTCCTCAGGGTCCCGGGATACCCGATGCCGCGTGGGGTCAAACCAATCGTCTGGACGACTGCCCAGCCAACGATTCCGCAGGTCCTTTGTCTATCGCCCGCTCCAGGCCCTCGTTTTTGCTGCAGCGCGCCGTGGGTAGGGCGAAGGCGACATCGAAAAGCACCACTATGCACCGTCGGGGACGGACGTCGGCCAGGCCGAAAAGCTGAGCGTGATCCTTCAAGAGCGGTTGTCATCGCTCATAGATCAGTCTCTGGTGCTCAAACACGCTCCTCGAGCAGAACCACTGGTTCATCAAAGCCCATATCTCCGACACCGACGGCCGGCTCGCCACGGAGGGCTCGGCCGACCAACTCGATTCGGCCACCGCGGCCGCATATGCGCTCCAGCCCGGCCTGGCGTTCGCGCAAGGCAGACGGAGGACGAATCCGCCGAAGACTGATCAAGGCCGGATCCGGGATCAGGCCGGGGGAATGTATCTGACCTCTTCGGCTACCGAATCGTGATGCTTCTCATCGGCGCCCTGCCGCGACATCATCCCGCGTAGATCACGGAGACGCTCTTCCAACCGCTGCTTCTCGTCTTCGATGTCCGGGCCCGAGGCTCCATCCGTCTGTTCTTCGATCTCCTCCAGCCGGGTGCGGATGCGCACGATCTCGATCGTGATCGCTTCGGTGTCCATACTCAGCCTCCTGGTGCTGGAACGAGAGCGGTACCCGGCCCGAACCGGCGCAAAACACCGGGATCGGTGGGCGGTGGCTACGGATACCATCCTCGCGAGATGATCTCCCGCCTCCCGCTGCGTCGCGCCGCCGAGACCCTGGTCGAGTCGCTGCGCATCGGGCTGACCCGGAGCACCCGATCGCTCTTCGCCCACGCCCCCTACCCGCTGGAGCACACTCTCGACTACGAAGGTGATCCGGGTCTGCTCGGGCCCGACTCCGTCTCCTGGCGGGTGATCGCCGACCCGGCAGCCTTTGTGGGCGGTCTGCGGTCTCTGCTCATCCAGGCGGCCCATCCCGAGGTGGTCGCCGGCGTCGACCAGCACTCCCGATATCAGGACGATCCGATCGGGCGACTCTCCCGAACATCGGCCTATGTGACCGCCACCACCTTCGGGGCAATGCCTGAGGTGAGCCAAGCGGTGACCCAGGTGCGTCGCATGCATCGGGTGGTCAAGGGGGTGTCCAGCCGTGGGGCTCGGTACGACGCGGCCGATCCGCATCACTCGGCCTGGGTCCACAACGTGCTCACCGACTCCTTTCTCGTCGCCAATCAGGTCTTCGGGGGGCGACGGCTCGATCGGGTGGAGGCCGACATCTTCGTGAGGGAGCAAACCCGCATAGGTGCGTTGCTCGGGGCCAGGCCCATGCCGGACACCGCGGCGGAGCTCGGTGAATGGGTGGTGAGTCATCCCGACCTCGCCACCTCGCCGGCGACCGAGCAGGTGATCGAGTTCCTCATCGATCCACCGCTCTCACCGGGAATCAAGGTGGGGCACAAGATGCTCCTGGAGGCGGCGGTGGCGGTGATCCCACCCCGTCTGCGACAGATCCTCGATCTCGAGGCCAAGCCCGGAGCGGAGATGGTGGGGAAGGCCGCGGTGGGGAGTCTGCGCTGGGCAACCGGCTACTCGCCGTCTTGGGCACTCGCCCTGACTCGCTGCGGTGCCGAAGTGCCCTGGGAGATGTTCCGCGATGTCCCCATGGAGCGCGCCTCCTAGGAGGTCCTCTCATCAGCACGTAACTGACCGGGGATCGAACCGGGGTAGTTTTGGAAGGGCGGACGTCGGGTATCTCGCCGTCCCCGACGAGAGTCGAATTCGATGCTGGAAATACAGAGGTCGGTGGCGCCCGGATCGACCACCAGAGTCGGGATCGTGTCCACCTTTCCCCCGACTCGGTGCGGCATCGCCAGGTTCACCGCGTCGCTTTGCGAGGTGATCGCCAGAGACGAGACTGGGCTCGAGCTCGATGTGGTCCGGTTGATCAACGAACCCACCCCCAACCCGGGCTCGAAGGGGTTGGTGCAGATGGAGATCGATCCGTCAAGCGCGTTGAGCATCAGGGCTGCGGCGCATCACCTCGATCGCTGCGACGTGGTCATCATCAACCATGAGTTCGGGATATTCGGCCCCAAGGACGGCGCCAGCGTGGTCGACCTGGTCCGACTCATCGACGTCCCCACCATGACCGTCCTCCATACCGTTCTCCCCGAGCCGGGAGAACGGCAACGTCGGATACTCGAGGACCTGGCCGAGATCACGACACCCGTCGTCCTCTGCGAGAGCGCTCGCCGTCTTCTCGTCGAGCGCTACTCGGTGCCCGAATCGTCGGTGGAGATGATCCGTCACGGAGCTCACTGGGACGCCCAACCGGTCAACCCGCCTCCCTGGCGTCATCTCATCACGTGGGGACTGCTCGGCCCCGGCAAGGGGTTGGAGAGATCGATCGCCGCCATGGCCGAGTTGCGAGACCTCGACCCGCCGGTGCGCTACCGCATCGTCGGCCGGACCCATCCCAACGTGGTGCGAAACGCCGGGTATGTCTACCGCCACTCGTTGCAGCGGTTGGCTCGGGACCTCGGGGTCGACGACATTGTCGAATTCGTCGATCGTTATGTCGACGAGGACGAGCTGTTCGATCTCGTGGCCGACTCAGACGTCGTTGTCGTGCCCTACGACAACCGCGATCAGGTCTCCTCGGGAGTGATGACCGAGGCCATCGGACTGGGCAGACCGGTGGTCGCCACCCGTTTCCCGTTTGCCGAGGAGCTTCTCGCGTCGGGAGCGGGTTTGGTCGTCGACCACGATGTGTCGGCCATGGCCTCGGCCATCCGACACCTGCTCGAAGACCCGGTGGCCTATCGACGTGCCGCCCGCGAAGCAGCCAACATGTCGACTCAGTTGTCCTGGGAGGCCGTGGGGGAACGGTACTGGGAGCTGCTCCAACGTCTCGCCCCGGCACAAGCCACCGCCTGAGCCAAATCTAGGTCTACAGATCCCTAGCAAACCGGCCTCAGTCGGCGACAATTGGGGCTGGCGTGAAAGTAGAGCGAAAATCTCTTCGACTGGGACCCGAGTCGGACCGGCTCGTGGCTCGCCCCTTCCTCCCCGGCACGGCCAACTTCGGTGGTGAGCCGAGCCGGCTCGACACCATCGTGAAACGTGTCCTGGAGATTCCCGACGAGAGTTACGAAGTGATCCTGGATGAGCTATCCAGCCGGCACGTCGGCCTCGCCGCCGACCTCGATGCCATCTGGCTCAGACATTTCGAGGCGGCTCGAGTCGTCTCACCCGTCCTCGCCGACGTGTCCGACCCTCTGCTCCAGAGGCTGGTGGGCGCCTTCCTCACCCAGGCGTACGCGTACGAGGGTGCCGCATTGACCAACCCCTCGATCGTGCCCATCGGCGCGCCGGATGCGGGACGGCAGCGCTTTGTGATGAGCATGAGGGCGGTCGGCGAGGGACACATCTCCTCGATCGCATTCGTCACCGGATCGGTCGACTCCCTGGGTGACATAGATCTCGACGAAAGGCATGCCCCGGTCAGCAATGGCGACCGACGAGCACCCGTGTACTTGCGCTCGGCCTTCGCCGACAAGCTCACCGAGCTCGGCTTCATGAGCCAGGCCGCCGAGGGGATCCTCCGGATACTGACCCCGAGCTTCACACCCGAGCAACTCGACGCGTCGCTGGCCCGGATTCGCGAGGCAGACCTCAACCTCGTCGAGGTGGAGCACGCCATCCACCGCGTGCACTGGTTGGCCGCCTCCAACTACGAGGTGATCTTCGACGACGCGATGCCTGTGTCGGAGCATCTCATCTCGCCGGCGGCACCGGCGGAGAGCCAGGGGATCGAAGACGCACGCTTCGTCCGCTTCACCGAGGACGACGGAGAGGTCAAGTACTACGCCACGTACACCGCCTACGACGGGACTCACATCCTCCCCCAGCTCATCGAGACCCCCGATTTTCACCGTTTCCGGATGGCCACCATGACCGGCCCCTCGGTGTACCACAAGGGGATGGCTCTCTTCCCACGCCGGATCGACGGTGACTACATGGCCCTCTCCCGTCACGACCACGAGAGGGTCTTTCTCCTTCGCAGCGACGATGTGCGCACCTGGAACAACGCCGAAGTGGTGTTTGCGCCCGAGCACGCCTGGGAGACGGTCCACATCGGGAACTGCGGGTCTCCGATAGAGACCGAGGCGGGGTGGCTCGTCATCACCCACGGTGTCGGGCCGATGCGGCGCTACTCGCTGGGGGCGGTCCTGCTCGACATCGACGACCCCTCACGGGTCCTCGGTCGGCTACCGACGCCCCTTCTCGAGCCCTCCGAGGACGAGATGTTCGGATACGTTCCCAATGTCGTGTACTCGTGCGGGAGCATGGTCCACGAGGGCCGGCTCATCCTCCCTTATGGCTTCGCCGACCGTGCCATCGGGTTTGCCGTCGTTTCTCTCGCCGAGCTCATCGACGAGATGCGCTAGCCGCGACCATCTCGTAGACGTTCGCATAGGACTCTGCCATCACACGACGATCGAAGCGGGCCCGTGCCACCCGAGCGCACTCGGCGCGGGAGATGGAGTCGATGCGCTCCACCGCGTGGATCGCCTCACCCACGTTCTCGACCAGAAACCCGGTGACACCTTCGTCGACGATCTCGGCCATGGCCCCGCGCCTCCAGGCCACCACCGGTGCACCCGAGGCGAGGCTCTCCACGACGACGAGACCAAACGGCTCGTCCCATTGCAGGGGCATGATGGTGGCTGTCGCGTTTCGGAGAAGCAGCGAGAGCTCGGGGCGGGCGAGGGGCCCGAGGAAATCGACCCCGGGGCCGACGCTGTCCAGGACCCGGTTGGCGTAATCGCGGTGGCGGTCTTCGATCACACCGGCCATGAGGAGATGACGCCCGGACCGGCGGGCAACCTCGACCGCGAGGTGTGGGGCCTTTTCGGGGGAGATCCTCCCCACGAACGCCAGGTACCCGTCGTCGCTGTCTCCCGGGGGAAAATCCTCCGTTGTGATCCCGTTGGGGACCGTCGCCACATAGTTGAGCTCGGGGAGGAACCTGCGCTCACTGTGGCTGAGCGACACGAACGGCTTTGCCGAGTGTTCGAGGAGGGCATGGTGGGTGTCGTCGTTCCAGGCGACTCCGTGAAGCGTGGTCACCACCGGGCAGCGGGCGAGGTCGGCGAATGCGAGCGCATGGACATGGAGGTGGGAGTGGACGATGTCGAGCCCCAGATCGGCCGCCGCTCTCATCGCAGTCTCGACGTGACGGTCCTCGATGGCCCGCTGGTCGACCTCCGGCTGTGAGGAGAGGGGCGCCACGGCGGTTGGGTGGAGCCCGGCGGTGCTGACGCTGCCCTCCGGTGCGAACAGGGTGACGTCGTGACCCAACTCCACCAGCGTCTCGGTCAGGTCGTGGGTCACCCTCTCCCATGGCCCGTACCCGGGGGGCGGGTAGGGGTGGGCGATCGGCGCCAGCATCCCGACACGGAGACTCATCTCCGGCTCCGAGGAGCAGCCGTCTGGAGCGACCACACCGAGCCGAGAGCTGCCAGCGTCGACTCCGCCCCCCGGTTCAGATTGACCCCATCGGCCGTGAGCCCGTCGAAGCCCGCACCCGTCTCGTGGTCGTAGAGAGGCACACCGCCGTCATTGCTCCCGAGGAACCACATCGCGGCGTGCTGCATCAGCGTCTCCCACTCTCCCGATCGATCGACTGCGGCGGCCGCGGCACACGCGTCGACCATGGCCCACGCCTCGATCGGCTGTTGATCGAAGGCGGGACCTCGCTCGCCAGGGCCGCGGCCACGCACCGGCGTGAAGCTGAACCCGGTTTCACCCCACTCGATGCCGACCAGCCACTCGAGCATGGTGAGGCCGAGGTCGATGACAACGGCATCGTCGAGGGCGGCACCCGCTCTGATCAGTGCCTCAGGGACCCGGGCGTTGGCATAGGTCAAGCGGGGCTCGGGCCAGAACCACCGTCCGGCCGTCGGCATCGGGAGCCGGCTCAGACCGGATCGAAGCGCCCGCCCGGCCGCAGCGATGCCGGCGCGATGAGCAGCCGCCGCACCCAACAACAGGTAGGCAGTCGCCCGGAGATGCCTGCTCGACATCCCGAGACCGTCCACGATCGCCGACTCCACCCGCTTGTCCTCGTGTCCGGCGGATATCACTTCGGCCAGTCCCCAGACCGCCCTCCCGGTGGCGTCGTCGGAGCCGACCCGGTCGGTCCACCCCCCGTCGACAGACATCCGGTTGTGCCAGCCCTCCCCGGTGCGGGCGGCCAGCACGAAGTCGAGATACGGGCGGAGCCCGGCCGGGTCGGAGCCGGCCCGGGACAGCACCACCAGTGCCCGGGCGTTGTCGTCGGTGGTGTAGCCGTGTCCGAGACGCGGGGTTTCGTAGCGGGCGTGCTCGAACAATCCGTGCGGTCCGGTCAGCCGCCGGAGGTGATCCCAGCGCACGACGGGCGTGGTCGTGCCGGCGATCGGAGCTTCGGTCACGACGTGTCACCGAGGATCTTGCGCAGCGCCGACTCGGAGCGCCCGATCCATTTCCCGGTTCGGGATCGGCGCCACAACTCAGCCAGCTCTCCTCCGGTGTGTGCCTCGATGATCGCCGGATGCACATACGAGTTGCGGGCGACCGCCCGGGTGTTGCCCAGGGCCTCGGCGGCGACGTCGATCGCATCGAGCACCTGATCGTCGGGGCTGCCCGACCCCGGATCTGTGCGGGCCAACTCCCTGGTCACCACCGCGCTCGCCCCCCAAGTCCGGAAGTCCTTAGCGGTGAAAGGCATGCCGGTGGCCTGCTCCACATAACGGTTGACGTCGGTGGACTGGATCGAGGCGGTCCCTCCCGACTCCAACTCGTAGCTGAAGAGGGTCTGTCCCGCCAGCTCCTGGCACTCGCCGACCAGGCGTGCCAGCCGGGTGTCGCGAAAGGCGAGCTGTCGCTCGGCGCCTCCTTTGCCGGTGAAACCGAGATGCACCTGTGCACCTTCGGTCTCCACATGTTCATGGGTGAGCGTAGTGAGACCATACGAGTCGTTCTCTGTCGCGTAGCGCCGGTTGCCCACCCGGACCAGGGTCCGGTCGAGAACGGACACTGCCAGCGCCACCACCTTGGCGCGGTCGAACCCCTTGCGACGCAGGTCGGCGTCCATCCGGCATCGCAACGAGGCGAGCCTGGCGCCGAAAGGACCGAGTCGATCGAACTTGACCTCGTCACGGACCTCCTCCCAACGGGGGTGGTAGATGTACTGCTTGCGTCCGGCGCGGTCGACCCCAGTGGCCAGGATGTGGCCGAGCCGGTCTTTCGAGATCCACACTTCCTCCCATGCCGGCGGGATCACCAGCGAAGCGATGTACTCCCTGATCGATCCGTTCACCGTCCCGCCGCTCGTGTCCTGGTAGGAGAAGCCCCGCCCGCGGCGCACCCTCTTGTACCCCGCCGACCCGGGTACCACGTAGTTGAGTCCCGCCTCCGCGGCGAGGAGATCGGAGTTGCCGCCCATGACCGCCGCGATTCCCCACTGCCCCACCCTTTCAAACCGAACCCAGGGTTCGTAGCGTCGCTGAGCGAGGCTGACAACCCTGGGTTGGCGCGACGCCCCGATCAGAACGGTGCTTGTCGGCGGAGAGGGAGGGATTTGAACCCTCGAAGAGGCTTTTAGCCCCTTACTCGCTTAGCAGGCGAGCGCCTTCGACCACTCGGCCACCTCTCCGTGCCTTCGGGCTCGGCCCGACAGGTACAAGGTACTGGCTACCCGGCATTCGGACCAGGCGGCTTCGGTGACGGGCCGCGCCACAAGGAGACCGGCCCCCGAGGCACGGATCCACTCAGAGATCGCCTCCGCCCCCCACCTGTCCTGGTCAGTGCTGATCACGCGTCTCGTGGGGGAAGGCTGTCCGGTCCTCCGGCGGGGTCTTCTGGTGACACGGTTGATAAGGGCTATGAGGCCCGCGAAACCGACAATTGCAACCGAGATCCACGCACTCCCCAGCGGGGCGATGACTTACAGAACCCAGAAGGGAGAAGCCACCGATGATCGCCCAGGCAACGTACTTCATGTTCACGATGTTTCGCTGGTGCCCAACGGTACTCCACGTTGACAATCGTGAATGTGCGCAGCGGAGGGGGTGGGATTCGAACCCACGAGACCCGTACGGGCCCAACGGTTTTCAAGACCGTCTCCTTAGACCACTCGGACACCCCTCCAGGTGTCTAAACCACCTGGTCAGAGACTCGTGACGGCCTCTGCTCGGGAAGCTCGACGACGTTTGGGCCGCTCCTGGGCCGCACCAGGTCGCGATGAGCAGCATCGAGCCGGTCCATGACGGAGTCGAAAGCGTCCTCGAACAGGTGGGTGTAGATGCTCAGGGTAATCATCGGGGAGCGGTGTCCCAGCTGCGTCTGGATCTCCTTTACGTCAGCTCCGGCCGCACGCATGAGCGACGCGCAGGTGTGTCGAAGGGCATGTGGTGTGAGCCCGTCGAGACCCGCTTCGGTGACTGCTGGATCCCAGACTCGGAGGCGATAGGGGTTGTAGCGAAGAGGCCCACCCTTCGGTGCCACCCAAACCAGGGCGTCGGGATCTGACGGCCGAGTATGGAGATGCAGGGCCAACTCCTCGGCAACGAAGCGCGGGAGGTGCACGTATCGCCGACGATGAGTCTTTGGCTCGCCGAAGACAAGACGGCCCGACACTTGGGTGGCGGCCTCTGCAATGGACAACCGACAACGCAGGACGTCGACTCGTCCTAGTCGAAGCGCCACTGCCTCACCCCAACGGAGACCTCCGTACGCCAACACAAGGATGAGACTCCGATCAGCCTGGGTCGGGACAGCCGAGGCCAAATCATCGACCTGTTGGGCGGTGAGATAGTGATGCTCTGTTTGGGCGATCTGTGCCGGTAGCTCCACCCCCCTGGCCGGGTTCCTTCCGATCAGACCTTCATTCACGGCTGCATCAAGACATGCCCCCAGAACGTTGAAGCAGTTGCGCACCCTGGATGAACTGAGTCCCTCGCCCGACATATCGGAGACCCAGCTGGCGATGGCAGCCCGTGTCATCCTCTTGATTGGCACCGCACCGAACGTGGGGAGGACGCGGCTGTTGAGGATCCCCTGATAGCCAAACCTGGTCTTCTCGGTCAGGCCAACACGACCAGACATCCAAATCACCGACCAGTCCTCGAGGCTGATGTTCCCGGCCTCGGGATCGACCCAGATACCGAGATCGATCCTTTGCAACTCGCTACGGAGCCATCGTTCCGCATCGACTTTCCGTTCGAAGGACCTCGAGTGCTCTCGACCGTCAGGGCCTCGATACCCGGCCCGCCACGGTGAGGGTCGATCCTGTCGTTTGCGAATCCATCCCATCGTTCAAACGTACTCGGCCCCAACCTTCGAGTGGGAAGTCACCTGGCTAGCGGGCGTCTGCATGGTGAAGCTGACGCTCGATCCACACTTCGACATCCGTGCGCCGGTAGCGGACGTGTCGGCCGACTCGGAATCCGGGTGGTCCTTCTCGTCGGTAGCGCCATTGGTAGAGGGTTCCGACGGGCACGCCGAGGTATCGGGCGAGCTCTTGGATCGTCATGAGTTGTTCGTCGGGTGTCATCCCCTGATCGTCTTGCTCAACCCTTTCCACAGCCTGTCAACAGAGTGGCGGCAACCCTTTCCGAAACCCTTTCGGGAACCCTCCAATCCCTGTTCAGGGACATTTCTCGGTCTGCCGAAATTTCTGGCCCGGCGGTGGGGTGATCGTCGTGTGGCATCGGGCTGACAGGGTTTTGGACAGTCTGGTGAAAGGGTTGCCTGGTCTTCTTCGACGTTGAAGTGGCCTCCAACCTCGCCAACAGCACCGATGACCATTTGATCGAGACCTGGCCGGCCGTTCTGGCATCGCGAGCCGGCGAAGCACTCCGCGTGACCCAGGCCACATCTCTTCCTACTGATCGATCCGATGAGCACACGCGACCAGAACAGCACCTCTCGTCCACACGACTACTGACGGACTGAAGGAACCCAAGTCACGTGACCACCACAAGAACGACCGAGCGAATCAGGAACCACAGACGGGTGCACACCTGCGGTCGAAAGGGTCTCGGCAAGGCTGGTGGTGGGTGGTGACGGTTCGGGTTGCGACGTTGAAGGGGGCGGAGGCGGGCCGGTATTACACCGAACGTCTGTCGTCGTATTACTTGGATGGGGGTGAGCCGTCTGGTCGGTGGTGGGGCCAAGGCGCCCGGGATCTTGCCCTCGAAGGCGACGTCGACGCAGTGGGCTTTCTTGCGGTGATGGCTGGCCGAGACCCTGACACAGGCAAGGACCTGGGTCGTGGGTTCGGGGAGATGTCGGTGCGTGGGTTTGACGCCACGTTCTCCGCTCCCAAATCAGTGTCGCTTCTCTGGGCTCTCGGCGACCAACAGACTCAGGCTGCCGTGTTGGAGGCGCATGACCGGGCGGTCGACGCGGTGCTCGGCTGGGTGGAAGATCATGCCCACACCCGGTTGCGTCGCCAGGGTCATGTGGTCTGCGTCGACGCCGAAGGGCTCATCGTCGGAGTATTCCGTCAACACACGTCAAGGCGACTGGATCCTCAACTGCACACTCATGCGGTGATCGCCAACCGGGTGAGATCTCCGGATGGGCGTTGGCTGGCGTTGGATGCTCGGACGATCAAGATCGATCAGCGGACCCTGTCGTCTCTCTATCACGCCGATCTTCGCTCCGAACTCACATCCCGGTTGGGTGTGGAGTGGCGGACGCCGGAGCATGGGATCGCCGAGATCGACGGGATACCCGACGAGGTCCTCGCCGAGTTCTCACAACGGACACGCGACGTCGACCAACGTCTCGCCCGCAAACTCGAGAGGTTCGAAAGGTCGATGGGTCGGCCGCCGTCGGATCGGGAACGGTGGCAGTTGGAACGCGAGGCGGTGTTGGACAGTCGCCCAGCAAAACCCCACGGCGCAGCTCTCGCCGAGCTTCGGAACGGATGGCGGCGGCGGACCGTCGAACTCGGACACCACCCAGAGCAGCTCGTCAGCCGGGCTGTTGGCCGGCGTCGTACTCCTATCGCCGTCGACGTCCAGGCGATGGTGGAACAAGCGTTGCAGTCACTCGGAGACAGGCAGTCGAGTTGGCGTTCCGCCGAACTCCTCCGGGAGCTCGCATCAGCCACCCCAACCGACACGACCATCCCCTCCGCCGAACTGACCAGATTCCTCGAATCTGCCGCCGACCAGGTCACCGAAGAACGGTGTGTCGACATCTCCGGTCCGATCCCGGGTGGAGTCGAGTTGCGGCGGGATGGCCGTCCGGTGACAGAACCAGCAGTCGACCGTGCGCTCACCACGCGGTCCATCCTCGAAGAAGAAGAGGGATTGGTGGCATGGGCCCACGATCGGATGACCACACAGCCCGACACTTCCCGCCCTTGGGTGACCCTCGACCGCCGGGGACTCTCCGACGGCCAGGCAGCTGCAGTCTCGGTCGTGGTCGGGTCTGGCGGGTTGGAACTGATGGTGGGTCCTGCCGGTGCAGGCAAGACCACCGCCTTGGCTCATGCGGTCGACATCCTCAGAACCCAAGAACGCGCTGTCTTCGGTGTCGCCCCCACCGCTGCTGCAGCGGAAGTCCTTGGTACCGAAGCAGGCATGCGGGCGGACACGTTGGACAAACTCCTCTACGAACACACCCACCCCACCCGGCCGCCATCACTCGAATACGACCTGGCTGCCGGGACCACTCTGATCGTCGACGAAGCGGGAACCGTGTCGACACCGAAACTCGCCCAACTCGCCCAGCTCGCCGACAAGAAGCGGTGGCGTGTCGTCCTGGTTGGTGATCCCCGTCAGCTCGCCGCCGTAGGCCGGGGAGGCATGTTCGGACACCTCGTCAACACGTTCGGAGCCGTCGAACTCGACGAAGTCCACCGGTTCACCCACCAGTGGGAGACACGAGCCAGCCTCCGACTCCGAGCCGGCGACCCGCTAGCCGTCAGTGAGTACGACCAACACGGCCGCATCCATGCAGGTTCAGTCGACCAGATCGAGCCTCAGATCCTCGGAGCATGGATGACGGCAAGGCAGCGGGGCGAGACAGTGGCGTTGATGGCCAACAGCAACCAAACCGTCAACCGGCTCAACCAACAATGCCAACAACTCCTTGCTGACACTGGCCACATCGATCCCGGCGGCCGCTCGACTCGCAGCGGAACCCAGACCCTCCATGAGGGAGACGAAGTAGTCACCCGCCTCAACAATCGGACGCTCCAAACCGACCAAAGGTTCATGGTCAAGAACCGCGACCACTGGACCATCCAACACATCCACTCTGACGGTGCCATCACGGTCGCAGGAGCCACCGGTCAGGTGACCCTCCCAGCCGACTATGCCGCTCAGCATGTCGAACTCGGATACGCCCAGACCAGCCACACCAGCCAAGGACGCACCGTCGACACCGCCCTCCTCTACATCGACGGTCCCACCGACCGCCCCGGCATCTACACGCCAATGACCCGAGGCCGGCATTCGAACCACGCCTACATCGCTGTAGACGAGAACCAGAATGCGGCCGACGTCCTCGCCTACGCCATCACCCGGGAATGGGCCGACCAGCCAGCCGTAGCGCGACAGTCCGGGCTTGAACGAGCTTTCAAACGGCCACTTCCTGTCCAGGAGCAGACCCTCGAATCAATCTGGGGACTCGAACAAACCCGCCACAGCCGGACCCAAGATCGAGGATCGAAAGGCCTCGAGCTTTGAGCACATATGTTGTCCCTGACGCTTCTCCACCAGGTCGAGAAGGCTGCAGCGCCGCGTTCTCCACCCGCTACAGAATGTACCGGATGGCGCGCGGTCTATCGGCTGAACTCGGATTTCGGGGACGCGCGCTAACTGACTGATAGGGGACGACCCGGGTTCGGTGTCGCTTCTCGGGAGGAGTGGGTCCTGGTCCCGAACCCGGGCCGGGCGCTACGGCGTCTATTGGTCTTGGTCTTCGGTTCCGAGAGTCGTCCCAGTGGTTCCATCCCCGATTGTCGTTGGAACGGCACCGTTGGTGCTGACAAGGGCGTTCCAGGTTCCTTCATCGGTGGGAACCAGAGCGTTGGCCAGTTCAATGGCCACGTCTTCTCCGCTCGTCTGGGAGGTGAACATGATCGCCTCAGCTCCGGGCCTGGGAATCCAGCGGATCGCATACAGACTGCCTTCTTCGGATTGCGTGTCTGCCGGGATGAAGTAGAGGACTCCCTCAGCGCCTTCGAGGTCCACGACCCGGGCCTCAGATGCCAGAGAAAGTGTTTCAGCCTCTGGCCCGCTGGCTGGGTCGGGCTCGTCAGCAAGTAGGTGATCCTCGCCGGCTCGTCTGACCGTGAGCGCCATGTTTCCACCGGCCGGGTTTGTGTATCCGACCCAGGTGCCGACGCGTTCGCCGGACTCGTCCAGGATGTCCCGGGCGCCGTTGGCGTACCAGTCGCCACCATCCAAGATCAACAACGGAAACCCAGACCCGGCATCAGCACCGACGTCGCTGGCTCGATCTGAAGCTGGCGCATACAACAGCGCTGGGACACCGAATCCGACTACCAGGGCGAACACGGCGACCGCACCCAGAATCGCTCCCCGCCTAGTCTGGAGGCGGCGCTGTGGGGGGCGACTCGTGAACTGAGCGCCTCGTCTTGCTTGCCTCACCGACTCAGAGGCTTCACGAAGCTTGGTATCAACACTCACGATGGTTCTCCTTGGCTTTCGAGCATTGGGGCCAGCGTCTCTCGCGCCTGATGCAAATGGGCTTTGACCGTCCCTTCGGCAACTTCGAGGACATGTGCGATCTCGCTGATCGACATTTGGTCCAGGTAGAAGAGAGCGATGACCTGCGCTTGACGGCGTGGCAGCTTTCGAACCTCATTCCAAACGTGAGCAGTATCTGAGTCGACGGAGAG
>DATFGI010000055.1:0-3508 GCA_035249605.1 Acidimicrobiia bacterium
TGTGCTCATGGCCGCTCAACACCAGGAAGACGTCGTCGTCGAAATCGTCGAGCCACTGCTCCTGCACCCTCTCGGTGTCCCCGTGGCGGCCGCAACTGAACGGGGGATGGTGGAAGGCGACGATTGTCGGGTCGTCGCTCGACTGCATCGCCTCGGCGAGGAACTCAGCCTGTTCGTCATTGCCCACCCTCGTGGAATCGAGGACGATCACGTCGACGGCACCCCATTCGTAAACCTGCCAGCGGGGTGGGTCGTCGAAGGCCTCTTCGACCGCCTCGATCCGCTCCTCGTCCTCGACATCATGGTTGCCCCAAGCGACCCAGAAAGGTATGTCGGCTTCGACCGCCCAACCGAATGGCTCCATGAGGAATTCGTGGTCGTCGGCGTAGAAGTTGTCACCGGTGGTGAGGATCGCCTCCACCTCGTTGTCCTCGGCGTGTCTCGCCATCGCGCCGGCGACGGCACCCTGAGGCATCGTCCCCGAGCCCCAGTCGCCGACCACGAGCAAGTCACCGACGTTGACGGGCTGCTCGGTGGTGCTGGTCCTTGCGGGGGCCGATGTCGTCGTCGGGTCGGCCTGGGTCGTGATGGGTGCCGATGTGGTCGTGCTGGTGGCCGCCGGGCTCCCGGTCGAGGTGGTGTTCTCCGCCTCACCGGATCGGCATCCCGCGGCAAGCACTGCCATCAGGACAATGGCCCATACCACAGGTTTCACGCAGACCGCTCTCATGTCGGGAAGGGTAAGACAACGGCTCTGCTGCGTCGCGGGGATAGCCCGGCAAGCCATTACGCTCCCACCGGATGTACGGCACCGCCGCCGCGATCTTTTCCCTGCTCCTGGTGCTCACCGGCGTAGCCAAGATCCTCAGCCCACGCGACGTGGCCAGGGCGATCGGCGCCCTCGGACTGCCCACCTGGACGCCCCTCGGAGTCGTCATCGGAACCGTCGAAGTGGGAGTGGGGGTCGGGGCGCTGCTCGTCGGCGCTGGGTTGTGGGCCCAGGGCGTGCTGTATGCAGGGTTCGCCGGGTGGATCTACCTCGCCTTGCGACGAGAGGTGCCTTTGGCGAGCTGTGGCTGCCTGGGCAAGGACGATACCCCTCCGACTTGGGCGCATCTCGTCATGAACCTGATCGCAGTCGCAGTCAGCCTGGCCGCGGCTGCAGCGGGCCCGGTGCGACTCATCGGCGGGCTCGGTTCTATCGCCCAGCTCGCGGTGGTCGCCGCCGGAGTCCTTCTCGCCTACATTGTGCTGACCGATGGGGCGCGGTTGGTAGGAGTGCGGGCGAGATGACACGACTCATGCGACGAGCGGCGGGCCTCGTCGAGGGATCGGCCGACCAGGGGCGGCGAGACTTCCTCACCAAGTTCACCCTGGCCGCCACCGCATTGCTGGTGGCTCCGCTCGACTTCATCCTCCGACCAACCACCGCCTACGCCGCGGTATGCGGCCCGGCTCCCGGCTGCAACGACGGGTACAGCGCATTCTGCTGTTCGATCCATCGCGGGATAAACAACTGCCCTCCCGGGCACTTCGTCGGCGGCTGGTGGCGGGCCAGCGGCTCGTCCTACTGCCTGGTGAACGGGCAGCCGTCGTCCCGCTACTACGTGGACTGCCACCCCCGCTGCTCGTGTGACTGTGGCAGCAACGGCTTCTGCAGCTCGTCGTGCTGGTCGTGCTCGTGTCACTGCCCGGACACCGGGACCTGCGACCAGCGGCATGCCTGCTGTGCCGTCTTCAGATACGGGCAATGCAACACCGACATCGGCTGTTCCGGACCGGTGACGTGCCGGGTGGTGTCGTGTGTGCCGCCCTACCAGTTGTTCGACTCCTGCAGCACGACGTTGCGATCGGACAACTTCACCGCCAACCAGACGTCTCCCTGCCTGGCGGGCCAGCCGTGACCGGTGTCTACGCGATCGTGATCGCCCTGGCCGTGGTGGTGATTCTGCTTGGCATCCTGGTGATCGGGCTGCTCCGCAGTCATGCCGACATCCTGCGGCGCTTCGAGTCGGTGGGCGCCGGTCTCGGCGCCGAGCACGACCATGGATCCCAGATCACCCTCACCCGGCGACCTACCGGGGCCGTGGCCGAGCGACGGGTCACCGGGGTCACCCCCGACGGGGAGCCGGTGGTCCTCTCCTTGGGGTCGGGGCAGGATCCCACGCTCATCGCTTTCCTGAGCACCACCTGCTCGACATGCACTCCGTTCTGGGAGGGGCTGGCATCGTCACTGATGCACTTCGGCGGTCACCGCCACCGGGTGGTGGTAGTCACCCTCGGCGAGTCGGAGGAGAGCCCGACCCGGGCACAGAGCATGGCCAAGCCAGGGGTCGACGTGGTCATGTCGTCGTCGACATGGAGCGACTTCGAGGTCCCGGGAGCCCCCTACTTCGTCTTGATCGAACCGGAGAGCCACCGCGTTATCGGCGAAGGCTCGGCGATGACCTTCGAGTCATTGGAAGAGTTCCTCTCCGACGCCACCAACGACCAGAAATGGGACCTGCAGACTTCGGGCGACCGCGACGAGGAGAGCCGCATCGACGCCGAGCTCCGCGCCGCGGGGATCCTCCCCGGCGATCCCCGTCTCTATCCGGAGAAAGGCGACATCTCCGAGGATGGCTCGTGAGCATGGCGGCAGCGATCATCGTGCTGTCGGTGGTGGTCGGCTTCAGGTCGAGCTGGTCGCCATGAGGGGAGTCGATGCTGTCGAGCATCACTCCGCTGGGCCAGCGGAGCAAGGGAATGTCATGGGGAAGGACCGTGATCGGGTTCTGGATAGGCGCCATCGCCGCCGGCACCGCGGTGTTCTCCTTGCTGGGCGTGATCGGGGAGCTCTTCGCTCTCGATCGGGTCGCTCCCTGGGTTTCGCTCCTCGTGGTCGGGCTGGCCGCGGTGCTCGACTGGGCCGGGGTCAAGCCACCCGGGCCCCGTCGGCAGGTCAACGAGGACTGGCTGGGTCGCTACCGGGACTGGGTGATCGGCTTCGGCTTCGGCGCCCAACTCGGGGTCGGCTTCGTCACCATCATTCCCAGCTTCGGGACGTGGGCGTTGTACCTCGTGGCCACGGCGTCGGGCCTGCCCTTGGCGGCAGCACTGGGGGCGGCGTTCGGTCTGGGACGAAGCCTGCTGCTGATCACCACCCGTGTGATCTGGTCCCCCTCGGCGCTGGCGACGGTGATGCAGCGTTTCACCGGGGCTGAGCGCAAGGCGCGCTGGGTGGCGCTGGCCGGCTATGCCCTGGTCTTGATCGTGGTGGGCGTCGATGTCGTTTGAGCGCTGGTTTCCCGAGGAGATCGAGCGCCGCCCGCTCGAGCGAAAGGGAGTGCGAGCGGAAGTGCCAGAGGGCTGGGAGTGCCGCATCGGTCAGCTGGCCGAGACCGGGGAGGGGGAGCGAACCTTCCAGGTGCTCCACGCCTCGACCGTGCCATTGTCCGGGCCCCGCGCCGACTATGGAGGCGGTGTGGTGGAGCGGCTCGGACCGGAGGACGTGTTCATCTCGCTCATC
>DATFGI010000056.1:0-30304 GCA_035249605.1 Acidimicrobiia bacterium
CCCCCGACGAAACGAACGTTCGTTTGTTTAGAATGAGGGCATGACCCGTGAGGAGAAGTTCCAGGCCATCGTCGACGAGGAGTCGAAGATCGAGCCCACCGACTGGATGCCGGAAGGCTATCGAAAGACCCTGATCCGTCAGATCGCCCAGCATGCCCACTCCGAGATCATCGGAATGCAGCCTGAGGGCAACTGGATAACCAGGGCTCCCACGCTGCATCGCAAGGCGATCCTGATGGCCAAGGTGCAGGACGAGGCGGGTCACGGGCTCTACCTCTACGCAGCCGCCGAGACGCTGGGTGTGAAGCGCGACGACCTCCAACAGCTCCTCCATCAGGGCAAGCACAAGTACTCGTCGATCTTCAACTACCCGACTCTCTCCTGGGCGGACATGGGAACCATCGGCTGGCTGGTCGACGGCGCCGCCATCACCAACCAGGTCATGCTCACCAGGTGCTCCTACGGGCCCTACGCCCGGGCCATGGTCCGGATCTGCAAGGAGGAGTCGTTCCACCAGCGCCAGGGGTACGAGTCTCTGATCAGGCTCTGCCAGGGCAGCCCCGAGCAAAAGGCGATGGCCCAGGACGCCCTCGACCGGTGGTGGTGGCCCTCACTCATGATGTTCGGTCCCCACGACAGCGAGTCGGATCACTCCGACCAATCGATGGCGTGGAAGATCAAGCGGGTTTCCAACGACGAACTGCGTCAGCAGTTCGTCGACATGACGGTTCCCCAGGCCGACTATCTGGGTCTCACCATTCCCGATCCCGAGCTCCGCTGGAACCCGGAGCGGGGCCATTACGACTTCGGTGAGATCGACTGGGAGGAGTTCTGGCGGGTCGTCAAGGGCAACGGCCCGATGGCTCGGGAGCGCATCGAGCACAAGAGCCGGGCATGGCAGGACGGCGCCTGGGTCCGGGCGGCGGCCACCGCCCACGCCGCCAAGCGAGCCGGGAGAGCGGCATGACCTACGACGTCCCCGTTGCTCCGGGAGAGAAGGCCGAGCTCGAGGAGACCGTCGACGGCGCCGCCGACGGCTGGCCGATGTGGGAGGTGTTCGTGAGGGCCCGCCGAGGGATCTCCCATGTCCACATCGGCAGCCTCCATGCGCCCGACCCGGTGACCGCCTTGGAGAACGCCCGTGACGTGTACACCCGGCGCGGGGAGGGGGTGAGCGTCTGGGTGGTGCCGAGTACCGAGGTCCATGCCTTCGAGCCGGACGCGGCCGCCGAGTACGTGGAGGCGAACGAGAAGGTGTACCGCCTCGCCACCACCTACGACATCCCCGACGAAGTGGGGCAGATGTGACCGAGCAGATCGTCACCGGGGCGCCGCAAGGGACGCCGGAGACCGGTTTGGCTCCGGAGGTGGCGGTGCTCCTGGCCCACGCCGACGACAACATGGTCCTCTCCCAGCGACTCGGGGAGTGGATCTCCAACGCCCCCGAGCTCGAGCTCGATATCGCCCTGGGCAACATCGCCCTGGACCATCTCGGTGTAGCTCGGGCCTTGTACACACGTGCCGGCGAGATCGGGGGCAAGGGCCGGGACGAGGACGACCTGTCGATGACCCGCACCGAACGCCAGTTCACCAATCTGCTGCTCGTCGAGCAACCCAACGGCGACTTCGCCCAGACCATCGTCCGCCAGCTCTTCTTGGACGTCTACCAGCGGCTGCTCTGGGACCTTCTCGCCGCGTCCGACGACATGGCGCTGTCCGGGATCGCGCAACGGGCCCGGAAGGAGGCCGAATACCACTTCCGATTCTCCTCGGGCTGGCTGGTGCGTCTCGGCGACGGCACCGAGGAGTCGCATCGTCGCACCCAAGACGCGGTCGACTCCCTGTGGAGGTTCACCGCAGAGCTCTTCGCAGGCCCCTCCGAGATCGACCGCCTGGCATGGGAGAGGACCATCGCCGCCCTCTTCGAGGAGGCCAAGCTCACGATTCCGGTTGATCCCTACCAGCGCAGCGGGGGACGCACCGGCTTCCATACCGAGCACCTCGGATATCTCCTCGCCGAGATGCAGTGGATGCAGCGCAGCTACCCGGGGTTCCACTGGTGAGAGTCGCAACCGACATCAGGTCCGCGGTGGCATCGGTCGTCGACCCGGAAATCCCGGTTCTCAGCATCGAGGACCTGGGGATCCTTCGCTCCGTCGACCTGGACGGCGACCGGGTGGTGGTCACCATTACCCCCACCTACTCGGGCTGCCCGGCGATGCGCCAGATCGAAGACGACATCGCAGCCGCGCTGACCAGGGAGGGGACAGACCACTTTGAGATCCGGGTCAGTCATCACCCGGCGTGGACCACGGAATGGATCAGTGAGGAGGGTCATCGCAAGCTCGCCGAGTTCGGCATCGCCCCGCCCACGGACATCGACGGGGTGCTCTGCCCCCGATGTGCCGCCGACCAGCCGCAAGTGATCTCGTCGTTCGGGTCGACGGCGTGCAAGGCGCTCATGGTGTGCTCCGGTTGCGGGGAGCCGTTCGATTACTTCAAGCAATTCTGATGAGTGATCTCGTCTTCCACGAGCTGAGAGTGACCGAGGTGAGCCCGCTCACCGACGACTCGGTGTGCGTGACGTTCGACGTGCCCGCAGAGCTCTCCGCCAAATTCGCCTACCTGCCCGGCCAGCACGTCACCGTGCGCAAGGAGATCGACGGCGAGGACGTGAGACGGTCCTACTCGATCTGCGCCCCGGCGGGTGGCGGCAAGCTGAGGGTCGGGGTCAAGAAGCTCCCCGGCGGGTCGTTCAGCAGCTTCGCTACCGAGCGGCTGGCCGCCGGCGACACGCTCCAGGTCATGCCCCCGGTGGGAGAGTTCACCCTCGAAATCGATCCCTCCAAGCCGAGAAAGGCGGTGGCCATCGCGGCCGGTTCAGGTATCACCCCTGTTCTCTCGCTGATCTCAAGCTCGCTGGAGATGGAGCCGAAGTCCAGCTGGACGCTGCTCTACGGAAATCGGACCGCCAACTCGGTGATGTTCCTCGACGAGTTGGAGGGGCTGAAGGACCGGTTCCATCCCCGCTTTCAGCTGTTCCACATCCTGAGCCGGGAGGGCTCCGATATCCCATTGCTCTCCGGGCGGATCGACGCCGAGAAGATCACCACCATCCACGACCGGCTGCTGGGCAGCGAGCCGGTCGACGGCTGGTACCTCTGTGGTCCCTATGACATGGTGATGGACGCCCGGGAGACCCTGATCGGGCTGGGTGTCGACAAGGACCGTATCCACGACGAGCTCTTCTTCGCCGGCCCCCTCGACCCGACTGCCCTGCCCCCCGAGCCACCGCCCGGGGAGGGGAGCGTCGATCTCACCGTCATCCTCGACGGACGCGCCGTCGACACCCGAATGACCCCGGAGACCTCGATTCTCGACGCCGCCCTTCGGGTGCGTGCCGAGTTGCCCTTCTCCTGCAAGGGAGGCATGTGCGCCACCTGCAAGGGGCGGATCGAAGAGGGCGCGGTCCGCATGGACAAGAACTACGCCCTGGTGGACTCCGAGGTGGAGTCGGGGTACGTGCTCACCTGCCAGGCCCACCCGACGACGGACCGGGTCGTGGTCCGCTACGACCACCGCTGATGGTCACCGCCCGCAACACACGCGAGGACGTGGTTCGGGCCGCGGGCAGGCTCTTCGCCGCCCGCGGATATCACGGCACGTCGATGCGCGACCTGGGCAGGGAGTTGGGCCTGCTCGGCTCCTCCCTCTACGCCCATGTCGACTCCAAACAGGACCTTCTCGTCGACGTCGTCGAGGAGGGGGCGAGACTTTTTGAGGCTTCGGCGGAGAAGGCTCTGGCCACGGAAGGCACCGCGGCCGCCCGCCTCGAGGCGCTCATCGCCGGCCATGTCGATGTCGTGATCGACAACATCGAAGTGTCCCGCACCTTCCTCAACGAGGCTCGCATGCTCGACGGGGAGCATCGGCGACGCATCCTCGAGGCGAGAGACCATTACGAGGAGGCCTTTCGCTCGGTGATCCGCGCCGGGAAGCCCGACGGCTCCTTCTCGGCCGATATCGACCCGAAGACCGCCTCAATCTTCATCCTGTCGATTCTCAACGCCATCGAGCGCTGGTATCACCCGGAGGGTGAGATGGACCGCGACGCCCTGGTCTCCGAGTTGTCCCGGTTCATCCGGGCGGCACTGGCGTAGAACAGCCAGCGGCCCCCCGCGCGCCGAACCCCGGGTTCCTGGCGCCGGATACGGCGCCAGGCAGCCCCGGTTGGGTTGGGAGAGGTCAGGGCCAGCCACGATGGTGGGCCCGGAACTCCCGAACCTCGACGGTGCTGCGCGGGCCCCAGGTCCGGGTGGGGACCGGGTGCTCGGAGCGGGCCAGGTCGAGGTCGTCCCTGCTGAACCCGATCGGCTCGGTTATCGGATCGATCCCGTAGAGCCGTGCCGCATTCCAACCCAGGATCTTTGCCTTGATGGCACGGGTCAGCGGCGGGTAGCCAAATCTCGTTTGCATCTCCTCAGGGATCTGGAAGGCGCGGAACGCCTCGATCTGGCCCTGTGGGGACCCGTAGAAGATCGAGTCGGTGCCCCAGAGGATGTTGTTCTCCCCAAGACCGAGGAGCAGCTTGCCCAGCACGTGAGCCGCCTCGTCCGGTCTGCGGAGAAGGTGCCACCAGGTCGAGCCGAGCTCGGCATAGACGTTCTCCCCCGGGCCGATCCCTGCGTTGCGGACCGACGTGATCAGCCGGTTCACACCCTCGTCGGCCCTCTCCTCCGTGTACGGGCCCTCCCGACGGTCGACCTCGAACCCACTGTGATAGACGACGAATGAGACATCGCGGTGTGTGCGCGCCGCAGGGCCGATGTCGACGGGGGAGCCATATCGTGCCTGGTTGGAAAGACCTTTGTGCACGAAGAGGACGGGGGTCCCGATCGTCACCAGATGGTCGAGGAAGAGATCACCCACCTGGGCGAGGTCGGGGTCGTGGTCGTCGAGCCACCAATGGATTCCCGAGGGGAAATGGGTGAAGGTCTTCCATCCGGCTATCCGGTTCTCCTCGACCGTCCGTGACATCTCGTCGAGCACCGAGTCGATGGGGGCGGTCTGGGGGAGTGCCAGGGCATTGACGACGACCCGCTCGTCGCCGGAGAGTGCCTGGACAAGTTGCCGGGTCTCCTCCATGACGTCGTTGGAGAGCGGGCTTCCCTCGGGGTTGATGGGGAGACCGGAAAGGGCGGTCATGGTGGTGTCCGAGCGGATGAAGATCTCCTCCAGGAAGTGGTTCGTGGCGAAGCACGCCCTGGGGTCGTCCTCCTCTTCACATCTCGCCTGGGGGAATTGCGAGCCCCAGAACCAATCGCCCCGGGTGGACGGATCGAGGTCGTACTCGAGGAGGTGGCCCTGGACGTCGAAGACGAACTCCATCGGCCCGATGATCGCCCGGGCGGCTTCGGTGTCGAGACGGGACGCCGGGTCGAAGGGGTAGAACAGCCCGGGGTTGAGGCCTTTCGCCGCGGCCACCACACGGTCGATCGCGCCGAGGCAGATGGCGAGGGCGCTCGCCGAGCGGAGGAATTGGCGACGGCTGAGACCCGTGCGCCGGACGGCGTCGTCGATCTCGCCTCGGGCGAGCAGTTCTGCTTCGATCCGGACCGATGTCAATGTCTCGGGTTGGTACTCGCCGTTGGAGCACTGGTCGAATGAGATCGGAAGTCCTGGGTCCTCGTCGAGCCAGCGAATGGTCATCGTGTTCCAAATAATCGCGCACCGCTGAATTCGAAGCGCCACCCCCGTCCCGCCAACCCAGGGTTCCTACCCCCGACTCTTGGGGGCAGGAACCCTGGGTTCGACAATTCACGCTCTTCTCCCAGCTGCCGTTTGCTTCTCCGGCCCGGTTCCGCCCAACCGGGCGGAGTACATTGTGGGCTCACCATGGCCCCGAGCTCACTCGTCGAGCGAGAACCACAGCTGAAGACACTCGAAGATTCCTTCGCCGAGCCCTCGTCAGGGGCCGTCGTCCTGGTCTCCGGGGAGGCGGGATTCGGCAAGACCTCACTCCTCGATGCGCTGATGGGGCGCATAGACCACCGATACCGTGTCCTGGCCTCGGCCTGCGAGCCGGTGGGCATCCCGACCGGCTTCGCCCCGCTTTTCGAGTTGCTCGACGAGCTCCCCGAGGAGGTGGCATCAGAGATTCGCTCCGGCGCCGGCCGCGCCCCGGTCTACGCCGGGATGCTCGACCTGGTGAAGAACGAAGACGTCGTCCTGGTCATCGAGGACCTGCACTGGGCGGACGAGGCCACGCTCGGACTTGTTCGCTATCTGGGCCGGCGTATCGGTGTGACCGCCAGCCGGTTGATCGTCACCTATCGCAGCGAGGAGCTCGATTTCAACCCGCCCTTGCGTCTGGTGATCGCAGACGTCGGTCCCAACGCGATTCGCATCGATCTGCCCCCGCTCTCCCTGGCGGGGGTGGGAAAGCTGGTGGATGGCACCGGCCTGGACCCGGAGGAGGTGCTGACCGCCACCCTGGGCAACCCCTTCTATGTCGAAGAAGTGGCCCGGTACCCGGAAGCTGATCTGCCGCCAAACATCCAGAACGCCGTCCTGGCGAATGCGGGGCGACTCCCCGCCGAGACCCTCGAGTTCCTGAGAACTGTCGCGCTCAGCCCCGACGGGGTGCCGATGACACAAATCCACGATCTCGGCGATCCCACCGGGTGTCACACCGACCTCGGCTTCCAGCGAAGACTGCTGGCAACGGCCAAGGGCCGTCTCGCCTGTCGTCACGAGCTCATTCGGCAAAGCCTGGTTACCGCGATGCCTCCGGCAACCACCCAGCGGCTGCACCGTCGGCTTCTGGAGTCCCTGGAGGCCTCGGACGGGGGCTCGACCACTACCGCCCGCCTCGCCTACCACGCCGTCGGGGCCAAGGATCCGGTCAAGTCGCGGACCTACTCGTTGCAGGCCGCCGAGGACGCCGCCGCCTCCGGCGCCCATCGGGAGGCGGCTTTTCACTACAGGAATGCCCTCGAGCACGCCGAGGACATGGATGCCGGCACGCTCGCCGAGGTCCTCCTTGTTGCCGCCGGCGAGCACAACCTGATCAACGCATTCGACACCGCCGTCGACCTCGCCAGACGTCGCGTCGATCTAGCCGACTCGCCGGGGGAGACGGGTCGGGCCCGAGCCTGGGTTGCCTTCTTCGAAGCGCGAAAGAACGATCTCGTCGCCACCCGCAACGAGGCGGAGGCGGCGGTGGGTTTGCTTCGCCTGCAGCCGGCCGGCCGCGAGTTGGCCCTGGCTCTCGCCGTTCTCTCCTGGCTCGAAGGTGTCGAGGGCAATCTGAAACGGGCTCTCGAAGCCGGAGATGAGGCTGTGGCCATATCCCGTGACGTCGGCTCGACCAGCACCGAGGTGTACGCCGCCACGAACGCCGGCACCGTCCGATGGCTGTTGGGTGACCCTTCCGGGCTCGATGAGGTCGAGGAGGCCGCTGCACTCGGCCTCGCCTCCGAGCGGGGTGAGTTCACGGCCAAGGCGATCAACAACCTGGGAGCCCTGGCTCTCGAGCGGGGGCATCTCGACGAAGCCCGTCGCCATTTCGTCCAGCTACAGGAGTTCGCAGGCACTCACGAGCTCGACGCCTGGTACATCGCGGCCATGAGCACCATGGCCCTCGTCGAGCTCCTCGCCGGGCGTCTCGACGAGGCCGATCGGGCCCTGGAGGTGGCCTTCGGGCAGAAGACCTGTTTGCAGACCGAGATCGAGACGCTGGTCGTAGCCGCTCGTCTCAGGTTGAGACGGCGTGACCCGGGGGCCCTCGATCTGGCAGGGGAGGTCTTCGAACGTCTCCTCACCTTCGGCGACCATGGATCCCAGCTGATGGGGTGCGTCCTCGCCATGGAAGCGGCCTGGTGCGGCATCATGCCGCTCGAGGAAGCCGTGGATCGTTACCACCTGCTGGCTCGGTCACCGGCAATGACACATGATCGCTCTGCGCGGGCGCAGCTCGGCTTCTGGGCTCACCGTCTCGGTTTGGAGCCACCCGACTGGGAGCCGGTGGGTCGGGTTGCCCTCGAGCTCGCCGGTGACCCGGAGGCGGCGTCGCGGCGATGGGCCGAGGGTGGTTACGCCATCGAGGCCGCCATCACCAAGGCGATGTCTCCGGACGCCGATCTCGATGCGGTCTTCGCCGGGCTGGCGGAGACCGGCGCCCGCGGCGTGGCATTCGGGCTGCGTCGCGAGTTGCAGCGGAGGGGTGTGCACCGCGTGCCCCGGGGTCACCGGCCCGACACCGCCAGGAATCCTTCCCGACTCACCAACCGTGAGCTGGAGGTCCTCGAGCTGGTCAGCGCCGGGCTTTCCAACTCCGCCATAGGTGAGCAGCTCTACATCTCGACCAAGACCGTGGGCCATCACGTCTCCTCCGTCCTCTCCAAGCTCGGGGTGGGACGGAGAGGCGAGGCAGCCGCCGTCGCACTCGCCAAGGGATGGGTGGGACCGAGGCCAATCTAGGGACAACGCCCGATGTGGCCGGCGCCGGGCGCTCATAGCCTCAGCGTGATGAAGGAGCCCGTCTGCCCCGGTACCTAGTCGAGAGGGTCTTCCCGGAGGGTCTCGCGGTTGCGCCGGGGACCGAGGGGAGGAAGCGGCTCGAGTCGATCATCGCGTGCAACTCGGATCGCAACGTGACCTGGGTCCATTCATACGTGTCGACCGACCGCCAGTCGACCTTCTGCATCTACGACGCACCCAACCCGGAGGCGATCCGTCTCACCGCCCGCGCCAATGGGCTGCCGGTGGACCGCATCGTGGAGGTCTGCGTGCTCGATCCCTATCCGTTTCACACATCGCCCTGATGCCGAAATAGGGAATCAGCCCGATGTGCCCCGACGGTCGTCTCCTTACGTTCGTGGAAGCCCGATCAGGGGAGCAGCCAGCGAGAAGGAGGAACGAGTGACGCTGTTCATGGACATTCACACAATCGAGGGAGGGGTTTCGGCGGATGATGTCGCCGAGGCCCACCGCAAGGACCTGGAGACCCAGACGGGATTTGGGGTGAGCTATCTCCGCTACTGGGTCGACGAGGGCGCCGGCAAGATCTTCTGCCTGGTGGAGGCGAGACGGGCCGAAGACGCCAACGAAGTCCATCGGAAGGCGCACGGTCTCGTTGCCGACGAGATCTACCCGGTGGGCGAGTACAAGTAGGAGGTAGGTATGAGAAGAGCAGCCATCATGATGACGACGGCGCTGCTGATGGCTCTGGCCACCGTGGCCGGGGCCGCCGAAGCAGGGTCGGACCTGGCCCAGGTGAGACGAGCCTCCGCTCGATTTCACGACGTGGGCCGGGCGGAGCAGGCCGGCTATCAGGAGTTCCTCGCCTGTTTCGACTCCACCGCCGGGGGGATGGGCCAGCACTACGTCGATCTCGCCGCCCTCGACGACACGGTCGAGGCGCTGCATCCCGAGGCCATGGTCTATGAGGTGGGCGACGACGGTCGGCTTCGGCTCGTGGCCGTGGAGTACATCGTCCCCAATGCGGCCCCACCCGCCGGCCAGACCAGTCCTCCTCGCCTGTTCGGACAGGTGTTCCATCTGAACACCGGGCTCAACGTCTGGGTGCTGCACGCCTGGATCTGGCGAGGCAATCCAACAGGCGTGTTCGAGGACTTCAACCCCAACGTCGGAGCCTGCCCGGCGCTCTGACCCCAACTACCAACCCCGCCAACCCAGGGTTCCTACCCCCGATTCTTGTGGGTAGGAACCCTGGGTTCGACTTTCCACGCCGCCTCTCCCGGCCGGAAATGTCGAGCTTTCTCACGACCGGTGTAAGGATTTCCTCGGACTCTCCTCTATCCCACACCTATGAACGACATGGAAATCCTCCCAGACACCCGACTGGTCGCCTCCTTTCTGGCCGGCGACCGTGATGCGTTCGCCGGGCTCTACGACCGGTATGCCGACCGTATCTACTCGTACTGCCTGGCGATGCTGCGTCATCCTGATGATGCGTCCGACGCGACACACGACACGTTCCTCGAGGCGGCAAACAGGCTCGACCAGCTGGACGACCCGGAGAGCCTGAGACCGTGGCTCTTCGCCATCGCCCGAAACCAGGCCAGGCTCGGCCGGCGGCCGCGAAGCCGGGCCCGGCCCACGGAGGACATCGGGTCTCCCGGCATCGACGATCCCGACATCGACTCGACCGTTCGGCAACGAGAGCTGCGCGAGATGGTCTGGGACTCTGCCGAGGGACTTGGTCCACGAGACAGGGAGTTGCTGGCCCTGCATCTGATCGAGGGGTTGGAGGGGGCAGACCTCGCCGAGGCGATGGGCGTGGAGACATCTCAGCTCGATGTGCTGGTCCCTCGGATGACGGATCGTGTGGAGAGTGCTTTGGGCGCCCTGTTGATCGCCCGTCTCGGAAACGAGGACTGCGAGGAATTGGGCCGGCTGCTGGCGGGATGGGACGGCAACTTCACCCCGGATGTCCGCTCCCGGGTGACTCGCCACCTGTCCGGCTGCGATCTGTGTCAACAGCGGAGAGCCTTTCTCCTCGCCCCGGCAAACGTCCTCTCCGCGATCATGATCGTGCCCGCCCCGGCGGCGCTGCGGGCGAGGCTCCTGGAGACCATCGCAGAGCCGCCGGCGGAGCCGGTGCCACTGGTGTCCCGGCCGGAGTGGGTGAAATGGGCAGTGCTGGCAGCGGTGGCCATCGTCCTCGCCATCATCGGGACGGCGATATCGGCGAGTTTTGAGCCGATCACGATGCCGGCGACGACCCAGCCCCAAGCCGGGCCGGTATCGACGGGGGCAGCGCCCACCACCACGACCGTGGGCGCCTCCACGACGAGCACCGGCCCTGCCACCACGACCACCGTGCCCGCCGCCCCTGCCGCCGTCGAGGTCTCTACTGACACCCTCGAGTTCGGGGACGAGGGCACCGCCGCCGAGTTCGAGATCGCGAACACCGGCGGTACCGCCACCGACTGGGCACTCTCGGCGAGCAGCGACGCCCTCTCCGTCTCCCTGGGCTCGGGACGGCTGGCCCCGGGCGAGTCGACCGCCATTCAGGTGAGCCTGGATCGCGCCCGTCTCGCTGCCGAAGGAGAACTCGCCGAGTCTCTCACCGTCAACTGGGACGGTGACGAGATCGTGGTGGCCGCGGCCGGCAGCCACGAGGACAATCCGATCATCCACGATCCGCGCGCCACTCCCTCCCAGGTCCGGATCAACGGCGACCAGTGCTCCGACACCCATACGACGGTGTCGGCGCGTATCAGGGACACCTCACCGCTGGACTCGGTGATAGTCAGGTGGAGCCCGGACGGCTCGGGTAGCACCGAGACGCCGATGAACTCCGTTGGCAACGACATGTTCGAGGCGGTCATCGGGCCCTTCTCGGCAGCACAGAGGGCGGAGGTGCGGATCGTGGCCTTCGATGAGTTGGACAATGCCGGGGGCGCCAACATCACCGTCGACGTGATCGCCTGTCCCTAGACCCCTCCCGGTCTTTACAAGCTGATGGTGATCGGCCATCGTCTCCGGTGATGAGAGTCGTGCTCGCCTACTCCGGGGGTCTCGATACCTCGGTCATCCTCGCATGGCTCCGTGAGGAGTACGACGCCGAGGTGGTCACCTACACCGCCGACGTGGGCCAGGGTGAGGAGGTCGAGCAGGCGCGGGTCAAGGCGCTCGACACCGGGGCGGCCGCTGCGGTCGTTGGCGACCTGCGGTCCGAGTTCGTCGCCGACGCCGTGTTCCCCGCGCTGCGTGCCGCAGCGGTCTACGAGTCCGAGTACCTGCTCGGGACCTCGCTGGCCCGTCCCATCATCACCAAGGGCCTGGTGGCGACGGCGCGAGAGCACGACGCCGACGCCATCGCCCACGGTGCCACCGGGAAAGGCAACGACCAGGTGCGCTTCGAGTTGTCCACCGCAGCCCTGGCCCCGGACCTGCGCACCATCGCCCCATGGCGGGAGTGGAAGCTGCGGGGCCGGGCCGATTTGGTGGCGTATGCCGAGGCGAGGGGGATACCGACGCCGGTTACCAACGAGTCGCCTTACTCGATGGATGCCAACCTGTTCCACATCTCCTACGAGGGCGGGGTCCTCGAAGATCCCTGGCAGGCACCTCCAAAGGGCATGTTCCGCAGGACTGCCGACCCCGAGGACGCACCCGATCGACCACAGGAGGTGGTGGTCGGTCTGGAGCGGGGAAACCCGGTGTCGGTAGACGGCGCGGCCATGGACCCGGTCGAGCTGCTCACACATCTCAACGAGGTGGCGGGTCGACACGGAGTGGGGCGGATCGACATCGTGGAGAACCGATTCGTCGGGATCAAGAGCCGGGGCGTCTACGAGACCCCGGGGGGAACGGTGCTCCACGCCGCGCGACGTGCCGTTGAGTCGATCGTCCTCGACCGCGAGGTGCTGCACCTTCGCGACACCCTCGCTCAGCAGTACGCCCGGATTGTCTACAACGGTTTTTGGTATTCGCCGGAGCGGCTCAGCATCCAGACGATGATGGACCGCACACAGGAGCCGGTCACCGGCGAGGCTCGCCTGATCCTGTACAAGGGCTCGGTGAGGATCACCGGGCGACGGTCACCCAACTCGATCTACGACGCCGAGGCCGCCACGTTCGAGGCGGACGACGTCTACGACCAGGCCGACGCACGGGGATTCATCAATCTAAACGCCCTCCGCATACGGGGGCACGGCGAGGGCACATGACTCTCTGGGGTGGCCGGTTCGAGGGGTCGATGTCCGATGTCACCCGCCGATTCACCGTCGACGAGTCCGACCGACGTCTTCTCGCGGTCGATGTCGAGGGCTCTATCGCCCATGTCGTCATGTTGGGGGAGACCGGAATCATCACGTCCGATGAGGCCTCGACGCTGGCATCCGGTTTGGAGAAGATCCGCGACGAAGTCGACACTTTCGAGTTCGTCGAGTCCGACGAGGACGTGCACACTGCCGTCGAGCGGCGACTGGGCGAGCTGGTAGGTGAGGTCGCCGGCAAGCTGCACACGGGGCGGTCGAGAAACGACCAGGTGGCGCTGGACTTGAGGCTGTACTTGCGGGAAGCGGCTGTGGAGAGGTCGGCCCAGCTGCGTCGGTGGGTGGGCGTGCTGGTCAGCCTGGCCGAGACGACCTCGGACATCGTGGTGCCGACCTACACCCACCTCCAGCAGGCGCAGGTGACCTCGTTCGGCAATCACGTCCTCGCCTATGCCTGGATGGCAGTCCGCGACATCGAGCGGTTCGATGACTGCGGCCGCCGGCTCAACCGGTCCCCGTTGGGGTCCGGCGCCTCAGCCGGCTCGACACTCCCGCTCGACCGGGACCACGTCTCGGAATCGTTGGGGATGCTCGGGCCGATGCCCAACACGCTCGATGCGGTGGGCTCGAGGGACTTCGTCGCCGAGTACGTGTTCTGCTGTGCCCAGGCCATGGTGCATCTCTCCCGTTTCTCCGAGGAGCTGGTCCTCTGGTCCAGCCAGGAGTTCGGCCGGCTCGAGCTGGGCGACACGGTCAGCACCGGCTCGTCGGCCCTGCCCCACAAACGCAATCCCGACATAGCCGAGCTGGTTCGAGGGCGGTCGGCAGGCCTCATCGGCGACACCGCAGCCATCCTCGCGCTGCAGAAGGCGCTCCCTCTCTCCTACAACAGAGATCTGCAGGAGGACAAGCGAATCGTGTTCCAAGCCGATGACACGCTCGCCGGATCGCTGGAGGCGATGGCGGCGCTCGTCGACGGTTCCGGGTTCAGATTCCCACCGCCCCGATCCGAGACCGCGGCCCTGCCGCTGGCGGAGCGGCTGGTCGCCCGTGGGGTCCCGTTCCGGGAGGCACACCAGCTCGTCGGGCGCTTGATCCTGAGCCTCGAGACCCAGGGCAGGTCGCTCGCCGACGCCGAATACGACGACCTGGCGGCCCTCGACGACCGTTTCCAGGCGGAAGACCTGGGTGTGTTGGAGCTGCAGCCCGCGCCGATCGACGACCAGATCGCCGCTCTCCGGACGATCCTGGGCGACCAGTAGCCGGTCTCCCTCAGCGGGAGGGACGGCCCCCGATCAGCCGCCGTTGGAAGAGGCCTTCTCCGCGCCGTTGGGCGAGCCGGCGGTCACCGTCCACGTGCCGTGGGACCGGATCAACTCCTTGAGATCCCCGGGCCCCAGCTTCTCCTTGGCCGCCTCGACCTGCTTGTTGACCTCGATGTCGTAGGCGGGACGCTTCACGTTGCGGAACAGCCCCAGCGGCGTCGGCCCGTACGGCCCGTGGGAGAGCCGGCTCAGAGCGAACGCGATCGAGGGGTCGGGCCTGGTCTCGTCGTGGACGAGTATCGCCTTGGGGTCCACAGACGAGGAGTCGACGATCTCGGCGACACCGCCGCGGAGGACGACCGCCTTGGAGCCCTCGTCGAAGACGACCGGCTTGCCGTGCTCCAGGTCGATCCGGTTGTGGACCCGCTCCTCCTTGCCAGTGAGCTGGATGAAGGCCTTGTCGTTGAACACGTTGCAGTTCTGGTAGACCTCGATGAAGGCCGAGCCCTCGTGCTCGTACGCCTTCTTCAGCATCTCCTGGGTGTGGTTGCGGTCCATGTCCAGGGTACGCGCCACGAAGCTGGCATCGGCCCCCAGCGCCAGGGAGATCGGGTTGAAGGGGTAATCGACCGAGCCGAACGGTGACGACTTGGTCGACTTGCCCACCTCGGAGGTGGGGGAGTACTGACCCTTGGTCAGCCCGTAGATCTGGTTGTTGAACAGGATGATCTTCAGGTTCACGTTGCGACGAAGGGCGTGGATCAGGTGGTTGCCACCAATGGAGAGGCCGTCGCCGTCGCCGGTGATCACCCACACCGAGAGATCGGGCCGGGTGGTGGCGACTCCGCTGGCGATGGCGGGAGCACGCCCGTGGATCGAGTGCATGCCGTATGTGTTCACGTAGTAGGGGAAGCGGGACGCGCACCCGATCCCGGAGATGAACACGAACTCCTCGCGGGGCCGGTCCAGGCCTGCGAGGAAGGACTGCACCGAAGCCAGGATGGTGTAGTCCCCGCAGCCGGGGCACCACCGGACCTCTTGGTCGGTCTGGAAATCGGATCTGGTGTAGGAAAGGGCGGTCACTTGGACATCTCCATGATCTTTTCGGTGATCTCTGAAACCTTGAACGGCTCACCGGCGACCTTGTTGAGACCGGTGGCGTCGATGAGGAACTCGGCCCGGATCACCTTGAGCAGTTGGCCGGTGTTCATCTCGGGGATGAGGATCTTGTCGTAAGAGCGCAAAAGGTCTCCGAGGTTGCTGGGCAGTGGGTTGAGGTACCGGAGGTGGGCGGTGGCCACCTTCCTCCCCGCGAGACGCGCCTGGCGCGCGGCGGCTCGGATCGAGCCGTAGGTGGACCCCCAACCGAGGACCAACAGAGTTGCGTCCTCTTCCCCGTTCACCTCGACGGGCGGGACGTCGTTGGCGATGTTGGCCACTTTCCAGGCCCGGGTGTCGGTCATCAGTTGGTGATTGGCGGGGTCGTAGGAGACGTTTCCGGAAACCGACTCCTTCTCCAGGCCGCCCACGCGATGCTCCAGCCCCGCAGTGCCGGGGACGGCCCAGGGACGGGCGAAGGTGTCGATGTTGCGCATGTAGGGGAGGAACGTCCCGTCGGGCCCGTTGGGCTTGGTGGCGAACTCCACCTCGATCTCGGGGATGGCGTCGATGTCGGGGAGCAGCCAGGGCTCCGAGCCGTTGGCGATTTGATTGTCACTGAGCAGCATGACCGGTGTCATGTACTTGATGGCGATGCGGGCGGCCTCGATCGCCATCAAGAATGCCTCCGACGGTGAGGGGATTGCAAGCACGGGGATCGGCGACTCACCGTGGCGTCCGTACAGCGCGAACAGGAGGTCGGACTGCTCCGGCTTGGTGGGCAGCCCCGTGGAGGGCCCTCCCCGCTGGACGTTGATCACGATCATGGGCAGCTCGAGCATGAAGGCGAGTGAGATACCCTCCGATTTGAGGGCGATGCCCGGGCCCGATGAGCCGGTGACCGCCAGGTTGCCGGCGAAGGCGGCACCGATGGCGGCGCCCACACCGGCGATCTCGTCTTCGGCCTGGAAGGTGCGCACCCCGAAGTTCTTCCTTCGGGACAGCTCGTGGAGGATGTCCGAGGCGGGGGTGATCGGGTAGGTGCCGTAGAAGAGGGGAATCCCCGCCTTCGAGGCCGCCGTCACCAGGCCCCAGGCCAGGGCGGTGTTTCCGTTGACGTTGGTGTAAGTGCCCTCCTGCAGCGCCGCCGGCTTGACCTCGAATGTGATCTTGGCCGCCTCGGTGGCGACGCCGAAGGTGTACCCGGCCTGAAATGCCGCCTTGTTGGCCGCGGCCACTTCGGGCAGCTTGGCGAACTTCTTCTCCACCCATTCGATGGTCGGCTCGGTGGGCCGGTGGAAGAGCCAGGCCATCAGACCGAGGGCGAAGAAGTTCTTGGAGCGGAGGACGTTGCGACCGCTGACACCGGTGTCCTTGACCGCCTCTTTGGTCAGCTCGTCCATGGGTACCTTGATGACCCGGAACCCCTCCAGGGAATCGTCCTCGAGTGGGTTGGTCTCATAACCGGCCTTGTCCAGGTTGCGCTCGTCGAAGGTGTCGGTGTTGACGACCAGCGTCCCACCCTGACGCAGGTCCTTGAGGTTCTTCATCAAGGCGGCCGGGTTCATCGCCACCAGGCAATCCGGGGCATCGCCGGCGGTGAGGATGTCGAAGTCGGCGATCTGGACCTGGAAGCTGGAGACACCGGGGAGGGTGCCGGCGGGGGCCCGGATCTCGGCCGGGAAGCTGGGGAGTGTGGCCAGGTCGTTGCCGAACAGCGCCGAGGCGTCGGTGAACCGGCTCCCGGCGAGCTGCATCCCGTCGCCGGAGTCGCCGGCGAACCTGATCACCAGCTTGTCGAGTTCTTCTGTCGGGATAGTCGCGGGATCTGCAGTGGCGATGTCCTCAGCCACGGTGAGTCACTTCCTTATCGGCGTGAGCGGCGCGCTCATGCGACCCCGAGTGACCGACGTCGCTGACCGCCCCGTTGAGTTCCTTCTTGTCTATATAAGTCTATCGGTCATCCCCCTTACCGGAATTGAGCGGTGCAGGAGAGAACCGGGCAATTCCTTCATCCTCCAGCCACCGGCCCAAGCCGATCAAACCGACGTCGGAGTCGAGCGGTCCGATCACCTGAAGAGACACCGGAGGCGCCCCCGATCCTGCCAGTGGCACCGCGATGGCGGGGTGGAGCGCGTGGTTGACGATCGAGGTGAAGTAGGAGAGCACGGCGCGGTGGTTCCTCTCCCCGATCTTGTCCACACCGATCATCTTGGCTCGGGCCGGCACCGTCGGCGTCACCAGGAAGTCGACGGTTGCGAAGCCGTCGGCGAACCTCTGGCGGAGCATCTGCTGCCATGCCCGCGCCTCGACCACCTGCTCGGGGGTGACCTGCTCCACCTCCATGATCCGATTCTCCACGACCTCGTCGTAGTGCTTCCCCGCCATCCGGAACGGCCGGTGCACGGCTGCGACCTCCTCGATGGCGGCGATGATGTGACGGCTCGGGGCGACGTCGGGCATGTCTATGGGGTGCACCTCGTGACCGAGACCGCGTAGCGCCACAACCGCCGCCTCGAAGGCAGGGCGAACCCCCTCGTGGAACGGGGCGTCCTCGAACCAGGGCTCGGGAACGCCGAGCCGGAGCGGTCCCCGTTCGGGCTCGGGAGCGTGGTCCCCGGACATGGCGCGATAGGAGTGGGCGATGCCCTCCATGGAGTCGGCGAGGGGGCCGACGGTGTCGATCGAGGGGACCAGTGGGAAGACGCCCTCGATGGGGATGCGGTCATAGGTCACCTTGAGCCCGAAGGTGCCGCAGAGGGCGGCGGGAACCCGCACCGAGCCCCCGGTGTCGGTCCCTATCGCTATCGGGGTGATGGCGGCGGCCACCGCCGCCCCCGACCCTCCGGATGACCCGCCGGCCGAGGTGGCCAGGTCCCAGGGATTGCGCACCGGGCCCCAGTGGGCGTTCTCCGAGTTGAACCCGAATGCCCACTCGTGGAGATTGGTCCGGCCGATGATGACCGCACCTGCCTCTTCGAGCCGGGCCACCGCGGGGGCGGTGGATCTGGCCACCTCGGCGTAGAACGAGGACCCCGCCGTGGTGACCCGGCCTTCGTGCTCGATGATGTCCTTGAGCCCGACCGGGACGCCGGCGAGCGGCCCGACGTCCTCACCGGCCGCGAGCCGGCGGTCGATGTCGGCAGCCCGCTCCAGGGCGCGCTCGTCGTCGATGGAGATGAAGGCGTTGACCGTGTCTTGGGTGGCGTGCGCCCTCCCCAGCGCAGCCTCGACCCGCTCCACCGCCGATTGCTCAGACACGACTGGTGAACCTAGTGCCTACGCGTGTGCAGGAGAGGGGACCATGTCACGATCCCTGCACACGCGTCGCTACGGGGTGACGGTCAGCCCGCGGGTGTTGGGGACCAGGGAGACCCAGATCTGGCCCGGCGGGATCATGATGACCTCGCCGCTGTCGTCGGTGAGGGTGTACCACTCGGTCTCCGTCTCCCGCTCCCAGGTGCCCTGGACCACCTTGCCGTCGGCGAACACATAGGCCTCGCCGGAGCCGGTCGTGCGCGAGCTGGGCAGGCCGGTGCCCGACTGCCCACCCCCCGGTCTGGCGGTGTAGGGCTCGACGTAGAGAGCCACCATCACCGGGACCCCGATCCGACCCTCCGTCCCGTCCTCGTCGCGGTACATCGACTCCTCGTTGTAGGCGGTGCGGAGCCAGAGCCCCTCGGACTCGTCCCAGGTCCAGATCACCGTGTTGCCGGCGAAGTCGATGTTGACCTCGGACGCAGCGTCAGCAGTCGCCGGCATCGGCCCGAAGTCCCACAGCGGACCTCCGGGCGGGTCGTCGGGGTAGTCGCGGGAGTCGGCTGTGTCACGCAGGGCGAAGGTGTCGACGTAGAGATTGTGTGGTGCGCTCCGTCCCGAGATCCGGAAGGTGCCCTCGGACAGCTCCTTGATGAGCGGGGTGTCGAAACTGGTGATCAGGTTCTGCACCCAGGCCTGGCCCCCGGAGATGGCGAAGGTCGGATGGTTGAAGGCGGGGAGCAGGTAGGCCTCGGTGGGACGGCCGGAGCGCATCGGCCCCAGATAGTCGGTGTCACTCTCGTGCCATATCGAGATGAACCGGGTGATCCCCTCGACGAGCACCTCCACGACCATGTCGGCGTGGTTGATGCCCGACTGCGGGGTGGCGCGGGGGTGGTTGTCGATCTTCACGGCCAGGACCCGCCGGTGGAGGAGAGAAGGGTCGTCCACGGGGAGCCCGTTGATCAGAGACGTCGCGCCGCCGTCGACGGTTGTCGCCGGCGAAGAGGTCGACGTCGTGGAGGATATGCTGGTGCTGGCAGTGGCTGGTTGCGAGGTCGTCGTGCTGTCGGCGACCTCGGCGACGCTGCAGGCGCTGATGATGAGCCCGACTGCGACCAACCTGGCGAGCGTGGAACGCATTGGAGCGATCTTACGAAGAGGTCCCCGGCTATCGGGTATTAGGTGACGAGAACTCCGCCGGTGACCTCGAGGTGGGGGAGGGCCGTCTCCGGCTGGTCGACCGAGATGGCAAACTCGATCCCGTCCGCGTTCGCCCTGAGGACATAGATCGCGTCGATGTTGACCCCGATGTCGGCGAGGAGCCGGGTGAGCCGGGCCATCTCGCCCGGCCGGTGGGGCAGCAGCACGGTGAGCACAGTGTTCTCATCGAAATGCAGCGACGCCTCTTCGAGCACCCTTCTCGTAGTCAGGGCATCGGAGGTGATCAGTCGGACGGTTCCCTCCCCGTTGTGCCCATAGGCGGTGAGAGCCTCGATGTTGACTCCGAATGCAGCCAGCGATTCGGTGAGAGATGCCAGCCTTCCCGGCTGGTTCTCCATGTTCACGATGAACTCGGTCATGGCCAGTTCCGACTCTACGCCTCTTCGGACGGTGGGTGAGCAAGTGTCGGGTCGGGTGGCTCGACCCGGCCCCGCTTGGAGAGATAGGCATGCCAGATGAGCCGGGCGGCAGCGGCGCGCACCGGACGCCAGGGCTCCCCTATGAGATCGAGCTCGCTCGCGCTTGGTATCGAGGTCATGCCCAGCGTCTCGGCCGCGCCGACCTGGAGCGCCCGGTCGCCCACTGGCCACATATCGGGTCTGCGCAGCGCGGAGAGGAGATAGGCGTCGGCGGTCCAGGCGCCGACCCCGTGCAAGGAGAGCAGCGTGGTCCTCGCCTCGTCGACGGGTAGGTCCTCCAAACCTCCCAGGTCGAGTGTGCCGTCGACGATCAGGTATGCGAGCTCGATCAGATAGCGGGTCTTCTGCCTGGTGACGCCGATGGAGCGAAGACCCGGCTCCCCGGCGCCGAGGACTGCCTCCGGGGTCACCGGCCCGACCAGACCCCGCAGACGCCGGAACATGGCGGCACCCGATTCCAGGGAGACCTGTTGTTCGAGGATGAGCAGCACCAGGGTGGCGAATCCGGGGCTACGCGCCCAGAAACCGGGGAGCCCCCATCGGTCGACTATGGCGGCAAGATGCTCGTCTTCAGCGGAGAGGAGATGGCAGGCCTCCTCGAACGTCGTCACGTCGAGGGTGTCGATCACCGTGCCCATGGACTTCCGATCGATGGCGCCGAGGGTCCGGGAATCGGTGTCGCCGGCCTCGGGGTTGTCGGAGAGGACCCATCCCGAGGCGTCGACCAGACGTTTGATCAGCCAGAACCCGGGCCGGCCCGGGTGCTCGAACACCACTACGTTTCCTGGCCCCGGGGCTCGGGTAAATGTCGCCACCACCTCCTGGCCCGGGGCGAGCGCGGGAGTCATCGAGTGCCCGGCTACCCGGTATCTCTTCATCGCCATGGTGGCCCAGGAGTATGGTCGGAGCCCGAAATCGAAACGAAGGAGCAACATGCGACAAGTAACCGTCGCCCACGCCCACTGCGATCTCATGTGCGGTGTCTACGACCCGGCGCAGGCCAAGATCGAGGCCATGTCGGTGATGAAGGCCGCCGAGAAGTACCAGGCCTCCGACGACCCGGTGTTCCGGGGCCGTGCCCTCCACATCAAGGAGGAGCGCGCCGAGCTGGTCAAGCACCACCTCAACGTCCTCTGGGTCGACTTCTTCACCGAAGAGCACCGCAAGGAGTTCGACAATCTCGACGACCTCTTCTGGCGGGCGATCCATCAGGCAGGTGATGCCAAGAAGTCGGTGGACCCGTCCGACGGGCAGAAGCTGATCGACTTGATCGACGAGATCGCCGACATCTTCTGGCAGACCGAGAAGGCGAAGACCTCCGGTCTCTACCCACCGTCGTAGCGGCCTGAGTCCCCGGGCGACGACCCTTCGCGTATCGGGATGGGTTGTCAGTCGTCGAGCGAGTGCTCGTCGAGCTTGAGGAAAACCGGTCGCACCTCGCCCAACATCGTCCCCCCGGCTACCGCTGGTGCTGCCCACATGTTGACTTCGGGGCCGGTTCCCAGCATCTCGCCGATCTCGGTCGTGCTGTGCGGCAGGTACGGGTAAAGGGCAACCCTGATCGCGGCGATCGCCTGGATCGCCACCCAGAGGACGGTGCCGGCGCGTTCCGGGTCGCTCTTCACCGACTTCCACGGCTCGGTGGCGTTGAGATAGGCGTTGACCTCGGCCGCGGCGTCCATGGCGGCGCGGAGGCCGGCGCGTAGCTCCACACTCTCGATGTGCCCGGCAACCTGATCCAGAGTCGCCGGGCCCAGGTCGATGATGGCGCTGTCGTCGTCGGTGAGCTCACCCGGTTCCGGGACCCGCCCGTCGAAGTCGCGCTCGCTCATCGAGAGAACCCGGTTGACCAGGTTGCCCCAGGTGGCCACCAGCTCCTCGTTGACCCGTCGGATCAACTCCTCGTCGCTGAAGTCGGTGTCGTTCTGCTCGGGGAAGACCGAGGCGATGGCATAGCGCAGGGCGTCGGGTTGGAGACGCTCGGTGTACCAGGCGATCGACCGGCCGATTCCCCGGCTGGCCGAGGCCTTGTCGCCTTTGAAGGTCAGGTATTGGTTGGCGGGCACGTCGGTGGGGAGGTTGAGCTGGCCGTGCCCCATCAGCATCGCCGGCCATATCACGGTGTGGAACGGGATGTTGTCCTTGCCTACGAAGTAGTACGACTCGGCTTCCGGGTCCTTCCACCACCGCTCCCAAGCCTCCGGGTCGTCGGTCCTCGATGCCCACTCGATCGAGGCCGACAGGTAACCGATGACGGCATCGAACCAGACGTAGATCTTCTTACCCGGGCCGAGATCGTCGACCGGCACGTCGACACCCCAGTCGATGTCTCGGGTGATGGCTCGCACCGGCATGTCCTCCACCATCCCCAAGGCCCAGTTCCTCACATGCTTGCGCCAGGTCTTCTTCGACTCCAGCCACTCGGTGAGCCGGTCCTTGAACGCGGGCAGGTCGAGGAAGTAGTGCTCGGTCTCCCGCTGCTGGGGCGTTGCCCCGCTCAGCTTGGAGCGGGGGTCGATCAGGTCGGTGGGGTCCAGGGTGCGCCCGCAGTTGTCACATTGGTCCCCGCGGGCGTCTGTGTAGCCGCAGTGGGGGCAGGTCCCTTCGACGTAGCGGTCGGGGAGGAACCGCTCCGCCTCCGGATCGTAGAACTGCAACGAGGTCCCCTTGGTGACGTACCCGTTGTCGAGGAGGGTGAGGAAGAAGTCCTGTGTGACCCGGTGGTGGTTGTCGGTCATCGTCGTGGTGAAGAGATCGAAGCTGATCCCCAGCTGATCCCAGTAGCCGAGGAACTCGGGGTGGTAGCGGTCCACGACTTCCTGCGGCGAAATCCCCAATTCGTCCGCCTTGACCGTGATCGGGGTGCCGTTCGCGTCGGATCCCGAGACCATGAGCACTTCGTTGCCGACGAGACGGTGATAGCGGGCGAACACGTCCGGAGGCAGGTAGGCACCCGCCAGGTGCCCGAGATGGCGCGACCCCGAGGCGTAGGGCCAGGCGACGGCGACGAGGATGCGACGGGTCATGGATGGCGAGGGTAACTGTGGCCTGAAGCGAACCCACCCCGATTTGCAGACGTCCCAGCGCCCACTATTAGGCCAGCATTCCCATGGAACCGTATGGACACCGGCTCAAGGGCACAGCATTTCGAAACCGATAACGTCTCCACATGCCCAAGCGCAGATTCACTCTTGTCATCGTCCTCGCCATGCTCATCGCGGCCTGTGGCACTCCGGGGGCGGACGTGACCACGACCAGCAACGACGCCGCCACAACGCAGGCGGTGGAGATCCCGGAGGCGACCAAGCTCTCCTACGACCTCCAGTCCGGCACCTCCCACTCCTACGAGGTCGAGATCGACCAGACCATCGACATGACAGCCACCGGTGATGCCACCGCGATGGGTGAGGAAGAGGTCCCCGGTGAGATGTCGATACAGATCGGCGGGACTAGCACCTTCGGCTACAGCGTCGCCGACGGTCCGACTGCGGGCACCTATGCCGTCACCATCACCGGCGATTTCACCGACCTGGACGTCACCGGCACCGTCGACGGTGAGCCGGTGACCTCGCAGGACATCCCCGACTTCGCCGAGATCGAGCCCATCGAAACCACGCTGATCGTCGACGAGCAGGGAAACATCATCCCCGAGTCGGATGAAGAGCTCGGCGAGGACATGTTCGGTGCGCTGGGTGGCCTGGGCAGCCTGGGGTCGATGCAACAGCTCGGTGCCGGGGGCTTCGGCCAGTTCGTGGGCCCGCCTCTCACCACCGAGGAGGTCACGGTGGGCGACACCTGGTCGGAAACCGTCGAGACCCCGACCCTCCCCGGAGACGCCCCGATCACCACGGTCTATGCGAGCGAGGTGGTGGATACCGACGCCATCGACGGTCATGACGTGTTCGTCATCGAGTCGACGGCCACCACGTCACCCATCGAGTTCGATCTCGCCGAGTTGCTCCTCGGGTTCATGGCCGGCTTCACGCCTGAGGGCACCAGCGAAGAGGACCTGGCCGAGTTGGACGCTCTGACCGCCGAGCTTCGCTTTGCTTTCTCGGTCGACGAGACGGTCGCCGACTCCACCACCTGGTTCGACATAGAGGCCGGGCTGGCCCGGGTCGCGGAGACGTCTAGCACCACTCACATGGTCTTCGACATGAATGTCCCCGACGAGACGACCGGCGAGTTGGTCGAGTTCGCCATGGACATGGACATGGCCTCGGCCGTGACCTATCGCCTCGTCGACTCCAGCTCCACATAGAGGTCTGTCGTTCAAGCCGTTAGGTCTGTCAACTCCGTCGCCGAGACCTCCAGCCGGAGTAGGCCTTCCTGACCAGTCCGACGACACCGGGCTCGGGTCGTACGGGCTCGGCTCTGGCTGGTTCGTCCGGTGGGGTGGACCGAGCCCCGGCCAACTCCTCCCGGAGCTCCGACATGCGTTCTCTGAGAAAACGCGCCTCGGTCTCCGCTTTGGCGGCCCGTTCCCGGGCCTCGGCGAGTTGCTGGCCGGCCTCGTGGAGGTTCCCCAGTTGGTTGAGCATCCGGTTCCAGGCGTCGAGTGGGACCAGCATCGAGCCTTCCGGAACTTCGGGCACGGCAGTCGGCGCCTCTCCTTCGGTGGTTAGATCGACCTCCTCCTCGCTGTCGAGGTCTTCCTCGATCTCTCTCCCGATCTCCTTGGTCCAATCGCGGATTCCCGACATCGACACGTATCGGAGGTAGCCCTCCGAGGTCTGCTCCAGAAAGGTCGGGATGTTCTGTCGGCGGGCCCACTTCCTGATCGTCCCCGCGGGCACCCCGGTGGCCTCGCTGGCCTCGTGGAGAGTGATCCAATCGTCGTCGGTCATCACATCGGCGATTTGCTGAGACTGGGATCCCGACTCCCCCCGGGTGGAGCGCAGGACCTCGGTCTCCCAGAGGAATGCGGGGTCACGGCCGGCCACGACCGCATCATAAGTGGCTCGCTCTCCCGCTCGCTGCGCTTCCTAGGATGCGCCCTCGATGTCACCACCACCGCAGCCCGGGCTTCCCAGCGAGGAGGAAGTGCGCTCTCTGGTGAACCGCATCCTCGCCGGTGTGACCGAAGAACGGTCTGAACCGCCCACACCGCCCGCCCCCTCCGCACAGGCAGTCTCCGAGGCGATCGCGGTCGGCGCCGACCACGGTGGGTTTCCCATGAAGGAGCGAATCGCCTTCAAGCTCAAGGAGGCGGGCTGGGAGGTGGTCGACTGCGGCACCGACTCCCTGGAGTCTGTCGACTATCCCGACTTCGCCCACGCCGTCGCCACCAAAGTCGCCTCCGGTGCGTGTCGCTGGGGGATCGTCGTCGACGGGGCCGGGATCGGATCTGCCATGGTCGCCAACAAGGTGCCCGGAATACGCGCCGCCCTCTGTTACGACATCTCGACCGCCCGCAACAGCCGGGAGCACAACCACGCCAACGTGCTCACCCTGGGCGCCGGTCTGATCGGGGAGGGGTTAGCGTGGCAGATCGTCGAGGAGTGGCTGGCGACCGATTGGGCCGGGGATCGCCACGCCCGCCGGGTGTCCAAGATCGACGAGATCGAAAAGCTCTACACGAAATGAAGACGCGTCAGCGATGAACCGCGAGGCACTGGTCGAGGCGATAACCCGGGAGGTTCTGACCGCCCTGTCCGCTCGCTACGACATGGCCGAGACCGGCGACCACGTCCGTCAGGTGGTGGCCAATGGTGCCGACCGGGTCGCCTTCCACGGCGAGGCCGCCGACGTCCCCCTCGACCTCGCCAGGTATATCGACCACACCATGCTCGGCGCCGACACCACCGCTGAGGACATCGACAAGCTCTGCGCCGAGGCGGAGCGGTACGGGTTCGCCTCGGTGTGCATCAACCCCACCTGGGTCAAGCGGGCCGCCAACAACCTGAGGGGCACCGGGGTCCCGGTGTGCACCGTGATCGGGTTTCCCCTGGGAGCCACCACCACCGAGGTCAAGGCAATGGAGGCTCGCAAGGCGTTGCGCGACGGGGCGCGCGAGGTGGACATGGTGATCAACATCGGGGCGCTCAAGTCCGGCGACCACGACCTGGTATACGACGACATCGCCAAAGTGGTCGACGCCGCCCACGAGGTCGGTGCGGTGTGCAAGGTGATCCTGGAGACCGCTCTCCTCACCGACGAGGAGAAGGTGATCGCCTCGGCGCTGGCCAAGCGGGCCAGGGCCGACTTCGTCAAGACGTCGACCGGGTTCGGACCGGGCGGCGCCACCGTCTACGACGTGGCGCTGATGCGGGAAACCGTGGGCCCGGAGATGGGGGTGAAGGCGTCGGGAGGGGTCCGCACCGCCGACGACGCCGAAGACATGATCGCCGCCGGCGCCACGAGGATCGGGGCGTCAGCAGGTGTCCAGATCGTCAGCGGAAGCGACGGAGGAGATAGTGACGAAAGGTATTGAGCTCAGGTCCTACGCGTTCTTGGACAGCCTGCAGCCCCAGTACGCCGCCTTCCTGGGGACGGTGGCGCAGGGGTTCCTGCCGCTGGCCGGGGACGCCTCGCTGTGGGTCGAGGTGGCTCCCGGAATCGAGATCAACCGCCTCAGCGACGTGGCGCTCAAGGCGACCACGGTCAAGCCGGGGCTGCAGATCATCGAGCGCTACTACGGCGTCCTCGAGATCCACTCACCGGACCAGGCGGAGACCCGAGCGGCGGGGGAGGCCATCCTGGAGGCGATCTCCCAGGATGAGGACGATCGGATCAAGCCCCGAATCCTCAGCTCCCAGATCATCCGGCGCATCGACGACCACCATGCCCAGTTGATCAATCGGACCCGGCACGGGCAGATGATCATCCCCGGTCAGACCCTGTACGTGCTGGAGTGCGAGCCCGCCGCCTACGCATCCCTGGCGGCCAACGAGGCGGAGAAGGCGGCGGAGATCAACGTTCTGGAGGTGCGCAGCTTCGGCTCGATGGGCCGGATCTACCTTGGCGGCGAGGAGCGGGACATCGACGTCGGGTGGCAGGCGGCCGTGGCGGCCCTGGAGGGGCTGACCGGGCGGGACGCCGACAAGTAGTGATGACTCCGATGGAGAAACGAAAGGAGGAGCTTCATGGCTGAAGCTCTTGGAATGATCGAAGCCCGCAGCTTCCCGGCCATGGTCGAGGCTGCCGACGCCATGGTCAAGGCGGCCAAGGTGGAGCTGGTCGGTATGGAGAAGACGGGTGGCGGCTATGTCACCGCGGTGGTCCGTGGTGATGTGGCGGCGGTGAAGGCCGCCGTCGACGCCGGTGTGCGCGGCGCCGAGAAGGTCGGCGAGGTCACCGCGACCCACGTCATCGCCCGTCCCCACGTCAACGTCGACCTCAGCCTGCCGCTGGGCCGTCAGGAGCAGGCTCAGGAAGAGCTGGGCTAGTGCCGCAGGCGTCATGCAGTTAGGCCGGGTCGCCGGGACACTGGTCGCCAGCCGGAAGGAGCCCCTCATGGAGGGGATGAAGATGCTTGTGGTTCGTCAGATCGACGAAGGCGGCTCCGAGACCGGCTCCTATGTGGTGGCGGTCGACGCCGTCGGCGCCGGAACCGGCGAGGTGGTGCTCTACGCCTCGGGCAGCTCGGCCCGACAGACCGAGATGACCCGGGATCGGCCCTGCGACGCGGTGATCATGGCCATCGTCGACTCCTGGGACGTCGGCGGCGAGATCCGATACCACAAGGGTGAGGAGGCCCGTTCTGGATAGGGGCACACTCAGCGAGTCCGAGATCCGCCAGATCATCGACCGGGTGAAGGGCCGGGTGGCGGCGGCCGAGTTCGCCTCCCGCGCCGGGCCGGCAATCCGGGCCAGCGACGAGTTGGCCGTCTCCGAAGTGGAATTGGACGATGGTGTCCACGCCACCATCGACGATGCCGTGGCCGCGGCTCGTCGCGCCTTCGAGACCTACCGGGGGATGGGCCTCGAGGGCCGCAAGGCGATAGTCGACGGGATGCGGGCCGCCATGCTCCGTGAGGGCGAGCGGCTCGCGTACATGGCCGCCGAGGAGACCGGTCTGGGAAGGGCCGAGGACAAGGTGATCAAAAACCGCCTGGTCACGACGAGGACACCGGGCCCCGAGGACCTCGAGCCCCATGTGGTCACCGGTGACTCCGGGATGATGGTCACCGAGTACGCCCCCTATGGCGTCGTCGCCTCGATCACGCCTACGACCAACCCCACCTCCACGATCATCAACAACTCGATCTCCATCGTCTCCGCGGGCAATGCCGCGGTTTTCAACGTCCACCCCAACGCCGCCCTGGTCTCGGTCGAGAACATCAAGCTCCTCAACCGGGCGATCGTCGCCGCAGGAGGCCCCCCCGACCTGATCACCACCACTCCGCATCCCACCCTGGAGAGCGCCAAGGAGGTGATGCACCACCCCGACGTGCGGGTGTTGCTGGTCACCGGAGGGCCCGGTGTCGTCCAAGAGGCTTTGAAGACCTCGAAGAAGGCGATCACCGCCGGCCCGGGCAACCCTCCCGCAGTGGTCGACCAGACCGCCGACGTCGAGGCGGCCGGGCGCGACATCGTCCGGGGTGCCTCATTCGACAACAACGTGATCTGCACCGACGAGAAGACCACCATCGTGGTCGACACCGTCGCCGACCGTCTCGTTCAGGCGATGGCCGCCAACGGCGCTTACCGCTTGAAGGAGCACGAGCTGAAGCGGCTGGAGCGGGTGATCTTCCGGGAGATGGGGCCGCCCAACAAGCCGGGGATGATCAACCCCGACTTCATCGGGAAGAACGCGGGGCGGATCCTCTCCGAGATCGGGATCGCCGTCGACAACGACGTCCGGCTGGTGCTCGCCGAAGTGCCCCGGGAGCACAACCTGGTGTGGACCGAGCAGATGATGCCCGTGATGCCGGTGGTGCGGGTGCACAACGTCGACGATGCCATCGATCTCGCCGTCCGCTCCGAGCACGGGTTCCGCCACACCGCCTCGATCCACAGCACCAACGTCGACACCATCACCCGGATGGCCCGGGCGATGAACTGCAGCATCTTCGTCGCCAACGGGCCCAACTACGCCGGCCTCGGCGAGGGTGGCGAGGGCTTCACCTCGTTCTCCATCGCCAGCCCGACCGGGGAGGGGTTGACCCGGCCCCGTCACTTCTCCAGGGTGCGCCGGATCAGTGTGGTCGGGGCGCTGCGCATTGTCTGACCCGGCCCTCGCCCTTCTCGAGTTCGACTCGATCTCCGCGGGCATCGTCGCCGGGGACGCCATGGTGAAGACCGCCCCGATCGCTGCCATCTACGTCGGGACGGTCCACCCCGGGCGCTACCTGGTGATGGTGTCCGGGGACACCGCCAGCGTGGAGATCGCCCGGGACACCGGGGTCGGGGTGGGGAGCCTGACCGACTCTGTGTTCCTTCCCGACATCCACCCCGATGTCACCGCGGCGATTGTCGCAGGGACCGCCGGGGCAGATCTTCGCGCCGAGGCGCTAGGGATCGTGGAGACGGCGACCGTGTCCGCGGTCATCGACGCCGCCGATGCCGGGGTGAAGGCGGCCGAGGTCACGGTGTCGGCGGTCCGTCTTGCCGACGGTTTGGGTGGCAAGGGGTACGTGCTTTTCTCCGGAGTGGTGGCCGAGGTAGAGGCTGCGGTCGACGCCGCTGTGTCGCGTTGTGGACCGCACGGCACCCTGATCCGGTCCGACGTGATCCCGCAGCTGCATGCCGAGATGGCGGAGAATCTCTCCTCCGAGCCACGGTTCATGCGGCGGGTGGGGAGCTGAGATGCAGCTGGCCCGGGTGCTCGGCAGCGTGGTAGCCACCGAGAAGTCAGAAGGCCTTGACGGTGTCCGCTTCCTGCTGATCCAACCGCTGGACAAGAACCAGGAGCCCTCGGGGGGCACCGTCGTGGCCGCCGACGCACTGCACATGGCCGGCCCCGGTGAGCTGGTCTACTTCGTCAGCTCCCGTGAGGCGGCCGAGGCGTTGCCAGTGCGGTTCGTCCCCGTCGACCACGCCGTGGTCGGGATCGTCGACGACGTCAACATCGGGGTGGAGACGTGAAGTTGGGCCGGGTGGTGGGGACCGTCGTGTCCACCATCGAGATCCCGCTGTTGGAGGAGCACCGTCTGCTGTTGTGTGACGTGGACGATCTGGAGGGCAAGCCTTCGGGTTACACCATCTGCATCGACGTGGTCGACGCCGGGGTCGGGGAGAAGGTGCTCATCCTCGACGAGGGCAACTCGGCCCGGCAGATCCTCGGTCTCGAAACCGGGGCGATCCGCGCCGTGGTGGTCGGTGTCGTCGACGAGTTGGCGGTGGACGG